>NZ_JBIVLV010000002.1:0-752870 GCF_044752725.1 Streptomyces sp. NPDC088707 | reverse complement strand
CCTTTACATTGTGCCAACGAACTCGATGAATTCAAACACCCGTTAATTATGGGGGTATTAAGAAACCCCCCCCCTGTTGCGTTTTTGGCTGGGGGCCGGCCCGCCCCCCCCCCCCCCCCGGTGGATCCTCGCCGGAACTACTGCCACCCGACGTCCCGTGTGACAGGCGGTCTCGCCGCTCGGCACCTCACAGATGCCCACACCTCCGACTAGAGCGCGCTATCTGCGCTTGCACTTATAGCGCGTCTGCAATTATTGTGGCAGCACGTAAAGAGCTTGTTCAAGCAATCACAGAAGGGGTGAGCCATGCCGCTCGCACTCCTCGCCCTGGCAGTCGGGGCATTCGGCATCGGCACGACCGAGTTCGTGGTCATGGGGCTGCTGCCCGACATCGCCGGCGACTACGGCGTCTCGATCCCCACCGCCGGCCTGCTCGTCACCGGCTACGCGCTCGGCGTCGTCGTCGGCGCGCCCCTGCTGACCGTCCTCGGCAGCAAGGTGAGCCGCAAGCGGATGCTCATGCTGCTCATGGGACTGTTCGTGGCCGGAAACATACTCTCCGCGATCGCCCCGAGCTTCGGACTGATGGTGGCCGGCCGGGTGATCGCCTCGCTCGCGCACGGCTCGTTCTTCGGCATCGGGTCCGTCGTCGCCGCCGACCTCGTCGCCCCGGACAGGAAGGCCGGCGCCATCGCCACCATGTTCACCGGGCTCACCGTCGCCAACATCGTCGGCGTACCGCTCGGCACCCTCATCGGGCAGGCGGTCGGCTGGCGCACCACCTTCGCGATCGTCGCCGCGCTCGGGGTGATCGGCCTGTTCGGCATCGCCAAGCTCGTCCCCGCCATGCCCCGCCCCGAGGGCACCCACCTGCGCCGGGAGCTGAAGGCGTTCCGCAATCCCCAGGTGCTGCTCGCGATGGCGATGACCGTGCTCGGCTTCGGCGGCGTCTTCGCCGCGATCACCTACATCGCACCGATGATGACCGAGGTCGCCGGCTACTCCGAGGGCGCGGTCACCTGGCTCCTCGTCCTGTTCGGCGTGGGGATGTTCCTCGGCAACCTGCTCGGCGGCCGGTTCGCCGACCGCGCCCTGATGCCCCTGCTGTACGCCGCGCTCGGCGGGCTCGTGATCGTCCTGGCCCTCTTCACCGTGGCCGCCCACGACAAGGTGCTCGCCGCGATCGCCGTCTTCCTCGTCGGCGCGCTCGGCTTCGCGACCGTCCCGCCGCTGCAGAAGCGCGTCCTCGACCAGGCGCACGGCGCGCCGACCCTTGCCTCCGCCGTCAACATCGGCGCCTTCAACCTCGGCAACGCGCTCGCCGCCTGGCTGGGCGGGCTCGTCATCGCCGCCGGCCTCGGTTACACCGCGCCGAACTGGGTCGGCGCCGTCCTCGCCGGAGCAGCTCTCGCCCTCGCTCTCTGGTCGGCGGCGCTGGAGCGCCGGGCCCCCGCGCGCACCGATGCCTCCGATGCCCCCGGTGCCTCCGGTGCCTCTGATGCCGAGGACACGAGCGTCGCCCGTGTCCCCGTACGCCACTGACCCTCCCCTCCCCCGCCGCCCACCACCCCAGGAGAAGCGCCATGACCACCACCGCCGTCGCCCCGCTGACCACCCAGGACGCCGAGATCCTGCTCACCGCCGCCCGCCGCGCCGCCGAGGCCGCCGGGGTCACCGTGAGCGTCACGGTCCTCGACGCCGGGGGCCACCTCCTCGCCTTCCGCCGCGACGACCGCGCCGTACTGATCTCCGGCGAGACGAGCACCCGCAAGGCCTACACCGCCCTGCAGCTCGACGCCCCCACCGCCGACCTCGTCGACCTGGTCAAGCCGGACGGCCCCTTCCACTCCCTGACCACGGCCCTGGACCGCCCGCTCCTCTTCATCGCCGGCGGCGTCCCCGTCCACCGCGACGGCACGCTCATCGGCGCCGTCGGGGTCGGCGGCGGCGCGCCCGAACAGGACCACTCCTTCGCGGTCACGGCCACCGCGGCCCTCGTCTGATCCGTACCGGCGCGAAACCCGTAGCCGCATCCCGCAGAGACACCTCCTGCAGAGAAGCTGCAGAGGAATCCGTAGAGAAAGCAGTCCACGCATGTCCCACCTCCCCACCGTCACGCTCAACAACGGCGTGGAGATCCCGCAGCTCGGCTTCGGTGTCTTCCAGGTCCCCGACGACGAGACGACCGCCGCCGTCGGCCACGCCCTCCAGGCCGGCTACCGCTCTCTGGACACCGCCGCGATCTACGGCAACGAGGCCGGCGTGGGTCGGGCGCTCGCCGCATCCGGCGTCGACCGCGACGAGCTCTTCGTGACCACCAAGCTCTGGAACGCCGACCAGGGGTACGACTCCACCCTGCGGGCCTTCGACGACAGCCTCGCCAAGCTGGGCCTCGACCACGTGGACCTGTACCTGATCCACTGGCCGACCCCGGCGCGTGACCTGTACGTCGACACCTGGCGTGCCATCGAGAAGCTGGTCGCCGACGGGCGCGTCCGCGCGGCCGGTGTCTCCAACTTCCAGCCCGCGCACCTGAAGCGGCTGCTCGACAGCAGCGGCCTCGTCCCGGCGGTCAACCAGATCGAACTGCACCCGGCGCTCCAGCAGCGGGAACTCCGCGAGCTGCACGCCGCCCACTCCATCGCCACGGAGGCGTGGAGCCCGCTCGCCCAGGGCGCCGTGCTCGCCGAGCCGGCCATCGCGGACATCGCCGCCCGGCACGGCAAGTCCCCCGCCCAGGTGGTGCTGCGCTGGCACCTCCAGCTCGGGAACGTCGTGATCCCGAAGTCGGTCACCCCCGCCCGTATCCGCGAGAACATCGACGTCTTCGACTTCGCCCTCTCCGACGAGGAGATGAGCGCGCTCGGCGGTCTCGACCGCGGACTGCGCACCGGGCCGGACCCCGACACCCTCAACTGAGTCCGTCCCGGCCACCGGCCGGCCCCGGTGCAGGCGGACGCCGGTGCGCCGGCTGTCCCGAGCAGCTCCGCCACCGGGGACGGGAGCGGGCGAAGGGGTGCATCGCCCCCCGCGTGCAGGGCTCGGAGGAGACTGTCAGACGGTGCCACCGGGTCGGGTTACTGACGTACCGACACCACCGCACCGACCCGCCCGCCCGCCCGCCCGCCCGAGAACAGGAAGCGACTTCATGACCGACAAGCTGACCGCAGGTGTCCTGGGCACCGGGATCATGGGGGCCGCCATGGCCCGCAACCTTCTCCGGGCCGGACTCGACGTCCGGGTCTGGAACCGTACCCGTGCCAAGGCCGAGCCGCTCGCCGCGGACGGCGCGTACGTCGCGGACACGCCCGACGAGGCCGTGCGGGGTGCGGACGTCGTGCTCACCGTGCTCCACGACGGGCCCGCCGCGCTCCGGACCATGCGGCAGGCCGCGCCCGGGCTCCGGCGGGGCGCCGCCTGGGTGCAGTCGACGACCTCGGGGATCGAGGAGGTCGGCGAGCAGGCCGGACTGGCTCGCGAGCACGGGCTGGTCTTCTTCGACGCGCCCGTCCTCGGTACGCGCGCGCCCGCCGAGGCCGGGCAGCTGGTCGTCCTGGCCGCGGGGCCCAGCGGGGGCCGGCAGGCCATCGAGCCGGTTCTCGCCGCCGTCGGCTCCCGCACCGTGTGGACCGGCGAGGACGGTGCGGACGCGGCGGCCACGCGTCTGAAGCTCGTGGCCAACAGCTGGGTCCTCGCCGCCACCAACGCGACCGGTGAGGTCCTGGCCCTGTCCAAGGCCCTCGGGGTGGATCCCCAGAGCTTCTTCGACGTCATCGCGGGCGGGCCCCTCGACATGGGTTATCTGCACGCCAAGGCGGCGCTCGTCCTGGAGGACCGGCTTTCGCCCGCCAGCTTCGCGGTGACCACGGCCGTGAAGGACGCCCGGCTGATCGTCGATGCGGGACGCCGGCACGGCGTACGCCTCGACGTGGCCGCGGCCGGCGCGGAACGCCTCGCCCGCGCCGCAGCGCAAGGCCACGGCGAGGAGGACATGGCCGCCGCCTACTTCGCCAGCTTCGAGGAAGAGGAGGGGCAGGTGGGCTAGGTGGAGCGGGAGGGGCGGGCCTGCTCACCGCCTGGCCGGTGGAGATGCCGGCCGCCTCAAGCCGGTGCGTGAGCGGCCGGCGCCGGGCTCGGGGCGCCTTGTGGGCGCCCCGGGTGTTCCCGGCTCCGCGACGGGCCCGGTCGGCGCGCGATGCGCCGCTATGCCCGCACCGTGCGCAGTGAGCCCTCCGTCCGGAGGTCGGCGAGCGTCGGGTAGCCGTCGACGGCCATGATCAGGTCGGCCTCGGCGAGGAGGGCGCGCAGGACGTGCACGATCCCGTCGGTGCCGCCGAGGGCGAGACCGTACGCATACGGGCGCCCGACCCCCACCGCCGTGGCCCCGAGCGCGAGGGCCTTGACGACGTCGGCGCCGCTGCGGACCCCCGAGTCGAAGAGCACGGGGAGGCCGTCGGCGGCGGCGACCACGTCGGGCAGGGCGTCCAGGGCGGGCAGGCCGCCGTTGGCCTGGCGGCCGCCGTGGTTGGAGCAGTAGATCCCGTCCACGCCGCCGTCCCTCGCTCGCCGGACGTCCTCGGGATGGCAGATGCCCTTGAGGACGATCGGCAGGTCGGTGAGCGAGCGGAGCCAGGCCAGGTCGTCCCAGACGAGCGGCTTGCCGAAGACACCCACCCACTCCAGTACGGCGGCGCGCGGGTCCTCCTCGGGGCTCTTGGCCAGGCGGGCGCGGAAGACGGGGTCGGAGGTGTAGTTCGCGAGGGCGTGGCCGCGCAGCTGGGGGAAGTTGCCGGTGGCGAGGTCCCTGGGCCGCCAGCCGGTGATCCAGGTGTCGAGCGTGACGACGATGCCCTTGAAGCCGGCGGCCTCGGCACGGCGTACGAGGCTCTCCGCGAGGTCCCGGTCGGTGGGCGTGTAGAGCTGGAAGAAGCCCGGTGTGTCGCCGAACTCGGCGGCGACGTCCTCCATCGGGTCGACGGTGAGCGTGGAGGCGATCATCGGCACGCCGGTACGCGCGGCGGCGCGGGCGGTCGTCAGGTCGCCGTGACCGTCCTGGGCGCAGAGGCCGATCACGCCGACGGGTGCCATGAACAGCGGGGACGGCAGCTTCAGCCCGAACAGGTCGACGGACAGGTCGCGCTGGGCCGCGCCGACCATCATGCGCGGTACGAGCCCCCAGGTGCGGAAGGCCGCGGCGTTGGCCTCCTGGGTGGACTCGTCACCCGCGCCGCCCGCGACGTACGACCACAGCGAGGGAGGGAGCGCGGCCCGCGCCCTCGTCTCCAGTTCGGCGAAGGTCATCGGCTGGGTGGGCAGGACGCCGAAGAGCCCGTCGAAGTAGATCTCGTGCTGGTAGTCGCCGTAGTGCTGGGGCATGGGCTGACGTGTCCCTTCCGGTTCCTGTCGGCGCGCTCGGGGCGCCCCGCCGTGGTGGCCCCCATGGTGCCCGCCCCGTGCGCCCGTGACCATGGAACGGCGGCCGGGAATGCCCCGGGGAGGCGGCATGACCGGTGGTCAGGGGCGCGTGCGACCGGTGGTCAGGAGCGCGACGCGGTCCTGCACCCGTCGTCCGGGCTCCCCGTCCCTCCGAACATCGGCGCGCTGCGGTCGTACGGGTCGACGACCTCTCCGTCGGTCGAACCGCTGTCCGCCCCCCGTGTACCGAACTGCGGGGTGAAGTAGCCGTTGTGGGTGTCGCAGCCGCCGTTGGTCATGTCGACCTTGTACGAGACGAGGGAGAGGGTGCCCGCCTCGGTGATGACCTTCGAGGGGTCGTCCCAGCTCACCACGACCTCGCGCCGCGCGATCGTGCGCACGACCTCGTCGCCGCCGGCGGCCTGTACGACCGGGTACACGTAGGTGACGTCGGTGGTCACCTGGAGGGCGCCGCGATCGCCCTCCCGGAACGTCATCCGGCCCCGGGTCTTGACGACGTCGCCGGCCAGGCGCGCGTGGGAGGGGTCGAAGCGGCTGAAGAGGAGGAGCGGGTCGTTCTCCTCCGTCGTCGGCGTACCGAACGCGGCGGCCAGATAGTCCTTGACGTCCTTCTGCTGCGGGTTGATCAGGGCGACGGCCTCGGTGGGGCGCTCACCGCGCAGCACGGCCGGGTCAAGACTGGTCGCGACGAGGAAGTCGCGCGTCTGCCTAAGCGCCTTCTCCACCTGTGCCTTGCTCATCCACCCCGTCGCCCGTGCGGCGGGGACGGTGATCCCGGCCGCGCCGTCCGCCCAGCGCACGGCGGGCGAGCCCCTGAACGGCTCGGCGATCGTGGGGCGTTGGGCGGGCTCCACGGGCGGCGCCTCGGTCGGACGGCCGGATTCCCGGGCGAGCGGCGGTCCGGACGCCGCGCCCTCGCCGGACGCGCCGATGATGTTCCACGGGTCGAACGCCGCGACCAGCAGCGCCACGGCGGCGAGCAGCCCGACCAGGTGCCGGCCCTTCTTGCGCCGGGCCGGGGCGGCGGGCGTGTAGGTACGCCAACCGTCGTTGCCCGCGGGCTCGTTGCGCAGCCGCTCCGTCACGACCCGTGCCCGCGCGGACGGCTCCTTGGGCGCGTCCGCGACGCCTTCGACGGATTCCCGCAGGAACTGTTCCCACACGTCGTCCGGCACCGACGAATCGCCCCGGTCTCCACCCGTTCTCACACGGCGCTCCTCGCATCGCACACGCCCGTAACGGGCGGCCCACCCCCGGGGCAGTCGCATGATCCCATGGCGGACTTCGGGGTGTCGCGGCAGGTCAGGGGTCCACGGGGGCCCGGCCGTGCGCGCGCACGGCGGTGCGGGCGATGTCGGCTGCCCCGTCCGTCGAATCAGGGGCCCGGCCACGATCCGCCGGACAGGACCTACAGCGGGGCGATTTCCGCCCGGCCGGTCGGGGTGCTTCCGATGCGCGCTGCGAGCCATGCGACGCGGCCGCTGTCGTCGCCCCGGCTCGTGTGCACATGGACCGTGTGGTCCTGTGACAGCTCGTCCTGATACAGGTCCCTGGAGTTCACCGTGAGCGTGAGGTAGGCGTACTTCTGGGAGACGGCCTCCAGCCCCGCCTCGGGAACCTCGGGCCAGGCGTCCAGGTCCCAGCGGACGGACGCGGGGCTGTCGGCCAGGGCGTCGATGAACGGTTCCGCGCGGCCCAGCGGTCGGCTCCAGTCGAACAGACGGATCGGCAGACAGGCCTCCGGGTCGTCCCCCGCCTTCGCGGATCCCTCGGCCCCCTCCCCGAGTGCCCACCATTCGAGGCCGTCGGGCAGCACTTCCCGGACACGCCGGAGCACGTCCGGCGAGTGGATCACCGCCTCGAAGTCCACCTCGGCCCCGTGGACTTCGGCGACCGCCAGCAGGGTGCGCACCGCGCGCATCGCCTCGTCCAGGTCGGGGGTCGTGAGGACGGCGGAGGCCAGGGAGTTGCTCATGGGCCGAGTCTAGGCGCGGGCGTGCGCCCCTCGGCTGTGAATATGCGCGCATGCGGCGGGCGGCGTCGGTGGGGGCACGAGGCCGCCGGGCGAGGGTGCCCGCAGCCTCCTCGGACCGCTAGGGTCGCCGTCGTGATGGTGGGCAGCGCGGAGACCCGGCTCGTGATCCTGCGCGGCAACAGCGCCTCGGGGAAGTCGAGCGCCGCTGCCGGCCTCCGCGAGGAGTTCGGCCGCGGCCTGGCCGTGGTCGGCCAGGACAACCTCCGTCGGGACGTCCTGCGTGAGCGGGACCGCCCCGGCGCCGCGAACATCGGCCTCATCGACGTGACGGCCCGCTACGCCCTGGACGCCGGGTATCACGTCGTCGTCGAGGGCATCCTGTACGCCGACCACTACGGCGCGATGCTCGCCCGGTTGCGCGCCGACCACCGCGGCCCGACCCACGGCTACTACCTGGACGTGCCGTTCGAGGAGACCGTGGCCCGCCACGCCACCAAGCCTCAGTCGGCCACGTACGGCGAGCTGGAGATGCGTTCCTGGTACCGGGAGCGCGATCTGCTGCCCGGCGGTGTGGAGACCGTCGTCGGAGCGGACAGCTCTCTGGCCGAGACCGTCGAGCGCATCATGCGTGACACGGGCCTCGCCGGCCTCCCTCCGCTGGAGCCCTGACCGAGGGAGGAGGGCGACGGCAGCGGAGGCGGGGGTTCCCGACGCCCGCGCGACGGCGGTGCTCGTGGCGCGAGTTCAGGTGGTGGGAGCGGGCCAGGGGACGTCCGTCTCCACGGCGTGGGTGTAGTCGACTCCGGGGACGGAGAAGCCGTGGAGGCGGCGGACCTCGTCGCTGAACCAGTCGAGGTCGGCGAGTTCGGTGATGGTGTCGCTGGTGGCGCCGGCCCAGCGTTCGGTGACGGTGTTCTGCACGGCGGGGTCGAGCTCCCAGGTGTCGAGGCGGACCCGGTCCTCGTCGTCGACGTCGAGGGGGCGGGCGCCGGTCAACCGGTCCCACAGCTGCACCAGTTGGCCGATCGGGGCTGTCATGGCGTCGCCGAGGACGCCGCGCAGCAGCCCGACGTACAGGGCGATGCCGGGGACGGCGGTGGAGGACTGGGTGACGGCGGCGGCGTTGACCGAGGTCAGAGCACGACCGCCCAGGGTCTTGCCGAGGCGCGCGTCCAGCGTGCGTGCGGTGGCTTCCAGATGGGCCTTCGCCGCGCCGATGGTGCCCTGTCGGTAGATCGCCGCGGTGAGCGGCGAGCCGCTGTAGGACAGGGCGGCGGTGGTGAAGCCGTCGGCGAGCAGGGACCGGTCGGCCAGGAGGTGATCCAGCGTTCCCAGTCGGCGCCGCCCATCACCGCCACGGTCTGCTCGATGTCGTCGCCCTCGGCCGGCGCCGTGGTGACGTCCTTGACCTCCGGGGCCCCGTGCTCGTCGAAGACGAGCGTCTTGGTGGTGTGGGGCGAGCCGACCGGCTTGAGGACCGAGGCGTACACCTCGCCGGTGTCCGGATCGGTGCGGCGCGGCGCGGCGCGGCCACCGAGTAGAGCAGGTAGTCGAGTCGCCAGTCTGCGGTCGCGCGGACGAGCGTGGTGATCTTGACCTGGCACAACGATGCGCAGCCCGGCTTGGAGGGTTTCCACGGGTCCCGGCGGGCCGGGAACGACCGGGGCCGACAGGCCCAGACCGGCCTGTCGGCCGCCGGCCGCCGGGGACTCGCGCAACCCCCGCCGGGTCAGGCGTACGGGTCGAAGGGGATGCCGGCCGGCTTGGCCTTGGCCAGGTGGGGGGCGAAGTTGCCGTCCTTCAGGCCGAACACCGCGCTGCCGAAGTTGGCCTGGCTGAGCTTGTCGCGCAGGCCCGCCGGGTAGCCGTTCCAGCCGACCAGGCTCGGGAACTGCCAGGTGTGCTGGTGGTTCTCCGGCGGCTCGTCGTTGGAGTTGGCGGGGCGGAAGCAGTGCGTGCCGATGCCGTCCTTGTGGTAGACGACCTTCGGGTGGGTGCCGTCCCAGCGGATCGCGTCGCGGCCGTAGGTGTTGAAGTTGCCGTGGGCGGACGTGGAGACGTACTGCGCCTGGTTGTTCTGTACCCAGACCACGACGTGTTCCCAGTCGTGGCGGTGTCCCCCGAGGCCGCTGCCGATGACGGCCTGGTCCTTCTCGAAGTACAGGCCGTAGAGGATCGCGCACCAGCCGTTGTTGCACTTGGCGCGGGAGTAGCCGTTGGTCTGGGTGAGGTCCCAGGAGTCACGGCACTGACCGTTGAGGGCGCCGGACGGGTTGAGCCCGCCGTTGACGGTGCCGTCGGGTCCGATCGCGGCGGTGGAGTAGCAGCCGTCCGTGTCGTAGTCGTAGGCCGGCTGGAAGGTCTGCTCCAGGCCCTCGGCGTTGGCCGGGAGCGGGGGAGGCGGTGCGGCGAAGGCGCTGCTGGGCAGGGCGATGATCATCGTGAGGGCGGCGGCGAGGGCGAGCGCGCCCCTGGTGGCGTACACCTGTGTCTTCACTGTGTCCCCTGGGTCGGGCGGCATGATTCGACAGGCGTCATCTTGGCATGGACAGCTCATCCCAGGTGGGCTCGACCATGAACTCAGGGCGTCGCGACCGGGACCGGCCGCCCAGACCGCACACGGCCGGGCCCGAGGTCGGACCAAGCGACTAGACGAGACGTATCGTCTCATCTAAGGTGGTCGTCATGACCACCACCGCGTCTCCCGCACACATCGCCATGTTCTCCATCGCCGCCCACGGCCACGTGAACCCGAGCCTGGAGGTGATCCGCGAGCTCGTCGCGCGTGGTCACCGCGTCAGTTACGCCATCCCCCCGTCCTTCGCCGAGAAGGTCGCGGAGACGGGGGCGACGCCCGTCGTCTACAGCTCGACCCTGCCGACCGACGACGACCCGGACGCCTGGGGGACGGAACTGATCGACAACCTCGAACCCTTCCTGCACGACGCCGTGCAGGCACTGCCGCAGCTCGCCGAGGCCTTCGCCGGGGACGCGCCCGACCTCGTCCTCCACGACATCACCGCCTACCCGGCCCGCGTCCTCGCCCACGACTGGGGGGTACCGGCGGTCTCGCTGTGGCCGAACCTCGTGCCGTGGGAGGGATACGAGGAGGAGGTCGCCGAGCCGATGTTCGCCGAGCTCAAGGCCTCACCGCGCGGCAAGGCGTACTACGCGCGGTTCGAGACCTGGCTCGCCGGGCACGGGCTCGACACCGACCCGGACAGGTTCGTCGCCCGCCCGCGCCGCGCGCTCGTGCTCATCCCGAAGGCCCTGCAGCCGCAGGCCGACCGGGTCGACGAGTCCGTCTACACCTTCGTCGGAGCCTGCCAGGGCGAGCGCGCCGACCAGGGCGGCTGGCAGCGGCCCGCGGACGCGGAGAAGGTGGTTCTGGTCTCCCTCGGCTCCGCCTTCACCAAGCTGCCCGGGTTCTACCGGGACTGCGTGGAGGCGTTCGCCGGGCTTCCCGGCTGGCACGTCGTCCTCCAGATCGGGAAGTTCGCGGACCCGGCGGAACTGGGCGACCTGCCCTCCAACGTCGAAGTACACTCCTGGGTACCCCAGTTGGCCATCCTGCGGCAGGCCGACGCCTTCGTGACGCACGCGGGTGCGGGAGGCAGCCAGGAGGGCCTGGCCACGGCCACGCCCATGGTGGCCGTTCCGCAGGCCGTCGACCAGTTCGGGAACGCAGACATGCTCCAGGCACTCGGCGTGGCGCGGCACCTGCCGATGGACGAGGTCACCCCGGAGCGGCTGCGGAAGGACATGCTCGCGCTCCTCGACGACCCCGAAGTGGCGCGCCGGGCCCGGCAGATCCAGGAGTCGATGGCCCGCGAGGGCGGCACACGCCGGGCCGCCGACCTGATCGAGGCCGAACTCGCCGGGTCGTGATCCGGGGCGACCCGTCGGCCCTCGTACGGGGGACGGTACGAGGGCTCCCTACGGCCCGGGTGACAGGTCGCCGCCGGTGCCCGAGGAACTCCGGACACAGCGGCACCGGTTCGCCCGGGTCAGACCACCGCGCCCGAGTGGTCCCGGTCCGCGCCGGCACCTCCCGCCCGGTGCCGCCTGCCGAAACCGGAAGGACCGCCCGCGGCGCCGGTCGCCGCCGGTGCCGGGTTCCCGGTCTCCAGGGCCACGGCCAACGGCATCGCCGTGAACACCGTGGACGCCATGCCGAGCACGACCCCGGCGAGCAGCGCGACGGAGAAGTCCGTGAGCGAGTCGCCGCCGAGGACGGCGAGCGCCACCAGGACGAAGAGCGCGCCCATGCCGGTGTTGACCGTACGGGGCAGGGTCTGGGCGACGGCCCGGTCGGCGAGGTCCGCCAGCGGAACGCCCCCGCCGCGCCGCCGCAGCTCCCGCAGCCGGTCGAGGACGACCACCGAGTCGTTGACCGAGTAGCCGACGACCGTCAGGAGCGCGGCGAGGAAGACGCTGTCCACCGGCTTGCCCAGCCAGGCGAACAGGCCGATCACGAGCAGCACGTCCTGGGTCATGGCGGCCACCGCCGCCGTCGCGTACGTCCAGCGGAACCGTACGGTCAGATAGAGGAGTTGGGCCGCGACCGCCAGTCCGAGCGCGAGCAGGGCGTGGGTGCGCAGCTCGCCTCCCAGGCTGGGGCCGATCAGGTCGTCCCGCTCCACCTCCACCGGGCCCGCGACCCGGGTGAGCGCCTCCCGGATCTCCCGCTGCTCGCCGTCGCCGCTCTCCCGGACGCGTACCGACACGTCACTGTCGCCGGTCGTCTGGACGACGGCGTCGGGGAAGCCCGCCTTCGCGATCGCCTCGCGCGCCGCGTCGGCGTCGACGGGTCGCTCGGCCGTGTACTGGACGACCCGGCCGCCGGTGAACTCGACGCCGAACTCCACGCCCCGGACGCCGACTCCCGCGAGGGCCACCATCAGGAGTCCGGCGCAGGAGAGCAGCCAACGGCGCCGGTGGGCCATCAGGCGCGGCACCCGGCGGGTCAGCCGGGTGCGCAGCCGGCCGAGTCCCGCCATGCCGGTGACCGCGGGCCGCCGGCGCACCACGGGCAGGCGCAGGGTGAGGTCGGCGAGCAGACGGGTGATCACCATCGCGGTGAGGAGGGAGGTCACGACGCCGATCGCGAGGGTCACGCCGAAGCCCTTGACGGGGCCGGTGGCGAAGACGAACAGCAGGCCCGCCGCGAGGAGGGTGGTGACATGGGAGTCCGCGACGGCGCTCCACACCTTGCCGAACGCCGTCGTCAGCGGCCGCCGCAGATCGCGGCCGGTCGCGGCCCGGCCCAGTGCCGCGTACTCCTCCCTCGCCCGTTCGAAGACGAGGACGTTCGCGTCGACGGCGATGCCGATGGCCAGGACGAATCCGGCGAGGCCGGGGAGGGTGAGCGTGGCGCCGAGGGCGACCACCGCGGCGTACGAGATCAGCCCGTAGAGGAGGAGCGCGGCGGTCGCGAGGATGCCGAGGAGCCGGTAGACCACCATCACGAAGAGCCCGGTGCAGGCGAGGCCGATCACGGCGGCCCAGGCGCTGGCCCGGATCGCCTCGGCGCCGAGCGTCGGTCCGACGGTGCTCTGCTCGATCGTCGTGACGGGGACCGGCAGGGCGCCGCCCTGGACGAGGGCGGCGAGGTCGCGGGCGTCCTGGCCGGAGAATCCGCCGGTGATCTGCGCGGAGCCGCCGCCGATGCCCGAGCCGCACGGGACGCCGGTCTGCATGGCGGGCGCGGAGACGACGCGGTCGTCGAGGACGATCGCGACCCTGCGGGCCGGGTCTCCGGGCGCGGCGCAGGCGGCGGCGCCGGTCAGCCGGGCCCAGGTGTCGGCGGCGCCGTCGCGGAAGGAGAGGTCGACCGTCCAGCCGCGGCCGCTCGTGGTGTCGAGCACGGCCTCGGCGCGCTTGACGCCGTCGCCGGTGAGGACGGGTGCCGCGAGGTCGAGGAAGCGGCCGGGCGCGTCGGGGTCGGCGAGGACCCGCGCCGTCCCGTTCTTCGCGCCCGGTCCGGCGGACCCGCCCGGGCGGTCCGAGGCGGCCGGTCCGGCCAGGTGGTCCGAGCCGGCCGGTCCGCCCAGGTGGTCCGAGCCGTTCGAACCGCCTGATCCGTCCGATCCGTCCGATCCGGCCGATCCGGCCGGGCGCTGCGCCTCGCCCGTGACGGCGTGGAAGGTGAGCTGGGCCGTACGGCCGATGACCTCGGCGGCCTGGCGCGGGTCGCGGAGTCCGGGGAGTTCGACGACGATGCGGCGCTCGCCGGAGCGGGCGAGCGAGGGTTCGGCGACGCCGAGCCCGTCGACGCGCTTGCGGAGCACCTCCAGGGCGCGGTCGGTGGCCGCGGCGTCGGCGCGGGCGGTGGGCCCGTCCTCGGTCTGGAGGACGATGCGGGTCCCGCCGCGGAGGTCGAGTCCGAGGCGGGGCGGGGTGGTCAGGGTGATCCAGAGGGACAGGGCGACGACGGCGAGCGCGAGCAGCGCGCGCCAGAAGGCGGAACGAGAGGACACGGTTACTCCACGGGCGGCGCACGGCGACGGCGCGCGTCCACGCGGAGGGTGGCAGCGCGCGCCGGCCGTGCCGGACGTACGGGTGGATCCGCGTCGTGGACCGGTCCGAGGGCATGCCGAAGGCCCGGACGGCGACGCGGGGGAACGTCAGCTGTGCCGGGCGGAGGGAGGACCGCGAGGGGCCCGCGGGTCGTGGGCCGTGCCGGGCGGCGCGCGCTCCTGGCGGGGGTCGCCCGCGAGGACGCCGCGCGCCGGGAGGAGGAGGTCGACGGGAACGGTGGCCGTGCCCGCGGGCGTGACCGGGATCCGCACGGGGTTCTCGACGGCGGCGGGGAGTCGTACGACGGCGGTGGGCGCGAAGTGCGGCTCGGGAGCCGTGGCGCGGGGTCCGGCGCCCTGGGACGCGGCGGGCGCCAGGGTCCTGGTCGGAGCCGGGCCGGCCGCGGCCGTGTGGTCCGTCGGCTGCGCCGTCCACGCGGGAAGGACGAGGAGGGACCAGACCGCGCAGAGCATCGCGGGCAGGAGGGCCGCGAACTGTCGCGTCGGACGTCCCACGGTCGTCTCCCCCTCTCTCTCCCGCGTGCACCGTTCCGGCTGTCGAGCCATCAGCGTAGACCGCCCCGCGAGGCCGCCGGCCACCGCGCCCCGCACTCACGGCCTTTGGGTACGGGAGCTGAGTACGCGTGCTCATGTGAGGGGACGCCCGGTCTCGCACGATGAAGGGGTCAGCGCCTCGTCCTCGGAGCCAGGGGGCCCCTCGTGCTCAGCCGTCTCGCCGCCCGCGTCGTCCCGTTCTTCGGACGACTGACCGTCACCGCCGATCCCGGGGCACGCCTCGAACCCGGCAGCATCCTGGTCGTGAACCACACCTCGACGGCCGACCCGGCACTCGTCCTCGCCGCGCTCCGCAAGCGGCTCGCCGTCGAGCCGGTGCTGCTCGCCACCGCGGGGCTGTGGCGGATCCCCCTGCTCGGCCGGGCCCTGACCCGCGAGGGCCATGTGCCCGTCCACCGCGGCTCGGCCCACGCCGCCGCCGCCCTCGACCACGCGGCGGTGGCGCTCGCCTCGGGGCGGCACGTGATGCTGTACGCGGAGGGCCGCATCCCGACGCGTCCGGACTCCGCCGAGAATCCGCCGGAGGCGTTCCGTACGGGGCTCGCTCGGCTCGCCGAGGCCACGGGGCGTCCGGTCGTGCCGATCGGTCAGGCGGGGGCCCGGCGGATCACGTCGGGCGGGCGCGTGAAGCAGATCGCCGGTGTGCTCACCGCGCCGGTCCGCAGGCCGTGTCTGCACGTCCACATCGGGGCGCCGCTGCGGCTTCCCGCCGATGTGACCGTCGCGACGGAACTGGCCCACGGCGCCGTCACCGCGGCGTGGCGGACGGCCGCCGGGGCGCTCGGCGAGCCGGCGGCGGCGGCGGACCGGCGACTCTGAGCGGGGACGCGGGGCCCCGGCGGAGGGACGCGGGGCCCGGCGGAGGAGCGGGCGTTCATCTCCGGGTCCCCCGAGAGTGGCCCCGAGGACTCCCGTTGTCACCGATCAGCGCTCTACCATGCGGTGGTTGTGCGTGAGCACGCACAACGGGCGTCAGGGGGAGGCGCGATGGCGGTACGACCCGTACGACAGGTACGAGCGCAGGACCGGGTACCGGACGACATACCGGGCCGGGTGCCGAGGAATCTGCCCGGTGGAGTGGAGCTGTACCACCTCAGGCCCGACGGCGGCATTCTGCTCGCCGACCGGGAGGGCAGCCGGGAGCTCGGACCCGAACAGGAGTTCCTGCGGTTCATCGACGACGGGCAGTTCGCCCACTATCTGGTCGGGGACGCCGGCACCTCGCCCGAGCGGCCGTCGAACGCCACCGTCAAACTCGGGGTCGTGGGCCCGCGCAGCGCCTTCACCCCGCACGCGCACGGCGGCGAGCACTTCGTCCTCAGCCTCGGCCACGCCTCCTGCGGGCTGTACGACGAGGCCCGCGGGCGCGTCACCGACGTCCCGCTCGCACCGGGCATGCTGATCAGGATCCCGGAGATGATGCCGCACTCCTTCGCCAACCGCGGCGACGCCCCGCTGACCATCCTCGCCGCGAACACCGGCTACGGGATCGACCACGAGGACTACGCGATCACCGCGGCCGAGGCCGAGCGGCGGGCCCAGTCCCCCGGCGGCTCGTCCACCGGCGGCCGGACCGCCCTCGCCGCCGAGCCCGTCACGGACTACCGGGCCCTGGCCGCCGAGCTCCGCGACATCGAGCGCGCGCAGCGGGTCCACGGCATCGCCGCCACCACGGTCCGCGAGCGGCTCGCCGCCCGGCTGCGCCGGGTGGCCGCCGCACTGGAGGTGCCCAGGTGATCTGTCCGCACTGCGAACGCAACCTGCTCCGCAAGGAGCGCACCGGCAACCGCTGCACCCACTGCAAGCGCTCCTACGCGCTGGACCCCAAGACCAACCCGCTCAGTCTCAACGACCTCCGGGTCCGCCGGATCGCCAGCGCCCTCACCGACGGGGGCCGGATCGCGATCGTCCCCGACCAGCTCTGGTACGCCCTCTCCCGCAAGCGCCTCCGGGACAGCGACTTCGGGCAGGGCTGCATGGGCGCGGCGTTCGTGGCGGCCGGCTTCGTCACCGTCATCGCCTTCTTCGGCGAGGTACCGGCGCTGCTGATCGCCTCCGCCGCGCTGCTGCTCGTCGGCCTGGGCATCTCGGTGGCGCGGGCCCTGGGCGCGGGCAAGGGCATCCCGCCGGTCGCCCGGGAGGCCTTCCCCGCCCTGGTGCTCTCGCCCTGGCGGTCGGTGTACGGGGTGCTGCCGCCCGGTGTGCTCGACACCGGTCGGCCGTCCGGCGGCGGCGCGGCGGACCCGGCGGGTGCGGCCGGCACCACCGGTGTGCTGGTCTGCCCCGACCGCGCCGTCGTCGCGTTCCTCGTCGCCGACGGACTGCCCGCCCGCCACGGCCTCGCGGTGGTCCGGAGTCCCGCGGAGGCCGCGGCCGTGCCGTCGAAGGGTCCGGTGCTCGTGCTCCACGACGCCGACGCGGACGGCGAACTGCTCGTACGCGGCCTCCGGGACGCCCTGCCGGGTCGGACGGTCATCGACGTGGGACCGCCGCTGCGCACCGTGCGGGCCCTCCCCCAGGCCGTTCCCTACCGGGACCCGCGGCGGAGGCCGAGCCCGGCGGACCTGCGGATCCTCACCGCCCTGGGGACGTACACCGCCGAGGAGCTCAAGTGGCTCGGGCAGGGCTGGCGGTTCCCGCTCGTCGGACTGCCGCCGGCCCGGCTGCTCTCGGTCGTCGACCGGGTCGCGGGGCAGGTGTCGTACGGGGCCGACCCCGACCGGCGGCGTGCCGCGGACCTGGGATTCCTCACCTGGCCCGAGGCCACAGGACCGGACCTGGCGGGTGGCCGGTGATCTGCCCGCACTGCGCCGCCCAGCTGGCGGCACGGGAACGGACCGGGCAGACGTGCTCGCGCTGCGAGCGCCGGTTCGCGCTCGACCCGAAGGTCCACGGCCGGGGCATGCACGATCTCCGGATCCGGCGGGTCGCCGAACGCGCCACCGACGACGGACGTCTGAAGGTGACCCTCACCCAGTTCTGGTACCTCTCCCGGGTGTCCACCCACCTCTGGGACGCGAAGCCCGCACGCGGGATCCGGCCCGGCGTCCGCTGGCTGGTCGCCGTGCCCCTCGCCCTTCTCCTCCTCGTCGGCGGCAACCTCGTCCACGGCGTGGCGGGCGCGATCGGCGTCACCGCCGCGATCGTCGTCGTGGTGGTGGCGTCGTCCCTGCGGTACAGGCCCGCCGCCAGGGCCTGGTGGAGCATCACCCCCTCGGAGTCGGCGTTCCGGCAGGCGATGACCGGTCCCTGGCGAAGCGTGTACAAGCGGCTCCCACCGGGGGTGGTGGACGACGACCCGCGCACACCCGCACCCCGTGAGTCCGCCGGCGGCCGCCGCGGGGCCGTCATCCTCTGCACCGACCACGCGGTCGCCGTGTTCCTCCGGGCCAACGCCGTCCCCGAGCGGCTGAACGCACGGCTCGTCGAGGCCGACCCGGCCACCGCGCACGAGGCGCTGGCGGACGTGCCCGCCGGGCTCCCCGTGGTGGTGCTCCACGACGCGAGCGCCCTGGGGGCGCTGCTCGCCCCGCTGCTGCGCCTCGCCCACCCCGGCCGGGTGGTGGTGGACGCCGGTCTGCCGGCCTCCGCGGTCAGGACCCGCCGGGGTGCCGTGCACCGGATCTCGACCACGTCCACGGTGGACGCCGCGGCCCTCCGGTCCGTCGCGGGCCTGTCCGAGGAGGACGCCGCGTGGCTGGCCGGGGGCCGCTGGAGCCCACTCGCCGCCGTTCCGCCGCCCCGCCTGGAAGCGGTCGTCACGGCGGCCGTGGAGCGGGCCCTGTCCGCCCGCCCCGCCGAACTCCGCTCCACCGACGGCTTCCTGACCTGGCCGGCCGAGGCGCCGGCGCGGGCCGGCGCCCCGTCCCGTACGAAAGGCACCACGGCCGGATGAGCCAGCGACACCTCCCGCCCCCGCGCTCCGGGCCGTCCGCCGGAACAGGGCAGCCCGCCGGGACCAGCCGGACCGCCGGCGCCGGCCAGGCCGCCCGCACCGGCGGTCGCCCCTCCCTCGGGCTCGCCGCCCGCACCACGATCGGGGTGGTCGACCGGGCGATCACCGCCGCCGCGGCCCGTGCCGGAGCACCCGGCGGGCTGCGCTTCACCGAGCGCCAGCTGTACTACGAGACCTGCCGCGTCCTGAGCCCCGGCTCGACGCTCCTGAGGGGCCGGGTCCCCGGCACCCCTGCACCCGTCCTGCGACTGTCCGTGTTCACCCGTGCCCTGGAGGTTCGGGGCCGGGAGGCCGTACCGGGACTGCTTCCGCCGCTGCCCGAGTCGGCCGCGCGGGGGGAGACGCCCCGGTCGCGCGAGCCGTCCGAGTCGTCCCAGTCGTCGGCGTCGACGGCGGCGGCATCGGCGACGCCGACGTCCGGATCGTCCATGTCGTCGGCGGCGGATTCCTCCGAGCCCGACCTCTACGACTACGGGCTGCCCCGGCTGCTGATGTGCCAGGACCGGTCGATCGCCGCAATGCTGCTCGCCAACCACGTCCACCTGGAAGCGGCCTGCCCGGTGTTCGCCGCCGCGGACGCCCTGCCGCTCGACCCGGGACTGCTCACGGCCCTGCGGCGGGCCGAGGGCGCCACCGTGTACGTCCTGCACGACGCGAGCCCGGCCGGGCTCGCGTTCCCCGCCCTCGTGCGGTCCGGTCTCGGGCCGGTGCCCGGAGTGCGGGTGGTGTCCCTCGGCCTGGTGCCCCGGCACGCGGCCGCCCTGCGTCTGCCCACCGGCCGGGGCCCCGCGCCCGGTCCCGCCGGCCTCGCCGCCCGGCCGGCCGCCCTGCGGCCACGGGAGGCCGACTGGCTCGCGGAGGGACGGTTCGCCGAGGTGGCGGCCGTGCCCCCGGACCGGCTGCTGCGCACGGTGCTACGCCTCACGCGGGGGCCACGACCGCCGCGCGACTCCCTGTGGAGCGGCCTGCGCGGACTGCGCGGAACCGGCTTCATGACCTGGCCCGCCGCGTGACCCGTCCCGGCGCTCCCTCCCACCGACCCGAGGTACGCACACCATGAACCGTCCCGAAGAGATCGGCTACGCGGACGAACTGCTCGCCGACGGCACCGTCCACCGCCGCTACGAGAACGGCCTGGAGGAGTGGCGCCGCCGCACCTCCGGTCACCCGCACCTCGTGCACTGGCACGACAACCGCGGCGCCTCCGGCACCGACGAGCTGCTCGGCGACCGCATCATCAAGCGCAGCCTCGCCGACGGCACCGTCACCTACGCCCGGGACATCGGCTACGGCCGCACCCTGTGGGCGCGCGGCGAGAAGGTCCTGGTCAACCGGAGCTCCTTCGGCGGCCGGATGGGCGTCCTGCTCGCGGGGCTCGGGGTGGCGACCCTCGCCATCACCGCCGCGCAGCTGCCGCCGCTGAGCATGTCCCCCGAGCAGGAGGAGGCGCTGCGGCAGCAGCAGGCGCAGGCTCAGCAGTCCGGCGGAGGAGGCGGCGACAGCGGTGGCTCGGAGCACTCCGACGACGGGGCGGAGGGGCCCGAGGGGTCGGGGTCCGGGGACGGTACCGGCGACGGGAACGACTGGGACGCGAACTGGGACGGCGACGGGGACGCCTGGAACGACGACGACTTCGGCTGACCGCCCCGGGCGCAGGTCGCGCCCCCGGCTCCCCCGGCGCCGACCTCGCACCGGCGCCGATCGCCCACCCGCACCGCAGCACGACCGGCAACACCAGGAGAAGGAGCAGTTCGTGGCACGTCTGAGCGCCTGTCTGGCCGCCACCACCGGGCGGGCACGCGGCCATCTCGACGCGATGGGCGCCCTCGGCCCCGACCGTGTCCCGGTCGAGGTCCCCGGCGCCGAGCTGTCGCTGCTCCCCGGTGAACACGGCCGCGCCGAAGGACCGTTCACCGCGCACGGGCGGACGGCCGTCGGCGAGGTCACCCTGCACAACCGCCCGGTGCTCCTCGCCGCGCTCGCGGAGCGGGCCGCTCCCCCGCCGCCCGACTGCCCGGACGGCGAACTGCTTCTCCACTGCTGGGCGTTGCTCGGTGACGCGGGGGTGGCCCTGGCCGAGGGAATGTTCGTGCTCGCCGTGCTCGACGGCCCCGACCTGGTCCTGATCCGCGACCACGTCGGCGCCCGCACCCTGTTCTACGCGCGGGCCGACGCCGCCTGGGCTGCCTCCACCTCGCTGCGCGCGCTGCGCCGCTGGCCCGCGCTCGGCACCTCGATGAACCTGTCCGCGGTCCGCTCGTTCCTCACCTTCGCCTATCTGCCCGGTGAGGAGACCCTGCTGACCGGCGTACGGGAGGTGCTGCCCGGCCGGGTCCTCCGGCTGCACCGGGACGGGACGTCCACCGAGACCGTGCACTGGGAGCCCCGGGAACAGATCGAGGACCCTCGGCCGGACGACCCGGGCGGCCATGTCCTCGCGCTGCGGGGGCTGTTGGAGCGGGCGACGGCGAGCCGGCTGCCCACCGCCGAGCCCGCCGCCGTGCTCCTCTCCGGCGGGATCGACAGCTCCCTGGTCACGGCGCTCGCGGCGAAGCTCCACAGCCACCCGGTGCACACCTACTCGATCAGCTTCGGCGACGACCTGCCGAACGAGCTGGGTTACTCGGGTCTGGTGGCCGCGCACTGCCGCACCCGCCACCGGGTCCTGAACGTCTCGGGCGCGGCCGTGGCCGCACGTCTCGCCGAGGCGGCCGCGCTGCTCGACAGCCCCGTCGGCGATCCGCTGACCGTGCCGAACCTGATGCTCGCCGAGGCCGTGGCCGCCGACGGCGCCTCCGTGGTCCTGAACGGCGAGGGCGGCGACCCCGTCTTCGGCGGCCCGAAGAACCTGCCCATGCTGGTCCAGGAGATGCACCGGACCCCGGGCGCGCCCTGGGACGAGGACCGGGCGACCGCGTATCTCCGCTCGTACCGCAAGTGCTGGACGGACCTGCCGGACCTGCTGACGGCGCCGGCGCTCGACGCCCTGCGGGACGCCCCGCCCCTGGAACGGCACGTGGCCCCCTATCTGACGGCCGCCGGCGGCAGCCCGTACCGGATGGGGCACCTCCTCAACCAGCTGCTCCACTGCAACCTGCGGACCAAGGGCGCCCACCACATCCTCACCAAGGTGGAGCGGCTGACGTCCTCGCAGGGGGTGGAGGGCCGTTCGCCGCTCTTCGACCGGTCGGTCGTCGACCACGCCTTCGCGACCCCGCCGTCCTTCAAGCTCCGTGGTACGGCGGAGAAGTGGATCCTCAAGGAGGCGGTACGCGACCTGCTCCCGGGCACGGTGGTCGACCGCCCCAAGAGCGGGATGCGGGTGCCGGTCCAGCAGTGGCTGACGGGCCCGCTCCGCGACCTCGGCCAGGACCTCCTCCTCGGGCCCAGGTCTCTGCAGCGCGGCCTGTTCCGGCCGGAGACGGTCCGGTCCTGGCTGCGGGGCGAGGGTGCGCTGCTGCCCCGGCAGGGCGGCAAGTTGTGGCTGGTCCTCACCCTGGAGCTCTGGCTGAGGTCGTACGACGTGTGAACCCGCACCACCCCGATGGACGAGAGGCCCCGCATGACCAGCGACGCAACCGGCTCCCCCGCCGAGACCGAACTGACCGACCCCCGTACCGGGGCGCCGCGGGGTACGGCCCTGCTGTCCCGGCTGCCCGAGGTCGGGGCCGCCGTGGCCGGCGCGCGTGCCGCCCTGCCCGGCTGGAGCGCCCTGACGCCCAGGGAGCGGGGTCGGCGCCTCGACCGGCTCGCGGGTCTGGTCGAGGACCACGCGGCGGAGTACGCGGCCCGCGAGGGGGCCGGGACGGGCAAGCCGGAGTCGGAGACGGCGGGCGAGATCGAGCAGGTCGCGGACCTGTTCCGGTTCTTCGCGACGGCGGCCAGGACCCGTACGGCACCGGCGGCGGGGCTGCTGGTGGCGGGCCACGAGAGCTGGGTGCGCTGGGAGCCGGTCGGTGTGGTGGGTGTGGTCGTGCCGTGGAACTATCCGCTGCTGATGGCGGCCTGGCGGTGTGCGCCCGCCCTGGCGGCCGGCAACACGGTGGTGGCGAAGCCGGCCGAGACGACCCCGGACAGTCTGGAGCTCCTCGCGGAGCACGCCGGGCTCGCCCTGGGCCCCGGGGTCCTCGCGCATCTCCCCGGCGACCGGGAGACGGGCCGGCTGCTCGTCGAGTCGGCGGTGGACATGGTGGCGTTCACGGGCAGCGGCCGGGCCGGGGCGGACGTCGCGGCCCGCGCGGGCACGCGGCGGGTGAGTCTGGAGCTGGGCGGCAACGCCCCGGCGATCGTCCTCCCGGACGCGCCCGCCGACACCTGGGAGTCCCTCGCCGACGCGGTCACGTACAACGCGGGGCAGAGCTGCGCCGCTCCGGCGCGGGTCATCACCCTGCCGGAGAACTACGAGGCCGCCGTCGCCGGGCTGACGGAAGCGATGGCGGCCCGGGTGGCAGGGCGGGACTTCGGTCCGCTCAACAACGCCGACCAGGCGGAGCGTTACGACCGTCTGGTCGCCGCGTCCGACGCCAAGCGGGACATCGTCGGTGAGATCGCCCCGGCGCCGGGCGAGGAGGCGGGTCACTGGCGCCCGGCGCGAGTGCTCGCCGACCTCCCGGACGACGACCCGGCGGTCACCGAGGAGGTGTTCGGCCCGCTCCTCACCGTGCAGCGGGCCGACGGGGTGGAGGCGGCGCTCGCCCTGGCGAACGGCGTGCCGCAGGCCCTGGCCGCGAGCGTGTGGACCACCGACCTGACGACCGGCCTGGAACTGACGGCCGCGCTGGACGCGGGCGAGACCTGGGTCAACTGCCACCTCGTGCAGACGGCGGAACTCCCGCACGGCGGCCGCGGCGCCTCCGGCCACGGCACCGACCTGAGCGCGCTGGCACTCCAGGAGTACCAGCGGCCCAAGACGGTCACGGTCCGGGTGGCACGCCGGGCAGACACCCCCTAGATCCTGTCGTACCCCTCGGCGAAGACCGGCGATTCTGCCGATGCCCGTGGGACGTGGCGCCCGGACAGTGGCCGGGCCAGTTCACGGCGTGGCCGCCGCCCGGACGTCCGGGCGGCGGCCACCCCACGACACGAGAGGACGACTCCGTCGTGACACGACACCTCGGCGCGGCCATGGCCGCCGCCTGTCTGACCCTGCTGCTCGCCCCCGGCGCACAGGCCGCCGGCTCCGCTCCCGCGAGCACGGCGGCGGCCGCGGCCGCGGCCAATCCGTACGAGCGCGGCCCCGCGCCCACCCAGTCGAGCATCGAGGCGCTGCGCGGCTCGTACACCGTCGGCGAGACGGCCGTCTCCTCGCTCGCCGTCAGCGGTTTCGGCGGCGGAACGATCTACTACCCGACCTCCACGAGCGACGGCACGTTCGGGGCCGTGGTGATCTCGCCGGGGTTCACGGCCTACCAGTCCTCGATCGCGTGGCTCGGGCCCCGGCTGGCCTCCCAGGGCTTCGTGGTGTTCACCATCGACACCCTGACCACGGTCGACCAGCCCGACAGTCGCGGGCGGCAACTCCTGTCGGCCCTGGACTACCTGACCCAGCGGAGTGCCGTGCGGGGCCGCGTCGACGCGAGCCGGCTCGGTGTGATGGGGCACTCGATGGGCGGCGGCGGCACGCTCGAAGCGGCCAAGAGCAGGCCGTCGCTCAAGGCCGCCGTCCCTCTCACCGCGTGGAACACGGACAAGACCTGGCCCGAGATCACCACGCCCACGCTCGTCATCGGCGCGGACGGTGACACGATCGCCCCTGTCGCCACCCACTCCGAGCCGTTCTACGAGAGCCTGCCCGGCTCCCTCGACAAGGCGTATCTGGAGCTCAACGGCGCCACGCACTTCACCCCGAACTCGTCGAACACGACGATCGCGAAGTACAGCCTCTCCTGGCTCAAGCGCTTCATCGACGACGACACCCGCTACGACCAGTTCCTGTGCCCGCTGCCCCGGCCGAGTCTGACGATCGACGAGTACCGGGGCACCTGCCCGCTCGGTTCCTGACGCTCTGTGCACCGTCACAGAGCCCGGTTCCCGGGTCTGGGCCACTGCCCAGCCCCGGGAACCTTCCGCCGTTCCGTACGGCTCGGTAACGTGACCGCCGTGAGCGGAGCGACGCACCCCGCCGGCGGCCCGCGGCTCTACGACCGCGCGGCCGAACTCGCCGCCGTGGCGCGCCTGTCGGCCCGTGCCGCAGCCGGACGCGGCGGCGTCCTGTTCGTCACCGGCAGCCCCGGCGAGGGGCGCACCGCCCTCCTCCACCGGGCGGCACACGACTTTCCCGGTACGGCGTACCGGGTCGCCGCGCCCCACCACCGAGGCCCCTGGAGCGCGGCACGGGCGCTGTTCACGGAGCTCGCCCCCACCCCGGCGGCCGCGCGCCGCGCACTGCGGCTCGCGCGCGGCGAGGGCGGGCTCGCCAGGGCCGTGGCCGCCCTCGCCGCCGAGAGGGAAGCCGTGCTGATCTGTGTGGACGACCTCCATCTGTGGGACGCGCATTCACGGGCCGCCCTCGCCGCGGCCTGGCAGGAGACCGGCGGGCGCAGGCCGGGCCGGGCGGGGTGGCTGGTGTCGGCCGCGCGCCATCAGCGGCTCCCCGAGGTGCCGGGGGCGGAGACGGTGCGGCTGGGCCGACTGACCACGTCGGGGGCGCGGGCGCTGCTCGACGACCTGTGCCCGCCGACCGCGCCGGCGCCGCCGGTCGGGGAGCGGCTGCTCGACGAGGCGGCCGGGCATCCCGGCGTCCTCGCCGCGGCGGTACGGCGGCTGACCACGCCTCAGCTCGCGGGGTCGCAGCCGCTGCCGCGGCCGGTGGTCGACGACACGGTCCTGGCCGAGGTGTACGGAGGACTCCTGGAGCGCCTGCCCGCGGCCTCCCGCCGGCTGCTCGCCACGGTCGCCGTGGTGGCCCTGGCGGGCCGCGCGGGAGCCGGGGCCGGCGGGGCGAGCACGGTGGCGTACGGGGTCGGTGGCGTCGGCGGGTCGGCGCCCGCCGGGGCGCGCGGGGCGCGTGCCTCGGCCGACCCGCTGGAGGGGCTGGTCGCGGACGGGCTGCTGCGCCGTCGCAGGGGCGGGGCGATCGGCTTCGACGACCCCTTCCTGGGGCGCGCCGCGCTCGCTTCGGCGCGGCAGCCCCGGCGGGGCGGGATCCGCGCCCCCGGCTCGTCCGGAGGCGTCGCCGCGGCGGTGTCGGTGGACGGCCCGGCCTCGGGCTCGGCGCCCTCGGCGGACCGCCCGGCGGCGGGTGCGGCGCTCGCGCGGGGCGAGGGTCATCGCGCCGACCGGCTGGGGCCGTCCGCCGCCGTGCGTGCGCTCTCGCCGCTCGCCCGGGGCCGTGCCCAGCTGGTCCGGGGGCTTGCGGCGCTGGCGGGCGGCCCGGTCATGGACGCCCATGAGGCGCTGCTCCAGGCGGCGGAACTGCTGCGGGGGCGGGCGCCGGTGGAGGCGTCCGACGCGCGGTTCCTCGCGATGGAGGCGGCCTGGGCGGGCGGCGACGTGGCGGCGTGCCTGGCCGCTCTCGACGGTGGTGAGGACGTGCGGGGCCTGGAACGCGACTTCGCCGACGGGCTGAGCGCCGCGTTGACCGTACGACTGGACGACGCTCGCACGGCACTGGCGCGGGTGGTCGCGGGAGACGGGGGCGCGGACGATCCCCGGTTGCTCCTTCGGGCCGGGGCTGCCGCGCTCGTCCTCGGCGACACCGCGGCGGCGGCCCGGATCCACGCCCGCGCGCTGGTCCGGGCGCGGGCGGAGCACCGTACCGCCCTGCTGCCCCACGCGCTCGAACAGCTCGCGTACGCCGAGCTGCGGGCCGGACGGTACGGCCGGGCCGCGCACGCGGCGCGGGAGGGGCTGCGGACGGCGGAGGCGACGGGCCAGCACAACGTGGCGGCCCATCAGCACGCCGTACTGGCGCTGGTGGCATCGGTGAAGGGCGACGGGACCGCGGTGGCGGAGCACGCGGGGCGGGCGCTCGCGACGGCGGGGCCGCACGGGCTCGTGCAGGCCGCGACGCTCGCGGAGTGGGCGCTGGCGCGGGCCGAACGGGGCCGGGGGCTGGCCGCCCAGGCGGCCGCGCGGCTCGTCCCGTTGGTCCGGCCCGGTCCCCGGGGCGGTCATTTCGCGCTGCGCATGCTGGTGGTCCCCTGCTTCGTGGAGACCGCGGTCGCGGCCGGCCGGGACGCGGAGGCCCGGGACGCGGCCGAGGAGTACGCGGCCTGGGCCGCGCTGGGCGTCGACGGTCCCGCGCAGGCGCAGTTGGCACGCTGCCGGGCCCTGCTCGCGGACGGCGAAGCGTCGGCGTACTGGTTCCGTGAGGCGGTGCGCCGCCACGACAGCTGCGGGAACGACTTCGAGCGGGCCCGCACCCTCCTCGCGTACGGCACATGGCTGAGGCTCCGCCGAAGGCCGGGCGACGCCCGCGGTCCGCTGCGCGACGCCCTCGTGACCTTCGAGCGGGCCGCCGCCGAGGGCTGGGCCGAGCACGCGCGCTCCGAACTCCGTGCCACGGGAGGCGCGTCGGGCGGGGCGCAGGACCCGGCGGCGGGTCGCGGCCTGACCCCGCAGCAGCAGCGCATCGCCCGCCTCGTCGCGCGGGGCGCCACCAACCAGGAGGTCGCCGACCATCTCTCCCTCAGCCCCCGCACCGTGGACCACCATCTCCGCGGGGTGTTCGCCCGGCTGGGGATCCGGTCCCGTGTCGAGCTGCCGGGCGTGGTGGACGGGTGGGACGCGGACCGGGAGGTACCGGCCTCGGCCACCGCGCGGCCACCGGGGCGGTGACCTGGCCCCGGCCCCCGGCCCCCGGCCCCGGGCCCCGGGTGACGGGTGACGGGTGACGGGTGACGGGTGACGGGTGACGGGTGACGATGAGGGGTGATGATGAGGGGTGATGATGAGGGGATGACACCCTCCTTCGAAGAACTCGTCGCGGAGGCCTCCGAGGCGTCCGTCGACGGCTGGGACTTCTCCTGGCTCGACGGCCGGGCGACGGAGCAGCGGCCCTCCTGGGGCTTCCACCGGCTGCTCGGCGAGCGGCTCGCCCGTGCCTCGGCCGGCCTCGACGTCCAGACGGGCGGCGGGGAGGTCCTCGCCGGTGTGCCGACGCTGCCGCGGACGATGGTGGCCACCGAGTCGTGGCCCCCCAACCTCGCGCGGGCCACCGCGCTGCTGCACCCGCGGGGAGCCGTCGTCGTCGCGGATCCCGACGAGCCTCCGCTGCCCTTCGCCGACGCCGCGTTCGACCTCGTCACCAGCCGCCACCCCGCCACGGTGTGGTGGGCGGAGATCGCCCGCGTCCTGAGGCCCGGCGGCACCTATCTCGCCCAGCACGTCGGTCCCGCCAGCGTCTGGGAACTGGTCGAGTTCTTCCTCGGGCCCCAGCCGGAGGCGGCCCGGCACCGGCACCCCGACGACGAGAGCGCGGCGGCGCGCGACGCCGGTCTGGAGATCGTCGGTCTCCGCTCCGAGCGGCTGCGGATGGAGTTCCACGACATCGGCGCCGTCGTGTGGTTCCTGCGCAAGGTCGTCTGGATCGTGCCGGGCTTCACGGTGGAGTCCCACCTGCCCCGGCTGCGCGCGCTCGACGGCCTGATCCGCGCGGAGGGTCCGTTCGTGGCCCATTCCGCGCGGACCCTGATCGAGGCGCGCAGGCCGGAGACCGCTTAGCGCTCCAGGTACGCGGCGCGGGGGACGGCGCCGGACACCAGGGGGGCCATGTGCGCGCGGTAGCGGGGCGACAGGGTCTCGAGGGAGGTGATCTTCTCCAGCGGAATCCAGTCGAGGCCGATCTGGTCGATGTCCTGCTCGGTTCCGCCGACGAGTTCGGCGCTGCCCACCACAGAGCAGAGGAAGACGACCTCGACCCGGTGGAAGTTCTCCGGGCCGAGCACGCCGGGGTCCTCCGTCCAGCCCTCCAGGACCCAGAGCAGCGGGCCGACGCTCACGGTGAGCCCGGTCTCCTCGCGTACCTCCCGGCGGAGGGCGTCGGGCAGCAGCTCGCCGGTCTCCTGGCCACCGCCGGGCAGGAAGTGGCACTCCCGGCCGTTCCAGAGATTCCGGGTGAGCAGGACGGACCCCTCGTGGAGGACGACGGCCTTCGCGGAGGTGCGGATGCGGGTGGGGACGGTCATGGGGGTCTCCTCGGTCCGGGCGGTCGGCCACCCCGGCAGCATGCCCACCTCGGACGACGGCATGCCGCGCCCCCGTCGACCGCAGGGGCGGAGGGGCGCCGTCCGGGAGGTCGGAAGACCTCGCGCCGTCCGGGAGGTCAGAAGACCGACAGGCCCGTGATGGTCGTGAAGCGGTCGAGCGCGGTCACGCCGGCCACGGAGTTGCCCCGGTCGTCGAGACCCGGACTCCAGACGCAGAGCGTGCAGCGGCCCGGCACGACGGCGACGACCGCTCCGCCGACGCCGCTCTTGCCCGGGAGACCCACCCGGTAGGCGAAGTCACCGGCCGCGTCGTACGTGCCGCAGGTGAGCATGACGGCGTTGACCTGCTTGGCCTGGCTGCGGGTCAGCAGCCGTGAGCCGTCGGCGCGCAGGCCGTGGCGGGCCAGGAAGCCGGTGGCCAGGGCCAGGTCGGCGCAGGACGCTTCGAGGGAGCACTGGCGGAAGTACTCGCGGAGCAGGTCGGGCACGGGTCCCGTGATGTTGCCGTAGGAGGCCATGAAGTGGGCGAGGGCCGCGTTGCGGTCGCCGTGGGCGGCCTCCGACGCGGCCACGTCGGCGTCGAAGGCCAGGTCCGGGTTGCCGCTCTCGGCGCGGAGGAAGGCGAGGAGGCCGCCCGACGCGTCGCCGGTCAGCCGGTGCAGGCGGTCGGTGACGACGAGGGCGCCGGCGTTGATGAACGGGTTGCGCGGGATGCCGTTCTCGTACTCCAGCTGGACCAGGGAGTTGAACGGGTCTCCGGAGGGTTCCCGGCCGACGTGGGCCCAGAGCGCGTCGCCCTCTCCGGCGAGGGCGAGGGCGAGGGTGAAGACCTTGGTGACGGACTGGGTGGAGAAGGGCCGCCGCCAGTCCCCCACCCCGTAGACCGTGCCGTCGAGTTCCGCCACGGCCATGCCGAAGTCGGTGGGGTCGCCGGCGGCGAGCGCGGGGATGTAGTCGGCCGGGGTGCCCCGGTCGGTGAGTGCGGCGATCTCCTCGGCGATGCGGTCGAGGACGGGCTGGAAGGAGGTGGTGGCGTTCGTGGTCACGCGCGGTCCCGCGGGCCCCGGTCCTCGGCGGCCCACGGGTGGGAGCGCAGCTCGTCGGCGGTCGGCAGCTCGCCGGCGGTCTGCTCGCCGGTCCGCCGGTTCGCCTCGTCCTGCCGGGCGGCGGCGAGGCCGAGGTCGCCGCCGGCCGGTACGGCGAAGGAGCGGGCGACGGACTCGTCCGTGACCTCGGGGAGCGTGGCCGGGGTCCAGCGGGGGTTGCGGTCCTTGTCGACGACCTGGGCGCGGATGCCCTCGACGAGGTCGGGGGTGGTCAGGGCGGCGCAGGAGACGCGGAACTCCAGGTCCAGGACCTCTTCCAGGGTCGCGAGGGCCCGCGAGCGGCGCAGGGTTGCCAGGGTCGCCTTGAGGGCGGTCGGGGACTTCGTGAGCAGGGTGGTGCCCGCCTCCTTGGCGGCGGACACGCCGATGTCGAGGAGCCGCTCCACGACGGTCTCGACGGTCTCGGCCCGGTAGCAGGTGTCGATCCACTCCCGCTGCTCGGCGAGGACGCCGGGCGGAGGCGTGGCGGCGTGCCGGGCGACGGCCTCCTCGGCCGGGAGCCGGGTCAGGTCGCGGACCAGGGCGGGCAGTTCGGCGGAGGGGACGAAGTGGTCGGCGAGGCCGGTGAGGATCGCGTCGGCGGCGCCGACGTGGCCGCCGGTGAGGGCGAGATGGGTGCCGAGCTCGCCGGGGGCGCGCCCGAGGAGGTATGTGCCGCCGACGTCGGGGACGAAGCCGATGCCGGTCTCCGGCATGGCGACCCGGGAGCGCTCGGTGACGACGCGGACGGAGCCGTGCGCGGAGACGCCGACGCCGCCGCCCATGACGATGCCGTCCATGAGGGCGACGTAGGGCTTGGGGTAGCGGGCGATACGGGCGTTGAGCCGGTACTCGTCGCGCCAGAAGGCGGCGGACGCGGAGCCGCCGGCGCGTGTGTCGTCGTGGATGGCGCGGATGTCGCCGCCGGCGCAGAGCCCGCGCTCGCCCGCGCCCTCGATGACGACGGTCTCGACGGCCGGGTCGTGCTCCCAGGCGGTCAGTGCGGCGTCGAGGGCGAGGACCATGGTGTGGGTGAGCGCGTTGATGGCGCGGGGCCGGTTCAGGGTGAGGAAGCCGACCCGGCCCTCCGTCCGGAGCAGTACGTCGGCGGTTCCGGTCGGCACGTTCACTCGGTTCCTCTCCTGGCGTGGGGCGCTGTCGCGATCACCGTACCCGGCGGGTCGGGACGCGGCCCCGGTGGACCGGGGATCGCCGCTGGTCATCCGTCCCGGCTACCCCGGCCGCCGCCATGGTGGCCGGATCGGTCACCGGGACGGTCGGCCGAGCGGTCGGCGGCTCACTCGCCGAAGAGCAGGGAGTCGATGCCTCGGCGGACGCCCGGGGTGTCGTGCGCGTGGCGGGCGGCGAGGAGGGTGCCCGCCACGTACGGGTCGGGGTCGGTGCCCGGGTCGTGGCGCAGGACGAGTCGCTCGCCGGGGCCGCCGAAGACGACCTCGGTGGTGACCGAGTAGCTGGGCAGCCGGACGGAGTGGACGCGGGTGCCTGCGATGTCGGCACCGCGTGCCTCGACGGGGCCGTGGAGGTCCTGGAGGGGGACCGCGGGGGCGGGGGTACGGACGGCGCCGAGCGTCTCGGCGAGCTCCCGGGCGGTGCCGCTGGGTACGTCGGGCTTGGTGGCGCTCGCGTAGTCGATGATCTCCCAGTGGTCGAGGTGCTCGGCGGCGAGGGCGGCGGAGCGGCGCAGGAGGGCGGCCATGATCGAGAAGTTGCCCGCGGCGATGACGCCGACGCCGTGAGTGCGGGCGAGGGCGTCGAGCTCGGTGTAGTCGTCGGCCGTGAGGCCGCTGGAACCGACGACGACGTGGACTCCGGCCCGGACCGCGGTCAGGACGTTCTCCTTGACGGCGGCGGCGCTGGTGTAGTCGATGAGGAGGTCGACGGGGGCGGCGGCGAGGGCTTGGGCGACCGTCGCGTGGACGGTGCCGTCGGAGCGGGAGCCGGCGGCGTCCGCGAGGGTCCGGCCGGCCGCCGAGCGGGAGACGCCGGCGGTGAGCGCGAGGTCGTCGGCCGCGTCGAGGGCGGCGACGAGCGGAGGCGCGGTCCAGCCGGTGACGCCGGCGAAGCAGACGTTGATCATGCAGGTCACTGTAGGCGCGGGGCGGCGCCGTGAGCGGGAGGACGGGAGGGCCTGCGGCGGGGAGGAGCGCAGGGCGTGAGGGTCGCCGTCGAGGAGGGCGCGCGGAGGGCGGGGTGTGAGAACAGGGGGCGGAAAGGACTCATCCGCTTCTCGCGGATCCTGATTGCACGGTGCACGGTCCTGTGACGGCCGCTACCCCGCGTCCTCATATGTCGAGTCCTTCCCGTCCCTTCCATGGAACCACCGCTCCGGCGGGGGCGCGAGCGCCCGCCGGAGCGGTGCCGGAAGGGGTTCAGGCCGGGAGCAGATCCTGCGGAACGCGCACCTGGCGGGGTGTGGAAAGGCGGAGTTCGATGATGTCGCGGACGGTCGGCCATTCCTCGTCGAGGATCGAGTAGAAGGCCGTGTCGCGGACGGCTCCGTCGAGCCCGCGGGAGTGGGCGCGACGGACTCCTTCGCAGCTCGCTCCGAGGCGCTCGATCGCGATTCTGGAGCGGGTGTTGCGGGCGTCCGCGCGCATCGTGATGCGGCGCACGCCCCAGGCTTCGAAGGCGTGCCGGAGCATGAGGAACTTGGCCTCGGTGTTGATGCCGGTACCCCGGGCGTCGCCGGCGATCCAGGTGTTGCCGATCTCGGCGGCGTCCGGCACGGAGGTCAGCGGATCTCCGTGGGGCATGCCGGGGACGGGCGGCCAGACCAGCGGCCCCCGCCAGTAGTCGAGTTCGAGGAACCGGGTCGAACCGATGACTCGCTCGTCGGCCGTACTGACCAGGGCGAAGGGCAGGGATCTTCCTGCCGCCTGATCGGTCAGGGCACGCGCGATGTAGTCGAGGGCCGATTCGAAGCCGTCGGGTACGGGGGTGAAGGCGTAGGCCGATCGGTCCGCCCCGCCGGCCCGGGCGAGGGCTTCGGCGTGCCGCATCGCCAGCGGCTCCAGGCGCACGGAGCGCCCGGTCAGGAGAACAGGTACTGGCACGGAACCTCGGGTCTTTCACGGGCAGGGAAAGCTTCCGCCGAGGGGTCACCGCGGCGGCAGCAGGAGGGAGGTTCTCGCCGGTGCCGACCACGTCAAGAGAGCGACAAACAAGCAGGTAAAACGGTTCGTCACCGGTGGCGAGGAGGACAGTATGCAGCCCCAGGCGCTCGGAGAACAGAACCCCCGGCGAACCCGGGTACACGCCTGGGTGAAGGCTGGCGCGCGCCCGGGTGGACCGGTCTCAAGCAACGGACGGAGCCGCCCGCCAGTCGGACGGCCGGAGGGCCCGGAAAGGGATCAGACGCAGGTGGGATGGCCCCAGCCGTCGGGGTTCTTCGCGATGGTCTCGCCCTTGTCGTAGGCCTTGCCGCAGCGGCAGCGGCCCGAGAATCTCGCCTTCAGCGTGCCGCCGGACGGGCGACTCCGGCGTGCTGCCGCACCGCCGCCGGAGCCACCGGAGGAACCGGCCGACGAGGCGCCCGCGGAGCCGGACGGCGCTGAGGAGCGCGGGCGGGGCGCGGAGGCGCGTGTCGGGGCTTCGGGGGGCGGCAGCGGGGCTCCCGCGGCGGAGCCGGTGGGCTCCTGCGTACGGGCGGTGTGGCTGGCGGCTCGGTCGGCCGCGTCGTTGAGGGGGTCGCCGTCGACCTGGTGCGCGGGGACGTAGACGAAGTCGACGTCCCGGCCGGTGAGGAGCGCGTCGATCCGGACGACCAGGTCCTTGTTGGCCACGGGGCTGCCGGAGGACGTCTTCCAGCCCTTGCGACGCCAGCCGGGGAGCCAGGTCGTGACGGCCTTCATGGCGTACTGGGAGTCCATCCGGACCTCGACCGGCACCGCCGGGTCGAGGGTCTCGAGTAGCCGTTCCAGGGCTGTGAGTTCGGCCACGTTGTTGGTCGCGCGGCCGAGCGGGCCGGCCTCCCACCGGTCGATCGCTCCGTCGGCGCGGCCGATGACCCATGCCCAGGCCGCGGGCCCGGGGTTTCCCTTCGACGCGCCGTCGCACGCCGCGATGATCTTTTCCACCATCCCACGATCCTGACACGGGGACGGGGGTGGGTGGTCCCGCCCCCGTCCCCGCCGGCCGTCGTGGGTCAGAAGTCGCCGTAGTTGACCTGCCAGGTGGGCAGGCCCATCCGGCGCCAGAGGGCGACCACGCGGTCACGGTCGTCGAGCGAGACGCGGACGTTGTACCGGTGGCGCACCCGGGCGTCGAAGAGTTCGGCCTTCACGAGGTCGTCGCCGCGGCCGTCACCGGACGCACGCATCCACAGCTCGTCGTACGGCACCTCGTGGTGGGCGAGCCAGGACTCGGTGATCGCGCGGTGGTCCTCGCTGCGGCCGGACAGCAGCACGATCCGGTCCCGCTCGGTGTGCCGGAAGGCGCGCAGGGCGTCCCGCACCGAGACGTTGAGCAGGTCGCGGTCGCAGTACCTGAAGTCGTACGGGCCCCGGTCGACGCGGAGGGCGAGGGTGCCGTCGATGTCACACATGACGGCGGTGGGGAGGCTCGGGTCGGGGACGTAGGGCTCGCCGACCGTGGGGCGGTCGTTGAGCCAGTCCGCGGTGAGCCGCCAGCCGCCACGGGTGGCCTTGGCGTGCTTCTCGGCGAGGATGCGGATGATCTCCTCGCCGACGGGTCGCTCGCGGGCGGCGTCGCGGCGCACGCACTCGTCGACGGGGACGTCGGTGAAGTCGTGGACGGCGAAGGTGGCGAGGCCCCCCACGGCGGCCTTCAGCCGCTTCGGGATGTGCGGGGTCAGATGGGTGTTGTCGACGACGACGTCGAAGCCGTCGTCGACGGCGGCGCGGACGGCCGAGTCCTGGATGCCGAGCACGGTCTGCTCGTGCTTGTGGGAGCGGCCGCGGTCCGGCGAGGGGACGTCGAGCATGGAGCGGAGGTCGTCGAGGTTGACGCGCCGCACGCGTCCCTCGGCGGCCGCCTGGAGGGCGCGGGCGGCCGTCGTCTTCCCGGAGGCCGGGAGGCCGGTCATGACATGGACGACAGGCACGGTCAGTTCTCCTGGTCGTGGGCGAAGGGGTCGGCGGCCTCGGGGCGCAGCTGCCGCCAGAGGAGGAGGTCGGTGGGGCGCCCGTCGAGGCGCAGGAACAGGGCGGCGCGCAGGCCGCGGTCGGGCACCCCGGCCGCGGCGCGGGCGAAGGCGCCCCGGTCGTCGGCGAGGTGGGCCAGGCGGGTGTACGCCTCGTCGACGGCCCGCTCGCGCTCGGCGGCCGCGGCTTCGAGGCCGTCGATCACCTCGCGCACCCAGGCGTCGAACTCGTCCGGCACCTGTTCGAGGAGGGCGTCGAGCGGCTTGCCGCCGTCGGCCTCGACCTCGGACACGGAGCAGCCGAGGCCCTTGGCGAGTTCGCCGGCCGGGAGCGCGGCGAAGCGCTGGATGCCGTGGCCGCGCCAGATGTCGCGCTCGGTGACACCGGTGAGCACCTTGTGGAGGCGTACGTACTCGGCGAGCTTGGCCTTGGCGCGCAGGCCGGAGGCGAAGCGCAGGACGAAGCCCTCGGCGTCGGTGCCGGTGGCCCGGTGGCCGCCGGGGAGCGTGTTGGACTCGGTCAGGGCGAGGAGCTCGGCGATGTCCATGGCGGGCCAGGTGCGGACGACGGAACCGACGGGCTGCCAGCCGGTGGCGGCCTCGGCGAGCGGGACCTCGGTGCCGTCCCGGCCGAAGGCGGCGAGCAGGACGAGGTCGCGGCGCTCGCCGTAGTTCACGACGATGCGGTTGCCCGGGTAGAGGATCTCGGCGAGGTACGTGACGCCGGGCGTCAGGCCCGCGGTGTCGGCCGCGTCGAGCCGGCGCTGCGCCCAGGTGGCCTGGGTGCTGGTGAAGGAGCCCTTGGAGGCGACGTGCCAGCGGTCGTCGTAGTGGAAGACCACGCCGAGGCTGCCGTCGACCTTGTCGTACACCTCGAACGGCTCGTCGGGCAGCGCCGGGGCGTAGGGACGGCCGGCGGCGTGTTCCGAGACGTTGAAGAACTTGGGGAGGGGCAGCGCGACGATCCGTCCGGTGGCGTCGTCGGCGACGAGTCCGCGGCAGCGGGTGGTCGCCTCGTTCCAGTGCTGGGCGTACTGGCACGCGCGCGTGTACGTGTAGATCGACAGCGGCAGCCGGGGGTGCCGCTTGCGCGTGACGTGCCCGTCCGCGAGTGCGGCGGTGAGCTCGTCGGACGGCATCAGGTCGTGCAGAGTCAGGGTCGCCTGGCTCATGGGGTCCCTCCCGGGTGTTCGGTGATCCATTCTCCGTGGTGGGAGGCGTGGGGAACAGCGATTTTCCGGCGCGGTGGGGATGCGGCGGGGGTGGCGTCCGGGGCCTCGCTCCGGGGTGTGTCGGTGGTGCCCCGTAGACTCGCCGTCTCCCCGCCGGTGACGTCACCGGCGCAGACGAAGGAAGCGAGCCCCATGAACCACGCGGACGGCACGGCACCGATCTACGCCGAGCTCATACGGGAGCGGGGGGATGTTCCGGGTGACGTCCGCCAGATCGCCGAGGAGGTTCTGCGGGACCTGAGCCGGGTCATCCAGGTGCCGCCGCAGGGGGTCCAGGGGCCGCAGCAGGGTGTCGTCGCGCACGCGGGAGCGGGCGCGCACCCGGGATCCCACCAGGGCGTCGTCGCCGTCGCGCACCAGGGTGCCGTCCAGCCCTCCGGCGTCGGGGGCCCGATGGGCGTCGGCGGACCCGCGGGTGTCGTGGGCCAGGCGGGCGCCGTCCTGCCGCACCGGCCGATGCGCTAGCCGACCGTACGGGGCCGTCCGTCACGCTTCCGGCCGGCCCCGGCCCGCCGGCACCGTTCACGGTCGTCGGCCGGCCCGCCGTCCACCCCGATCCCGCTCGGTGCCCCGGCCCGTGCGCCGTCTGCCGGGCGTTGTCAGTGCCGTGGGTCATGCTGCTGCGATCGGCCCGTGCCGCGGTGGGGCGGGCCATGTACGGACGACTGGGGATGACGACATGGCCGAGGTTCTGCTCTTCCACCACTCGCTCGGGCTGACCGAGGGAGTGGTCGGGTTCGCCGAGGAGCTGCGGCGGGCGGGGCACACGGTGCACACGCCCGACCTGTACGAGGGCCGGACCTTCACGGACCTCGGGGCCGGCGTCGGGTACGCCCAGGAGATCGGCTTCGGCACGCTCGTGGCGCGCGGGGAGCGGGCGGCCGCGGAGCTGCCCGACGCCCTCGTCTACGCCGGGTTCTCGCTCGGTGTGCTGCCCGCCCAGAAGCTGGCGCAGACCCGGGCCGGGGCGCTCGGCGCCCTGCTGTTCGGCGCCTGCCTGCCCGTGTCGGAGTTCGGCTCCGCCTGGCCGGAGGGCGTCCCCGCCCAGGTCCACGGGATGGACGCCGACCCCTTCTTCGTCGACGAGGGCGATCTGGCGGCCGCCCGCGCGCTGGTGGCGGACGCGGCGGACCGCAGACTCTTCCTGTACCCGGGGACCGCGCATCTGTTCGCCGAGCGCGGGACGCCGTCCTTCGCGCCGGAGGCGACCGCGCTGTGCCTGGAGCGGACGGTCTGCTTCCTGGACGCCGTCAAGCGCTGAAGCGGCGGACGTAGCGGCGCTGCCAGGGGGTCTCGACGGCGTGCCGGTCGTAGTGACGGCGGACGTGGTCGACGGCCTCGTCGGCCGGGACCCCGTCGAGGACGGCGAGGCAGGCCAGGGCGGTGCCGGTGCGGCCCCGCCCGCCTCCGCAGGCGATCTCGACCCGTTCGTCGGCAGCGCGTTCCCAGGCCTCGGTGAGGACGGCCCGGGCCGTGGGACGGTCCGCGGGGAGGCGGAAGTCCGGCCAGCGGAGCCACACCGACTCCCACGGGACCTCGGGCGCGCTCCTGCCGAGCAGGTGGACGGCGTAGGTCGGCCGGGGCCCCACGGGAAGCGGGCGGCGCAGGGCGCGGCCGCGCACCAGCCGTCCGGAGGGAAGTCTCAGGACGCCGGGGGCCGACTCCTGCCAGGGTTCGGTCATCCCGTCACGGTACGGGCGGACGGAGCGCGGGGACAGCGTCGGGAGCACTACGGGGTCAGCCGATCGGTCGATCCCGGTGTCGTCCGTCCCGCCGCCGGGTCGGGGCCGGCCGTCGGACCGTGCGCGGCCGTGTGCGGGCGGAGGATCGGTGCGGGGTGCGGCCCGTCCTCGGACGGGCCGCCCGGGTCCGCCGTACCGAGGAGTCCGTCATGACGAAGTACCGCCCTGCGTCCCGTTCCGCCCGGGTGCTCCTGCCCGGAGCCGTGGCCGTGGTCCTGCTCGCCGGATGCGCGCAGGGGTCCGGTGGGGCGTCCTCCGCGGCGGGATCGGCCTCGCCGGCCGGGGTGGCCCCCACCGGCGCGCCGCCCACCGCCGGCTCCTCCGTCACCGTGGGGCCGGCCCCGACCGGAGAGCCCGCGCCGGGCACGCTTCTGGTCGCCGACTTCGGCTCCGACACGGTGACGTTCGTCGACCCCGCGCGGGGTGCGACCGGCTCGGTCGAGGTCGGCACCGCTCCCTACGGTCTGGTCCTCGGGGAGGACGGGCGGGCCTGGGTGGCGACCGCCGAGGGGGTGGCGGTGGTGGACACGACGACCCGGAGGCGGCTCGCGATCGTCCCGTACGAGACGGACGCGGGTCCCGTGACCACGGGCGAGTACCGGGGCGGCGGCATGGGGATCGCCCTCGCGCCGGACGGGCGCCGGGTGTACGTGGGGGTCAATGTGCCCGGCGGGAACGGCACCCTGGAGGTGATCGACACGTCGGCCCTGCGGGTCACGGACACGGTGCCGGTCGGCCGGCGCCCCTTCGACGTGGACGTCTCGCGTGACGGCGCCGAGGTGTACGCGACGAACCACGACTCCTTCGACGTCACCGTCGTCGAGGCGGCGACGCTGGAACCGCGCCGGGTGGAGGTCGCCCCGTACGGCACGGAGGGCGGGCTCGGTTCCTGGCTGAAGCCGCACTACACGGCCGTACGTCCGTCGGACGGCAAGCTGCTGCTGCCCTTCGAGGGTGAGCGGCTCGCGGTCGTCGACCCGCGGACCGGCCGGACGACCGTCGAGCCGATGACGGCGAACACCCACCAGCACGGAGCCACGGTGACCGCCGACGGCACCCTCCTGGCGGTGGGCACGGGACCGATCGACCCGGACGAGGACGAGGGTCCCTCCCTGACGGTCAGGACCCCCGGCGGCGCCGAGCGGGTCTACCCCCTGGAGGGGCCGCACGAGGACGTGGCGGTCTCCGAGGACGGGCGCACCGCGTATGTGACCGGCGGGTTCACCCGCGACGGGTACTGGGACGGCCTGAGCGTCGTCGACCTCGACACGGGTGACGTCCGCCGTCTCGAGGCGGGATCGCGTCCCCTGGGGGTCGTGGTCCTGTGACCCCGTTCAGCGCTGGGGCAGGACGGTCGTGACCCGTTCGATGAAGGTCTTGAAGTCGGCCATGAAGTCGGTCAGGAACTGCTGGGTCGTCGGGTCCGTGACCTCGCCGTCCGGCGTGAAGAGCCCCGGAACGAACTGGATGTAGCCCTCGGGGGCGTTCATCTGCGGGGAGTTGCAGAAGCTCAGCACCGAGCGGAGGCTCTGCTGGGCGACGGCGGTGCCGATCTTGCCGGGCGAGGCGCCGATGACGGCCGAGGGCTTGTGGGTGAAGGAGTTGGTTCCCCAGGGGCGGCTGGCCCAGTCGATGGCGTTCTTGAGGCCGCCGGGAATGGACCGGTTGTACTCGGGGGTGACGAAGAGGACGGCGTCGACAGCGGCGATGGCGTCCTTGAGGGCCCGGCCCTCGGGCGGGTAGTCCGCGTCGAAGTCGTGGTTGTACAGCGGCAGGTCCTTGATGGGGATCTCCTGGAACTCCAGCTCCGGCGGCGCCACGCGGAGGAGGGCCCGGGAGAGGATCCTGTTGATGGAGTCCTTCGACAGGCTGCCGACGAAGTAGCCGACCTGGTACGTGGTCATGCGGGTTCCGCCTTCCGGGAGGGGGTCCGGCCTCCGCGCCGGGCCTCCGGCAACGTAACCCGGCCGTGGCCCGGCTGCGACCGGAGTCGCGCCGGGGCCTCAGAGCCCCACGATCAGCTGGATGCAGACGATCTTGACGAGGATGGCCAGGGCGAACAGGGTCGCGTAGCCGGTGTTCACCCGGCTGTCGGAGACACGGCTGTTGGCGTACGCGGTGATGGCCGGGTTGCCCACGTACCCGGCGAGGAGCCCCATGGTGCGGGGTCTGCTCTGGCCGAGGAACCGGGCGACGAGCACCATCAGGGCGTAGCTGATCACCGCGCCGATGACGAGCACCGTGAGGAGCCTGAGGCCGAAGAGGGAGAACGCCTCGCGGCGGAAGGCGTAGCCCGAGGTCAGGCCGACGCAGGCGAGGAAGATCAGCAGGCCGATCTGGCGGAGCGTGAGGTTGGCGCGGGTCGGCAGGACCCAGACGAGGGGGCCGGTGCGGCGCAGTCGGCCGAGGACCATGGCCATGACGAGGGGTCCGGCGGCGGTGCCGAGGGACAGCACGGTGGAGCCGACGGTCAGCTTCGGGATGCCGATGAGGAAGCCGGCGGCGAGGCCGAGGCCCATGCTGACGGCGCTGACCTCGCTGACCTTGGCCTCGGTGTCGCCGAGGAAGCCGGTCACCTCGGCGGTGCGTTCCCTGGGCATGGCGACGCGGACCCGGTCGTCGAGCTGGAGCAGCAGGTCGTCGTGGGCCAGGAGGTCCTGGTCGCCGCGGCGGACCCGGGTGGCCTTGGCTCCGTAGCGGTCGCCGAGGTCGAGTTCCGCCACGGTGTGTCCGGCGAGGTCGGGGTTGGTGAGCAGGATGCGGCGGTAGTCGACGATGTCGCGCCGGTCGAGGAGGTGGGTGGAGGCCTGGGCGCCGAGGGCGGCGATGCCGGCGGCGACGGCCTCGGGTCCGCCGACGAGGACGACCTGGTCGCCTGGGGCGAGGGTGTCGAGGTCGCGGGCGACGCGGGGCGTGCCGCCCAGAGGCCGGTGGGCGCTGGCGAGGAGCCGGCCGTCGGTGGCGCCGGGGACGTCGGCCCAGCGGAGGGGCCGGGTGACGTCGACGGTGCGGGTGATGAGTTCCCTGGGGAGTCCGGAGCCGGGGTCGCGGCGGCCGGGCCAGGTGCGGGCGGCGGCGACGGCCGAGACGAAGAGGATGGTGAGGACCACGGCGAGGGGGTAGCCGATCGCGTAGCCGGTGGCGGGCTGGGCGGGGTCGGGCGAGGAGGCCTGGGCGGCGGCGAGGCCGGGGGTGGTGGTGCCGATGCCCGCGAAGCCGCCCGCGAGATAGGGGCCGTCGAGGTCGAAGACCTTGCTGCCGAGGAGGCCGACGACGAGGGCGGTGACGACGAGGGCGGCGACGGCTCCGGTCATCACGGCGAGCTGGGGGCGGAGTTCGCGGAAGAAGGCCGGACCCGCCTCCAGACCCACGGTGTACACGTACAGGGCGAGGCCGAGGACGGAGAGTCCTGCGGGCACGGCCGGGCCGATGTCGGGGTCGAGCGCGCCGAGGAGCAGACCGGCGAAGAGGACTCCGGCGGGGCCGAGCTTCACCGGACCGAAGCGGACCATGCCGAGGAGCGATCCGGCCGCAATGACGATAAAAAGGGTGAACCACGGATAGTCAGCGAAAAATTGCCACATGCGGCTTACTCAGCCATATCCGATGGCCTCTTGCACGCTCATACGGAAGGGCGGACAGCGTGACGCGACCGAGGATTCTCGTGGTGGGCGCCGGATTCGCCGGAGTGGCCTGTGTACGGCGGCTCGAACGACGCCTCGCGGAGCGGGAGGCGCAGCTCGCGCTCCTCTCACCGTTCTCGTACCAGCTGTATCTGCCCCTGCTCCCCCAGGTGGCGGCGGGGGTCCTGACCCCGCAGTCGGTCGCGCTGTCGCTGCGCCGCAGCGAGCGGCACCGCACCCGGATCGTGCCGGGCGGTGTGGTCGGCGTGGACACGGCGGCGAAGGTCTGCGTGGTGCGCACGATCGCCGGGGAGTACGTGACCGAGCCGTACGACCATCTCGTGCTCGCGCCCGGCAGCGTGACCCGCAGCTTCGACATCCCGGGGCTCGCCGAGCACGCGCGGGGGATGAAGACGCTCGCCGAGGCCGTGTACATCCGCGACCACGTCATCGCGCAGCTCGACCTGGCGGACGCGAGCAACGACGACGAGGAGCGGGCCGCGCGGCTGCGGTTCGTGGTGGTCGGCGGTGGTTACGCGGGCACGGAGACGGCGGCCTGCCTCCAGCTGCTCACCCACCACGCGGCCAAGCGGTATCCCCGCATCGACCCGAAGCTCATCAAGTGGCATCTGGTCGACATCGCGCCGAAGCTGATGCCCGAGCTGGGCGACAAGCTGGGCGCCGCCGCGATGGACATCCTGACCAAGCGCGGTATCGAGGTGTCCCTGGGCGTGTCGGTGGCCTCCGTGGACGACGACGCCGTGACGCTCACGGACGGGCGGGTGCTGCCGAGCCGGACGCTCATCTGGACGGCCGGGGTGGCGGCGAGTCCGCTGATCGGCACGCTCGGCGCGGAGACGTTCCGGGGGCGGCTCGTGGTCACGGCCGAGATGAACGTGCCGGGGCTCGACGGGGTGTGGGCCCTCGGAGACGCGGCGGCGGTGCCGGATCTCGCCAAGGGCGAGGAGGGCGCGATCTGCCCGCCGACCGCCCAGCACGCGATGCGGCAGGGCAAGGCCCTCGCCGACAACCTGGTCTCGACGCTGCGCGGCGAGCCGACCCACCCGTACATCCACAAGGATCTGGGTCTGGTGGTGGACCTCGGCGGGCTGGACGGGGTCTCGAAGCCGCTCGGTGTGGAGCTGCACGGGGCGCCGGCGCAGGCCGTGGCCCGCGCCTATCACTGGGCGGCGCTGCGGACGAACGTGGCGAAGACCCGGGTGATGACGAACTGGCTGCTGAACGCCGTGGCCGGGGACGACTTCGTACGGACCGGGTTCCTGGCGTCGAAGTCGGGCACGCTGCGGGACTTCGAGTACACCGACGCGTATCTGACCCCGGAGCAGGTCCGTCTCCACACGGGTCCATTCCGGGGGGCGGTCGGCACCGGCGGAGGGAACTGAGGGGCACGCGCGCGTACGCGGCCCGAGGAGGACGACGGCGGCGCGGTACGGGGCCGGACGGCGAGGGTGCGTCCGGCCCCGTCGCCGCGCCCGGCGGGCACGCCGGCCGGCCCCTGCCGCGTTCAGCGGGTCAGTTCGGGCGTCGGGCCCATGACGATGACGGGTTCCCTGGCCGGGTCGAGGGCGCGGATGAGTTCGCGCAGCGACTCGCGTTCGAGGGCGATGCAGGCCTGGGTGGGGCCGTCGTGGTCGACGTGGATCCACACCCCGCCGCCCTTCTCGGCGCCGAGCGGGCGTTCCTTGTCGAGCGGGGTCCGGCCGGGGACGCGGTTGTAGTCGATGGCGACCACGTGGTCGAAGGAGCCTTCGAGGGGTTCGCCGAGGAAGCCGGTGCCGCTGATGGCGAACTCGTCGTCCTGGTCGTACGGGAGGCGGGAGCCCGGGTCGGGCAGCCGGCCGCCCGCGTCCCCGAGCCGGAAGACCCCGATGGGGGTGCGCAGGTCGCCGGCCGTGTGGTCGGTGGTCCAGCCCCGTAGCGCGTTGCGGGTGGGCCACGGCCCCGCCGACTCGGTCCAGTGGCCGCCGGGGCCCTTCTCGTAGAGGGTCGCGACGGAGTAGTTGTCGTCGGCGGTGGCGCCGGTGACGACGAGGGCCTGGGTGGTGCCGTCGGGGACGAGGGCCTGGGTGGCGGGGCCGACGCCGGGGAGCCTGGGCGCCGGTGCGGGCTCGGAGGCGATGGTGCTCGCCGGCTCGCCCGGCCCGGCGGCCCCTTGTGCGGCGCCGGGCGGGGCGCCCGCGGGGCGGGAGTCCCCTGCGGTCGCGGCGGCGGCCTTCCCTGCGGGTGCGGCGGGGGCCGGGGGCGCGGTGTTCGCGCAGCCGCTGAGCAGCAGGGCCGCGCACAGCGTGCCGGCGCTCAGCAGCGCGGGGGCGCCCTTGTGGACGGGCATGGAAGGATCCTCCTGGCCGGGGGCAATGCGTGGATGCGTACCCGTTCGGCGGGCGGCGCTGCGGCGGTTCCGGTGCCCTCACCCGTACGGCCGCGTCCAGCGGTGGCGACCGCCCTCGCCGGCCTTCCGCACCCGCATGCGGTTGACCGGGCCGGACGGGGCACGCTTTCCTGCACGCATGAACGATCTTCGTATCGAACCGGCCCGGAGCGAGGCCCGGCTCGCGGACTGGCGGGCCGTCCACAACACGATCATCCCGACGGCCCTGCTCTCCCTCGACGAGGTGCGCGAGCGCGCGGGCCGGAACCGGCTGGAGGTCGCGTATCTCGGCGAGGTGGCGGTGGGCTGTTCGACGGTGCGGCCGCCCGACGAGGAGACCGCGTCGGCGACCGTCATCGCGCGGACGCTGCCTGGCTTCCGGGGTCGGGGGGTCGGGACCGCACTGTACGACCGGGGGCTCGCGCACGCGCGGACGCTGAGCGACGAGGGCGTGGAGACGGTGGTGCTCGCCTCGAACGAGGACGGGCTGCGGTTCGCGCTCGCGCGCGGCTTCGTCGAGGTGGAGCGGTACGTCCTGCCGGGCGACACGGTGCCGTTCGTGACGCTGCGGCTGACCTGACGCGTCCCGGCCCGCACCGCGATCTGACGATTCGTCAGATCGTTGCGTCACGGGTCTGGGAACCTTCGGGGCCCGGCGCTACCCTCCGCGCATGATTCGGACGGTGGTGTGGGGTACCGGAAATGTCGGGCGCGCGGCGATCCGTGCCGTGGACGCCCATCCAGGGCTGGAACTCGCGGCCGTGCTGGTCTCCGATCCGGCGAAGGTCGGACGGGACGCGGGCCGGCTCGCGGGGCTCGGCCGCGACCTCGGGGTCGTGGCCGTCGACGATGTGGGCGCGGTGCTCGACGGGCGGCCGGGGGCGGTGGTGTACGCGGCTTCCGGCGACACCCGGCCCGACGGGGCGCTCGACGACGTGGCGCGGGCGGTGCGGACGGGCGCGGTGGTGGTCACCCCCGCGCTGTATCCGCTGTACGACCAGCGCAACGCGCCGCCCGAGTTCCGGGATCCGGTGCTCGCGGCGGTCGCCGAGGGCGGTGGTTCGCTGTTCGTGTCGGGGGTCGACCCGGGCTGGGGCAACGACGTCCTGCCGCTGCTCGTGAGCGGGCTCGGCAGCACGGTGGACGTGATCCGCTGCCAGGAGATCTTCGACTACTCGACGTACGAGCAGGAGGAGTCGGTCCGGGACCTGATCGGGATGGGCCGGCCGCTCGACTACGAGCCGCCGATGCTGCTGCCGTCGGTGCCGACGATGGTGTGGGGCGGCCAGATACGCCTGATGGCCCGCGCGCTCGGCGCCGAACTCGACGAGATCCGCGAGACGGTGCACCGGCGTCCGCTGGAGTCGACCGTGAAGACCCGGACGATGGGCGTCTTCGAGGCGGGTACCCAGGGAGCGATCCGCTTCGAGGTGCAGGGCGTCGTCGCCGGGGAGCCCCGCATCGTGATCGAGCACGTGACCCGCATCCATCCCTCGTGCGCGCCGGACTGGCCGGTGCCGCCGGACGGGGCGGGGGCGCACCGGGTGATCGTCGAGGGCAGTCCCCGGATCGAGGTGACGGTGGCGGCGACCGCCGAGGGGGAGAACCGCTCGGCGGGCGGGAACGCGACGGCGGTGGGCAGGCTGGTCGGGGCGATCGACTGGCTGGTGGCCGCGGAGCCGGGACTGTACGACGCGCTGGACGTGCCGTTGCGGCCGGCGGTCGGGAAGCTGGGAAGGAGACCACGGTGATCATCGACATTCCCGAGGGCCAGGAGCCGATCGGGTACGTGTGGGGCGACATGGTCCCGGAGATCGGGACGGCTGCGGCGAACTTCTCGCTGTCGGTGTACGCCCATACGACGCTGGGGCTGCGCGAGTTCGAGGCGGCGCGGCTGCGGATCGCGCAGATCAACGGCTGCGGCTTCTGCCTGGACTGGCGTACCGACCGGGACGGGGTGAAGGTCGAGGAGGGCTTCGACGAGGTCGTCGCGGCCTGGCGGGAGACGGAGGTCTCGGAGGGCTTCGACGAGCGGACGCGGCTGGCGGCCGAGTACGCGGAGCGGTACGCGCTGGACCATCACGGTCTGGACGAGGAGTTCTGGGAGCGGATGACGGCCCGGTACAGCCAGGCGGAGATCGTGGAGCTGACGATGAGTCTGGGCTCGTGGCTCGCGTTCGGACGGCTCAACCGGGTGCTCGGGCTCGACGAGGTGTGCGTGCTGCCGACGCACTGAGTGCGCGTGCTGCCGACGCGCCGAGTGCGCGGGGAAGGGCCGGCCGGGTGGTTCCCGGCCGGCCCTTCCCCGTTCGACGTGCTCGTGTCGCGCCGCGGGCTCAGAAGTCCTCGGCGACGATCCGTTCGATGTTGCGTTCGGCGAGGGCCGTGATGGTGACGAACGGGTTGACGCTGGCGTTTCCGGGGATCAGGGATCCGTCGATGACGTACAGCCCGGAGTAGCCGTGGAGGCGTCCGTGGTTGTCGGTCGCCTTGCCCAGGACCGCGCCCCCGAGCGGGTGGTACGTGAGGTGGTCGCCCCAGATCTTGTACACACCGAAGAGGTCGGTGCGGTAGATCGTGCCCTCCTTGGAGTTGATCTTGTCGAAGATGGTCTTCGCCGCGTCGATGGAGGTCTGCTTCCAGGCCCTGTCCCAGCTCAGGTCGACCTTGCCGGTGGCCGGGTTCCAGGTGAACTCGGCCCGGTGGGGGGTCTTGGTGATGGAGAGGTAGAAGGAGGCGTAGGTCTCGATGCCGGTGGGCAGCGGGGCGACCTCGGCGAAGGCGCCGCCCGCGTCCCAGTTGTCGATTCCCGCGGTGGGCATGGCGGACTGGAGCTTGCCCGTGGGGTCCCACATGTGGTTGGCGCGGCCGCACATGACGTTGCCGTTGTCGCCCCAGCCCTTGCCGATCTCGTTGTTGAGGGCGGGGAGGGCTCCGGTGGCCTTGAGGCGGGTGAGGAGCTTGCTCGTGCCGATGCTTCCGGCGGCGAAGAAGACCTTGTCGGCGGTGACGGTCTTGCTCGCGAGGGTGGCGCCCGTGGTGTCGATCTGGTCGATGGCGACGGTGTAGCCGCCGCCGGCCGCCGGCGTGACGGAGGTGACCCTGTGCAGGGCGGAGACGGTGACCCGGCCGGTGGCGGCGGCCTGGGCCAGATAGGTCTTCTGGAGGGTCTTCTTGCCCGCGTTGTTGCCGTAGATGACCTCGCCGTCGAGGGCGGACTTCGGGACGGCCCCGGCGGCCTCCTGCTTCATGTAGTCCCAGTCGTAGACGTTCGGGACGAACACGAACGGGAAGCCGGAGCGCTGGGCGTGCTTGCGCCCGACGCGGGCGTACTGGTAGCAGGCGGCGCTCTCCCACCAGGACTGGTCCACCTCGGTGACGCCGAGTCCCGCGTTGGCGCGCGGGTAGTAGGTCGCGTACATCTCGGCCGCGTCGACGGTGGGGAGGATGGCCGCGAAGTTCTCGCGGCGGGGAGTGACGGCCATGCCGCCGTTGACGAGGGAGCCGCCACCGACGCCCCTGCCCTGGTAGACGGTGATGCCGGCGAAGTCCTCGGCGTCGAGGATGCCCGTGTGCCGCGGGACGTCCTTGTCGAGGGGGAAGCCGAGGAAGTTGCTCAGGGGCTGCTTGGTGCGGGTCCGCAGCCAGAAGGAGCGGTAGTCGGGGCGGGTGGTGTTGGCGAAGATCTTGCCGTCCGGTCCCGGGGTGTCCCAGGCCATGCCCATCTCGACCATGTGGACGGCGACGCCCGCGCGGGCGAGCCGGAGGGCGGCCACGGAGCCGCCGTATCCGGTGCCGATGACGAGGGCGGGCACGTGGGCGCCGGTGGGGATGGGGGTGTCGGCGAGGCGGGCTTCGGCGTGGGCCGGGGTGCCGTGGCCGACGAGGGCGGCGGCACCGAGAACAGAACCTGTTCCCGCGAGGAATCGGCGGCGGCTGACGCCACCGATTCCCCTTGCGGGCAGGGGGAGTTCGCTCATGTGATGTTCCTCACTCAGGGGCGAATGGGAACATGTTCTACTGTCGACTATCGGGGAAGTCACGAGAAACCGACGGGTAACTTCAGCTCGGGTACACCTCTCGAACGGATGCCGTCGGAACGTGGGTCATGCGTGGCCTCCTCGGCCCCGGATACCTCGGGCGTGGGCCCGTCGCCCGTACCGGGGGCCGAGGAGGCGGGGAGGTCAGGCCAGGGCCGGGCCCGGCGCGCCGGTGAGGCGCTCGGGGGTGAGCAGCTCGGCGAGGCGTTCGGCGGGCAGCAGGCCCTTCTCCAGGGTGAGTTCGACGACCCCGCGCCCGGTGGCGAGCGCCTCCTGCGCGATGGCGGTGGCGGCGGTGTAGCCGAGGTGCGGGTTGAGCGCGGTGGCGAGGCCGATGGAGTTCTCGACGGCCGCCCGGAGCGCCTCGGTGTTGGCGGTGATGCCGCTGACGCAGCGGTCGGCGAGGGTCAGGCAGGCGGCGCGCAGGGAGAGGAGGCTCTTCGACAGGGCGTGGAAGATCACCGGCTCGAAGGCGTTGAGCTGGAGCTGCCCGGCCTCGGCGGCCATGGTGATGGTGATGTCGTTGCCGATCACCTCGAAGGCGACCTGGTTGACGACCTCGGGGATCACCGGGTTGACCTTGCCGGGCATGATGCTGGAACCGGCCTGGACCGGCGGCAGGTTGATCTCGTTGAGCCCGGCGCGCGGCCCCGAGGACAGCAGCCGCAGGTCGTTGCAGGTCTTGGAGAGCTTGACCGCGATGCGCTTGAGGACCCCGGAGAGCTGGACGAAGGCACCGCAGTCCTGGGTGGCCTCGATCAGGTTGGCGGAGGTGACGAGCGGCAGGCCGGTCAGCTCGGCGAGGTTGCGGCGGGCGGTCTCGGCGTAGCCGGGGGCGGCGTTGAGGCCGGTGCCGATGGCGGTCGCCCCGAGGTTGATCTCGTGGATGAGCTCGACGGCCTCGGCGAGCCGGCTGCGGTCCTCCTCCAGCATCACGGCGTACGTGGAGAACTCCTGGCCCAGTGTCATGGGCACCGCGTCCTGGAGCTGGGTGCGGCCCATCTTGACGACGTCGCGGAACTCCAGGGCCTTGGCGGCGAAGGCGTCCTGGAGCACGGCCATGGCGAGGAGGAGTTCGCGGGCGGCGCCGATCGCCGCGATGCGGATGGCGGTCGGGTAGACGTCGTTGGTGGACTGGCCGAGGTTGACGTCCTCGTTGGGGTGGAGGCGGTCGTAGTCGCCCCTGGTGTGGCCGAGGAGTTCCAGGGCGCGGTTGGCGACGACCTCGTTGGCGTTCATGTTGGTGGAGGTGCCGGCGCCGCCCTGGACGACGTCCACGACGAACTGGTCGTGGAGCCGTCCCGCACGGATCTCCCGGCAGGCGCCGGCGATGGCGGCGGCCTTGTCGGCGGGCAGCAGCCCCAGTTCCTCGTTGGCGCGGGCGGCTGCCTCCTTGACGGCGGCGAGCGCGTCGATCAGGAGCGGGTAGACGGAGATGGGCGTGCCGGTGACGGTGAAGTTCTCGGTGGCGCGCAGGGTGTGGACGCCCCAGTAGGCGTCGGCGGGGACGTCCCGGTCGCCGAGCAGGTCGTGCTCGCGACGGAAGGGGACGGGGTGCGGGGCCGGTGCGGGAACCATGGGGTCCTTGGGGTGCGTGGCGCGCCCAGGGGGCGCCGGGGTTGCGGTGGGGTGCTGCCCGTGGGGGGCGAGCCGAGGGAACGGCTGTTCGCGTGCGCGCTGGGGCCGGGCCGGGGGTGTGGCCGTCCGCGTGTGCGGTGCCCGGCCGAGGTCATGGCCGTACGGCGGCGGGGGCGGGGGAAAGCCCCGCGAAGGTTGGCTCCGGCTCGCGGACGGGCGGGGGGGTGCGCCGCCCGCGAGCCGGGGTTCTGGGGTGCGCCGGGTCAGGCGCGGGCGGCGACGGCCGAGGCCGAGCGGGAGCCGCCGGTGGCGAGGGCCGGTTCCGCGCGGACGGGCCCGTCGAGGAGGCGTCGCAGCAGGGCGGTGCTGCGGCCGGGGTCGCTCGCGCCGTTGCCGCCCTCGGCGAGAAGCGTCGCGAGGACCGCGATCCGCGCCTGGGCGGCGCGGAGGGTACCGGTGAGCAGGGCTCCGGCGGCGACGAGGTCGACGGCCCCGCCGCCGGTGTAGATCTCGGCGAGCGGCCCGGCGGGGACCCGGGTGGTCACGGCGACCAGGACGCCCTGGGCGACCGCGTCGGCCACGGCGGCGGCGATCTCGGGGGTGGCGTTTCCCGCGCCGGTGGCGACGAGGACGATGCCTTCGGCTCCGGCGCCGACGGCCGCGTTCAGGAGGAGGGGATCGCCGTCGGAGTGGTGCGTCACGATGGCGACCCGGGGCAGCGGAACGGCGTGGGGGGCGTCGGGGTCCGCCTTGTCCGCGGCGGCGGGCAGCGGCAGCGGCGTCGGGCGCTCCGGCTGCCGCTCGATGTCGACACGGGAGAAGCCGACGCGGCCCAGGCGCTCGGCCGAGGGGTCGGAGAAGGCGTCGGCGGCGAGCGTCTGGGTCTTGACGGTGCCGCGGGCGGCGTGGACGCGCCCGTCGAAGACGACGAGGACACCGAGGTCGCTGACGGAGGAGGCGACCTGGAGCGCGTCGTACAGGTTGCCGGGGCCGTCCCCGTCTCCGGTGCCGAAGGGGCGCTGGGCGCCGGTGAGGACGACCGGGCGGGCGTCGGTGTGGTGGAGGTCCAGGAAGAAGGCGGTCTCTTCGAGGGTGTCGGTGCCGTGGGTGATCACGATGCCGTCGACGCCGGGGTCGGCGAGGGTCTCGTGGACGGTCCTGAGCAGGGCGAGCTGGTGCGCCGCGGTCATGCGGGAGCTGTTGACGTTGAAGAGGTCGACGACCTCGACGGTGACGCCCTCGGGGAGCGGGGCGGTGGCCAGCACGTCGTTGCCCGAGGCGTCGGCGGCGTAGCCGGTGCCCTGCCAGCGGCTGGCGATCGTGCCGCCCGTGCTGATGACGACGATCCGGCGCGCTCCCCCGTCGTTCGTCCGCTTCATGCCTGCCGTCCTTACTCCGTACCGAAATCGCCCTGCGTCGCAACGATAGGACAGAAGGCGCGCAAGGCGATTGCGAAATCGGCCGCTGTATCGTTTCGTCGTGGTAGATAATTGCGCCATGGACCGAATCGATCTCCACATCTTGCGCGAGCTTCAGGACGACGGCCGGCTGAGCAACCAGGAGCTGGCCCAGCGCGTGGGGCTCAGCCCGTCCCCCTGCCTGCGCCGGGTCCGTCAGCTGGAGCAGGACGGGGTGATCCAGGGGTACCGGGCGATCATCGATCCGGAGGCGGTGGGGCGGGGCTTCGAGGTGCTCGTCTCGGTGGAGGTGCGACGGGACCGGGAGACGGTGGAGGCCTTCGAGGAAGCGCTCCGGGACGTGCCGGACGTCATCGAGGCCTACCGGCTGTTCGGGAGCCCCGGCTGCCTGCTGCGGATCGCGGTCGCCGACCTCGCGGCGTACGAGCGGCTGTGGATCGAGCGGCTGACGACGCTCACCGGGGTCACCGAGGTCAACTCGCAGATCATCATGAAGCGCATCAAGGAACCGAAGGGGATGCCGGTGGACGTCCGGGGCGACTGAGGACACCCCGGACCACCCGGACCCGACCGGGGCGGGCCCAGGGGGACACCGCGACTCGGCCATATGCGAACTCGTCATGGAACAGCCTTCTCCTCGTTACATGACAGGTACCTGCCGTGTGCCACTCTCCCGATGACACGAAGTCAACACGCGTAGACAGCGGATGCGTTGAGCCGACGCCCGCCGTCCCCGCGTACCGTCCCCGGGAAAGGGCCCCCCATGTCCGTTGTGCGGATCGGCAGATGGAAGGTGTGGGCGGCGGCCGTCGCCGCCACCCTCGTCGGCGTCACGCTCCCCACGGTCGCCGCTACCCCCGCCGGCGCCACCACCACCGCGTACGACAGCACGTACTACAAGAACGCGATCGGCAAGACCGGCACGAGCCTCAAGTCCTCGCTGCACACCATCATCAGCAGCCAGAGCAAGATCTCGTACGACGCGGTCTGGAACGCGCTGAAGGTCACCGACCAGGACCCCGCCAACACCAACAACGTCATCCTGCTCTACAGCGGGACCTCGCGGAGCAAGAGCCTCAACGGCGGCGACGTCGGCGACTGGAACCGCGAGCACACCTGGGCCCAGTCCCACGGCAACTTCGGCACCTCGGCCGGGCCCGGCACCGACCTGCACCACCTGCGCGCGGCGGACGTCCAGGTGAACAGCATCCGCGGCAACAAGGACTTCGACAACGGCGGCAGCGCGGTCAGCGGCGCCCCCGGCAGCTACACGGACAGCAACTCGTTCGAGCCTCGCGACGCCGACAAGGGCGACGTGGCCCGGATGATCCTGTACATGGCCGTCCGCTACGAGGGCGACGACGCCTGGGCCGACCTGGAGCCCAACGAGTCGACGACCAACGGCAGCGTCCGCTTCCACGGGCGCCTCTCGGTCCTGAAGCAGTGGAACGAGCAGGACCCGCCGAGCGCCTTCGAGGAACGTCGCAACGACGTCATCCACACCACCTACCAGGGCAACCGGAACCCGTTCATCGACCACCCGGAGTGGGTCGAGGCGATCTGGTAGCCGAGCGCCACAGCGGTGCAGGAAGCCGGGCCGGGGTCGTCGTACCCGGCCCGGCTTCCGCACGTCCCGGGCGGGGCACAACGGGCACCGCGCACGGAAAGACCTTTACGCCTGACCGCTGAGACCACCTTCAAACGCCGAATGGCGGATGTTCTCACGCTCTTGGCGCGAAGGGAGGAGGCATCCCGGAGGCGTTATCCATCCGTTATAAACGGTGACTTTGTCCTGTTCTGGGGTCCTTTTCCATGTGACCTGGCACATATTTCCGCCCCGGAGGCCGCCGACGCATCTATCACGGCCAGGTGTCCACAACAACCCCTCCGGACCAGGAAGTTCCGAGATCCACTCGGTAGCTTCGGCGCCCATGACCCCGTTGACCACTGGCCTGACGACCACGGCTCCCCGCACCACTCCCCCGACGCTCGCGGACGGCGCCGAGCTCTGGCGGATAGCGCGCGGCTCGGGCGAACTCGACCTCAACTCGCCGTACAGCTATCTGCTGTGGTGCCGCGACTTCGCCGGCACGACCACGGTCGCCCGTGACGCCTCCGGACGCCCGATCGGCTTCGTCACCGGCTATCTGCGCCCCGACGAGCCGGAGACCCTCTTCGTCTGGCAGATCGCCGTCGAGGGTTCGCACCGCGGAAGCGGGGTAGCCGGGACCCTGCTCGACGCCCTGTCCGCGCAGGTCGCGGCCGAGCACGGGATCAGCAGGATCGAGGCGACCGTCACCCCGGGGAACCTCGCCTCCGACCGCTTGTTCCGGTCGTTCGCACGCCGACACGACGCGGAGGTGACGCAGGAGGTCCTGTTCCCGGCCGCCGCGTTCCCCGCGGCGGGACACGAGTCCGAGGTGCTGTACCGCATCGGCCCCCTCGGGCCGCCGGCCTCCTGAGCCGTCGACCGGCACGCCACACCCCCGAACAACACCCTGGAGAAGAGCTTCGTGACCCTGACCGACATCGCTACGCCCTCCGTCTTCGAGACCGTCGAATCGGAGGTCCGCAGCTACTGCCGCGCCTGGCCCGTCGTCTTCGAACGCGCCAGTGGCAGCAGGCTGTACGACGAGCAGGGGCGTCCGTACCTCGACTTCTTCGCCGGCGCAGGCTCGCTGAACTACGGCCACAACAACCCCGTGCTCAAGCGGGCCCTCCTCGAATACCTCGGCAACGACGGCATCACCCACGGCCTCGACATGTCGACCACCGCCAAACGCGACTTCCTGGAGACCTTCCACGCGACGGTCCTGGAGCCCCGGGCCCTGCCCTACAAGGTGATGTTCCCGGGCCCCACCGGCACCAACGCCGTGGAGGCCGCGCTGAAACTCGCCCGCAAGGTCACCGGGCGGCAGACCGTCGTCTCCTTCACCAACGCCTTCCACGGCATGTCGCTCGGCTCGCTCGCCGTCACCGGGAACGCCGCCAAGCGCGCCGGCGCGGGCGTCCCGCTGCCCCACGCCATCCGCATGCCCTTCGACGACTACCTCGACGGGCAGCTCCCCGACTTCCTCTGGTTCGAGCGGCTCCTCAACGACGCCGGCTCCGGCCTCGACCACCCGGCGGCCGTGATCGTCGAGACCGTCCAGGGCGAAGGCGGCATCAACGTCGCACGGGCCGAGTGGCTGCGCGCGCTCGCCGAGCTCTGCCGCCGGCACGAGATGCTCCTCATCGTCGACGACATCCAGATGGGCTGCGGCCGCACCGGCGACTTCTTCTCCTTCGAGGAGGCGGGCATCACGCCCGACATCGTCACCCTGTCCAAGTCCATTAGCGGCTACGGCCTCCCCATGGCCCTCTGCCTGTTCCGGCCGGAACTCGACGTCTGGCAGCCCGGCGAGCACAACGGGACCTTCCGCGGCAACAACCCCGCCTTCGTCACCGCCACGGCCGCCCTCGACGCCTACTGGCGCGACGGCACCCTGCGCGGGCGCACCCTGAGCCGGGCGGACCGGGTGGAGCGCGCCCTCCTCGACCTGTGCGGGGGCGACGGGCGCACCGGCGTGTCCGTCCGCGGCCGCGGACTGGTGTGGGGCCTGGAGTTCGCCGACGGGGAGCGCGCCGACGCCGTGTGCCGGCGCGCCTTCGAGACCGGCCTGCTGGTCGAGACCTCGGGCCCGGTCGGCGAGGTGGTCAAGCTGCTGCCGCCGCTGACCACGACGGACGACGAACTCGACGAGGGCCTCGGGATCCTGGCCCGCGCCGTCCGCCACACCGCCTGACCCCGCGCCCGACCCGCGCGTTCCGACCCCACGTTCCGACGGCCGACCGACCAGCCGGCCCGATGACCCGATGACCCGATGACCCGAAAGGCAGTCGTACCCCATGATCGTCCGTACCTTCGACGAACTGGAGAACACCGAGCGGCACGTGAGGGCCGCCTCGGGCACCTGGGAGAGCAAGCGCATCGTCCTGGCCCGTGAGCGGGTCGGCTTCTCCCTCCACGAGACGGTGCTGTACGCCGGCACCGAGACCGCGATGTGGTACGCGAACCACGTCGAGGCCGTCGTCTGCACGGCCGGCGAGGCCGAGCTCACCGACCACGAGACGGGCCGCACGTACACGATCGTGCCCGGAACGATGTACCTGCTCGACGGGCACGAGCGCCACACGCTCAAGGTCAAGGCCGACTTCCGTTGCCTGTGCGTCTTCAACCCGCCGGTGACAGGGCGCGAGGACCACGACGAGAACGGCGTCTATCCGCTGCTGACGGAACCCGAGCCCGCGTCCGACGACGTCTGAGCCCTGCACGCCACCGACATCCCCACGCGAACCGACATCCCCACGCGAAAGGAAGCGCGCTCCCCCATGCCCTCCGCACCGACCCGCCCCGTCGACCTCTACCCCACCCGTGGCCCGAAGGAGGAACTGATCGGCCGCAAGGACCCCGTCGTGTGGTCAGGCCCCGGCACGGCGGGCCCCTTCTGGGACCGTGAACTGGAGGAGTACGACCGCGACGGCTTCGTCACGGTGGACGAGATCGTCACCCCGGACGAGGTCGACGTGCTCCGGGCGGAGCTGGACCGGCTCGTCTCCGACCCGGCCGTACGGGCCGACGAGCGGGCGGTCGTCGAGCCCCGCTCCCAGGAGATCCGTTCCGTCTTCGAGGTGCACCGGATGAGCGAGGTCTTCGGCCGGCTCGCCGAGGATCCGCGGATCATCGGGCGCGCCCGCCAGATCCTCGGCTCCGACGTCTACGTCCACCAGTCGCGGGTCAACGTCAAGCCCGGCTTCGGAGCCAGCGGCTTCTACTGGCACTCGGACTTCGAGACCTGGCACGCGGAGGACGGCCTGCCGAGGATGCGGACCGTGTCGGTGTCGATCGCGCTCACGCCGAACCACACCACCAACGGCAGTCTCATGATCATGCCGGGTTCGCACCGCACGTTCCTCGGCTGCGCCGGTGCCACTCCGAAGGACAACTACAAGAGGTCGCTCCAGATGCAGGACGCCGGTACGCCGTCCCACGAGGCGCTGACCACGTTCGCCGAGGCCTGCGGCATCCGCCACTTCACGGGTCCGGCCGGCTCCGCCACCTGGTTCGACTGCAACGCCCTGCACGGGTCGGGCGACAACATCACGCCCTACCCCCGGAGCAATGTCTTCCTCGTCTTCAACAGCGTAGAGAACCAGCCGGAGGCGCCCTTCGCCGCCCCGGTCCGGCGCCCCTCGTTCATCGCCGCGCCCTCGTGCGATCACGCGTGACCGTCCGGACGGCGCCGGGCGGGCCCGGAAGCCGCCGGCGCACCCCGACCGCGCGTTCACGGCGGTCGGGGTGCGCCAACCGCGCCCGACGCTGAGCGAGTTCGGGGAGGGGCGGCACGATGAGGGGGCGGCACGGGGACGGGCGGCACGGTGACAGGTCCGCCAGGTTGTACCGGCAGTTCGATCTTCTCCTGAGCGTCCTCGCGAACATCGCCCCGTCGGGAACCGGCCGCGCGTTCCTCTCGGTCCGCTCAGCCTTCTCCACCGTCGTCGACCATGCCGTCGCGCAAGCGGTCCAGGCTTCGGGCGAGCAGGCGTGAGACCTGCATCTGGGAGACGCCGATCCGCTCGCCGATCTCCGTCTGGGTGAGCTCCTCCACGAAGCGGAGGTGCAGCAGCAGCCGATCGCGCGGGGCGAGGGCCTCCACGAGGGGGGCGAGGGTGTGGAACTCCTCGAAGAGGGCGAGCGCCGGGTCCTCCTGGCCGATGAGATCGGCCAGGGCCGCGTCCTCCTCGTCGCTGTCGCCGCCGGCGAGCCTGGCGTCCAGGGACGTGGAGTGATAGCCGTTGGCGGCGACCTGGGCCTCGACCACCTCGTCCTCGGACAGGTCCATGACGGGCGCGAGCTCGGAGAGGCTCGGGGCCCGGCCGAGCCGTGAGCTCAGCTCGTCGGTCGCCTTGGCCAGCTCCACCCGCGCCTCCTGGAGGCGGCGCGGCACGTGCACGGCCCAGGTGGTGTCGCGGAAGAACCGCTTGATCTCGCCCACGATGTACGGCACGGCGAAGGTGGCGAACTCCACCTCGCGCGACAGGTCGAAGCGGTCGATCGCCTTGATCAGGCCCACCATGCCGACCTGGAGGATGTCCTCCCGCTCGTCCCCGCGCGACCTGAACCGCCCCGCCGCGTACACCACCAGTGACATGTTCATCTCGATCAGGGTGTTCCGGACGTACTGATGCCCGGCGGTGCCCTCCTCCCGCTCCGCCAGTTCACGGAGGAACACCTTCGACAGGGCCCGCGCGTCCCGGGGTGGAACCGCGTGCGGGACCTCGGGGAAGGGCAGCTCCTCGCCCACGCCGTTCGTCGTGTACGCCGTCGTCGCCTCGGCCGGATCGGTCCGCACAGGAACAACCTCCTCTGGCTCGCGGTCCGTTCAGCGGTCCCGGTTCGCGTACCCCCGCTTTTCGGACGCACTCCTCTTCCGCTTCCGGCCGAATCCGCCCGGACGGAAAGCATCACCCCGGTTCGAACGGGAAGACGAAACCCATCACCTACTGAGGAACCGGTCAGAAGAGGAAGAAAGGGATGCGCGATGAAGACCTGGAGCGACACCCGGCGCCCGGCCCTCGGGGCGGACCCGCACGGTGCCTGGGACGCCGGCGCGCCCCCGGTCCGTACTCCGGCCGACGCGCGGCAGCTCGTCCGCCACACCCTCGCGGCGCTCGGCCCCCTGCCGCCCGCCCAGGTCGAGGACCTGCTGCTCGTGACCTCGGAACTGGTCACGAACGCGCACCGGCACGCGGGCGGCGTCACGGGCTTCGGGATCGGGGTCGGACGGGACCGGGTGACGGTGTCGGTGTCCGACGGCAGCGGGGAGGCACCGCTGTACGAGCGCCGCGAGGAGCTGCGTCCCGGTGGCTACGGCTGGCCGATCGTGCTCCGTCTGTGCCGTGAGGTGACCGTGGACGCGGGTCCCCACGGCAAGACCATCCACGCGGCCGTGACGGTCGACCGGTGACCGACGGTCGACCGGTGACCCCGGCCCGGGCCCCGGACCCCGGGCCCGCGACCCGCCGCCTGTGACCCGCGACCTGTGACCGCTGACCTTGACCGATGCCCGGATCAGGGGGCCGCGGGGGCCGGTACCCCGTCCGCCAGCCGGTCGGGCCGCCGTCCCGGGAGCCGTACGGCTCCGGAAACCGGCGGAGCGTGGGGCGCGCACCGGGCGCACGCCACGGCGGGTCCGACTGTGGAAGGCTGAGCCGATGACCTCACGCTCCTACGACGTCCTCGCCGGCGCCCCGGACTCCCCCGTGCTGCTCCATGTCCCGCACTCCTCCCGGGTGATACCCCCGGACGTGCGCGACGGCATCCTGCTGGACGACGGGGATCTGGACCGCGAGCTCGACCACATCACCGACGCCCACACGGCGGAGATCGCGGCCGTGGCCGCGGGGGCCGCCGGCGCGCGCCCCTGGCAGTTCGTCAACCGGCTGTCCCGGCTGGTCGTCGATCCGGAGCGCTTCCCCGACGAACGCGAGGAGATGCTGGCCGTCGGGATGGGCGCGGTGTACACGAGGACCACGCACCGGGCGCCGCTCCGCCCCGCCGGATTCGACCCGGCGCCGCTGATCGACCGGTACTTCGCGCCGTACGCCGCGGGCATGGCCGACGCCGTGGCGGCGCGCCTCGAAGCGACGGGGCGGGCCGTGATCGTCGACGTCCACTCGTACCCGACCGGGCCGCTGCCGTACGAGCTGCACGGCGAGGGGCCCCGCCCGCCGGTCTGCCTCGGCACCGACGCCTTCCACACGCCGCCGGCCCTGCTGGCCGCCGCGCGGGAGGCGTTCGGCGGATTCGGGGGCCTGGCGACGGACACGCCCTTCGCCGGGACGTACGTACCGCTGGCGTACTACGGCAAGGATCCGCGGGTCAGCGCGCTCATGATCGAGATTCGCCGCGACGTCTACATGAGCGAGCCGGGCGGCGCGGCGGGCCCGGGGCTGCAGGCGCTCGGGGCGGCCCTGGCGGCGCTCGTCGACGCCGTGCCGCCGCACCCGGCGTCGTAGGGCAGGCCGCGCGCCTCCGGGCACCGGCTCATGTGCTCGGTCGCGGCCGGGCGGCCCGACGGCGAGGGCGTGCGCAGGCTGCCGATCGAGCGCGGCCGGTCCGTCACGGGGTGCCCGGGGCGTGGCGGTGCCGTGCGGGCGGATCCGCTTCGGGGACGCGTGTCACCGGTGCGGGCCATGCGGGTGATCGGGGGCGACTTCGCCGCCGTTGGCGCGGCGTTCGGTCATTCCGCTCGACGAGGCGGGACAGTGGACGGGACTTTCGGCCGGACCAACCCGGGGCCCCATCGATGTCGGCAGCCGGGGGTGTTTCGCCGCCCGACGCCCACTCGTCCGCAGGGGAACGCATCCATGACCGAAACCGGCACGTCCTACCGTGATCTCCGCGCCCTGGTGATCAACTGCACCCTCAAGCGGTCGCCGGAGCGCAGCCACACGCAGGGGCTGATCGACATCAGCACCGGCATCATGGAGCGCCAGGGTGTCGAGGTCGAGGTGCTGCGGGCGGTGGACATCGACATCGCCACCGGTGTCTGGCCGGACATGACGGAGCACGGGTGGGAGACCGACGAGTGGCCGGTGATCTACTCGCAGGTGATGGCCGCCGACATCCTGACCCTGGCGGGACCCGTGTGGCTGGGAGACAACTCCTCGGTCATGAAGCAGGTGATCGAGCGTCTGTACGCCTGCTCGTCGATCCTCAACGAGCGCGGCCAGTACGCCTACTACGGTCGTGTGGGCGGCTGCCTGATCACCGGCAACGAGGACGGCGCCAAGCACTGCGCGATGAACGTCCTCTACAGCCTCCAGCACCTCGGATACGTCATTCCGCCGCAGGCGGACGCGGGCTGGGTCGGCGAGGCCGGCCCGGGCCCGTCGTACCTCGACCCCGGCTCCGGCGGGCCGGACAACGACTTCACGAACCGCAACACGACCTTCATGACCTGGAACCAGCTCCACCTGGCGAGGATGCTCAAGGACACCGGCGGCATCCCCGCCCACGGAAACCAGCGCTCCGAGTGGGACGCCGGCTGCCGGTTCGACTTCGAGAACCCCGAGCACCGCTGAGCGCGGGCCGAAGCGGTCGGAGGCCCGGTGGAAGTCAGCCTTGCCCGTCAGGCGCCCTGCGTCAGCCGCGGAGGGCTTCGGCCGGTTGCACGGAGGAGGCGCGGCGGGCGGGGTAGATTCCGGCCACGACTCCGGTCGCCAGACCGATGAGGGGGGCGGTGGCCAGGACCACCGGGTGCATGACCGGCGTCCAGTCCCTGATCAGCGCCACGGCCAGGACGGTGAGCGTGCCGATGGCCGTACCGACGAGTCCACCGAACGCGCCCAGCGTGCCCGACTCGGCGAGGAACTGGGCGGTGACGTGCCGCCTCTGCGCTCCGAGCGCGCGGCGCAGGCCGATCTCCCCGGTGCGTTCCAGGACTGCCACCAGGGTCGTGTTGGCGATCCCGACCGCTCCGATGACCAGGCACACAGCGGCGAGCAGCAGGAAGAGCTGTTCCAGGTCGGAGGTCACCGAGGACCGAAGGCTCTTCGGGTCGGGCGGTGGAACCGCCTTGAAGTACTCCGGGTGGTCGGGACGCAGTGCCGTCGGGGCTTCCCCGGCCACCTGACGGGCCGCGCCGAGGTCGGTGGCGACGAGCATCCTGGCGCCCTGGGCGGGCCGCCCCCAGAGCTCCACCGCGGTGGTCTCCGGCACAAGGACGGAGAGCAGCAGATCCGGCTGGCGCCGGACGTCCTCGACGATGCCCGCGACGGTGAACGGCTGCCCCCCGATGAAGATCGCCGGTTTGGTCTCCAGGGTGGTGATCCCCAGCCGTGCGGCGATGCCCGAGCTGATCACGGTGACACGCTGGCGGGTGTCGGTGTGGAAGTCGTCGTACAGCCTGCCCTGCGAGAGCCGGGGCTCGGCCGCCAGCAGGGCACCGGGGGCGGCGGCCACGACGTTGAGAGGTTCCCCCGCGGCGTCGCCCACCGGGGCGGCGGTGACGGTGAGTTCGCCGGCGTTCTGCCGGGGCTGCACCGTCCACAGGACGCCGGCGTGCCGCACCCCGTTGAGCCGCCGCACGCGGTCCGAGGCGTCGTCGGGGAACGCCGCGCCGGCGAACTCGTCCTGCTCGCGGGCGATGTCCTCGACCGTCACCTCGGTCGCGGACAGCACGTTGAAGCGGGAGTCGATCTGGGAGGATGCGGTGGCCGTGAGGCCGAGTACGGCGACGAAGGCACCGACACCCAGGACGGTGCCCAGCATGGTGAGCGCGGAGCGGGCGGGGCGCTGCAGCATTCCGGCCAGCGCTTCGGCCAGCACGTCCCGCGGCACGAATGCGGAGCGCCCGATGGGCGCTGGGGGCGCGGCCTGCGGCGCCTCTCGGTTCCGGGTCAGCATGCGGGTGCCTGCTCGCTCTCGCTCAGGATGCCGTCCCGGATGGTGACGGTCCGCCGGCCGCGGGCGGCCACGGCCAGGTCGTGCGTGATGAGGACGATCGTGATGCCCTCTGCGTTGAGGGCCTCAAGGAGCTGGAGCACCGCCTCGGCGTTGCCGGTGTCGAGGTTTCCCGTCGGCTCGTCGCACAGGAGCAGCGAGGGCCGGGCGACCAGGGCGCGCGCGATGGCCACCCGCTGGCGTTCGCCGCCGGACATCCGGGTGGGAAACGCCTCGGTCCGAGGGCCGAGGCCGACCCGAGCCAGCGCCTCGCGGGCTCTCTGGGAGCGCTCGTCGCGCGGGACGCCGCTGTAGACCATGGCGAGTTCGACGTTCTCGCGGGCGCTGCGGTGCGGCAGCAGGTGGAAGGCTTGGAAGACGAACCCGATACGGCGGCCGCGCAACGTGGTGCGCTCGGTGTCCCTGAGCCGGCCGGTGTCGATGCCGTCGAGGAGAAAGCGGCCCGTCGTGGGGGTGTCGAGGAGTCCGGCGATGTTCAGGAACGTGGACTTGCCCGATCCGGAGGGGCCGACGACGGTGATGAACTCGCCTCGGTGGACCTCCAGATCGCCGGGTCGCAACGCCTCCATGGGCGGGGGCCCCGGGTAGGTGAGGCCGACCTGCCGGAATGCGATGACGGGTGGTTCGGAGGGGGTCGGGGACGCGGTCATCCGGTCGGCTCCTGTGCGGCGGCATCCGCCGGGACGCCGGTCACCACCCGGTCCCCCTCGCCGAGGGTCCCGCTCTCCAGGGGGATGACCTCGACGTTCCCGTCGCCGGAGGTGCCCGGCTTCACCCGGACGCGGCGCTGCCTGCCGTCGTCCTGGAGCACGGTGACTGCGGTGGAGCCGTCGGCGCCGGCCGACACCGCCGTGACGGGTACGACCAGGACCTTGCCACGTGTCGTCGCGGCCTGGACGGTCAGGCGGACGTTCTGCCCGGTCCATTCGGCCTCCAGCGGTCGGCCCGGCGCCAGAGTCATCAGATAGCCGTCCGCGTCGGCCTGCCCACCGGCGGACTGTCCCTCGGCCGTGTCGCCGTCGGGACGCGGCATCGTTCGGGTGGTGGCGATGGACCGTACGGAGGCCGTGGCGTCGGCGCCGTTGACCTCGGAGAGGATCTCCGCCTTCTGACCTGCCCTGATCAGGCCCTTCTGGTGGTCGGGCACATAACCGTGCACCACCAGCGGGCCTGCGGCGACGGTCATCACGGCTCCCTGCACCTTCGCTCCGAGTCGTACGGGGAGGTCCTGTACCCGTGCCGGGAAGCTCTCCAGGAACGCGACTTCGCCGGAGGGGACCATGGGGCCCGAGGCCGCCCGGGCGGCGACGAGGCCCTCGCGAGCGGTGGCCAGGTCCTCGCGGGTACGTGCGACGGCCTTGCGCAGGCCCTCCGGATCGCGGCCGCCGCGCGTCGCCTCCCCGGCCGTTCCCGCGGGTGAGCCGGCCGTCTTGCCCGAGTCCGTTCCGGAGCTACCGGGGCCGGAGCGGGAGCCGGCCCCGGAGCGGGAGTCGGCCTCGGCGGTCTTCAGTGCGTCCTCGGCGTCGTCCAGGGCTCGCTCGGCCGAGGTCACCTGTGCCTCGGCCGAGGTGACGGCGGCCGAGCCCTCGACGCCGCCGACCGGGAGGGGCTCGTACCCGAGCGCGTCGTAGAGCGCGGTGACCGCCGACTTCGTACCCTCGCCGAAGCGCCCCCGGTTGTCCGGGGATGTGGAGTGGCCGAGCCGGTGGAGCGCGTCCTGGAGCCGGCCCACGTCACTGCCCTGGGCGCCGGGCTTGAGGTCTCGGTAGAGCGGGACGGTGCCCTGGAGTGCGATCACCGGACGGCCGGAGATCTCGACCAGCAGCCGCCCCGCGCGTACCTGGTCCCCTGCCTTCAGCGGCAGCTTGGAGACCGTGGGAGTGCCTCCCTCGGTCGTCCCGCCTGGCGTGATCTCCAGGCTCTGGCCGGCGACCACGGTGCCGCGAAGGATCACCGACGAGGCCAGTGTCCGGTGCTCGACGGGCGCGGTGATCACGGACGGTGCGGGGGGCCGGGAGTCCGCCGCGGCCTGGGCGGGCGACTTGATCAGCAGGGAGGCACCGAAGCCCGCCCCTGTGAGCGCGACCGCGCCCGCCGCGATCAGGGCGAGCCAGCGCCGCCTGCCCCGTACACCGTCACCCCCGTCGCCACGGGCCGTCACGGCCACGTCCGTGGTGTGCTGTTCGTCGTTCGGCATTCAGTTCGCCAATGCCTTGTTGGCCGACTTGATGACCGCGCCCTGATCCTTCTTGATCTCGGCGAAACCGGCGGCGTTCCGCTCGATGTAGTCGTTCTGGATCTGCGTTTCGAGGCGGAGCAGCACGGTGGCGAGCTTCGCGTCCTGCTTGCACGTCACATCGGCCTTGGCCACGGCCTTCTCCTGCGGCGACGCGGAGTCGCCCTGGAGCGTGTACTTCTCGCCGGGCTGCAGGAAGGCCGTGTGCTGGTAGCCGGCCTTCTTCATGCAGGACACCCAGGCATCCTGCGCCTTGATGAACTCCGGCATCTTCTGGGCCTGCTCGAAGCTGGTGAAGTCGATGCTGAGCAGTCCGATCTTGCCCTTCTCGGGGTTCTGCACCTTCTCGAGCCCCAGCTTGCGCTCGGCCTCCTTCCGGCAGCCGCCCTCGGGGATGTCCTTGCCCCGGTAGCTGCCGGAGCCGGCCCGGCCGCTCTTGGGGCCCTTGGCACCGAAGACCATGTACGCCTCGGCCGGAAGCCTGGCCCTGCCGGACGTCGTGCCTCGGACGTGGTCGTCGCCTGCCGACGGGATCAGGTGATAGCCGTGCTCGGCGGCGACCTTCTCGCTGACCACGCCGTAGCGACGGCTCACGACCTCGACGGGGTCGGCCTTCGTCACCGGCCAGTCGAACCCGAACCGCTTCATGCAGTCGGCAGCCAGGGTCGAGTGCGCGGTGTCCACCAGCGCCTGCTGCTCGGGGGTGAAGAAATAAGCGGACACCGGGAGGACGATGTCGGCCTCCGTGACGACCTCCCGGGCCACGGATGCGCCGGCGTCGGCGCCTGCCGGTGCGTCTTCCGCGCACCCGGTGAGCAGCAGCGTGCCCACCCCGGCGGCGATGACAAGACGTGTGTAACGCAAGGGAATCCCCTGGATAGAGTGGATGTGCTGTGGTGGGGCGGAATCGGCCTCCGCCCCACCACGGTCATGGGCCGGGGATCACGAGTCGTAGACGACGCCCGAGCAGTTGTTGCCGAAGAGGTGCGAGTCCATCACGTCGTTGGCGTTCTGGCCGCCGCTCAGGGTGATGTAGGCCAGGTTGGTCACAGAGCCGTAATTCGCGATCTTGAAGCAGGGGCCCATGTGGTAGGGGCTGCGGTACACCGAGATCCTGGTGTCCACGTCCCAGTTGTCGATGGAGCTGACGTTGAAGATGCGGTTGTCGCCCGCGTAGAGCGGAATGCTCGGGGATCCGGGGTAGGTGATGATCTCCCAGTTGTGGCGGGAGTTGAAGTCGTCCCGCTTGTATCCGGTGAAGTCGGAGTCCGAGTAGAGACATGCGTTGTCGGGGGTGCAGGAGGCCGCCTGCGCGGGCGCGGCCATGGTGACTCCCGCGCCGAACAGGGAGGCCACGGCGATGAGCATCGCCGAAGTACGTCGCATCATGAGTGTTCCTCTTTTCGATCCATACCGAAATGACAGCGTTTGAAGGTCGGTTGACGTGCTGCGGTGGGGCGGAATCGGCCTCCGCCCACCACGGTCGTGGGCCGGGGATCAGGAGTCGTAGACGATCCCCGAGCAGTTGTTGCCGAAGAGGTGCGAGGCCATCACGTCGTTGGCGTTCTTGCCGCTGCTCAGGGTCACGTAGGCGAAGTTGGTCACCGAGCCGTAGTTCGCGATCTTGAAGCAGGGACCCAGCCACTGGGAGTGGTAGTACACCGAGATCCTGGTGTCCACGTCCCAGTTGTCGAGCGAGCTGACGTTGAGCGGATGGTTCTCGCTCCAGTAGAGATAGGCGTCGGGGAAGCCGTTGTAGTTGATGGACGCCCACGAGGAGCGGGAGCTGTAGTCGTCCCGCTTGAGGCCCGAGAAGTCTGCGTCCGAGTAGAGACAGGCGTTGTCGGGGGTACAGGAGGCCGCCTGCGCGGGCGCGGCCAGGGCGACTCCTGCGGTGAACAGGGACGCCGCGGCGACGAGCATCGCCGAAGTACGTCGAATCATCGGTTGTTCCTCTTCTTTCGATCCATGCCGACAGGGCGGCCGGTGAACGGTGAGGGACTGGTGCGGTGCGGCGCGATCGGTTCAGCCGGGGGATGTCGGCGTGTTAGGGAATGTCGCCGGCGTACCACAGCTGGTTGTCCCCGTAGTGGCAGTCCCACTGGCGGGCCGGAGCGCCGTTGGCTCGACTCCAGTCCGCGATCTCCAGGCACTTACCGCTGTTCACGTTGATGAGAGCGATCACGTCGAGTCCGTCGTGGGTGGTGGTGCCGGCCCACTCCCACTGCTGGTTGGCCCCGCCGTGGCAGTCCCACTGCCGGGCCGGAGCACCGTTCGCCCTGCTCCAGTCCGCGATCTCCAGGCACTTGCCGCTCTTGGCGTTGAACAACGTGCCGTCGCCGGCGAACCACCATTGCTGGTTGTACCCCAGATGGCAGTCCCACTGCCGGGTCGCGGCGCCGTTCGCCGTGCTCCAGTCCGCGACCTCAAGACACTTGGTGGCGTTCAGATTGGTGAGCCTCTGCCAGTCGCTGCCGATCGCCGCGGACGCGGGCGACGCGGGCAGGCACAGGAACACCAGCACACTCGTCGCGACCAACCCGACAGCGCGGCGGACGGATCCGCCAAGTCCACTGGGCATACGCATGCTGTTCTCTTCTCGTCTCAGGGGTCGGGGGGAGGTCAGGAGTAGACGGTCGTCCAGTCACCGTTCTGCGCGGTGGGGACCCACACGACCTCGTCGCCGTAATACGTGGCGAAGGAGCAGGAGTTGTTCCGGTAGAAGGTGACGCTGACCTCTCCCTTCCACCACCAGCCGTTGATCCAGGTGTCCCTGCTCGGCGTGACGAAGCACCCCGACACCGATTCGCCGTTCTGGTTGTAGCCCTGGATGCGGATGGAGTAGACGACGGTGCTGGTGTCGTGGAAGTGGATCTGCTGGCCGTTCGATGCGGCGACCGACTGGCCCGCGGAGCCCAACACCCCGGCGAAGGCCAGGGCAGCGGCCGCGACGGTGGTGGCGGCCTTCTTGCGCACGCTCATTCTTGTCCCCCATGAGATGGATCCAGGACGCCTCCTCGCGGGAGCGCGAGAGGCATGGAGACGCGAATGTCACAGGCCGATGCCACTGTCGATGGCGTGCCGGGCGTCGGGCCGGGATTGTCGTCCCGTGGCTCCGTTCACGCTGTGGCGCTGTCCCCAGCGGAGAATGTAGGCCCGGGCAGCGCGTGGTGGTGTGCATGGCCTGCCGGGTTTCTGTCCTCTGCGTGCCACGGGGCGGCCAGGGAGAGGGCGCGGTGTTCGACAGGCGTCATTCCGTAGGCCTCGCGGAACGCCCGGCTGAACCCGGTCGCGCTGGAGAAGCCCCAGCGAGCCGCGATCGTCTGCACGGGCTGACCGCTCAGTTCCCCGCGTGCGAGGTCGGCGTGGGCGTGCTCCAGGCGGCTCTGGCGGATGTGTGCCGCGACGGTCCGGGGCTGGTCGCCGAACAGGCGGTAGAGACCCCGCACGGACATGTTGTGCCGATCGGCGATCAGCTCGGGAGTCAGGCCCGGGTCGCCGAGGTTGCTCTCGATGAAGCGGTGGATCCGCTGCAGCGTCTCCTGTGCGCGCGCCTCGGCGGGTGCTTCCTCGGGGTCCCCTAGCTGCCGCGCAAGGAACGCGGTGGCCAGGTCGAGGGCGACGGACCCCATGGCGCGCAGCTCCTCAGGGCGACATTGCGGGCCTCGTGAGTGCAGCGCCTTCAGGAAGTCGGCGAGGATCGCCCCTGACCCGGCGTCCGCGGCCAGGTTCCGTGCGAGGAGGCGGTTCACCCGGTCGGGTCTCAGTGCCAGCGCCTGGCGGGGGATCTGCAGGACCACCGACTCGATCTGCCGCGCGGTGCACGCCCCCTCGCTCGGCCGTGAGGTGTCCGTGAGCACGAGTCCCCCCGCGACCACCGACTCGTTGCCGTGCTGGGACATCCACACTTCGCCTTGAGTGACGAGCGCCAGCTGCAGGTGCTCCGGATCGGCACGGCGGACGTGCGTCGGGGTGCGGCGCGAGAGCACGGGCGAGCAGGACACGGCGGACAGCCGCACCGTGCCGAGATCCAGGTCCGTCATGCTCGCCCGGAAGTCGGCCGCACGACGTGTGCTGAGCATGACAGGCATGAAGGCACGGGAGACCGTCTCGCAGAACCAGTCGAACCTGTCCTCCCCCGCCCCGGCGGCATCGGTCAAAGCCAGCGAATCCACGTGTTCCCCCCACACTTCGGCGCGCCCGCCCACCAGCCTCTCACCCGGCTGTCGCACCGCCGCGTTCCACCCCGCCGGTGCGCGAGCGCCTGACCGGCGGGCCAGGACCCTCCTCTCCGGACCCGGGCTCGGGACGCCCCGGGAACGACTTCACCCGGTCGCACCTCAGGCCCCGGCTCTGACCGCGTCTCAGGCAACGGCGACCGCCCCCGTTTTGGATTGTCGGAGGATCATCAATACGATCCGGCGATGATCACGAGAAAACGGCTGGCGACCGGGGCCTGCGCGCTGCTCGCCGCCCTGAGCGTCGCGCTCCTGCCGACGGGCGCGACCGCGGACGCGCCGGTGGCGAAGGAATCCCCCAAGGTCGAGCTGGTCCTCGACGTGAGCGGCTCCATGCGGGCCAAGGACATCGACGGCAAGTCCCGGATGGCCGCGGCCAAGCAGGCCTTCAACGAGGTCCTCGACGCGGTGCCCTCGGAGGTCCGGCTCGGCATCCGCACCCTGGGCGCCGACTACCCCGGGCAGGACCGCAAGCGGGGCTGCAAGGACACCCGGCAGCTCTACCCGGTGGGCCCGCTCGACCGGACCGAGGCCAAGACCGCCGTGGCCACCCTGGCCCCGACCGGCTGGACGCCGATCGGTCCGGCGCTGCTCGGAGCGGCCGAGGACCTGGAGGGCGGTGACGCCACCCGGCGGATCGTGCTCATCACGGACGGCGAGGACACCTGCGCCCCGCTCGACCCGTGCCAGGTGGCGCGCGAGATCGCGGCGAAGGGCATCCATCTCGTCATCGACACCCTGGGCCTGGTGCCGGACGCCAAGACCCGGCAGCAGCTCACCTGCATCGCGGAGGCCACCGGAGGCACGTACACCTCCGTCCACCGCACCGAGGACCTCTCCCGCCGGGTCCGGCAGTTGGTCGACCGCGCCGCCGACCCGGTCGTCACCCCCGTGGCCACCGAGGGCACGCTGCGCTGCGCCGACGCGCCGCAGCTCAAGCCCGGCCTCTACACCGACCGCGAGGCCTTCGGTCAGCACCGCTGGTACCGGATGGACCTGCTGCCCGGTCAGGAACTCCGCGCCTCCGTCAGCGTGTCGGCCGACCGCGCCGTCAACAACGACTACGGCGTGCTGCTGCGCGCCGTCACCCGCCACGGCCGGGAGATCGTCCGCGGCTCCGAGGCCGGCGACGGACGCACCGACGTCGTCTCGACGGGCCTGCGCTACCCGAAGCCGGAGCTCGACGACGAGCCCGAGGACGGCAAGCCGGCCGCGGAGACGGTCTGTCTCCAGGTCAGCAACTCGTTCTCCGCTCCCCCGTCGGTCAAGACGACGCCGGGCATGCCCATCGAGCTGACGGTGGACGTCGTCGACGGCCCGTCGACCGCCTCGGACGTGGCCTCGTTCGGTCTCGGTCGCGGCTGGTGGCTGCTCGGCGCGCTGGTGCTCGTCGGCTTCGTGGCCGGTCTGCTCTGGGGCTGGCTGTCCCGTTGGCGCGTCGCTGTCTGGAGGACCCACTGATGCGTACCGTACGCACGCTCGCCGCGGCCGCCCTCGCCGGCGCCGCTCTCCTCGGACTCGCGGCCCCCGCCGCCCTGGCCGACTCCCCCTCGCCCTCGACCGACCCGGGCAAGGACGCCTCCACCGCGGGGCCCACGGAGGCCGGAACCACGTTCCGTACGGCCGCCCGGTTCCTTCCCGGCCAGGAGGCCACCGCGCAGGCCGCCACGGGTGACTACCTGTACTGGGTGTTCCCGGCGGACACCGGGCAGCGGCCGACGGTGAACGCCACCGTCACCCTGCCCGACGCGGCCCTGCGGCACGGACCCGCCACCTGGCGGGTCGACGTGTACGACGGGCTCCGGCGCCGCCAGCCGTGCATGTACGGGACCCAGTCCCGCGCCGCGGCCAAGGAGACCGCAGCCGTGCGGCTCACCTGTGTGCTGCGACCGGTCCGCGCCTCGGCGGACACCTGGTCGAACGACCCGCTGCCCGGCAGCTACTACGTGCGGCTCACCGCCACCTCGCTGCCGGACGAGGACCTCGGCCAGCCGTTCACGGCCCGGCTCGGGGTGAGCACCGTCGACAAGGGCGGCGCCTACGCGACCGACGGCTCGCTCGCCGCGCCGCTCGTACCCGGCGCGACGACGGCCGACCTGGCGGAGGCCGACGAGGAGGCCGGCCGGCCCTCCGCCGTCGAGGCCGCCGCCCCGGAGGACGGCTGGTCCTCCGGCTGGTGGTCCGACCGCTGGATCTGGACCGCGGCGGGCGGCATCCTCGCGGCCCTCGCGGGCATCGGCGGCTACGTGCTGACGCGCGGCGGCGGACGGCCGTCCAGGGTCCCGCCGGCCGCCTGACCGGTCCACGGACCGTACGAAGGCCCCCACTGCGGTGATGCGGTGGGGGCCTTCGGGTGTTCCCGGCGGACACGGTCCGCGGGCGCTCCGGTTCACCGGCGGGAGGCCGGACGGGCCGGGAAGCCGTGGGCGCGGGCCCCCGCCACGATCGCGACCACCGGGACGAGAAGGACGAGCACACTCCAGGACAGGACGCCCGCACCGAGCACGTCGAGCAGGACGCCGCCGGCGATGCCGCCCGCCGCCATGGCGGCGTTCCAGAGGCTGACCAGCAGCGTCTGGGCGGTGTCGGCGTGCTCTCCGCCCGCGTCGGCGGCGGCCGTCTGGAGGAGAGTGGGCGCACCGCCCCAGCCGAACCCCCAGAGCGCGGCGGCCGTCAGGACGAGCGCGGTGCCGCCCGCCGGGACGGCGAGCACGGCGGCCGCGAGGGCGACGAGGATCGTGCCGGCGAGGGTCAGGATCCGGAGCCTGCGGTCGATGTGCCGTCCGGTGAACCAGATCCCGGCGAGCGAGGCGGCGCCGAAGACCAGCAGGACGACGGCGGTGGAGCCGGCCAGGCCGCGATGCCCGAGGTAGGCGGCGACGTAGGTGTAGAGGACGGTGTGGGCCAGGACGAGGGTGAACGTGACGGCCAGGACCGGGAGGACGCCGGGCACCCTCAGGGTCCGGGCGACCGGGGCGCACCCGCCGTGCGCCTCGCCCGGCAGGTCGGGGACGGCGAGGGCTATCCAGCCGAGCAGGGCGACGGCGATCACGGTCATGGCGGTGAAGGCGACCCGCCAGCCCACGGCCTCACCGAGGAAGGTGCCGGCCGGCACGCCGAGGGAGAGCGCCAGGGGGATGCCGGTCATGGCGACGGCGACGGCCCGGCCCTGGAGGTGCGGCGGGACGATCCGCCGGGCGTAGCCGGCGAGCAGGGCCCAGGCGACGCCCGCGGCGACCCCGGCGAGGAACCGGGCGCCCATGGTGAGGGCGTACGAGGAGGAGACGGCCGTCACGGTGTTGGCGGCGGCGAAACCGGCGACCGAGGTGAGCAGCAGCCGCTTGCGGCGCCATGCGGCGGTGCGGGCGGCAAGCGGGACGGCGGTGAGGGCGGTGCCGAGGGCGTAGACGGTGACCGCCTGGCCCATGGCGGCCTCGCCGACGCCGAGGTCGGCGCTCATGCCGGGCAGCACACCGGCGGGGAGCGTCTCGGTGAGGCTGGTGACGAAGACGGCGGTGGCGAGGGCGAGCAGTGCGGGGAGCGGCAGCGGGCCGGAGGGGATCTCGGGGGTGGCGGGCGCGGCGGAACCGGCCGCCGCTGTCGTGTCGTTGGCCATGGATCTATGCTCGAACCCTCACATTGATGTGAAGGTCAAGCAAGTCCCTGGAGGGGCGTCCATGCGGATCGGGGAACTGTCGGAGCGCACCGGAACACCGCGCCGGCTGCTGCGCTACTACGAGGAGCAGGGTCTCATCGTCGCGGACCGGCTGCCGAACGGCTACCGGGTCTACGACGAGTCGAACCTGGACCGGGTCCTGCAGATCCGGGGCCTTCTGGACGCCGGTCTGCCGACCCGGATCATCAAGCAGATCCTGCCCTGCCTGAACAAGCCGCGGATCATCCACTTCCCGGACGCCACCCCGGAGATGCTGGCCACCCTGGAGGAGGAGCGGGACCGGATGACCGAGCGGATCCGCTGCCTCACCCGGAACCGGGACGCGGTGGCGGAGTATCTGGACGCGGTACGGGAGAAGCCGGAGCCGTCCGCCTGACCGGAGGTCAGGTCATCCTGCGCGCGCCGTCGAGCACGGCCTGCCGGATGCGGTGGTAGGTCCCGCACCGGCAGATGTTGCGGATCGTGTCCAGGTCCGCCTCGGTGATCTCGCGCCCGGCCTCCCGGGCCCGGCGCACTTCCGCGACCGCGGTCATGATCTGGCCCGGCTGGCAGTAGCCGCACTGGGCGACGTCGAGGTCGAGCCAGGCCTCCTGCATGGGGTGGAGGTCGCTTCCGACGGTGTCGGGGAGCCCCTCGATGGTGGTGACCTCGTCGTTCGGGGCGAGGTCCTCGACGGGCACGGCGCAGGGCGTGAACGCCTTGCCGTTGAGGTGGCTCGTACAGGCCCGGCAGACGCCGACCCCGCAGCCGTACTTGGGGCCGGTGACGCCCAGGACGTCCCGGAGGACCCAGAGGAGCCGGACGTCGCCCTCGACGTCGGCGGTGACGGCCTTGCCGTTCAGGATGAAGGTGTGCTGCGGCACGGGTGCTGCTCCAGGTCTCAGAGGGCGCGGTCGCGGCCGTCGGTCGGCGAGGCGGGGACGGGCGGGACGGTCGGCAGGGGGGTGAAGGCGAGCGGATCGGCGTGGTTGACGGGGAAGACCGTCGGCATGGTCCCGGTGGCCCGGCCGTAGGCGCAGGCGACGGCGGCCATGGCTCCGGCGACCGCGAGTTCGCCCGCGCCGCCCGGCTTGTCGCCGGTCGAGGGCATCACGATGATCTCGAGCTCGGGCGGGGTGTTCCACTGCCGGGTGTAGAAGTACTGGTCCCAGCTGCCTTCGAGGAAGTGCCCGTCGCGCAGGTGGAGGCCGGACGTCAGGGTGATGGCGATGCCGTCCGAGATGCCGCCCATCATCTGGGCCTCCAGGCCGCGCGGGTTGACGGCGAGACCGACGTCGACGGCGCAGACCACCTTGGTCACCCGGGGTCCGGTGACCGCGCCGGGGATCTTCCGCCCGGTGGTCCCGGGGCGGCAGTCGATCTCGACGAGCATGGCGACGACGGAGTGGTACTCGGTGTGGACGGCGATGCCCTGGGCGGTGCCGGCGGGCATGGTGCGGCCCCACTCCCCCACCTCGGCGACCTTGTCGAGGACGGCGCGGGCGCGCGGGTCCTTCAGGAGCCGGCGGCGCATCGCGTATCCGTCCTGGCCCATGCGCCGGGCCAGTTCGTCCATGACGAGTTCCTGTGCGCAGCGGACGTTGGGCGAGTAGATGTTGCGCATGGACCCGGTGTTGAAGCCCTTGTCGGTCTCGGAGAGCAGCTGGGTGGTGACCCCGAGGTGGTAGGGGCTGATCTGGGTGAGCTGGAACATCGTCTCGGAGAAGGCGAGGTCGCCGACGGGCAGCCGGGCCGCCTCCGCCGTGAGGACCTCGCCGATGCCGTGCCCGAAGTCGGTGGCCACCGAGGTGTGCCGCTGCTCGTACGTGAGGACCTCGCCGAGCGTGTACGTGGCGCGGACCCGTGAGGTGGACATCGGGTGCGTACGGCCCTGACGGAAGTCGTCGGTCCGGTGCCACATCAGCTTGACGGGCTTGCCCATGGCGCGGGAGATCTCGGCGGCCTCGTCCGCGGCGTCGTGGAAGAGCTTGCGACCGAAGGAGCCGCCTCCCTCGGTGACATGGACGCGGACGGCGGAGACCGGCAGACCGAGCTTCAGGGCGATCTGTTCCTGCGCGACGATCGGGGCCTTGAGCGAGCCCCAGATCTCGGCGGAGTCCTCCCGGACGTCGGCGATCGCGCAGTTGGTCTCCAGGGCGGCGTTGCTCGCGAAGTGGAAGGTGAAGCGGGCGTCGACGGCCTTGGTGAGCAGCGGCAGCGGCGGTACGACCAGGGGGAGTTCGGCGCGGCGGAGCTTCGCGAGGACGGTCGCGTCGGAGGCGCCCTCGGCGGTGCCGGGCCCCCAGTCGACCCGGAGGGCGCGCACGGCGTCGATGCACTGGCCGAAGGTGCGGCCGCGGACGGCGACGCCGGTGGAGACGGTGACGACGTCGGTGACGCCCGGCATGGCCCGGACCTCGGCGAGGTTGGCGACGGAGCGGACCGTGCCGTTGATGGTGGGCGGACGGCAGACCATGGTGGGCAGGGCGTCCGGGACCTGGAGGTCCATGGCGAACTTCTTGCGGCCGGTGATCGCTTCGAGGGCGTCGACGCGGCGCTGTGCGGTGCCGATGAGCCGGAAGCGGCCGGAGTCCTTGAGGGTGACCTCGACGGCGGTGTCGGACACGGCGGCGGCCTTCACGGCGAGCTCGCCGTAGCCGAGCAGCGCGCCGGTCGGGGAGAGGACGGCGCCCGCCTTGGTGGTGAGGGTGCCGACGGCCTCGCCGAGGACGAGGGAGGCGGCGCGCAGGAGCCGGCCGCGGGCGACGGCGGCGGCGACGCGCAGGGGGTGATAGGTGGAGTAGGTGGTGTTGGAGCCGCCGGTCAGCTGGTTGAAGAGCAGCTCGGGGCGCGCGTCGGCGAGCGTGACCTCGACCTTGTCCAGGGGCAGGTCGAGTTCCTCGGCGACGATCATGGCGCTGGAGGTGGTGATGCCCTGGCCGACCTCGGCGCGGGGCAGTGCGAAGTGGGCGGTGCCGTCCTCGTCGAGACGGATGGTGATGAGGTGGCTGGTGGGCAGCGCCGCGAGGGTGAGCAGCTCGTTGAGGTCGAGGAGTTCGGCGGGGCCGGGGAGCGAGGGGATGAGCGCCGGGGCCGCGGCGGCGGCCTGCCGGGGCGCGAGTGCCTCGGCGCCGAGCTGTGCGGCGACCGTGAGGGTGGGGGCGGCGAGGACGTACCCGAGGAACCGGCGCCGGCTGGTGCCGCGTGACGCGTCGTCACCGACCGCACCCTCCGGACGCGTGCCTCCGTCCCCGCTGCCGCTCGTGGAGTGGTCCTCCCGCACGGGGTGCCGCCTCGCCATTCGGTGTGCCCTTCGTCATGGCCCCGAAGCTGACGCACCCGGGTGCCTCCTCGGATGTGGCGATCATCGCTCATGTGGGTGCCCACCGGGAGCCGTTCGACCCGGCGAGTGTCAGGTCACGAGGTCACGTCCGCCGTGTACCGCTGGTCAGCGGACCGCGTCGCCCCGCACCTGGCGGCGGTCGGCCTCGTCGGGTCGGCCCGTCCGCTCCTCCGAGAGCCGCACCCTCGGGAGAAGACGCCGGAGGGCTCCCCCCTCCTGGCGTGCGAACCGCGCGGCCGATCCGGCCCGGCGCGGCAGCGGAGCCGTACGGGCGAGGCGGCGGATCGGTGCCGAACGGGCGCCGAGGGGCGGGCGGACGGCCCGCCGCGTCGCCCGGGAGCGGAGCGGTGCGCCCGAGCGGCGCAGGCCACCCGAGCGGAGCCGGGCGGACGAGATCCGGGCGCGCTGTCCGCCGCCCGCGATCAGGGCGTTGACGGATGCCATCGGGTCGCCGCCCACCGACCGGGCGAGCAACGCACCGACGACCACCGGGCCGAGGGCGACGGCGAGTGCCGTGCCGGTGGCGGTGACGTGCTGGAGACGGCGGGTGCGCCGGACGTCGTAGGTCATGGTCACAGTCCAGCAGGGCGCGGGCGGCGCCGTATCGGTCCGGATACTCAGGTGGGCGCAGGCCGCTACTCAGACGTGATCGCGCGGGAGCCTCCGAGGGGTCCCCCACGAACGTTTCTTCCGCGATCCTCGGGGTCGGCGAACGCGACGAGGCGTTCCCGGACGTGGCCTTGGGAGGCGGACCGGCCGTGACGACAGAGACGACGGGGGCTGCGGGGCCTGCGGGCGCGGCGGAGAAAGCCGGGAGCGGGGCCCCGGCCGGCACCGCACGCGGGCCCGCGGCCGTACTCGTGGTGCAGCACGAGGAGGAGGCGGGTGCGGGGCTCGTCGGTGAGCGCCTCGTACGGGCCGGCCTCCGGCTCGACGTGGTGCGCGCCTGGGTGGGGGAGGCCCTCCCGGGCGACCTGGGCGGCCATGCGGGGCTGTTGGTCCTCGGTGGCTCGGTGAACTGTGAGGACGACGAGGCCGCGCCCTGGCTGCCGGGGGTCCGGGCGCTCGTCCGGGAGGCCGTGACCGAGGGCGTACCGCTGCTCGGGATCTGCCTGGGCGGACAGATCGTCGCCCACGCCCTGGGCGGCTCGGTCACGACGCGTCCCCAGGGGCCGGAGTTGGGCGCCGTGCCGCTCAGGAGGCTGCCGGCCGCGACGGACGATCCGGTGCTCGGAGGGGTCCCGGACGGTGCCCTCGCGGCGCAGTGGCACTGGGACGACGTGGACCGACTGCCACCCGGCGCGGTCCCGCTGCTGACGGGCGACGACTGCCGGCACCAGGCCTTCCGGGTCGGGAGCGCCTGCTGGGCGGTGCAGTTCCACCCGGAGGCGGGCGGGACCACGGTGGCGGGGTGGGCGGCCGAGGACGGCGAGCGGCTCCGCGAGTCGGGCACCGACCCGGCAGCCCTGGTGGCCTCGGTACGGGATGCGGAGCCCGAACTCCGCGCCGTCTGGAGCGCCGTCGCGGAGGCATGGGGCGTGCAGGTCCACGCCCGCGCGGACCAGCGGCGGTAGTCGCCGCCGCGCGGGCGGCACGCTCAGCCGGGGCCGGTCGACGGGCCCCGGGCAGAGGACGGGGAGCAGCACCACGGAGCCCGGGGGCGGGGCCGCCGTCGGCGGGGGGGGTGCCTCCCCTCCCGTCGCCCGGGCCCGTCCGCGCGCGGGTCCGCGCGGGTCCCGGTACTCACCTCTCCGGTGCGGGCCCGCCCGGCGCGTCCGCTTGGCCGGGCGGGGGCGGTGGGGTTGCTTGACCGGGGCGCCGTACCGTACGAGCACGCACCCCGAACGAAGGAGACCCACCGCCATGGCCGACTACCGGATCGAGACCGTCCGCACCGGGTACCGGAACTGGACCGCCCGGAACGACCGGGGGGCGGAGGTCCGGATGGCCGCCGCCGACGACGCCGACGCGCAGCCCTCGTTCACCCCGGTCGAGTTGCTGCTCGCGGCGATGGGCGGCTGCGGCGGGCTGGTCGTGGACCGGACCGCGCGGGCCGTGGACCACGAGGACCTGAAGATCGTGGTGGAGTCGGTCTCCGGGCCCGAGGACGACGGCCGGGTGGGCCGTATCCGGGTCAGCTACGAGTTCGAGCTGCCGGACAACAACCCGAAGGCGGCCGAGGTGTTCGCCCGAGGGGTGCGGCTGACGCACGAGAAGTTCTGCACCGTGAGCCGCACCGTGGAGCACGGCGCGCGCGTGGAGGCGATCCTGCCCGACGGCACGGTCGGCTTCGAGGGCTGATCCCCCGCACGCCCCGGTGCTCCCCGCCGCACTACTCGGCGCGACCCACCGCACTCCTCGGCGCGCCTAGCCGTCCCCCGCGCGATCCCCGGCGCGCCCCGCCGCACTCCCCGGTTCACTCCTCGATCGCGCCGCCGATCCGGCGCAGATGCCGGCGAAAGGTGTACGTGGGGTCCTCGGCCCGGGCCGCCAGAAAGGCGTCGAACCCGGTCTGGGCCCGGAGTGTCTCCCCCGCCCTGATGCGGCGGGCCTGCTCCCGCTCCGTGCGGAACAGCGTGCGGGCCACGTCGAGGACGGCGTCCACCCGGGCGGCCGGCACGAACAGCACACCGTCGTCGTCGGCGAAGACGACGTCGTCGGCGGTCACCGTGTGCTCACCGAACCGGGCCGCGGTCAGCGCGTCGGGGTCCCGGGGGTCGACACGCACGGGGCCGGGCGCGTGCCGTCCGTACGAGAAGACGGGCAGCCCGATCTCGACGAGGTCGGGCGTGTCCCGGTGCAGGCCCCACACGACGACCCCGGCGACACCCGCCGCCTCCGCCTCCAGGACGGCGAGGTCGCCGATGCAGGCCTCGTCGCGGCGGCCCGCGTTGTCGATGACGAGGACGTCACCGGGCTCCGCCCGGGTGAACGCCTCCAGGAAGACGTCGACGCTGCCGTAGTGGCGTACGGGAAGGGCCCGCCCGGCGACCTTCCGCCCCGCGACGACGGGCAGAATCCCGGCGGGCGCGGCGCGCAGCGGCTCGCCGAGTCGCACGCAGGCGTCGGCGACGAGAGGGGTGGAGAGTTCCGCGAAGTCGTCCAGATCCTTCGGCATCAGGCGTTCCGTTCGGTGACGAGTACGGTACGGCGGGCTGCGCGATGCTACCGGGTGACCGTGCGCGACCGGGAGACGTCCCCCGGTCGACCCCCTCCCCCGGCCGGAGTACGCCCCCGTGCCCCTGGCGTGCAGCCCCGGCCCGCCCTCCCTACGATGAAGGCATACCTCTCCAGAGCGAGGCACCATGGCCGCAGAGGAACCCGCCTCACCCGCCGGTCGCCCCGCGGGCCTGAAGGCGAATGCGATCGGGTTCGTCGACGCCCTCGTCATCGGACTCAACTCGACCTCCCCCGCGTACTCCCTGGCCGCCGTCATCGGCCCGATCGTCGCGCTCGCCGGGATCTACGCACCCGGCGTGATGTTCGCGTCGTTCGTCCCGATGCTGCTCATCGCGTCCGCGTTCTACTACCTGAACAAGGTCGACCAGGACTGCGGTACGACGTTCTCCTGGGTCACGCGCGCGATGGGGCCGTGGGCCGGCTGGCTCGGTGGCTGGGCCATCGCGATGACCGGCGTCCTGGTCGTCGGCTCGCTCGCGGACGTGGCCGTGAGCTTCGCGCTGCTCTCCTTCGGCCTCGACAGCTGGGTGGACAACACCTTCGTACGGCAGTCCCTCACCGTGCTCCTGATCCTGGTGATGACGGCCGTCTGCGTCATCGGCACCGAGCTGTCGGCCCATGTGCAGAACGTCCTCATCCTGGCGCAGGTCGCCTTCCTGCTGGTCTTCGTGGGTGTGGCGCTGTACAAGGTGTACGACGGCACGAGCGCGTACGACTCCGTCGAACCCGCCCTCAGCTGGCTGAACCCCTTCGGCGCCGGAGGCGCGGCGCTGACCGGCGGGCTGCTGCTCGGCGTGTTCATCTACTGGGGCTGGGAGTCCGCCGTCAATCTCACCGAGGAGGTCAAGGACTCCGCGACGGCCCCCGGCAAGGCCGGCCTCTGGTCGACCGTCATCCTGCTCGTCACCTACGTGTCCGTCGGGTTCGCGGTCGTCGCGTACGCCGGTCCGGAGTTCCTGGCGGAGAACGCGGGCGAGGAGGAGTTCATCTTCGCCCAGCTCGCCACCGACGTGCTGGGCGGCTGGGACTGGGTCCTGCTCCTGGCCGTCGCCACGTCCGCCATCGCCTCCACCCAGACGACGATCATCCCGGCCTCGCGGACCGCGCTCTCCATGGCCCGGCGGCGTGCGCTGCCCGCGCACTACGGCCACATCAGCCCCCGCTTCCGTACCCCCGACGTGAGTACGTGGTGGGTGGCGGGCATCGCCATCGGCTGGTACCTGGTGGTGAACCAGATCAGCGCCAACGCCCTCTTCGACTCGCTGACCGCGCTGTCGCTCCTGATCGCGTTCTACTACGCGCTCACCGGCATCGCGTGCGCCGTCTACTACCGGCGTCATCTCCTCGAGAGCATCCACAACTTCCTGCTGATCGGGCTCGGCCCGCTCGTCGGTGCCGGGCTCCTGATCTGGCTCCTGGTGAGGTCGGTCTCCGACATGTCCGATCCCGCGAACTCGTACAGCGGCACCTCGTGGTTCGGCCTCGGGCCGCCGCTCGTCATCGGTATCGGCATCGCCCTCACCGGGGTGGTGGTCATGATCGTGTGGCGGCTGCGGTCGCCCGCCTTCTGGGAGGAGCGGCCGGGCGTGGCCGACCCCGACCTGGTGCACGGCAAGGAGCGCTGAGATGTCGGTCGTGCTCGGTTACGACGAATCCCCCGGCGCCGCCCGAGCGCTGCGGATCGCGGTCGAGGTGGCCGCCGCCTTCGACGAGCGGCTCGTGCTGGTCTACGGCGCGGCGGCGCCCGGTCCGCTGGGCGAGGAGTACCGGTCCCACTACGAGGCCATCCGCCAGACCGGCCGCGCGGGCCTTGAGCACGCGGTCACGGAGGCCGACCGGGCGGGTGTGCCGACCGTCGTCGAGGTGCTCGACAAGAACCCGGCGCAGGCCCTCATCGACGCTGCGACCCGCCACGCGGCCCGCGTCATCGTGGTGGGCAGCTGGGGCGAGAGCCCGATGCGCGGCGCGCTCCTCGGCTCGACACCCCACAAGCTGCTGCACATGTCGACCGTGCCGGTGCTGTGCGTGCCGCCGGAGGAATGACCGCGCGGCATCCGGCCCCGGTCCACGCTCCGCTCACGTCCCCTGGAGGACCGTGACGCGGGCCAGGGCCCAGGAGGTGTGGTCGAAGGACGTCCTGGCGTTGGCGTCCGCCACCTCCAGGCGCAGGACCCGGACGCCCCGCACGTCGACGTCCACCGGGACGGGGCCGCCGGCGGCGGTCAGGACGGGGCTGGTGAACAGGACGCGGTCGTCGCCGTACACCGTGGCGCGCGTGGCGCCGACGGAGCTCTGGCGGGCCGAGAAGTCGTCGATGCCGACCAGGGCGGTGAACCGGTCCCCGACACCGCCCAGGTGGAAGGCCACGTCGCTGTGGGCGTGGACGCCGAGGCCCTTGGCGTAGGTGGCGCCGCCGAAGGCGATCGGGGTGCCGTCGCCCCCGGAGTTCTTGCCGTTGGACGTGTCGCGTTCCACGGGGCCCCAGCCGTTGACGGCGTGGATCCAGGTGAGGTCGGAGAGGTAGCTGTCCCGGGTGGGCGCCGCGGGCGGAGTGGTGACGAGGCCCGTGTCCGCGTACCGCACGGGACCTCCCGGGGCGAGTGCGGTGCCTTCGGCGGTGAGGGACCACGGTGTGGAGGCGGGGACACCGGCGCGCGGGGTGACCTGCCAGGCGACGGTGAGCGCGGCGCCCGGAGCGAGCTGTCCGGCGGTGGCGGGCGTGACGGCCTGTACGGTCCAGCCCGCGGGGGCGCGCAGGGCGAGGGCCGCGGAGGTCCAGGGCCGGGACGAGCCGTTGGCGAGGGCGGCGGTGACGGTGAAGGCCTGGCCCGGGACGGCGAGGGACGGCACGGTGAGGGTGGTGCCGAACGCGGCACGGGGGTAGGTGTCCTCCCAGGAGGAGCGCATCAGCGCGACGAGTTCGGCGGCCCGGGCGGGGTGGCGGGACGCGAGGTCCGAGCTCTCGCCGATGTCGGTGGCGAGGTCGTACAGCTCCACCTGCCACTGGTCGTCGGGCAGCGCGTGGTCGCGGACGGGGGCGAACCTGACCGCCTTCCACCGGTCCTTGCGGAGCGCCTCGGCGAGCCAGGTCGCCCGCTGCTTGTCCTGGGCGTTCGCGCGGGAGGTGACGCCCCGCTCGTCGCGGAACCAGTACAGGTGGTCGTGGAGCGCCGCCTCCGTGCCTCCGGCGAGCAGCGGCGCGACCGAGAGTCCGTCGACGTCGGAGGGCGCGGGGGCGCCGCCGAGTTCGGCGAGGGTGGGGAGGAGGTCGGTGAGCGGGGTCGGGCGGTCGCTCGTGCCGGTCCTGACCCGGCCGGGGCCCCAGGCGACGAGGGGGACGCGGACGCCGCCCTCGTACAGGTTGCGCTTGTAGCCGCGCAGCGGTCCGTTGGAGTCGAACAGGTCGGGGTTGACGCCGCCCTCCTCGTGGGGACCGTTGTCGCTGGTGACGAGGACGATCGTGTCGTCCGCGAGGTCCAGGGCGCGCAGCCGGTCGACGACGTCGCCGACGAGGGCGTCGAAGAGGCTCACCTGGGCGGCGTGACCCTTGTCGGCGGCGCTCCACGTCCGGGAGGCGTACGCGCCGTGGTCCGGGACGTCGCTGGGGGCGTGGGGCACGGTCGGGGTGAGCAGGAGGAGGAACGGTTCGGCCGCGTGGCGGTCGAGGAAGTCCAGCGCCCGCTGCCGCAGCAGGTCCGGGGCGTAGGCACCCTTGGCGCCGCCCGCGTTGGCGGCGATCGGCTCCTTGACGCCGTTGTGCCAGAGGTACGCGGGGTAGTACTGGTGGGCGTGGCCGTGGTCGATGTAGCCGTGGAACTCCTCGAAACCCCGGGCGTTGGGGTGGCTGGCCTGGCCGGCGCTCTCCGGTCCGAAGCCCCACTTGCCGATCACTCCGGTGCGGTAGCCGCGGGCCCTGAGCAGCTGGGCGAAGGTGGTGTCGGCGGCCGTGAGGGAGCCCTGCGCCCCGGCCGGGTTGGCCCGGACGGTGGCGTGCCCGGTGTGCAGACCGGTGAGGAGCGAGCAGCGGGAGGGGGCGCAGACGGCCGCCGTCGAGTACGCGTCCGTGAACCGCAGCCCCTCCGCGGCGAGTCCGTCGAGGCGCGGGGTGGTGATGAGCTTCTGGCCGTACGCGCCGAGTTCGCCGTGTCCGAGGTCGTCGGCGAGCACGACGACGAGGTTCGGCGGGCGGGTCGGTGCCGCCGCGCTCGCGGTCCCCGCCGGTGCCGGTGCCGTCCGGGCGTCGGCGGCCACGGCTGTCGCGGGCAGGGCGCCGAGGCCGAGGGTGGCGGCGGACCCGGCGATGAAGCGGCGGCGACTGGACATGGCGGGGGCTCCTTGGGCGGGGAGTCGGACGCGGCGCGCGCGGGCGTGCCGGGAACGGCTGGGTGCCAGGGGCGGGCAAGGGCCTGTCGTCCGCCCCCGGCATCCAGCCGAGCATGGCGGCAGCCGCCCCGGCGGACCATGCACGGCGTATGAAAAGCGTGTGACACACGCCTGTTGAGCCGGCGGTCCCCGTGTGGCAGCCCCGTCCCGCGCGCCCGCCATCCCCGCTCAGCCCAGGCGCCCGGGCCCGTCCGGTACTCGGTCCAACCAGAGTTCGCGGACCCGGTGGACCGGGTCCGAGGCGACCCGGGGTTCGGTGTCCCAGATCATCGTGGCTCGTCCGGCCTCCGTGTAGCGGGGCCAGTCGGCGCCCGGGTCCTGGTCGGTCACGAAGGCGACCCAGGCCCGGTGCATGGCGTCGGCGAGCACGCGCGGCGGTGCGTCCCCGGCGACGGCCGCGACTCCCTCCGCATCGAGGAGGTCGAAGGCGAAGGGCAGGTCGACGCAGTGGAAGGCGAGGTCCGCGGCAGGCGAGCGCCAGGCGAACTCGTAGAACCAGGTGGGCCGTTCGCGGGCGGCGCGGGCATCGGCGACGGCCAGGTTCGGGGCGCGGAAGGTCGCGTCGGTCAGCGCCTGGCCGAAGAGCCGCTCCGGGCCGCCGTCCGCGTACGCCTCCGTGAGGGCGTCGGTCCGCGCGGGGTCGAGGCCGAGGCCGCCGAGGAGGACGGGCAGCGGCGGGCCCTCCGGGCCGGGCGCGGGGAACATCGTGAACTCGTGCTCGGTGAAGCCGAGCATCAGCGGCACGTCCGCGCCCGCCTCGCCCGTCGTGAGCGCGTCGAGCACGGGCAGCGGGATGAGCTCGCCGTCGGCGAAGGGGGCGAAGGACAGCAGCGGCGGCAGGCCCTCGCGGTCGGGGCCCGGCTCGCTCATGCGGTCCTGGAGGGCGAGGATCTCGTCGTCGCCGAGGTCGCGGAGGGCGGCGGCGGTGGCCGGTACGCCGGTGCGGGCGGTGAGGAGCCGGGAGGCGGCGCGGGCGGCCTCGGGGCCGTCGGGGCGCGGGACGGCGCCCGAGACGGAGAGCGCGCCACGGAACAGGCCCTGGGCGGCGGGGACGGCGAGGAGGGTCTGGACGGCGCCGCCGCCCGCCGACTGTCCGGCGACGGTGACCTTGGCGGGGTCGCCGCCGAAGGCCGCGATGTTGTCCCGTACCCATTCCAGGGCGGCGATCCAGTCGCGCACGCCGCGGTTGTCGGGGGCGTCCTCCAGGTGCAGGAAGCCCTCGATGCCGAGGCGGTAGCCGACCGAGACGAGGACGACGCCGTCCCGGTTGAAGGCGGCTCCGTCGTACCAGGGGCTGGCCGCCGAGCCGGCGACGTAGCCGCCGCCGTGGATCCAGACGAGGACGGGCAGAGCGGCCGCGGGGTCGGTGTCGGGGGTGAAGACGTTGAGGTTGAGGATGCCGGCACCGGGGACGGAGGGCTCGGGGATGGTGGTGATCTCGGCGAACGGGCGGCGCTGGGCCGTCGGGCCGTACGCGGTGGCGTCCAGCGGCTCCGTCCACGGCTCCGGCGGCACGGGCGCGGCGAACCGCAGGTCGCCGACGGGCGGCTGGGCGTACGGGATGCCGAGGAAGCACAGGCTGCCGTCGGCGCGGCGCTCGCCGCGGACGGGACCGCGGTCGGTGGTCACTGTGCTGCCGGAGGCGGCCGTGTTCGTGCCGGTGGTGCTCATGGGTGCTGCTCCTTCTGCGCGGGGGCACACGAAGCCCGGGGCAGGAGCCTGCCACCGTCACTTACACGTGTCAACGCCCGCTGTCGCCCGCCCCTCCTCCCTGGGCAGCAGCAGCGGCGTCGCAAGCAGCAGGACGCCCGCCAGGCCGATCGCCGCACGGGGTCCGACAGCGGCGGCGAGCAGCCCCCAGAGCGCGGTCAGGGCGGCGAGGGAGGCCTTCGCGGTGACGGACCAGGCGGTGAGGGTACGGGCGACCCGGTCGGTCGGCGTCAGATCGAGGCGGTGGGCGGCGAGCACCGGGGTGAACACGGCGGCGCAGGTGATCAGCGCCAACTCGACCGCCATCACGAGCAGGAGCCCCGTGACACCGGGGTGGACCAGGACGAGGCCGACCGGCCAGCACGCACGGAGCACGCCCGAGGTCCGCAGGACCCGGTGCCGGCCGTAGCGCGCGACGAGCGGGCGGGCGAGCCGTGAGCCCACGAGCCCGCCGATACAGGGCACCGCGAAGGCGAGCCCGTACTGCCAGGGGGCGAAGCCCAGCGGCCCGAGCATCAGGACGGCCAGCAGGGGGGCGGTCGCCATGATGAGGCCGTTGACCAGGACGGAGTTGAGGAACAGCGGGCGCAGGACCGGCTGGGCGAGGATGTGCCGCCACCCTTCGAGAAGGTCGCCGGCCCTCATCCCCGCCCCCGCCCCGCGCGTGGGGCCGGGCTCGCGCCCCCTGATCGCGCGGATGCCCGCCGCCGAGAGCAGATAGCTCAGTGCGTCGACCAGTACGGTCGCCACCGGGCCGGCGAAGGCGACCAGGGCGCCGCCGAGCGGCGGTCCGACGACGGTCGCGGTCCAGGTCGTGGATTCGAGCCTGGCCTGCGCGACGAGGCGGCCCTCCGCCGGTACGAGCGCCTTCAGGCAGGCGCCGGAGGCGGCGCCGAAGGTGATGTCGGCCGCGGCGACGAGCACGGAGACGACGAGGAGCTGGACGAAGCCGAGCCGGTCGAGCGCGTACGCGGCCGCGACGCTCAGCATCGCAGCGCACCGCACGAGGTCCATGGCGACCATCACGGGCCGCTTGCGGCGGAACTCCACCCAGGGGCCGAGCGGCAGCGCGACCGCCGCCCCGACGGCGGCTCCCACGGCGGCCAGCGCGGCCACCTCGGCGGAGCCCTTGTGGAGCACGGTGAGGGCCAGCAGGGGGAAGGCGTTGAAGGCGACCCAGGTGCCCAGGGTGCCGGCCGCGTACGCCGCCCACAGCCATCCGAAGTCCCGTCCGAGGGACACCCCGCCCGCCATGCCCGTACCCCTCTCGCCGACCGGCCGCACAACCACGGACCGACGGTCGCCATCCAAGCGAGCGGAGGACCCGCAGATCAAACAACCGGTGCGCACGGACCACACAACCGCCGGTTGTCGGGCTAGGCTGCGGGGCGTGGATCTCGAAGCCGTACGCACGTTCCTCGCCGTGGTGGACTCGGGCCGGTTCCGGGAGGCGGCCGCCGAGCTGGCGGTCACCCAGCAGGCCGTCTCCAAGCGGGTCGCCGCGCTGGAGAAGGAGCTCGGTGTGCGGCTGCTCGCCCGCACCCCGCGCGGGGCGGAGGTGACGATCGACGGGCAGGCGTTCCTGCCGCACGCCCGCACCCTGCTGCAGGCCGAGGCGCGGGCGATGGCCTCCGTACGGCCCGAGCGGCGGGCGCTGCGGGTGGACGTGATCGGCCGGCGGCTGGCGACCGCGGGGCTGCTGCGGGGGTTCCACCGGGCGCATCCCGGGATCGAGCTGGACGTCGTGACGCTGTTCGACGCCGACGCGGCCGTCGCCGCCCTCGGGGCCGGCACGATCGACGCGTCCTTCCGGGCGGTCACCATGCCCGGCCGACGGCTTCCCGAGGGCATCGGGGCGGTGCCGGTCCTGGACGAGCCGCTGCAGCTCCTGACAGGCCCCGGGCACGTGCTCGCGGGCGCGCGTTCCGTCCCGCTCGCGCGGCTCGCCGGCCTTCGGATCTGGATCCCCGGCATCGTCGGCGGGACGGAGTGGGCGGCCTACTACGCGGACCTGGCCGCCCGGTTCGGGCTCACCATCGAGGTGACAGGCCCGGACTTCGGCCCCGAGGCGCTGTTCGACACCATCGCGGACTCCCCGGACCTTGCGACCTTCGTCGGCGCGGGCACCCGCCTCGTCTGGCCGCAGGGGCACGATCTGCGGCGCGTCGCCGTGCACGGTCCGACTCCGGTCTATCCGCACTCACTTCTGTGGGCCGTGGACAACCCGCACCCCTCGCTGCTCACCCTTCGCGAGCATCTCGCCGCCTCACCCGAGACCCCCGGGTCCCCGGCTGCGACAGGGCGGGAGACCGACATCTGGACACCTGCCTGGGCGCGGCCACGGGATCATCGTCCCGAGCCCTAGACTCGGAACGCCCGGGGGACGGGCAGGTCCAGGGGAAGGCGGCCCATGATGCGGTGGACGCATGACGCCGTGGGGGGCGTGCTCGTCCTCCTGCTCGGTGCGGGGCTCATCACCGTCGGCGTCCTCTGGAAGGGGCGCGCGGTCCGGCCGTTCGCCGCGTCCCGTGCCCGCTCGGTGACCCAGCGGGAGTACGCCCGCGACCTGCAGCGGGCGGCCGACCATGTGATCGCGCTGGCCCGCCGGTCCGCCGGTGAGGGCGAACCGGCGATCGTCACCGTCGAGGCCGTGGTGCGCACGACGCAGGAGCGCTACGGGTACGCCGGGGTGGAGCGGAGGCACGCGGCGGCCGCGCTGCGCCGCCGGTTCGAGCACGGGCGCTGCGCGGTCGACTGCGTCACCGACGCCTACGGCTGAACGTCCGCCTCGGGTACGGGCGTTCCCTGGTGGTAGTACATCCGCAGGCCCGTACCGGCCGGCGCGCCGGGGTCGCGGCGCCAGAGCGAACTGCGCCTGGCCCTGCGGCCGTCGAGGTCCGTCTCGTAGGTGAGGTGGACGACGCCGGGGGCGAGCAGGGTCGCCGAGAAGGCGGTGGGCTCGTAGCGGGGTCCGTCCTCCGTGGCGCCGGACATCTCGGCGAGTTCGTCGAGCATCTCCTCGTACGTCCAGCGCCGGCCGGAGGCGCCGACCTCGACGAACTCGGGGTCGAGCAGTTCGGCGGCGCGCGCCCGGGAGACGCGTACGGCGGGGTCGAGGAGCGCCAGTTCGCCGGCGACGGCCTCGGCGACGTCGGGGTGTCCGTCGGGCTCGTCAGGGGTTCGGGGGACGTCACGGGTCACTCCCCCGTCGTGCCGTCGAGGCGTTCGCGCAGCAGGTCGGCGTGGCCGTTGTGCCGTGCGTACTCCTCGATCATGTGGGCGAGGACGTAGCGCACGGAGTACGTCTCGCCCTCGTGGGTTCCCGTGGCGTCGAGGGACTCGGCAGCGGCCACGATCGCGCGAGCACGGGCGCACTCCTCCCGCCAGACGGTGAACGCCTCGTCGACGTCGGCATGGTCCACGTCGAAGTCGGCCCGGTCGGTGGAGCCCGGCGGCGTCCAGGGGCTGCGGCTCCGCTCCCCGTTGAGCGTGTTCCGGAACCATCCGCGCTCGACCTCGGCGGCATGGCGGACCAGGCCGAGGAGGGAGAGCGCGGAGGGGTCGACCGCGCGCGTCCGCAGCTGCTCCGGCGTGAGGCCCTCGCACTTCAGGGCGAGGGTGTCGCGCTGGAAGTCGAGCATGGCCGTGAGGACGGTGCGCTCGTCCCCGGTGTACGGCACGGACGTGCGGTGATCTTGGATGGTCATACGGGCATTGTGCCTCCGTCCCGCGGGGTCGGCCCGGGATTTTCGCGGGCCGACCCCCGGACGGGCCGGTCTGCTCGCGGGCGGTTTACTCGAAGGCGGCGGCGGCCTCCTTGAGCGCGGCGGCGACGGCTTCGGGCGCGTCGGGGCCGGGGGCGCCGGGCCGGTAGGTGACGGACGTCAGCCGGCCGGTGTAGCGGAAGGACCGGTGGCGTTCGAAGAGCGGCCAGGAGACGGGGGACTTCCGGTCGACGCCGACGCTGATCCCCTGGAACGGGGCCATGCCGATGAGCTGGTGCACGCTGTCGGGGGCGGCGCGGAGCTCGCCGTCCACGGTGATCGTGAACCGCCAGCGCAGTCCCTCCTCCGCCGTGGCGGCGAGGAGGATCTCGTGCGGGCCGGGGTCGAGGGGGCCCGCGTCGGTCTCGTGGAGGGTGCCGTACTCGTTGTAGGCGAGGGCGAGCCGCCCGTTCTCGACGTAGAGGCTGTAGCCGCCGCCCTGGTCGCCGTGGGAGACGAGGACACCGTCCCCGGTCTCGTCGACGGCCACGGCGATCTCGAAGGAGCGCAGGGAGACGAGCCGGGAGGAGCGGTAGCGCTCCAGCTCCGGGGTGCCGGGCAGCAGGGTGAGGGGGCGGCTGAGGCGCTCCTCGGCGGGGTTGCGGCGGGCGAGGGCGCCGCTGTGGTCGGGCAGCGGGAAGACTCCGTTGCGCCAGGCGGCGTCCTCCCAGGCCGCGGAGAGCTCCTTGACGAGCTCGGGCCGGGCTGCGGCGAGGTCGTGGATCTCGGTGGGGTCGGTACGGATGTCGTACAGGGCCCATTCGGAGTCGTCGTAGGGGGCACCGGGCCGGTGGAGGGTGACGAGCTTGTGGCCGTCGCGGTAGTGGCTGCGGTTGCCGGTCATCTCGCAGTACTGCTCGGGGTGGGTCGATTCGTGGGCGGCGTCGGCGAGAACGGCCCCGAAGCTGATGCCGTCCGGTTCCTGGAGCGGGACGCCCCTGCGGCTCTCGGGCCGGCCGAGACCGGCGAGTTCGAGGAGGGTGGGGGCGATGTCGGTGACGTACTGGTACTGGGGGCGCAGTCCGCTCGCGAGCCGGCCGTCCCTGACACCTTCGGGCCAGGAGAGGACGAACGGCACGCGGACGCCGCCCGCGTAGGTGTGGCCCTTGTAGAGGCGGAAGGGGGTGTTGGAGGCCATGCCCCAGCCGCGGGGGTAGTGGACGAGGCTGCGGGGGCCGCCGATGAGTTCGGGGTCGCGGTCGACGTCGGGGTCCCAGTCGCCGGGGAGGCGGGGGTGGTGGACGAAGCGGCTGAAGTACGAGCGGGTGCCCTCGGCGCCGCCCTCGCCGGTGCCGCCGTTGTCGGAGGTGAAGACGATGACGGTGTTGTCGAGTTCACCGAGGGCGGCGAGGGTGTCGGTGAGGCGGCCGAGGTTCTGGTCGATGTTGTCGACGAGTGCCGCGTACACCTCCATGTAGCGCGCGTAGAGCCGCTGCTGATCGTCCGTCAGGGAATCCCAGGCGGGGACGTCGAGTCCGGCCTCGCTGTTGCGGGCGGGGAGTCCGGTGCCGGGTGGGAAGAGGCCGGCGGCGAGCTGGGCGGCGAAGCGCCGCTCGCGCAGGACGTCCCAGCCCTCGTCGTAGCGGCCGCGGTGGCGGGCGATGTCCTCGGCCTTGGCCTGGAGGGGGCCGTGGACGGCGTTGTGGGCGAGGTAGAGGAAGAAGGGCTTGTCCGGCTCGTGGGCGCGCAGCGACTTCACCATGGAGATCGCCTGGTCGGTGATGTCGTCGGTGTAGTAGTAGTCGTCGGGGAACTCGTCGATGTCGAGGGGGCTGTTGTCCCGGACGAGCTGGTGCGGGTGGAAGAGGCTGGTGAGCCCTTCCAGGACTCCGTAGTACTGGTCGAAGCCCTTCTGCAGGGGCCAGTTGACGCGGTCGTTCGCCGCGTTGGAGGCGGAGTCGCGGACGAGGTGCCATTTGCCGACGGCGTAGGTGGCGTAGCCGGCGTCGTGGAGGAGTTCGGCGAGGGTGGGGATGTCGTCGGCGATCTCCATGCCGTAGCCGGGGAACCCGGGGTCGGAGTTGGCGACCATGGCGTAGCCGACGCGGTGCGGGTTGAGCCCGGTGAGCAGGGCGGCCCGGGCCGGTGAGCACAGGGGCATGGTGTGGTAGTTGGTGAGCCGGACGCCGGTGTCGGCGAGTCCGTCGAGGACGGGCGTGGGGATCTCGGAGCCGAAGGGTCCGATGTCGCTGAAGCCCATGTCGTCGACGAGGACGACGACGATGTTGGGGGCCTTGGCGGGCGGGGTGGTCCGGCCGGGCCAGGCGGGCTCGGACTCCGCGAAGGTACGGCCGACATGCCCGGCGAACCCCTCGTAGGGGTCGCGCCGGGTGGCGGCCGGCCGAGGGGCTGCGGGTGGCGTGCCGGTGGACTGCGCGGCTTCGCGCGGGGTTCCGGTGGTCATGCGGGGGCGGGTCCTTCCGGGGGGAGCGAGCGGGCGACGCGGAAGCCGCCGTGGCCGGTCGAGGAGTCGGGGGTGTTGTGGGAGCGGGCGGCGACCCGGTAGCGGTTGCAGTAGGAGGCGTGGCAGAGGTACGAGCCGCCGCGGATGACGCGCTCGCGGCCGTCGCGGTCCCAGGCGTCGGCGCACCACTCCCAGACGTTTCCGGAGGTGTTGTGGAGGCCGTACCCGTTGGGGGAGTACGCGGTGACGGGGACGGTGCCGAGGTGTCCGCCGGGCCGTTCCGAGCGGTTCGGGAACGCGCCGAGCCACGTGTTGCACATCTCCCGCCCGCCGGGGGTGAACTCGTCGCCCCACGGGTAGCGGGCGCCGTCGAGTCCGCCGCGGGCCGCGTACTCCCATTCGGCCTCGGTGGGCAGCCGGACACCGGCCCAGGCGCAGTAGGCGAGGGCGTCGTCGTGGCTGATGTGCACGACGGGGTGATCGGCGCGGCCTTCGAGGTCCGAGCCGGGGCCCTCGGGGGCGTGCCAGGCGGCGCCGCTGACGCCGAGCCACCAGGGGGCCTGCGGGACGGCGCCGAGGACGTGGCGTTCGGCGGCGGGACGGAGCAGCAGGTGGAAGACGAAGGAGGAGCCGAAGCGTTCGGCGTCGGTGCGGTGTCCGGTGGCCTCGACGAACGCGGCGTACCGGGCGTTGGTGACGGCGGTGGCGGCGATCGCGAAGGGGGCGACGGTCACCTCCCGGACGGGTCCCTCGCGGTCGGCGGGGTAGCCCTCACCGAACGCGTCGCCCATGCGGAAGGTGCCGCCCGGCAGCTCCACCAGGGGGTGGAGCTGCGGCGCGGTCCGTACGGTGGGCGACGGGAGGAGCGCGAGGGCGCCCTGACGGCCGGTGCCGGCGGTGCAGCCGCGTCCGGGGGTGCAGCAGGCGGTCATACGGACACCGCCTCGGTCGCGGGTCGTGCGGGCTGCCGGGCCGCGACGGGTACGGGCTCGGGCGCGGCGGCGAGCAGCGCGCGCGTGTAGGGGTCGCGGGGTCGTTCGCACAGCTCGTCGGCGCCTCCGGTCTCCACGATCCGGCCGCCGTGCATCACCGCGATGCGGTGGCTGACCTGGCGGACGACGGCCAGGTCGTGGGCGATGAAGACGAGGGCGAGGCCCAGGTCGCGCTGGAGGTCGGTGAGGAGGCCGACGATCTGGGCCTGGACGGAGACGTCGAGCGCGGAGACGGGTTCGTCGCAGATGAGGACGGCCGGTTCCGGGGCGAGGGCGCGGGCGATGCCGACCCGCTGGCGCTGGCCGCCGGAGAACGAGCGGGGGTGCCGGTCGGCGGTGGCCGGGTCGAGGCCGACGAGGCGGAGGAGTTCCGCGACGCGGGCGGGACGCTCCGCGGGGGTGCCGATGCCGAAGGCGCGCAGCGGCTCGGCCACGATCTCCCCCACGGTCATGCGGGGGTTGAGGGAGGCGTAGGGGTCCTGGAAGACCATCTGCACACGGCGGCGTACGGCGTGCAGCTCCGCGCGACCGGGGCGGGTGACGTCCCGGCCGTCGAGGAGGATCCGGCCCGCGTCGGCGGGGTGGGCGTGGGCGAGGACCCGGGCGAGGGTCGACTTGCCGGAGCCGGACTCGCCGACGATCCCGAGCGTCTCCCCCGCAGCGAGGGTGATCGAGACGTCGTCGAGGGCGGTGAAGCGGCGCCGACGACTCCGGTACGTCTTGTGCACTCCCTCGGCGGCCAGGACGACGGCTCCGGGTTCGGGGCGGTCGATCCGGGCGGGCGGCGGGGGCGGCGGCAGCGGTTCGGCGTGTTCGGCGGCGGGCAGGCAGGCGGCGCGGACGGTGCTCCCGAGGGCTCCGCCGACGGCGACGAGCGGGGGGACGGTGGTCGCGCAGCGGTCCTCGGCCAGGGTGCAGCGGGCGGCGAAGGCGCAGCCGGCGAGCGGGAGGCTCAGGTCGGGCGGGGTGCCGGGGATGCCGGTCAGGCGGGTGCCGGAGGGGGCGGAGAGCCGGGGCACGGCGGCGAGGAGGCCGGCGGTGTAGGGGTGGCGCGGGCGGGTGAGGACCTCGGCGGTGGGGCCGTCCTCGACGACCGTGCCTCCGTACATCACGAGGACGCGTTCGCAGGCGCGGGCGACGACGCCCATGTTGTGGGTGATGAGGACGACCGCTGTGCCGGTGCTACGGGTGAGGTCGCCGAGGAGGGTGAGGAACTGGTCCTGGACGGTGGCGTCGAGGGCGGTCGTCGGTTCGTCCGCGAGGAGCACGTCGGGTTCGCCGGCGAGGGCCATGGCGATCAGGATCCGCTGGCGCTGGCCGCCGGAGAACTGGTGCGGGTGGTCGTCGAGGCGCCGCTCGGGGTCGGGGATGCCGACGAGGCGGAGCAGCTCGACGGCACGGGCGCGCCGGGCGGTCCTGCCGCGTCGGCCGGGGGCGTCTGCCACCCGGGCGCGTCCGGCGGGAAGGTGTCCCGCGTGGGCGGGTCCCGCGTGGGCGGGTTCCGGGTGCGCGGGTCCCGCGTGGGCGCGGAGGACCTCGTCGAGGTGGCGGCCGATCGTGAGGACGGGGTTGAGGGCCGTCATCGGGTCCTGGAAGATCATGCCGATACGGGCGCCCCGTACGGCCCGGAGCCGGTCCTCCCCGGCTGTGACGAGGTCCTCGCCGTCGAGCCGGACCGAGCCGCCGCTCACCCGGCCGGTGCCGGGCAGCATCCCGAGCAGGGCGAGGGCGGTGGTGGACTTGCCGGAGCCGGACTCGCCGACGACGGCGAGCGTCTCGCCCCGTCGGAGGGTGAAGGACACGTCCCGGACGGCGTGCAGCCTCCCCCCGCCGGGAGTGGTGAACTCCACGTCGAGGCCCTGGACTTCGAGGAGAGGTGGGGTGGTCATCGGCGTATCTCCCGGTTCAGTGCCTCGGCGGTCAGGGAAAGGCCGAGGACGAGCACGGTCACGGTCACGAGCGGTCCGGCGGCGAAGTGCGGGGCCTGGGCGAGATAGGGCATCGACTGACTGAGGACGGCTCCGAGGGTGGGTTCGGGAGGCCGGACGCCCACGCCGAGGAAGCTCATCGCCCCTTCGATGAAGACGGCGACGGTGAGGGAGACGGCGATCTGGACGACGAGCGGGTCGGCGGCGTTCGGCAGGATGTGGCGGGTGAGGATCCGGCCGCCCGAGGTGCCGCCGACGCGGGCGGCCGTCACGTACTCCCGGCCGCGCTGGACGAGGATCCCGGTGCGCAGGAGCCGTCCGAAGACGGGGATCTCGGCGAGCGCGATGACCAGGATCACGGGCAGCCGGCCGGGGCCGAGGACGGCGGTCACGGCGAGCGCCAGGATCAGGCCGGGGAAGGCGAGGATCAGGTCGAAGGTGCGCTGGACGACGGTGTCCGCGATCGGGTGGGCGGCTGCCGCCAGGGCGAGGAGGCAGCCGAGGGCGGCGCCGAGCGGCACGGCGACGACGATGATGCCGAGGTCCGCGCGGATGCCGTGGAGCAGCCGGGCGAGGAGGTCGCGGCCGAGGTCGTCGGTGCCGAGCGGGTGGCCGGGGGCGCCGGGCGGGGCGAGCGCGAGGCCGCTCTGGTCGGTGGGCCCGTGTCCGGCGAGGAGTGGCGCGAGGAGTCCGGCGAGGACGACCAGGCCGACGAGGGCGAGTCCGGTGCGGCCGCGGGCGGTGGCGAGGGCGGCCCGGTAGGGATGGAGGCGGCGCGCGACGGGCGGCGCGGCCTTCGTGAGGAGGGTGGTCATGGCGGTCACTCCCACCTGATCCGGGGGTCGAGCCAGGCGTGGACGAGGTCGGTCAGCAGCTGGACGAGGACGAAGACGGTGACGAGGAGCAGCAGCAGGTCCTGGACGACGGGGTAGTCGCGGCGGACCAGGGCCTGTTCGGCGAGCTGGCCGAGGCCCGGCCAGGCGAAGATCGCCTCGACGAGGACGGCGCCGCCGAGGAGGTGGCCGGTCTGCATGCCGAGGAGGGTGACGACCGGCGGGAGGGCGTTCGGCAGCGCGTGTCGCCGGAGGAGGCGCCGTGGGGCGATGCCGGCGGCGGTGGCGGTGCGGACGTAGTCCTCGGCGAGGGCGCGCTCGATGCCGTCCTTGAGGTAGCGGCCGAGGACGGCGGCGCTGGGAAGGGCGAGGCAGAGGGCGGGCAGCAGCAGGTACTGGACGCCGAGGTCGGGTGCGGTGAGGAGCGGGACGCGTCCGCCCGGGGGCAGGACGCCGAGGACGACCGCGAAGAGGAGGACGAGGAGGACACCGGTGACGAAGGGCGGTACGGCGAGCGCGGTGGTGGTGAGGATCCGTACGGCTCCGACGACCCAGCGGTTGCGGGATGTGGCGCCGAGGATGCCGAAGGCGGCGCCGAGGACGACGACGAACAGCAGGGCTCCGAGGGTGAGTTCGACGGTGGCGCCGAGTCCCTCGCCGATGAGGTCGGCGGTCTGTCCGCCGATCGCGTAGGACGGTCCGAGGTCTCCGGTGAGGAGGTCTCCGATCCACCGGAGGTACTGGGTGTGCAGCGGGGCGTCGAGTCCGAGGCGGGCCCGGATGGCCGCCTCGGTCTCGGGGCTCGCGTCGGGGCCCGCGAGGACGGCGGCGGGGTCTCCGGGGACGAGCCGGAGGAGGGCGAAGGCGACGAAGGAGGCGACCAGGAGGACGAGGAGGGCGGAGGGGAGCCTCCGCAGCAGGTAGCCGCGCATCTCAGCCCGCCAGGTAGGCGTCGTCGAGGTTGAGATAGGAGAACTTGTTGAGGGTGACGCCGCGCAGCTTCTTCGCGGAGACCTGGACGGCGCCGCGGATGACGAGGTCGATGATGAACGCCTCGTCGAGGAGGGTGTCGGTGATCTGCTGCCGGAGGGCGTTGGCGCGGGCGCCGGTCCCGGGTGTGGTCCAGGCCTCGCGGACGATCTTCGTGTAGGCGGCGGAGCGGAACTTCGAGGTGTTCTTGGCCTCGTTGAAGGGGTACGCGCTGACGGCGAGGGTGGAGGGCTGGACCTGGGCGAAGCCGTGGCTCATGGCCCAGAGACCCGGCATCTTCTGGGAGATGAGGTTCTTCTGCGCGGTGGCCGGGTCGGTGGGCTGGAGAGTGACCTGGACGCCGATCTGCTTGAGGTCGTACTGGATCGCCTCGGCGACCGCGGTGTCGCCGGGCAGGTTGATGTGGAGGAGCGGCAGGTCGAGCCGGGTGTGGCCGGCCGACCTGAGGAGCTCTCGGGCCTTTCCGGGGTCGTACGTGTAGTGGGTGCGGCCGGCCTCGGTGAAGGCGGGTGAGGACTTGGGCCAGGGGGCGGCGGAGGCGAGCCCGTAGCCGCCGAGTACCTGCTTGAGGATCCGTTCGCGGTCGATGGCCCGGGCGAGGGCCTGCCGGACGGTCTTGTCGTTCAGCGGGGCGACGGTGGTGTTGACGCCGAGGTAGTAGGCGCCGCCTCCGGTGGTGTACTCGCTGATGGCGAGTTCGGGGGTGGAGGCGACGACGGCGAGGTTCTTGCCGGGGACGCTGAAGGAGAGCTGGGACTGGCCGGTCCGCAGGGAGGACAGCAGGGCGTCGGCCTGGGGCACGACGCGGAGTTCGACGCCGTCGAGGTAGGGGCGGTCGGGCTGCCAGTACGTCTCGTTGCGGGTGAGGCTGAGGCCGGTGCCGGGGCTCCACCTGGTCAGCCGGAAGGGCCCGGTGCCGTTGAGCTTCTTGCCGGTGACGGCGTCCTCGACGCTGTTCCCGTCGGTGATGATCATGAATTCGAAGAGGTCGAAGAGGTTGTTCACGGGATGGGCCAGCCGCAGGACGAGCTCGTGGTCACCGCGCTTCTCGAAGCCGGTGACGGCGGCCGCCGTGGCCCTCAACTGGGCTGCGCGGAGCGGATTCTGAAGGTTCTTCACCGCGAAGACCACATCGTCGGCGGTGAAGGGGCGGCCGTCGTGGTAGGTGACGCCGGTACGCAGCTTGAGGGTGATGCTGCGGCCGTCCTCGGCGTAGTCCCAGGAGGTGGCGAGTTCCGGCTGCGGCTTCAGCTGATCGTCGTAGCGGGTGAGCGTGTTGTAGATCAGCCGCTGCTGGAGCGACTGGCCGCTCTGGGCGAAGAGCAGGCTGGGCGTGAAGTCGCTGTTGACGGCGACGGTGACGGTGCCGCCGCGGCGGGGCCCCGCACCGGCCTTTCCGGCGGGCGTCTCGGCCTCGGAGACCGCCGAGCGGCAGCCGGCGAGTCCGAGACCGAGCAGCAGGGTGCCGCCGCCCGCGGCGCGCAGGGTGGTGCGCCGGGAGGGGGCGGAGGGTGTGGAGGAGTACAGCTCGGTCATCGATGCCTGCCTGGGGAAGAGGTCGGGGCGCGCGGACGCACTGATTCGTTCCGCTGCGGAAGAAAAGAGGGAAGCGAAGAGGGGTGGGGCGCCGGGCTCCCGCAGGGACGGGATTCCGGCGCGACGCGCGAGGATGCGGCGACGAGGTGCGGGCGTGAAGGGGTGACGCGGTGGAGATGCGGCGCGGTGACGGTGTGACGCGACCCGGCCGGCGTCCGGAACCTCGGAGGGCGCGGTCCGTCAGCGGAGCGACGGCGGGCGACCCGCCTTCGGCAGGGCCGGAGCGGAACGGGTGGGGCCGGTGCGGTGGCCGGCGCCTGGGTCAGACGCGGACGGCACAGACCGCGCCGGCCTGTCGACAGAGGTCGACGTGCCTGCGGCGGATGAGGCTCATGTCCGGATTCACGGGAGCAATATGACAGTGGCTTCGCGGGCCGGTCAACCGGGCCTGACCGCATTCTGAGACGACATCAGTTGCCACCACCCCGGGGGAACAACTCGCCGATGGTCTCAAGAGGCCTCCTGAACAGGGGATTCAGCAGAACCGTACCCGCCGCGACGGGCAGCGTGGCCGGTCCAGCATGTGGACTGACGATGCGTTCGGGATCGTCGCAGACGTGCGAGAGGTCGATCGCGGCCCCCCGGATCTCCTCCAGGTACTCCGGTGCGAGGACGCTCGCCTGCTCGGTCACCACGACCAGATCGGGGTTGACGACGTCGAGCAGAAGGGCGACGGCGCGGCCCACCGCGCGGGCCCGCTCGCGCAGCAGCCGGTCGGCGCGCCGGTCCCCCGCCGCCGCCGCGTCCACCACCAGGGAGGTGTCGGGTTCGGGCACGATCCCGCGGCGCACGGCGGTGCGGCCGAGCGCGGTGTTCGAGGCGGTCGCCTCCAGGCAGCCGGAACGTCCGCACGGGCAGGGGACGGTGGAGTCGGGCACGGGCAGGTGCGCCACGTCACCGGCCGCGGCCCCGGGGCCCTGGTGGACGACCCCGGCGAGCCCGACGGCCGCGTCGACGACATTGCCGATGAACAGGTGGACCAGGCTCCGCCGGGCGGCGGGCCGACCGAAGAGGATCTCCGACTGGGCGATGGACCGGGCGTGGTTGTCCACCCGCACGGTGTGTCCGCCGAGGCCACGGGCGAGTTCGGCGGCGAGCGGGCGGCGGCGCCACCCCAGGGCCTGGTGGCGGACGACCACGCCCTCGGCGGGATCCACCCAGCCGCCGACCGCCGCGCCGACCCCGAGCAGAGGCCGCCCCCTCGTGTGCGCGTCGAGGAAGGCACGGAGTTCGCGGGCGACGGCACCGGGCAGCCCCTCCGGCGGGATGCCGTCGTGGGGGTACGAGTGCCGGGCCAGGACCTGTCCGCGCAGGTCGACGAGGGCGAAGGTCGAACCGGGGACGCCGAGATGGACACCGCCGGCGACCGGCCCGCCGGAGGCGCCGATGTGCAGGTCGACGGGGATCTGGGGCCGCCCGACTCCCCCGCCTCCGGCCGGTTCGGGCAGCTCGCGCAGCAGGCCGAGCCGGGTGAGGTCGGTGGCCTGGCGCGAGACGGCGGCGGGGCTGAGGCCGGAGAGCCGGGCGACGGCGCTGCGGGCCACCGGTCCGTGGTCGAGGACGGTCCGCAGGACGGTGGCGGCGTTGGCCTCGCGCCGGCCGTCGCCGGCCATCCGGGAACCGTACGGGGTGTTCCTCGTCATGGGTGCCTCTCTGGTCTCTGTTGCGGTGGTGTGAAATCCCGGGCTCGCCCCCGCGGGGACCGGCGGCCTGCCGCCCGCACCCTTCCCGATCCGGTCGCGACGGGAAGTCACCGCAGTTCAAAGGCGGTTCGACGGGATGATCCGGACCGGTTCGGGGGCGCCGGGCAGGCGCCGATTCAACCATCGGGGGCGGCCGTCCGGGGAGCGGACGTGCGCTTGACGTGCCGCGGCGGCCGCTGCCAGTCTCCGGGACATGTTCGCGACCTCCTCCTGTCCCGCCGTCTCCGGCGTCTGATCCTCGCGATCCCCTCCTGTGAGCGGTCCGCTGCTCCTGCTCTCGCACGTCGCGTCCTGCCCCGAGGCCCGTCGGCCGCCGCCCGAGCCCTTCGCGGCGCTCCCAGGACGCAGGAGACCCCGCGGGAACTCGTCGGCTCTCGCCGGGGCTTCCCCTCTCCTCATTACTTCCGCTCCGAGATTAATTCCGTCCGGGCTGTCGAAGTACCGACAGACCGGCACCCGTCCGACACCGTCCGCCACCCGTCCGCCACCCGTCCGACACCTGTCCGGAACCCCACCGGACCCATGAAAGGACCCACCATGTCGACCGCGACCACCACCGAGTCCGTCACCGTCCAGAAGGTCGGCGGCCGCCTCGGCGCCGTCATCTCCGGCGTCCGCCTCGGCGGCGACCTCCCCGCCGAGACCGTGGCCGAGATCCGCTCCGCACTCCTCACGCACAAGGTCGTCTTCTTCCGCGGCCAGGACCACCTCGACGAGGAGGCCCACGAGGCCTTCGGCCGGCTCCTCGGCACGCCCGTCGCCCACCCCACCGTCCCCTCCGCGGACGGCCGCTACTCCTTCCCGATCGACTCGGCCTACGGCGGCCGCGCCAACCAGTGGCACACCGACGTGACCTTCGTGCCCGCCTACCCCGCCTTCTCGATCCTGCGCGCGGTCGTCATCCCGCCGTACGGCGGCAACACCCTGTGGGCCAACACCGCCACCGCGTACGAGAACCTCCCCGAACCGCTGCGCGCCCTGGCCGACAGCCTGCGCGCGGTGCACTCCAACGACTACGACTACGCGGCCCTGCGCCCCGGCGCCCTCCCGGAGCAGCTCGCCCGCTTCCGCGAGATCTTCGCCTCCACGAAGTTCCTCACGGAGCACCCGGTGGTGCGGGTCCACCCCGAGACCGGCGAGCGAACCCTGCTTCTCGGCAACTTCGTCCAGCGGATCAGCGGTCTGACGGGCGCCGACTCCCGCGCCCTGCTCGGCCTCTTCCAGTCGCACGTCGAGCGCCCGGAGAACACCGTGCGCTGGCAGTGGCAGGTCGGCGACGTGGCCATCTGGGACAACCGCGCCACCCAGCACTACGGCGTGGACGACTCCGACGACCACGTGCGCAAGCTGCGCCGTGTGACCATCGACGGCGACGTGCCGGTCGGCGTGGACGGACGCTCCTCGGTGCTGCTCGCCCCCGAGTCCGTACCGGACCCGGCGTTCGGCATCGCCTCGGGCGACTCGGCGGAGGAGCCCGCCGCCGTATGACCGGCGTCCCGCCCCGGGTGATCGTGGTCCTCACCGACCAGCAGCGGTGGGACACCGCGGGCGCCCACGGCAATCCGGCGGGGGTGACGCCCGAGTTCGACCGACTGGCCCGCGAGGGCACCCTGGTCGAACGGGCCATCACCCCCAACCCGGTCTGCGCGCCGGCCCGCTCGGCGCTGCAGACCGGCCGCTGGCCGACCTCCACCGGCGTCTTCCGCAACGGCCTCCCACTGCCCGCCGACACGCCCACCCTCGCCTCGGTCCTCGGCGCGGCGGGCTATGTCACGGGGTACATCGGCAAGTGGCACCTGGCGGGCGAGACCTCGCCCGACGGCCCGGTGCCGCCCGGGCGGCGGGGCGGCTACACGCACTGGCTGGCCTCGGACCGGCTCGAGTTCACCTCGGACGCCCACCGTACGGTGGTGTTCGACGAGGACGGCGAGCCGGTCCGGTTGCCGGGCTACCGCTCGGACGCGCTCGTCGACGCGGCGATCCGCTTCGTCGCCGACCATCACGACAGGCCGTTCCTGCTCTTCCTCTCGCTGCTCGAACCCCATCACCAGAACGCGACGGACGACTACCCCGCGCCCGCCGGGTACCGGGAGCGATACGAGGGCCGGTGGCTGCCGCCGGATCTCGCCGCGCTGAGCCCGTCCGCGCCGCAAGGGGGTGCCCACCGGCATCTCGGCGGCTACCTCGGACAGATCAAGCGGGTGGACGAGGGGGTGGGGCGGCTGCGTGACGCGCTGCGCAGTCTGGACATCGAGGACGACACCGTGCTCGCCTGGACCGCCGACCACGGCTCCCACTTCCGCACCCGCAACTCCGAGTACAAACGCTCGGCGCACGACGCCTCCGTGCGGGTGCCGTGGGTCCTGACCGGTCCGGGCTTCCGGGGCGGCGGTCTCGTCCGGCAGCCCGTGTCCACGGTCGACCTGATGCCGACCCTGGTCGAGGCCGTGGGGCTCGACGTACCCGAAGGCGTGCAGGGCCGGTCGCTGCTGGCGCTCGTCGGCGGCGGGACCGACCCGGACCGGCCGGCGTCGGCCTTCGTCCAGATCAGCGAGGACCAGGTCGGGCGGGCGGTGCGCACCGAGCGGTGGAAGTACGTGGTGTCGGCGCCGCCCGGGGTGGACCCCTGGCGTGAGGCGGCCGCCGGTCTCTACCAGGAGACCGAGTTGTACGACCTGGCCGCCGATCCGTACGAGCTGGAGAACCTGGTGGGCCTCTCCTCCCATCGCGAGGTGGCCGACGGGTTGCGCGACGCGCTGGTCGAGTGGCTGCGGCGGGTCGAGGGGGCCGACCCGGTGATCGAGGCCGCGCCCCCGCGGAGCCTGGACCAACGGTGTCCCGAGTCCTTCCCGGACGACCGGGTCCCGTGGGAGGGGGTGCGGTTCGGCCACCGCTGAGCGGGGGCGGTGCCCGGGACCGGGGAGGGCGGCGCCGCCGGTCGTGCGAGGAGGCGCACGGCTGTCCGGTCAGCCGGACGGCTTCGCGTAGTCGCTGAAGCCCGTCCAGTCCAGCGCGACGCAGGCGTCGTCACCGAGGACCCACGCGTCGTGACCCGGCTGGACCTCCATGTAGTCCCCGGCGCCGTACTCGGTCGTCTCGCCGTCGTCCATGACGACCTTCATCCGGCCGCTCACGATGTATCCCACGTGCGCCGCCTGGCAACTGTCGGTGCCGGCGATCGGTTTGACGTGCTTGGACCACTGCCAGCCCGGCTCGAACACGGCGCGGCCGACCGCGCCGCTCCTACCGCTCACCAGGTCGAGCCTGCCCTTGCCGTCCTCGAAGGGACGGGTCTCGTCCGCTGCGTCGAAGCTCTTCTTGACGATGCCGGTCATCATTCGCTCCCGGCGATGGAGGGGCGGAATCCCCGAGTCCACTTCCAGGCTACGCGCGGGCGTCCCGGCGGGCACTTCTGCGAACCCGCGCATACCCATGCCGCAAGCAGTTCACCTGTGCATTGAATTTTTGTTGAACAAGATCGCCATTTGGTGGGTCCACGCATATCCGCAGCTCAAATTCTGTGCGCATCCCTTATCGGGCAGACCTACACATAAAGGCCAGATAAGAGCACAATGAAGCAGCGGCAACATGTGCCGCAAGTGCGGTCAGACGTGCATGACGCCAGAAGGAGGCGAGTCGTATGGCCGACGTCTCTCACCGTCCTGGTGATATCGCAGGACACCCCGATGCGCCGGAAATGCGGGACCGATATGCCCGTATGCTCCAGACCCGAGGTGTCGCGGCGGTCGAGGAACTCGTGATCCTCGCCGGTATCTACGCCGCGATCTCCGCGTGGACGGTCCACTTCTCCGCCACCCAGCCGGCGCTCGCCGTCAGCAACCTGGTCGTCGGCATCGCCCTCGCGGTCCTCGGCCTGTGCATGTCGATGGTTCCCGAGCGGTCCCAGGACCTCAACTTCGTCGTCCTGCTGATGGGCGCGTGGCTGATCATCGCCCCGTGGCTGGTCGGGTCGAGCCCCGACACCGGCATCATCCTCAGCAATGTCATCACCGGCGCGTGCGTCTGTCTGTTCTCCCTCACGGCCGGCGGACTGCTCATGACCAAGCGAAGGACGTGACTGTCTGATCCTCTCCCGGAACGGCGGCCCCTCCATACCCGGAGGCGCCGCCGTTCACTCTTTCCCGCTCCGGAACGGCCACTGCCCGGTAACGAATTGACCCATGTGGTTTCAGCCACCTAAGTTCTGCGTAAAGCTTGCTCCACAGGGACAGGCTCTCCCGCACGCATACCCAGTCCTTGGGGGGACAAAGTGAACTGGTACCTCGACGTCATCAAGAAGTACGCGGTCTTCAACGGCCGGGCGCGCCGCCAGGAATTCTGGATGTTCCAGCTGTTCAACTTCATCGTCGCGGTCGTCCTCGCCATCGTCGGTATGGCGCTCGACTTCTCGCTCCTGAGCACGCTCTACTCGCTGGCCGTCTTCCTGCCGTCCCTCGGTGTGACCATCCGCCGTCTCCACGACACCGGCCGGTCGGGCTGGTGGGTCCTCATCGGCATCGTGCCGATCGTCGGCTTCATCGTCCTCATCGTCTTCACGGCCACCGAGGGCGAGCAGCACCAGAACGCGCACGGCCCGAACCCGAAGCTGGCCCCGGCCTACTGACGGTCCCGACCCTCGGCGAGTCCCGACCTGCCGATGGTCCCGCCTGCTGAAGGTCCGGCCTGCTGAAGGCCTCGTCACGCGCACGCGGCCCCCGGAGGACTCCTCCGGGGGCCTTCCGCATGCCGGAAGGCATTCCCGCCCGCCGCCCGGGAAACGTCGTCGCGCGGCACAGCGCCGCCGCCGCATAGAGCCGCGACGGCGCGTTCGCCCGCGCCGCCTTGTGCAGGATGGCGCACGACCCGGACCGAAGGCCCCGCCTAGCCTCGCCGCAACGGCACCAACGAGGGGCGGTACCACCGGTGAACTGGCACATCCACGACTACCGCGAGAGCGATCTCGCCGCCGTCGTCCATCTGATCGACACGACCGCGGAGCTCGGCCAGGAGTCCGTGTTCTCGCTGGCCGAGTGCATCAGCGCCCTGACCACCCGCCAGCCCGCCGTGGTGGCCGTCCACCAGGGCGTGCCCATCGGCGCCGCGCTCGCCTCCGTCTCCGGCGAGCGGGCGTGGGTCATGCGGATCGCCATCTCCTCGGCCTGGCGGGGCCGCGGACTCGCCAGCGCGCTCCTCGTGGAGCTGGAGCGGCGGCTGGTGGCGGCCCGGGTCGGGCGGATCGCGTACGTCCTGCCGGAGGAGGAGCTCCTCGGCGAGGGGCTCCTCAACGCCGGGTACACACGCCGGCCGGCCGTCGCGTACTTCGAGAAGGTGGAGCCGCTGCACGGTCCCGCCGCCGGGCTCCTCGACGACCTGGGCGGCCGTCTCCTGCCCGGCGACCTGTGGGCCAAGGTCGCCGGCATGGAGCGGGAGAAGGACCTGATCGAGCGCCGGGTGGTGCTGCCGCTCGCCGAGCCGGAGCGGGCCGGCCGGCACGGGGTGCGGCCGCCGCGCGCGGTCTGCCTGTTCGGTCCGCCGGGCACCGGCAAGACGACGTTCGCACGCGGCATCGCCTCCCGGCTGGGCTGGCCGTTCGTGGAGATCCTGCCGTCCCGCCTCGCCGACGAGGGGAACCTCGCCGCCGCCCTGCGGTCCGCCTTCGCGCGGATCGCCGAGCTGGAGCGGGTCCTCGTCTTCATCGACGAGGTCGAGGAGATCGCGCCCGTACGCTCGGAACCCGCGCAGCCCGGCGGCATGCACGGGGTGACGAACGAACTCCTCAAGCTGATACCGGGGTTCAGGGAACGGGACGAGCGGCTGCTCGTCTGCGCCACCAACTCGATCCGCTCACTGGACCCGGCGTTCCTGCGGCCCGGCCGCTTCGACTACCTCATCCCGATCGGTACGCCGGACAAGGCCGCGCGGGCGGCGATCTGGGCCCGCTACACCGACGGCAGGACGGACGTCGACATCGACGAACTGGTCCTGGCGAGCGACCTGTTCACCCCGGCCGACATCGAGCACGCGGCCCGGATCGCCGCCCAGGCCTCCTTCGAGCGGGACCTGCTCGCCGTCGGCGGGCGGGTCGGCGTGGGTCCGGTACCCGGGGCGAGCACCGCGGACTATCTGGCGGCCATCGGCGAGTGCCGGCCGACGGTGACCCCGGAGATGGTCGAGCAGTTCGCCTCGGACATCACCACGCACGCCCGGACCTGAGGGCGAACGTCGCGCGGGCGGCCTCCAGTTCGGCCCGGTCGGGCGGCCGGGCTCCGGCCCGTGAGACGGTGACGGCCGCTGCCGCGCCCGCCCTCCCCAGGAGCTCCGCGAGGTCCTCGGCGCCGAGTGTGCCGAGGGCGTCCCGCTCCCGCCCGGCGAGGGTGTCGAGGACGGCGGACATGAAGGAGTCGCCCGCGCCGACCGTGTCGACGACGGTGACCGGCGGCGCCTCGGCGGCGGCCGTGTGACGGCGGGTGACGGCGAACGACCCGGCCGCCCCCAGGGTGACGAGGACGACGGCCGGGCCGAGAGCCAGCCAACGGGCGGCGACCGCACGCGGATCCTCGCCCGGATACAGCCAGGCGAGGTCCTCGTCGCTCGCCTTGACCAGGTCGCTGAGGGCGACGCAGCGCTCGACGCGGGTCACGGCAGACCCGCGCTCCCCCATCAGCGCGGGCCGCACGTTGGGGTCGTAGCTGACGGTGGCACGCCCCCGCAGCCGCTCGGCCTCGGCGAGGACGGCGGCCGCGCCGGGCGCGGTGACGGCGGCGATCGAGCCGATGTGCACATGGCGGGGCGCCAGGTCGGCCGGTGCCCCGCCCTTCAGCGTCCAGGCGATGTCGAAGGCGTACGAGGCCTGACCGCGCGCGTCGAGGCCGACGACCGCCGACGGGGTGCGTTCGGGCACGTCCCCGACCTCCACCCGTACGCCCGCCCCCGCGAGGTGGGCCCCGATGAGCCGGCCGGTGGGGTCGTCGGCGAGCTGGGTGAGCAGGGTGACGTCCCTGCCGAGCCGCCCCAGGCCGTAGGCGACGTTGGCGGGGCTGCCACCCGGGTGGACGCGGTCCGCGGAGTCGGAGCCGGCCGGGGCGCGGACGATGTCGGCGACGCATTCGCCGATCACCAGGAAGGACATGGGGCAGATGGTACGTGCCTCCGTGACGCACCGGGACGGGGCCCCGGACGAGCGCGGGGTGGAGGAATACCTTGGTCCCGAGCGCAGGGCGACGACAGGGGGACCGATCCGGTGGAGCAGTACGAGGGACTCGAGCTCATGACCGTCACGCGGACCGAGGAGCTGGAGGCGTGGCTGGAGAGCCACCATGGCGACCGGCCCGGGGTCTGGCTGAGGATCGCCAAGAAGGGCAAGGGGGGCGAGTCGCTGACGAATCCGGAGATCCTCGACTGCATGCTGTGCTTCGGCTGGATCGACGGGCAGCGCAAGGGCGGCGACGGGGCCTACTACTTCCAGAAGTACACGCCGCGCCGGTCCCGGAGCCTCTGGTCGCAGGTGAACGTCCGCAAGGTCGCGGTGCTCACGTCGGCGGGCCGGATGCGCGAGCCGGGTCTCGCCGAGGTGCGGGCCGCGCAGGCGGACGGCCGGTGGGAGTCCGCGTACCCCTCGCAGGCGGAGGCGACCGTGCCGGACGACCTCGCGGCGGCCCTGGCGGCCGACGAGGCGGCGCGGGCCTTCTACGAGGGGCTCGGGAAGACCGATCAGTACCTGGTGATCATGCGGCTGTGGCAGGCCCGCACCGAGAAGGGCCGGGCGCGGCGTCTCGAGCGCATGGTGGCGGGACTGGCGGCGGGCGAGAAGGTCCGGTGACGGACACCCTGTGAACCACGGGGGCCCGGGCCGCGCTCAGCGGCTGCGGCGGTAGAGGACCTGGTGGGCGTCGTGCTCGACGAACGAGGAGACGTGGGCCATGCCGACAGCCTCCAGGAGCCGCCGGGAGCGGTGGTTCGCCTCCTGCGTGAGCGCGACCACGCTGGGCGTGCCGAGGAGCGTGGCCTCGACGACGGCGGCGACGGCCTCGCGCGCGTAACCGTGCCCCCAGTGCTCGGGCAGGAACTGGTACGAGACCTCCGTCTCCCCCTCCCGCGCCTCGGCTTCCACCGTGACGAGGCCGAGCAGGACCTCGTCGGCCGTCCGCACCACCGCGTAGACGCCGGGCGCCCCGACGACCCGCCGCTGCCGGATGCGTACGACCCGCTCGGTGACCGGCCCGCCCAGATGACGCCTGACCTCGGGGTCCGTCCACAGCCGGGTGACCGCCGGCACGTCGGCGGCGCGTACGGGGCGCAGCAGGAGCCGCTCCGTGGCGAGGGAGGCGGTTCCCGGTGACGGGGCTGAGATCGACGAGGCGGCCATACGTCCGATCATCTCAGCCCCGGCACCCGGCCGTCGGGCCCGGCCGGCGGATCGGTGGTCAGATCCCGTCGTCCGACCGGGGCGCCGGGGCCGACGCCGGGACCGATCGCCGGGCCCGGTCGTCGATTCGGCCTAGGACGAGGGGCGGACGCGGGTACGGTCCCCCGGCCGAGGTGCGGGCGGGGGCGGCGGCACCAGGATGACGCTCATGCGCATCGGAATCCTCGGTACAGGAAACGTAGGACAGGCACTCGCTTCGGCGTGGGCGCGGACCGGCCACGACGTGGTCCTCGGATCACGCCGGCCGGACGACCCGGAGCTGCTCGCGCGGCTCGGGGAACTCACCGCGTCGGGATCGCGGATCGACAGCCCGGCGGGAGCGGCGGCGCACGCCGAGGTGCTGGTGAACGCCACCCCGGGCACGGCCTCCGTGGCGCTGCTGCGGTCGATCGGCGCGGAGGTGCTCGCCGACACGATCGTCCTCGACGTGGGAGTCGGCTTCCTCGATGACGGATCGCTCTCGCATCCGGGCGCCAGCCTGGGCGAGGAGATCCAGCAGGCCTTCCCGGAGACACGGGTGGTGAAGACACTGTGCACCGTCGACCGAGAGGTGATGATCGCCCCGGACTCCCTGGAGGGCCCGGCCACGGTGTTCCTCTCGGGCGAGGACGCGGAGGCGAAGAAGGTGGTGCGCGGTCTGGTCGGCGACCTCGGCTGGGCCGACGACGCGCTGCTGGACCTGGGTGGGATCGCGACGGCGCGGGGCCAGGAGCACTTCGCCCTGCTGTTCATCGGGATCGCGGGGGCGACCGGCACCTACGAGTTCGGCGTCCGGGTCGTCCTGCCCGCCTCGGGCGGGGGCGGCCTCGACCACTAGCCGATCCACCTGCCGGCCGCCTCACCTTCCCCGCGCGTCCTTCAGGGCGGCCTCGATCGTCGCCCAGTCCGCGGTCATCGGCGCGTACGTCTGCGTCGCGGTGGCCACGTCCTTGTAGCCGCCGGAGGTGACCACGCACACCACGGGACCGTCGTCCTCGCGCGGCCCGTGGGCACGCAGTCCGGCGAGGCCCGCGGCGGCCGAGGTCTCGCACCACAGGCCCTGCCCCGCCAACTCCGCGCGGGCCTTGGCCATCTGAAGGTCCGTCACCGTACGGGCCGCGCCTGCGGTCGCACGAACGGCGAGTACACCGCGGTAGCTGTTGACCTCGCAGTCGATGGCGTACGCGGTGGTGGGGCCCACGGGGACCCGCGCGACGGGCGTGCCGATGCGGAGCGCCTCCGTGAGGGCGCCGGCAGCGGCGGGCTCGGTGGCGTACAGGCGGGGGACGGAGTCGGTGACCCCGAGTCGTACGAGCTCCTGAAATCCCTTGGCCACGCCGAAGAGCAACTCTCCGTACCCGGTGGGGACATGAACGGCCGCGGGCGCCCGGCCGAGGGTGAGGGCGATCTCGTACGCGAGCGTCTTGTACCCCTCGGGTCCGAAGGCGTGCCCGGTGTGGGCGGTCTCCGTGACGCTGCTGACGTTCTGGAAGCCGAGTTCGTCGACGATCCGCCGCATCAGCGGCCGTACCGACTCGTACGGAACGGTCAGCACCGTCGCTCCGTAGGCGCGGAGGTGGGAGGCGACGGCGGGCGGGGCGTACGGGGAGGTGAACACGGCGCAGGGCAGTCCGGCGCGGGCGGCGTACGCGGCGGCGGCCGCGCCGTGGTTCCCCGAGGAGGACACGACGATGCCCCGGGCGCCGGAGGCGACAGCGGCGCTGACGGCGACCCGGTTGAGGCGGTCCTTGTGGCTCCAGGTCGGGTTGCGGGACTCGTCCTTGATCCAGACGCCGTCGGGGAGTGCGACCAGCGGGGTGTTGCCTTCGCCGAGCCCGGGTGCCGCCAGCGGTGGAAGGAGCGGGGACCACCGTTCGAGCCCGTGGGCGGCGGGGCGGGTGAACAGGTCGGCGGGGACCTCGTCGTAGGCGTAGTCGATGTCGAGGGGGTAGGCGACCTGGTCGGTCGAGGTGATCGGGCAGCCCTCCGTGAGCGGGGGCCAGAGCGGATGGTGCACGGAGGGGTCGGCGAGCGAGCGCTGCGTGGTGGCGAGCGAGGTCACACGGTGCCTTTCGGTCGGGGGGCGAGCGCGGACGGGACTCCCTCGGGGGCTCAGTCCGCCATGCGTCGCGTCAGTGCGGCCAGGGCTCCGGGCCGCCGGCCCGGGACGCGCTGCCGCAGGGCGATGAGCAGGGGGCCGAGGGCGCGGGCCCGCGCCCGGTCGCCGATCCGTTCCCACTGGTGGTGGGCCCGGTCCACGGCCCCTTCGACGTCGGGGTCGTCCGTACGCTGCCCCAGCGCGAGCCTGGCCTCGGCCGCGGCGAGCCACAGTTCGCAGCTGCGGGCGGGCTCCCCGGCGAGCCGGGCGAGGTCGGCCCGTACCTCCGTCCAGTGGACGGCCTCGGCGGACCGGGGCCCGTGGCGGCGCAGGGTCTCGCGCTCCCAGGCCGCCGCCACCGCCGCCGCCTCGCCGTGACGCCCGGCGGTCGCGGCGGCCAGGATCGCGGGGTGCGGGTCCTGCTCCACGACCGGTACGGGAGCGGGGGCGGGTGCCAGGAGGAACGCCTCCGGCGCGGCCCCGGCCGCCTGGGCGGCGGCCTCCGCATGGAGCGTGGCGTACGGAAGGCGGGCGCCGGAACGCCAGAGCTCCGCCCAGGACCGCAGATAGGCGGGCGCGAGCGGCTCGCCCCTGCGCGGGGCGGGGGTCACCCTGCCGTAGAGGGTGGGCCCGGGGCCCAGATGCAGGAAGCCGGGCGTGGTGGTGAGGCGTGCCCATACGGCGGGGTCCGCCGCGAGGTCCGCGACGACGGTCGTGGTGCCCGGGGCGCGGGCGGCGAGTTCGACGGCGAGCCAGTGCCAGGGCAGTGCCGTGTAGCGGAGGGTCGCCGGGGTGGTGCGGGCGAGCGCGAGGTGGGGCAGCTGCTGCCGGCGGTCGAGGTGGAGCTGCCCCGCGAGGCAGAGCACGAGCGGACCCGGGCCGGCCGCGGCGGCACGCAGGCGGGTGAGGACGGTCTGCGGGTCGAGCGGATCGGCGAGTTCGACGAGCGTGGCGGTGCCGGTTCCGGTGAGGGCCCCGGGCGGCACTGCGGCGAGGACCGGCAGCACGGACGCGGCGTCCATGGCCCGCCCCCGCCCGGCGGGCGCCGCGGCGAGCAGGAAGGCGGTGCCGGGGGCGGAAGTCGCCGGAGCGGCGCCACCCGGAGCGGCGCTACCGGTGGCGGCGGTTCCGGGAGCAGGGGTGCCGGTGGCGGCGGTACCCGGAGCGGCGCTACCGACGGCGACTGTTCCCGGAGCGGCGCTACCCGCCTGAAGCGTCACACCCGTCGCTCCGGTCACTCTGGACGCTTCCGTTCCCCTCCCCGTACGCGCCCCGTCCGTCCCACCCGTAACTGCCCTACCAGAGACTCCCGTCGTGCCGTCTCCCGTCCCCGTACCCGCCCCGCCCGTGACCGCCGTGCGCGTGCTCACCGGGCCGATCCCCTCGTCGTTCACCACCCCCGCACCGTAACCCGTCGTGCCCTGGCCGATAATCGCTGGGCCTTTGACATATGCCGGAAGCACCACCGGATCGAGTGTTGCCAAATCCCTTACGGGTCGTCGCGCGCTGTGCAACAGTCGTGTGCGGGCCTCACCTTCACACCTGGCCTGGCCGTGCCGCGCCTGTATCGGAGTACGACATGCCGTCCCCACTGTTCGCGGATCACCCCGCCCAGCAGCCGGAGCCGGGCGCGGTGGACGCGCTGATCTCACAGACCCGCCGCCTGCGCGGCGAGCTCGTCGCCGTGCGCCGGGAGGCCGCGGTGAACGAGGAAGACCCGCAGCAGCGCTGGCAGCGTGCCCTGTGCGACCTGGCCGTCCACCAACTCGACGACCTCGGCGCCCACTTGGGTCAGCTCCGCGCGGGCGTCCCCGAGCAGCTCGTCACCGAGGAGCCCGCGGAACCGGTCCCCGACACCGCGCTCCCCACCGACCCCGGAACCGCGTACGGCGAGATCGGCCCGCAGCGCACCGGCTCCCTGCTCTCCCGCGTCGGCAGCGCCGAGTGGAATCTCCTGACCGACGAGGTCAGCTGGTCCGAAGAGCTGTTCCAGATCTTCGGACGCACGCGCGAAAGCGGCCCGATGTCGCTCGACGAGATGCCCACGATGGTCTTCGTCGAGGACCAGTCCGTCCTCCAGTCGATGGTGACGGACTGCCTGATCGACGGAAAGCCGATCGACGGCGAGTTCCGGATCGTGCGGACCGACGGCTGCGTGCGCACCGTGCACATGACGGGCGAGCCCGTCCTCGACACCGACGGCTGCACCGCCTCGATGTGGGCCGTGCTCCGCGATGTCAGCGAACTGCGGCGCAGCGAGCGGGCGGTCCGGGAGAGCCGGGACAGCCTGGAGCGCAGCCGCCACATCGAGCAGACCGAGCGACGGGTCGCCGTCGAGCTCCAGGAAGCGGTGCTCCCCCCGTGGCGCGGCTCGCTCCGCTTCGCCCACGACGGCCCCGCCCCGCTCGACGTGGCCGCCCACTACCTCCCGGCCGTCCGCACCGGCCTGATCGGCGGCGACTGGTACGACGCACTGGCCCTGCCCGAAGGGGACGCGCTGCTCACCGTCGGTGACCTGACGGGCCACGGGGTCGCCGCGACCTCCTCGATGGCCATGCTCCTCGGCGCGCTGCGCGGCATGGCCGTGGCCGGGATCCGGCCCGCCGCCCTGATGGGTCATCTCAATCAGCTCCTGGAGACCTCCGTACAACCGGCGCTCGGCAGCGCGATGTGCTGCCGCTACGACCCGGTCGCCCAGACACTGACCTGGGCGCAGGCCGGCCACCCCGCCCCGCTGCTGTTCCGCGACGGGACGGGGCACGTCCTCCGGCGCCCCGAGGGCGTCCTCCTCGGGGCCACCACCGGGGCCGTGTACGGCGAGGCCGAGACCCGGCTGGTCCCCGGCGACCTGCTCGTCCTGCACACCGACGGACTCACCCGTGGCAGCGGTCCCGACGACGACACCGGGACGCGACGACTGCTCGCGCTCGGTCGGCGGCTCATCGGGGCGCGGGACGCCCAGGAGGGGGTGCGCGCGGTGGTCGAGGAGTTCGGCGAGGAGCAGCGCGAGGACGACGCCTGTGTGATGGTGGTCCGGGTCGGACACTGAACCACCGGACGAACCACCGGGCGACGACCGGGCGCGCGGCCTGTCGTAGGACCGCGAACCGGCGACCGGGGCCGCGGCCCTGCGCACCGGCGCGCCACGACGCCGTGGCACGGCAGCGCGATGACAGGGCACCCACCCCGTCCTCGGCAAGGCCGACCTCGGCGATCCCGGCATCGACGACCCAGGTCGCCGACTGCCGCTCTGCGACGGCCCGTTGACGATCGTGCATGTCCACCGCGCGGGGGCACCCCGACCCGGCCCTCGGCGCTCCGCGTTCGGCCGGCTCAGGCCTGCCCCGTCCTCGGTCGGTTGACCGGGGACCTCGGCAGTGCCAGCTCGATCTCCTCGCGCAGGTGCTCGATCCTGGCGTAGCCGGCGTACTGCCCGGTGAGCCGGTACATCTCGCGGAGCCGGTCCCACGTGCGGTGGGACGAGGTCTCCCCCATGGACATCAGGGCGAGCCGGGCGTACCGGTCGGCCTGCTCGGGATCGTCGGCGATGAAGCAGGCCGAGGCGAGCGAGATGTGGTCGAAGAGCTTCGAACGGTCGTGACCGCCGCGCCGCAGTTCGAGCGCCAGCTTTGCGTGGCGCTGGGCGGGGACGGCCGCGGCCGGGTCGTGATCGGCCAGGGTGCGGTACGCGAGGGCCTGCATGCCGTGCATGTCGGCCTCGTCGAAGTTCTGCATCCAGCTGGGGTTCTCCTCGTCGCGCCGGTCGGACACGAAGAGGTCCTCGGCCTCGCCGAGGGTGCGGCGCATGGCCTGGCCCCGGCCCATCGAGGCCTGCGCCCAGGCCTCGATCGTGTGGAACATGGCCCGGGTCCTGGGCAGGACGCGTTCGCCCGAGCCGTCCTTGGCGAGCTTCATCAGGTCGAGGGCGTCGTCGGGCCTGCCCAGGTGCACCATCTGGCGTGCGGCACGGGACAGCGCCTCGCCGGCCCTCGGCCGGTCGCCGCCCTCACGTGCCGCGTGGGCGGCGATCACGAAGTACTTCTGTGCCGTGGGTTCCAGGCCCACGTCGTGGGACATCCAGCCGGCCAGGACGGCCAGGTTGGCGGCGACGCCCCAGAGGCGCCGCTGAAGGTGGTCGGCGTGGCGGTAGGCGAGCATGCCGCCCACCTCGTTGAGCTGGCCCACCACGGCCTTTCGCTGGAGTCCGCCACCCCGGGAGGCGTCCCAGGCACGGAACACCTCCACCGAGTGCTCCAGTGCCTCGATCTCCTCCGACCCGATGGGGGCGGCCTCGTAGCGGTCGAACCCAGCGGGGTCGGCGTGGAGGGGATCGGTGGCCCGTTGGGGGGCTCCCTGGCGAGCGGGGTCGGTCTGCAGCCAGTCGTGCATGGCCTTGCTGAGTACGGAGCCGGCGGCAAGCGCGGCACCCGCGCCCACCAGGCCGCGTCGGTTGAGCATGAGGTCCATTCCCGTGAATTCGGTGAGGACCGCCGCCGTACGATCGGGTGCCCAGGGCAGCCCGTCAGGGTTCTCCGTCTTCCTGACGTCCTGCCGCTTTCCGCTGCGCCCGTGTCGTACGAACCCGAGGTCCTCGATGGTCACGACACGGCCGAGTCGCTCGGTGAACAGTGCTGCCAGCACCCGGGGGACGGGATCGCGCGGGGTCTCGCCCCGGTCGATCCACCTCCGCACCCGCGAGGTGTCGGTCGCCAGCTGGGGGTGGCCCATGGCCGCCGCCTGCCGGTTGACGAGTCTCGCGAGTTCGCCCTTGGACCATCCGGCCAGGCCGAACAGGTCTGCCAGGCGGGTGTTGGTTTGTCCGGTCACGTCTAAGCCCCCAGGTTCTCGGCTGAGTTGACAGTAGCCCTCTGTCATAGGCCTGGCGACAATTCGCCAGGCTTCGCCAGGGTGCGCGAGATGTTCCGCCACCCGCGCCCGGGTGTCAGGTAGGAACGCGCCACCCCGCCCCGCCGACCGGCCCTCATTCCCCAGGGTGCGGACCGGGGGCGGGCGGGGCGACGCACGCAACTCGTCGGCACACGAAGGGATCTGTCACCTCCATGTACACAGCATCGTCCTCCGTGTCCGCCCCGCCCCGGCCGCAGCACCGCATCGTCCCGGCCGGCGCCGGACCCTACCTCGCACCCGCCCCGCAGGCCGTACGGCCGAGGCGCTGGGTGGCCGGCACGGGTACCCAGCCGATCAGCGGGAGAATCGATCTCTCCGGCCCTCAGGGGGCGCAGCTGAAGATCGCGATCGCCTCCGTCCACCGCATCTGCCCGGAGTTCAACCCGGTCCAGGTGCTGCGGCGCAGCGGGCGTTCCGTACTGATCGTCGGAACGACCGGGCGGACCACGGCGGTCGCGAAGTGTTTACTGGACCACTCCCCCGCGTGGGTCGAGCGGTTCCGGCACGAGATAGCTTCCTACCGCTCCTTCGTCCGCCACCGTCCGCCGGTGCGGGCGCCCCGGCTGATCGCGGCCGACCCGGAGAACTGCACGCTGGTGATCGAGCGGATGCCCGGACGGGCGGCGGCGCTCTCGCGCCACCCCGTGGAGGCTCCGCCCCGCGCCGATGTGCGGGCCGCGCTCGGCGCGATCGCCCGGCTCAACGCGTGGCGGCCGCCGGCCGGGACGTTCGACGCGCCGCTGGACTACGGCACCCGGATCGCCCGCTACCACGAGCTCGGTCTCTTCACCGACCGGGACCGGGACGACCTGCAGAAGCTGCTGCACGGTCTGGCGCACGCCGGCGGCCGCCAGGGGATGGGGCAGTTCTGTCACGGTGACGCCCTGCTCTCCAACATCCTCCTCTCCCCCGCGGGCCCGGTCCTCGTCGACTGGGAGCACGCCGGCTGGTACCTGCCCGGCTACGACCTGGCGACCCTCTGGGCCGTGCTCGGTGACGCGCCGCTCGCCCGGCGCCAGATCAGTCAGCTCGCCCAGCAGGCGGGCCCGGCCTCCCGGGACGCCTTCCTGGTGAACCTGATGATCGTGCTGACGCGGGAGATCCGGACCTACGAGACGGCGGTGCAGCGCACGATGAAGGAGGCTCCGCCGGCCGGTTCCGTGCCGGTGCCCACGGGCGCGCTCGCGCCCGGTGAGGAACAGCGGCTGCTCCTGAGGCGGCTGCACGACGACTGCGCCATGGCACGGCGGGCCGTGCGCGCGGCGGTCGGGACGCGCTGAACGGCGGGCCCGACCGACGACACGGGGGGGTGCGCCGTGCGCCCGGTGCCGACACACCGGGACGCGGCGCACTGGCGCATCCGCCCTCGGCGGGGCGAGCCAATGGTCCACTCCACTGACGCGCCCCAGGCCCGGGACCCGTCGCCGCGAAACTCCGCGGGACAGCCTCCATTCCCGCCCTGACGTGGGAAGTCTCCCTCGCGTGCGGGTGATTGACGGATCGTCCGGGAGCCGATACCCCTGTACGGGTTCGGTCCCGCACGCCCCGGTGTCACCCCCCGCCTCTGGAGGCTGCCTTGCTCCGTCCCGCGTCCCCCGGACGTACGCCGTCGCGTCGTCTGCCGAAGGCCCTGGGCGCCCTCGCGTCCGCCGCCCTGCTGCTCCCGCTCCTGTCCGCCGCACCGCCGGCCGGTGCCGGGGTGCCCGAGGCGGGTGTCCTCCAGGAGCAGTTCGCGCGGGCGGCCGCGCGGCACGGCGTACCGGAGAGCGTGCTGCTCGCCGTCGCGTACCTCCAGTCGCGCTGGGACGCCCACGGCGGTGCGCCGAGTGTGACCGGTGGCTACGGTCCGATGCATCTGACGGACGCGGTGACGGCCCTGGCCGCGGCGCCCCCGCACCACTCGGACGGTACGGAGGACCCGCGCGGCGACTCCTCACGCGCCGTGCGCTCCGGCGCGCGGGCGCCGGAGCCCGCCGCCGTCCCGGCCGCCGGTTCGCTGCCCGCGCGGCTGCGCACCCTGGAGCGGGCGTCCGCGCTGTCCGGGATTCCGGCCGAGGAGCTGCGGACCCGTACGGCCGCGAACATCGAGGGCGGGGCGGCGCTGCTCGCCGCCGCGCAGCGGGAGTCCGGCCGTCCGGCGAGCGCGGACCCGGCCGACTGGTACGGGGCGGTGGCGCGGTACTCGGGCGCCGACGACTCGGCGACCGCCGCCCGGTACGCGGACGACGTCTTCGAGGTGATCCGGTCCGGCGAGTCGCGGACGACGGACAGCGGGCAGGTGGTGACGCTCGCGGCAGCCCCGGCGGTCGCGCCCGACACCGCGCAGGTCGCCGGGCTCGGCCTGCGGCGGCCCGCCGGCGGCCCCGTGGAGTGTCCGCGGACGGTGGCCTGCGAGTGGATCCCGGCGCCGTACGAGGAGTTCGGCGACGGCGACTACGGCAACCACGACAAGGCGAACCGGCCCGCCTCCCAGTCGATCGACTACATCGTCGTGCATGACACCGAGGCGACCTGGGACGTCACCCTGAAGCTGGTGCAGGACCCGACGTACGTCTCGTGGCAGTACTCGCTGCGTTCCTCCGACGGGCACGTGGCCCAGCACGTGGCGCTCAAGGACGTCGGCTGGCACGCGGGCAACTGGTTCGTGAACGCCAAGTCCGTGGGCCTGGAGCACGAAGGCTTCCTCACCGCGCCGGACTCCTGGTACACGGAGGCGATGTACCGGTCGTCGGCGCGGCTCGTGCGGTATCTCGCCGCCCGGTACGACATCCCGCTCGACCGGCAGCACATCCTGGGCCACGACAACGTGCCGGGGACGGTGACGTCCACGATCAAGGGCATGCACACGGACCCGGGGCCGTACTGGGACTGGGCGCACTACTTCGCGCTGCTCGGCAGGCCGATCACGCCGAGCGCCGGCCCCCGGGCCGGTGTGGTGACGATCCGGCCCGACTTCGGGTCCCACCGTCCGGTCTACACGGGCTGTGTCGCGGCCGGCGAGGCGTGCGCGCCGCACGGCAGCGGGGCGGTGCGCCTGCACACCGGGCCGAGCGCCGACGCGCCCCTGGTGCGGGACATCGGTCTGCGGCCGGACGGGCAGGAGTCGACCACCGGGGTCAACGACACCGGGGCGCGCGCGTCGACCGGGCAGAGCTACGCGGTGGCGGAGCGCCGGGGCGACTGGACAGCGGTCTGGTATCTCGGGCAGAAGGCCTGGTTCCACAATCCGGCGAAGGAGCCGACCGCCGTGAACGCTCGGGGTCTCGTCCTGACGCCCCGCGAGGGGCTGGCGTCGGTGCCGGTGTACGGGCGGGCGTATCCGGAGGCCTCGGCGTATCCGGCGGGTGTGCCGGTGCAGGCGGTGTCGCCGCTGCCGTACCGGCTGCTCGCGGGGCAGCGGTACGTGGTGGGCGACCGGACCCCGGGCGAGTACTACTTCGCGCCGGTGTTCGACAGCAGCGGTCACACGGTCGTCCGGGGACAGGAGCAGTACTACCAGATCCAGTTCGGCCATCGAGTGGCCTTCGTGAAGGCTGCTGACGTGCGGGTTTCCCAGTCCTGACGACAGCCTGGCCGAAAGCTGGAGGGGTGGTGCCGGATGAACGATCCGGCACCACCCCTTCGGCGTTCATAGGACTATTCGGGAGATCGCGTGCGCCGTACGGGCTACGGGTAAAGGTGGGCCGGACACAGCCCCTGCTCACCGGAAGGCCCCTCAGCAGATGCCTCAGCCCTTCGTTATGCCGGATTTCTATGTTCCGTATCCGGCGCGGCTCAATCCCCACCTGGAGGCCGCCCGCACGCACACCCGTGACTGGGCGCGGGAGATGGGGATGCTGGAGGGGTCGGGGGTCTGGGAGCAGCACGACCTCGACTCGCACGACTACGCGCTGCTCTGCTCGTACACCCATCCCGACTGCGGCGAGGAGGCCCTCAACCTCGTCACCGACTGGTACACCTGGGTCTTCTTCTTCGACGACCACTTCCTGGAGATCTTCAAGCGGCCCCAGGACCGGGCCGGCGGCAAGACCTACCTGGACCGGCTGCCGCTGTTCATGCCGGCGGACCCGGCGGCGGGCATGCCCGAGCCCACCAACCCCGTCGAGGCGGGGCTCGCCGACCTCTGGCTGCGGACCGTTCCCGCCATGTCGGCGGGCTGGCGGGTGCGGTTCGCGGAGGCGACGGAGCACCTGCTGAACGAGTCGCTCTGGGAGCTCGACAACATCAACGACGGGCGGATCGCCAACCCCGTCGAGTACATCGAGATGCGGCGCAAGGTGGGCGGGGCGCCCTGGTCGGCGGGGCTCGTCGAGTACGCGGCGGGGGCGGAGGTCCCGGCCCAGGTGGCGTACTCCCGGCCGCTTCGGGTGCTCAGGGACGCCTTCTCCGACGCCGTCCATCTGCGCAACGACCTCTTCTCGTACCAGCGCGAGGTGGAGGACGAGGGCGAGAACAGCAACGGCGTGCTCGTCCTGGAGAAGTTCCTCGGCTGTACGACCCAGGAGGCGGCGAACGCCGTCAACGACCTGCTGACCTCGCGGCTCCAGCAGTTCGAGAACACGGCCCTCACCGAGGTGCCGCTGCTCGCCGCCGAGAAGGGTCTCGACGCCGCCGAGTGCGCGGCCGTCGCGGCGTACGCGAAGGGGCTGCAGGACTGGCAGTCGGGTGGCCACGAGTGGCACATGCGCTCCAGCCGGTACATGAACGAGGGCATGGTCGGCGGGCCGTCGCACCTCGAAGGGGTCCTCGGTACCTCCGCTCTCGACATCCGCACCCTCTTCGGACGCCCGGCGGCGTCGCGCCTGCGGGCGCTCACCCACGTGCCGCACCAGCAGGTGGGCCCCTCGCTGCTGCCCGAGTTCGACCTGCCGTACCCGCTCACCCTCAGCCCGCACCACGCCGAGGCGCGCCGGCTGTCGCTCGACTGGGCCGAGCGGTTCGGGCTCCTGGACGACATCTGGGACCGACCCATGGCGGAGGGCTTCGACCTGGCGCTGTGCTCGGCCGGGCTCGACCCGGACGCCACCCTGGAGGAACTGGAGCTCAGCGCCGAGTGGCTGACCTGGGGGACGTACGGGGACGACTACTACCCCGCCGTCTTCGGCCGCTCGCGCAACCTGCGGGGTGCGAAGGAGCAGACCGACCGGTTCAAGTCCTGCCTGCCGCTGGAGGATCCGGCCGCGGGTGCGGCGCTCGCGGTGAACCCGATGGAGCGCTCGCTCGCCGACCTCTGGGCGCGGACCGCGGGCCCCATGGAGCAGGGTGCTCGTGTCCAGCTGCGCTCCGCGCTCGACGTCATGCTGGACAGCTGGCTGTGGGAGCTGCACAACCAGGCGCAGCACCGGGTTCCCGACCCCGTCGACTACATCGAGATGCGCCGGAGCACCTTCGGCTCCGAACTGACCACGCTGATGTGCCGGTTGCGGCACGACGAGGTGCTGCCGCCGGAGCTGTTCCGCTCGGGTACCGTACGCGCCCTGGAGAACGCGGTCATGGACTACGGGGCGCTGATCAACGACCTGTTCTCGTACCAGAAGGAGGTCGAGGTCGAGGGCGAGGTCCACAACGGCGTCCTCGTGCTGCAGAAGTTCTTCGACTGCGACTACCCGACGGCGGTGGCCATGGTCGACGACCTGATGCGGGGCCGGCTGCGCCAGTACGAGCACTTGAAGTCGCGTGAAGTCCCTTTGATGTACCAGGACTTCGGGCTCGGTGCGGCGGGCAGGGCGGCCTTCGAGGCGTATCTGCGGGAGTTGGAGGACTGGCTCGCGGGCATTCTGAACTGGCACCGGAAGGTGCGGCGTTACGCGGCGGAGGACGTGCACGCGGGCAGCGGTACGGCGCTGCTGCGGCACGGGCCGACCGGTCTCGGCACCTCGGCGGCCCGGATGGCGGATCTCCTTGGTCCGGTCAGGGTCTGAGGCGGGAGGCGGAGCGGCCCCGCGGGCCGCTCCAGGCTCCGGCGGTCAGCTGTGCCGGCCGCGCAGCTCGTCGAGTTCGCGGCGGTCGCGCTTGGTGGGGCGCCCGGCGCCCCGGTCCCGTACAGCGGCGACGGCCACGTGCTCGCGGGGCGGCGGGGGCGGGCTGTTGTCCACGTACGCCTCGACGGCGACCGGCGGACCGACCCGTTTGGTGTGGAGTTCCCTGACCTCGACGATCCGCTCCCGGCCGCCGTGGAAGACCCGGACCTCGTCGCCGGGCTTCACCGCCTGGGCGGGCTTGGCCCGCTCGCCGTTGACCTTGACGTGTCCGGCCCGGCAGGCCGCCGCGGCCTGGGCACGGGTCTTGGTGAGGCGGACCGCCCAGATCCAGCTGTCGACGCGTGCGCTCATCGGCCCCCGCTCCCCGTCAGCCCTGCTGGAACAGCTCGGCGGGCAGCGGCTTGAGCAGCGCGTACAGGTCGTCGGTGATCGGCCGGTCCCAACTGGCGATCGTGACGAGGACGTTGTCGCTGCGGTCGAACTGGACGCAGGAGATACGGCTCTCGGAGAGCTTGAGGCGACGGACGATCAGCAGGTTGTCGCCCTGCATGACGGGGACGTCCTCGGTGTCGAGGACCTCGACCGGCTCGTCGTTCTCGAGGGCGGCGAGGAGCTGGGCCACCTCGAAGGGGATCTGGCCGTCGGCGAGCTCGCGCGCCGGGGAGCCCTCGGGCAGGTTGCCGATGATCATCGCGGGGCCGCGGCCGCCGAACAGGTCGTACCGGAGGAAGACGCCCTGGCAGGAGCCGTCGGGAGCGGGCAGCAGGCCGGCGCCGAGGTTACCGGGCCAGTCCCCCGGGTCCATGGCCAGGACATCGAAGTCCGGGCCCGCGGGAGTGGCGGCGCTGCGGCGGCGGAGGAAGGACATACGGCCATGGTACGTGCCCTGGCGCGCGATGCGACGCGCCGGGCGGCTCCCGGCGGTCAGTGCTGTCCTGCCGGGTCCCGGGGCTCCCGTCCGGTGTTTCTGAGGGCCTGCGCGAGGCCCGTGCGGTCGGTTCCGAGCTTGCGGTAGACGGCCGAGAGGAGCCGGGCCACGGTGGTGGCGTCGACGCCGAGGATCGCGGCCGCGTCCTGGTCGCGGACGGTGAGATCGGCGGCGGCACGCTCACGGGCGGTGAGCGTGTCCGTGCCCGCGGGGTGGAGCGCCCGGGGGCGGAGTCCGGCAGCCGCGAGCTCGGCGCGGGCCACCTCGACGAGCGCGTCGGCGCCGCAGTCCTGGGCGGCCTCCAGGCCCCGGTAGAGGTGCTCGGCGGCCTCCGCGGCACGCTCGGTGCGTCGCAGCGCCGCACCGAGGGCGACGAGGGAGCGGGCCAGCTCGTACGCGGCGGGCGACTGGTCGAGCCAGTCGACGGACTCCTCCAGGAGCTTCACACGATCGGCGGGCTCGGACACCTCGGCGGTCACGCGCAGTGCCTGGCCGATCGCGGAGGGCGCCCCGTACTGGCGGGCGCGGGCGACGGCCTCGTGCGCGGTGGCGAGGGCCTTCGACGGGGAGGTCGCCGCCTCGGCGAGCGCGAGGTGGAGCTGCCAGGTGCAGCAGGAGGGGTTGCGCTTGCCCCGCGGGTCGAGGCGCCTGCCGACGGCGGCCAGCTCCTCGGCGGCCTCCTGGGTGCGGCCGGTGGCGAGCAGCAGTTCGGCGTGGACGGTCTCGCAGTCGGGGATGGTGACGGCGGCGGGGAACGGCTCGCCGAAGTCGTGCTCGCGGGCGACCTGCACGGCCTCGTCCGTACGGCCGCGGGCGATGAGCACCTCGATCATGACGCCGGTGGCGTACCAGAGGGCAGGGGTGCGGGCGCCGACGCGCTCGGCGAGGCGGAGTCCGGCGCGGGCGAAGTCCTCGGCCTCCATCAGCCGGCCGCGCCGGAAGCGGATGTAGCCGATGAGGGTGTACGCGAAGGCGAGGTGCGCCCCGCGCCAGCCCTGCTTCTCGAATTCCGCGGTCCCGGCGGCGAAGAGTTCCTCGGCGCGACCGGGCCGGTCGGCGTAGAGGTGCAGCAGGGCGACGAGGACCGGCACCTCGAAGCCCCGGCTCTCGTCGGCCCAGGTGAAGCCGCCTTCGAGGGCGCGTTCGGCCTCCTTGAGAGCGAGGGAGGCGGGTTCGGCGCGCAGGGTGGCGTCCCAGGCGCGGAGTCCGATGATGTACCGCTCGGTGACGTCGCGGCCGGTGAGCCGGTCCGCGAGCGCGGCGAGGCGCCGGGACCGGGCGGGCGATTCCGGTTCGTCGGCGCGCAGGGCGTCCCACATGAACTTCTCGGCCTGCATCCGCAGTCGGCTGCGGGCGTCGGTCGCGATCCGGGCCTCCTCGCCGAGCAGCTCGGAGGCCTCGACGAGCCGGTCGCTGTGGGCGAGGACCTGGGCGAGGCGGTAGACGATGCCGTGGCGCAGCGCCGGGTCGCTGACCGGCTCCTCCAGTGCGGCCCGCAGATGGTTGACGGTGGTGGCGGGCTCGGTGAGGAGCGAGGAGCAGCCGAGTTCGTAGAGGACGGCGGCCCGGTCGTCGGGGGCGGGCGGCTCGCGCAGGGCGCGGGCGAGGAAGCGGCGGGCCGCGTCGGGGGCTCCGGCGCGGAGGTTCTCGCCGGCGGCGGCGCGCAGCTGGCCGACGACCCAGGGGTCGCCCTCGGGGTGGGTCTCCAGGAGGTGGCGGGCGGCCGCGGTGGGGCCGAGTCCGGCGTCGACGACGCACCAGGCGGCCTGACCGTGCAGGGCGACGCGGGTGGCGTCCGGGATGGACCGGTAGACGGTGGTCGCGATGAGCGGGTGGACGAACTGGAGGGGATCGTCCGCCCGTTCGACCTCGGCGAGGACGCGGGCCTCGCGGAGCCGGGCGGCGCAGTCGACGACGGCCTCGCCGCCGAGACCGGCGACGGCGCCCGCGAGCTGGGGTGAGATCTCGGTGCCGAGGACCGCGCAGGCCCAGGCGAGGCGGACGGTGGCGGGTCCGAGCCGTTCGAGCCGGGTGACGAGGCCGCTGCCCTTGAGGGCGGCGGAGAGGTCAGGGAGTTCGTGGGCTCCGTCGGCGGTGGGTTCGAGACCCTGGTCGCGGACCTTGGCGGCGAGTTCGACCGCCTCGAAGGGGTTGCCGGCGGTGACGGACCAGAAGTCGCGGCAGAAGCTGTCGTCGGCGTGGGCGCCGATGCGGTCGCGGACGAGCCGGGCCACGGCGGACGAGGTCAGCGGGGCGAGGTCGAGAGGGCGCTGGCCGGACCGGCGTCCGGTGAACTCCACGCCCTCGGCGGGGAGTTCGTCTGGGCGGTAGGCGACGACGAGGAGCATGGGTAGTTCCTCGGCGCGCGGGGCGAACGCGGCGAGCCAGCCGAGGGACTCGGGGTCGGCCCAGTGGACGTCGTCCAGGACGACGACGAGGGGCGCTCGGCGTACGGCGAGATGGGTGAGGACCCAGTCGAGCCCGTCGCGCAGACCCTGCGGGTCGGGCGGGGAGCCTTCGGCGGAGGCGCGGAGCCCGAGGGCGGGGCCGACGATGTCGTACCAGGAGCCGAGACGTTCGCGCAGTTCCGCGTCGCCGGCGTGGGCCAGCTGCGGCTGGAGGAGCTGCCGGGCGACGTGGAACGCGACCCGCTGCTCCTGGTCGCCGCCGCGGGCGGACAGCACCGTGCAGCCGCGGGCACCGGCGCGGCGCCGGATCTCGGCGAGCAGGGTGGTCTTGCCGAGGCCGGCGGGGGCGGCGTAGGCGAGTATGCCGCCACGGCGGACGACTTGGGGGCGCGCGGCGGCCGCGGCGCCGTCGTCGGCCGCGGAGGTGAACACGGAACCGGGGTCGGGACGGTGTTCCGGGGGCGACACGGGGCCGGCGCCGGGCACGGGGCGCAGGCCGCTACGGCCGCCGGGGACCCGGTCGTCCTCGGACGATGGGGGCAGCGGGCCGTTCGCCTGGGCGGAGTTCCCGTCGGGGACGGCGACGAGGTGCGGGCCCCGCGCCTCGCGGGGTGAGGGTACGGCGACCGGCCACAACGGCTCGTCCGCCAGACCTGTCAGGAGGTCGAGCGCCTCCTCGGCAGCGGCGAGCGCGGCCTCGCGCTCGAAGAGGCCGACTCCCTGACGGGCCGACCCGCCGTCCTGACGTGCCACGTTCCACCCCCACACAGGGGGCGCGCGCCCGGCGCACGGTCAGGAGCGCCGAGCGGGAAGCCCCGCGAAAGTCCCAGCGTACGCCCGAAGGAGTGAGCTGCGGCGGTCAAACAGCCAAGCAAAATCCCGTCGTGTCGTGAGTGGCATATTCGGTTCTGCCCAGAGCGGTGGGGAGCACCTTCGCCACGGTCGCCGCGGCCGCTTCCGTCATGGTCGGGCCGGTGTCGGCGGCGTGGGTGACCTGCCGCTCTCCGGCCGCGGAGGTGAAGACGAACGGCTGATACCCGACGGCGTTCGACGACAGAACCTAGGGGCGGTCCCGGGCCTCGGCGGTGCCGGGTTCCGCGAGCCGTTCGAGCACCGCCAACGCCTCCTCCGCGCGCCGGTGTTCCACGAAGAGGTGGTCGTGGTGGAAGCCGGCCACCACGTTGCAGCTGAGTCCCTCCGCTGCGAGGGCGCCCGCGACGGCGGCCGTCAGCCCGACGGCGTCGAGCGCGGAGTGCACGCGCAGCGTGATCCGGCCCGCCACGTAGTCGTACGGGAGGGCGGCGGCGTCCGCCTCCTCCTGGCGTAGGACGAGGGTGAGGCCCTCGTCCTCGGCGACGGTGACCACCGGTGCGACCCCGGCCGGGGCGGGGCCGTCCACCGTGGTGAAGACGTAGCGGCCGGGGTCGAGCTCCGGCCGCATCCCGGCGAGCAGCCGGGTCAGATCACGTTCCGCGTTCATGGCCGCCAGGGTAGGCGCCCGGCCCGGCGGCGCGGCTCACCCGGTGGGCGGGGTGTCTCCCACGAGCCACATGGAGAAGAACTGGGCGCCGCCTCCGTAGGCGTGCCCGAGGGCCCGCCGGGCGCCGTCGACCTGGTGCTCGCCCGCCTCGCCCCGTACCTGCAGCGCGGCCTCGGCGAAGCGGATCATCCCGGAGGCGCCGATGGGGTTGGTGGAGAGCACCCCGCCGGAGGGGTTCACGGGCAGGTCGCCGTCGAGTTCGGTCACCCCCGCCTCGGTGAGCTTCCAGCCCTCGCCCTCCTCCGCGAAGCCGAGGTTCTCCAGCCACATCGGCTCGTACCAGGAGAACGGCACGTACATCTCGACGGCGTCGATCTCCCGCCGGGGGTCGGTGATGCCGGCCTGCCGGTAGACGTCGGCGGCGCAGTCCCGGCCCGCCTGCGGCGAGACGAAGTCCTTGCCGGCGAACAGGGTCGGTTCGCTGCGCATCGCGCCGCCATGCACCCAGGCGGGCGGGCGGGGCGAACGGGCCGCGCCCGCCCGGTCGGTGAGGATCATCGCGCAGGCGCCGTCCGACGAGGGGCAGGTCTCGGAGTAGCGGATCGGGTCCCAGAGCATCGGGGAGGCCTGCACCTTCTCCAGGGTGAGGTCGTGCTCGTGGAGATGGGCGTACGGGTTCTTGAGCGCGTTGCGCCGGTCCTTGTACGCGACGAGGGAGCCGATCGCGTCGGGCGCGCCGGTCCGCCGCATGTACGCGCGCACGTGCGGGGCGAAGAAGCCGCCGGCTCCGGCGAGCAGCGGCTGCTGGAAGGGCACGGGCAGGGAGAGGCCCCACATGGCGTTGGACTCGGACTGCTTCTCGAACGCCAGGGTGAGGACGGTGCGGTGGACGCGGGCGGCGACCAGGTTGGCGGCGACGAGCGCGGTGGAGCCGCCGACGGATCCCGCCGTGTGCACCCGGAGCATGGGCTTGCCGACCGCGCCGAGCGCGTCGGCGAGGTACAGCTCCGGCATCATCACGCCCTCGAAGAAGTCGGGCGCCTTGCCGATGACGACGGCGTCGATGTCCGCCCAGGTCAGCTCCGCGTCCTCCAGGGCGCGGACGGCGGCCTCGCGGACGAGCCCGGCTATCGACACGTCCCTGCGGGCGGCGACGTGCTTGGTCTGGCCTATGCCGACGACGGCGACGAACTCTTTCGATGTCAGGGCCTCACCGGACATGCGGCTCTCCTTCCAGGACGGCGACCAGGTTCTGCTGGAGGCAGGGCCCGGAGGTGGCGTGGGCGAGGGCGCGGTCGGAGTCGCCCCGGTGGATGCGGGCGGCGGCCTCACCGAGCCGGATGAGGCCCGCGGCCATGACGGGGTTGGCGGCGAGCGCTCCGCCGGACGGGTTGACCCTCACGCTCTCGTCGAGGTCGAGGGCCCGGCGCAGGACGACCTCCTGGGAGGTGAAGGGCGCGTGGAGTTCGGCGGTGTCGACGGGCGCCTCGAAGGCTCCGGCGCGTTCGGTGGCGAGACGCGTGGAGGGCGAGTCGGTGAGGTCGCGGACGCCGAGGGAGTGGGCCTCGATGCGATGGTCCATGCCCCGGATCCAGGCGGGGCGGGCGCAGAGTTCGCGGGCCCGGTCGCCGACGGCGAGGATCACGGCGGCGGCGCCGTCGCCGATGGGCGGGCAGTCGCCGGTGCGCAGCGGCTGGACGACGTACTCGCCCTGGGGGCGGGCGCCGGGCAGCTGGGCGTGGGGGTTCGCGGCGGCGTCCTCGCGGCTGCGGCCGGCGATCGCGGCGAGTGCGGGTTCGTCGGTGGCGCCCGCGTCGACGAGCGCCTGCGCCTGCAGGGCGGCGAGGGCGACCGAGTCCGGCCAGAGCGGCGCCAGGTAGTACGGGTCGAGCTGGCGGGTGAGGACGTCGCGGACGGATCCGGGCGAGGACTTCCCGTAGGAGTAGACGAGGGCGGTGTCGGCCTCGCCGGTGAGGAGCTTCACCCAGGCCTCGTAGAGCGCCCAGGCGCCGTCCGTCTCGACGTGGGACTCGGAGATCGGCGGCCAGGCGCCGACGCCGTCGAGGGCCATCGTGAAGGAGAAGGCGCGGCCGGCCAGGTAGTCGGAGGAGCCGGAGCACGTGAAGCCGATGTCGGAGGTCCTGAGGCCGGTCTGCCGCAGGACGTCGTGCAGGACGGGCATGACCATCTCCACCTCGGAGAGGTCGTCGGTGCGGCGGCGGTGGTCGCTCTGGGCGAAGGCGACGATCGCCACCTCTCGGTCCGGCCGGTGCGGCGTCACAGCAGCTCCTTGTAGGTGTCGTAGTCGGCGTCGGGCTCGCCGGTGGGCCGGTAGTGGTCGGGGTAGCGGCCATCCCCGCTCCACACGGGTTCGACGCGCAGACCCATGCGGACCTGGTCGTACGGGATGCCGCCGATGCGGCCGTGGAGGGCGAGGCCGGCGCCGTCGAGGGCGATGTGGGCGTAGACGTACGGCACCTCGATGTCGAGATTCTTCGCCTTGATGTTGACGATGCAGTACGTGGTGACGGTGCCGCGCGGTCCGACCTCGACCCGGTCGGTGGTGGCGACTCCGCAGGTGGGGCAGGCGCCGCGGGGCGGCACGTACACCTTGGCGCAGGAGGGGCAGCGCTCGCCGACCGTCCGGCGCTCGGAGAGGTCCTGCAGGTAGCGGGTCTGGGCGCGGCCGGGGCTGTAGGTGTAGTCGAGGCGGGCGGCGGCGACGATGCCGGTGACGGGGTCGGTGAACCGGCCGTCGTGGGAACGCGGTTCGGCGACCGGATCGCTGTCGTACGGCTCGAAGCACGCGATGTCGGTGATGGCACCGGACCGCTCGGCGGCCCAGCGGATCCGGACCCGCATGCCGGTGCGGACGGCCTCGGGGCCGGGGGCGTCGAGGGCGTGCAGGAGGGCGGTGTCGGCGCCGTCGAGGCGGACGAGGACCCAGGCGAAGGGGGTCGCGAGGGGCTGTGCGGGGCGGGGCTCGGGGTTCCAGGCCCAGGTGGTGACGGTGCCGGTGGTACCCACCTCGACGAGATCGCGGAGCTCGGCTGCGGTGGCGGGGTCGTACTCGACGGGCGGGACGAGCACCTCGCCGGTCTCGGTGCGGACGCCGAGGACGGTCTGCTCGCGCAGGCCGGTGAGGAAGGCGGACTGGACGGGGCCGAGGGAGCGGGTGAAGGGGAATTCGACGACGAGGGGGGCCTGCAGGATGTCGGGGGGCGGGGTGGCTTTCATGGGCGTGGCTCCTTCGTGGTTGGGTTACGGGGCCGCTGCGCGGGGCTGTCCGCCCCGCGTTAGGGGGCCGCTGCGCGGGGCTGTCCGCCCCGCCCCTTCCCGAACCGGGGCCCCGCCCCTGACGCCGTGCCTCGATCGTCGGCGAGGCTGGGATGTCCGCCCGACGTTCGACGGCGCGGGCGAAGGCCGCGGGGTCCCGGGGAGGGGCTGGAGGCTCGGCTCACTCCCGGCGGTACTCCGGCGTCCGCTTCTCCGCGAACGCCCTCGCCCCCTCCTTCGCGTCCGACGTGTCGAAGATCGGCCACCCCCGCTTGAGTTCGGCGGCAAGCCCCTCCGTCTCCGTCATCTCGGCGGTCTCGTACACGGACGCCTTCACCGCCTCGACGGCGAGCGGCCCGCACGCGTTGATCCGCTCGGCGATGTCGAGGGCCGCGTCGAGGGCGGTGCCGTCGGGGACGACGCGGCCGACGAGGCCGATCCGGGCGGCCTCCTCCGCCGAGTACGGGCGGCCGGTGAGGAGCATCTCGAGGGCGTGGGTCCGGGCGATCTGCCGGGGCAGGCGGACCGTGGAGCCGCCGATCGGGAAGAGCCCGCGCCGGACCTCGAAGAGTCCGAAGGTCGCCGAGGCGGCCGCGACCCGGATGTCGGTGCCCTGGAGGATCTCGGTGCCGCCGGCGACGCAGTAGCCCTCCACCGCCGCGATGACGGGTTTGCGGGGGCGGTGGTGGCGAAGCATCGCCTTCCAGTGCAGGTCGGGGTCGGCCTTGAGCCGGTCCCGGTACCGCTCGCCCTCCATCCCCTTGCCGGCCAGGGCCTTGAGGTCCATGCCCGCGCAGAAGGAGCCGCCCGCGCCGGTGAGGACGACGGAGCGGATGCCGTCGTCGGCGTCGGCCTCCAGCCAGCCGTCGTGGAGGCCGACGAGCATCGGCAGCGAGAGGGCGTTCTTGGCCTCGGGCCGGTTCAAGGTGAGGACGAGCGTGGCGCCTTCGCGCCGTACGCCGAGGTGTTCGGTGCCACCAGTGCCACCCATGGGGGTCTCCCGTCTCCAGTTCTGGAACAGGTTGCAGTAGCCGGGGGTCCAGTTCAATAGTTTTCTGACACTCAGTCAGATTCTTCTGCGCACCCCCTTCCCCCTGTCGCCGGTCGGCGCTCTAATGACCGCCGAGTCAGTGCGAACCGGGGTCAGGAGGAACGGTGGAGTACAACCTTGCCGACCTGTTCGAATCGGTCGTCGACGCGGTCCCCGACCGCGAGGCGCTGGTGTACGTCGATCACCCGGGGACGGGCGAGGAGCGCCGGCTCACCTACGCCGAGCTCGACGAGGCCGCGAACCGGATCGCGCACCACCTCATCGACGCGGGCATCCGGCCCGGCGAGCACCTCGGCCTCCACCTGTACAACGGCATCGAGTACCTGCAGACCGTCCTCGCCTGCCTCAAGGCACGGATCGTGCCGGTCAACGTGAACTACCGGTACGTGGAGGAGGAGCTCGTCTACCTCTACCGGGACGCCGACCTGGCCGCACTCGTCTTCGACGCCGAGTTCACCGACCGGGTCGCGGCGGCGCTGCCGCAGACGGAGAAGCTGCGGCACCTCGTGCGGGTGGGGACCCCGGGCGAGGGAGCGGTCGCCCTGGACTGCGTCCCGTACACCGAGGCGGAGGCCGCCGGTTCACCCGCGCGGGGCTTCGGGCCGCGCTCGGCCGACGACCTCTTCATCATCTACACCGGTGGCACGACCGGGATGCCCAAGGGCGTCCTGTGGCGCCAGGAGGACCTGTTCTTCGCGGGGCTGTTCGGCGGGGACCCCTCGGGCGAGGCGGTGAAGCGCCCCGAGGAGCTGGCCGAGCGGGTCGCCGCCGGCGGCGCCGGCATCACCTTCTTCCCCGCGCCGCCGCTGATGCACGGCACCTCCACCCTGACCGCGTTCATCGCCTTCAACTACGGCCAGCGGGTCGTCCTGCACCGCAAGTACGTCCCGGAGGAGGTCCTGCGCACCCTGGAGAAGGAGAAGGTCTCCAGCATCTCCCTGGTCGGGGACGCGATGCTGCGGCCCCTCGTGGACGCACTGCGCGGGCCGCTGAAGGGCACGGACCTCTCCGCCCTGTTCAGCCTGTCCTCGTCCGGGGCGATCATGTCCGAGACCGTACGGGCCCAGCTCCAGGAGCTGATGCCGAACGTCCTGCTCCTCAACAACTTCGGCTCGACCGAGTCCGGTTCCAACGGCCGCGCCACCGACGACTCCGGCCCCGCCAGGGGCTTCCGGCTGCACGTCAACGAACGCACCCAGGTCGTCGACCCTGCGTCCCGTACCCCCGTCGCACCCGGCGAGATCGGCCGGCTGGCCCAGCGCGGCCACGTGCCGCTCGGCTACTACAACGACCCGGAGAAGACCGCCGAGACGTTCTTCGAGCGGGACGGGGTCCGGTGGGTGCTCCTCGGCGACATGGCGACCGTGGACGAGACCGGGGTGGTCACCGTCCTCGGGCGCGGCTCCCAGTGCATCAACACGGGCGGCGAGAAGGTCTATCCGGAGGAGGTGGAGCAGGCCCTGAAGTCCCACCCCGACGTGTACGACGCGCTGGTCGCCGGAGTGCCGGACGCCCGCTGGGGCAACCACGTGGCCGCGGTCGTCCAACTCCGCGCGGACGCGCAGCCGCTGGACCTGGAGACCCTCCAGACCCACTGCCGTCCCCGCCTGGCGGGGTACAAGGTCCCGCGCCAGCTGGTCCTCACCGACCGCATCCAGCGCTCCCCCAGCGGCAAGGCGGACTACCGCTGGGCCCGCACGGTGGCGGTGGAGGCGGACACGGGCGCGGGCCCGGACACGAACTCCTAGGCGGAGGCGCGAACCCGGTCAGCCCCGCTCGGTGATGTTGACCATCCACGTGACGCCGAACCTGTCCGTGCACATGCCGAACACATCGCCCCACATCTGCTTCTCCAGGGGTACGGCCACCGTGCTGCCCTCGGACAGTCCGTCCCAGTAGCCGCGCAGCTCGTCCGCGTCGTCGCCGCTCAGGCTCACCGCGAAGCCGCCACCGGGGGTCTGCTCCGTGCCCGGCGGAGTGTCGGCGGCCATGAGCGTGAAGCCGCTGGGCGTCTCCAGCATGCCGTGCATGATCTTGTCGGCGTATCCGGGCGGCGCCTCGGCGCCGAACCCGCCGTACGTGTTGAGGTCGAGAGTGCCGCCCAGGACCTCCTTGTAGAACTCCAGTGCCTGCTTCGCGTCACCGGAGAAGCTGAGGTAGGGGTTGAGTCGCGTGGTCACACCTGGCTCCTGTCATGTCGCGCCATGGCGATGTCGGGCACCGCCCGAGGGCGCCGCCCCACCGATCCTGCACCGGTGTCCGCCTGATCGGCCGAGGCGCGCCGCATCTGGGCCGATCGGCCCATGGCCCCGGAAGCCCTAGGGGGTGTCGGACAGGGGCTTGGCATCCGGCGGCGCTGCTCCCGGCCCCGCCGCGAACGCCAGCGGCGGCGCCATCGCCCGGACGTCCGCGTTCTCCCCGACCCACAGACCGATGAAGAGCGCGGCGGTCGCCTCAAGGAGCCCGGCCCTGTCGAGGCCTCCCCCGGTCAACGGCGCGCAGCCCGCGTCCCGCACCAGCTGCCGGACGAGCGTGAGCGCGGTGTCGTCGTCGCCGCACACCGGGACGGCGAGACGCTGCCCGTCGAAGACGGGAGGGTCCATCCGCCACACGTCCTCGTGGCACAGGTTGAAGGCCTTGACGACCCGGGCGGCGGGCGCGGCGTCCGCGAGGCGGCGCGCCGCCGACCGGCCGTCGGCCGTGAGCAGCCGGAAGCCGGGTCCCACGGGGTTGGAGCAGTCGAGCAGCACCTTCCCCGCCAGGGTCGCCCGCAGCTCGCCGACGACCGTCTCCCCCGCCCCGTACGGCAGTGCGGCGAGGGCCACGTCGCCGAATCCCGCCGCCGCGCGCAGGCTGCCGTACCCGGTTGCGCCGCCCAGGCGGTTCGCGAGGAGTCGTGCCCTCTCCTCGTCGCGGCCCCCGACGAGGACGCGGTGTCCCGCCCGTACCCAGTGGGTGGCCAGGGCGTCCGCCATGCGGCCCGTGCCCAGTACACCGATCCTCATCGTCCGTCCCCTCTCCGCGCCGGATCCCGGCGCCTCGGGAACGACAGTAGGACGGCGTTCGGGCACCATCTGGTACGTGACCTCCGACGCCTTTCTCGCCGACTGCCGGGCCCGCCTCGCCTTCGACTTGCTCTCGAACACCTGGAACGCCGTGGTGCTCTGGTCCCTGCGCCGGGGCCCGAGCCGTCACGGCGAACTCCGTGAGCACATCGGCGGCATCAGTTCGAAGGTCCTCACCGAGACGCTGCGGCGGCTGGAGTTCAACGGCCTGGTGGAGCGACGTGTCGAGGACGGCGCTCCGGCCAGGATCAGCTACGAACTCACCGCCCTGGGACGGACCTTGCTCGGTCCGATCGACGCGTTCGGCGCGTGGGCCTTCGAACACGGCGACGAGGTGATGGCCGCCCAGGAGCGGCACGGCGGGTGACGGGGGGCGGCGTGGACGCGGCGCGGGGGCGGGAAGCGCGCCCCTTCTAGACGCCGAACTCCCGCAGTGCGCCGATGAATTCGTCCGGCGCGTCCGTGTGGACGAGGTGCCCCGCCCCGATCGTGACGAACCGCGCGCCGGGGATGCGGCCGGCCAGCCAGGACAGCTGGTCCTGGCGGACGTGGCTGGTCGGGCCGCCCGCGACGACGAGCGTCGGGGCCGTGATCGCGGGGAGCTCCTCGCGCCAGGCCGGGTCGGGCCCGTTCAGCTGGCCGTCGGTGGACGGGACGATCTCCCAGTCGAAGCCGAGCGGACCCCCGGGGCGTTCGAGCGGGGGACGCGGCGGGTCGAGCGGGAAGAACACGGGGACGTCCTCCAGGACGAGCCGCCCGATCAGGTCGGGTTCCCGGGCGGCGAGGAGGTACGCGGCCCCGCCGCCCATCGAGTGGGCGACGACCGTGGCGCCGGTCAGTCCGAGAGCCTTGAGGAAACCGCCGAGTTCGTCACGGAAGACGTCGAATCCGTAGGTGCCCGGCCGGTCGCTGAGTCCGTGTCCGCGCAGGTCGACGGCGTACACCCGGTGGTCGGCGGCGAGCTCGGCCGCGATCCGCGCCCAGGTGGTGCTGTTCTCGCCCCGCCCGTGGACCAGGACGACGGCCGGGGCGTCCTCGGCGCCCCGGACCCGGTAGGCGAGGCGGACGCCGTCCACCGTGACCGCGCGGACCTCCGGGTCGAGGAAGGCGGCGACGGGTCGCACGAACGCCTCCGCGTCGTCCACCCACGGGAAGTGTCCGGCGCCCGGCAGGACGATCAGCTCGGCGTTCGGGAAGAGGGCGGCGGCCTCGGCCGCCTTGGCCGGGGTGGGGCCGGCGTCGTACTCCCCCGCAAGGACGAGGACCGGTGCCGTGAGCGCGGTGAGCGCCCGGCGGGTCGCCTCCGGGGTGTACGCGCCCTCGCCGTGGTACGCGGGGGCCGCCTCCCGGTTCGACTGCTCCGCCTCACGGGCCGCGTGGTCCTGGGCGGCCGCGTCCCAGCGGCCGTACGCGAAGGGCGCGACGATCTCACGGACGCGGGACTCCGGGGTGTCCGGGCCGATCGTGTCCAGTGCGGCCCTGGCCCGCGGGTACCAGGGACGGTCGGCGAAGATCTCGACGGCCTTGTCCCACTCCTCGTCGGTGGTGCCGACGCCGAGCGCGCGGCCCGCGCTGGTGACGAGGACGAGGGAGCGGATCCGCTCGGGGTGGGCGGCGGCGTACAGGGTGGCCAGGTTCCCGCCCGCCGAGTGGCCGAGCAGGTCGATCCGCTCCAGGCCGAGGTGGACGCGGAGGGCCTCGACGTCGCCGACCTGCCGGTCGCAGCGGTACGTGCCGGGGTCGGCGGGCTCGGCGCTCGCCCCGGTCCCCCGGGCGTCGAGCAGGACCAGGGCGCGGTGCGAGGCGAGTCCGCCCAGGTCACCGAGGTAGACGGCGGCGCGCATCGGCCCGCCCGCGAGGCACACCAGGGGCTCGCCCTCCCCCACGATCCGGTAGGCGAGTTCGGTTCCGTCGTACGAGGTGAACTGTGGCATGGCACCGATCCTCACGGAGCGCGAACGATCTTCGCAACGGGTTTGACGCGGAGCGCGATACGGTGGGTGGACCGTCTCCGACCAGCGAAGGAACCGTCCCACCGTGCCCGAGACCGGGGAATCCGCACTGCGCGGCGACTGCGCCAACTGCTTCGGCCTGTGCTGTGTGGCGCTGCCCTTCGCGAAGTCGGCCGACTTCGCCGTGAACAAGGCGCCGGGCGAGCCCTGCCGGAACCTCCGGGAGGACTTCCGCTGCGGCATCCACACCCGGCTGCGGACGAGCGGCTTCCAGGGCTGCACGGTGTACGACTGCTTCGGCGCCGGCCAGCAGGTCTCCCAGGTGACCTTCGGCGGTGTGTCCTGGCGCGAGGCGCCGGAGACCGCGAGCCGGATGTACGACGTCTTCTACGTGATGCGCCAGCTCCATGAGCTGCTGCGCTATCTCACGGAGGCGCTGGCCCGCCCGGCGGCCCGTCCCGTCCACGCCGAGCTGCGGACGGCACTCGCCCGGGTCGAGGAGCTCACCGGGGGTTCGGCGGACGACCTGGAGAAGCTGAGGGTGCCGGAGGTGCGCGCCGAGGTGAACGAGCTGCTCCTGCGGACGAGTGAACTCGTCCGCGCCACGGCCGGCGGGAAGCCGAGGAGCCGGCGCGGGGCGGACCTGATCGGCAAGCGGCTGCGCGGGGCGAAGCTGCGGGGCACCGACCTGCGCGGGGCGCTGCTGATCGCGGCCGATCTGACGGGCGCCGACCTCTCGCTCGCGGATCTGATCGGCGCGGACCTGCGGGACGCCGATCTGTCGGGTGCGGACCTGACCGGCGCCCTCTTCCTGACGCAGCCCCAGCTGAACGCGGCGCGCGGGGACGCCGGGACCCGCCTTCCGGAGGGGTTCGAGCGCCCCGCGCACTGGGCGTCCTGAGCTACGACGCGGGGGCCGCGTTGCGCCAGACCGTGACGTCGAGCGTCATGTAGGTGCTGGGCGAGTCCTCCGGGGAGATGCCCCTGACGGTGACGAGGCCCATGTGGCCGGTCCCTGTCGTGACGCACAACTGGCGGCCCTGGGACAGCTTGTTCACGTACACCTCCTTGGTGAACCGCGTCTCCGCGCGGCACACGTCGAGGGAGCCCGCCTGCCCCGGGTCGAGGAGCACCATGTTGCCGCCGCTGCTCTCGGCGTCGAGGTAACCGCCGGTGTCGTAGGAGAGTTCGTACCCGCCGTCCTCGCCGTCCTGGGGCCGTACGACCTCGTCCCCGAGGGTCAGGTGGTAGCCGGCGGTGAGATTGATGCTCCTGAAGTCGGCGGGCTTCGCGGCGGACGCCGTCGGGGGCTTCTCGCTCGGCGTGCCGCTGGTTCCGCTGCTGCCGCCGGTGCCGGTGGCGCCCGCGGTCGCCGGGCTCCCCGTGCCACCGCTCGGCTTGTCGTTCTCCGAGGCGTTCGTCCGCTCCTTGTCCTTCAGGAGCGTGTAGGCGGTGACACCGCCCACGGCGCCGAAGGCCACCACGGCGGCGACGGCGACGAGCAGCCCCTTCCTGGCCGAGCCGCTCCGTGGGCCGGGCGGGGTGGACGTCGGCCCGCCGGGGGCTCCGGGGTGCGGGTACGACGGTGGGTACGGCCCCTGCGGCGGCTGGTACGTGTGACCGGGTGCCGGGTGCGTCGGCGCGGCGTGCGTGGGCACCGCGTGCTGCGGGGGCGTGTTGTACGGTCCGGGCGGCGGGGTCGCCAGGTGGCCCGCGGACGGGCCGTACGCGCCGGGCGGGGCGGCCGGCGGGGCCGGGGTCGACGGCGCGGTCGGCGAGTAGACCGCGGCGGACGCGGGCGGCCCGGCCGGAGCGGTGGGCGGGTATCCGCCCGTGGGCGCGGTCGTCGGGGGCGGCGGTGTCTGGACGGGCGCCGGAGCGGCCGCACGCGCCGTGATGTCGGCGGAGACCGGGGCAGGCAGCCAGTCCTCGGGCCTGCGGAGCACGGTCGCCGCGTTCGCCGCCTGGCAGAGCTGGATGATCTCGGCGAGCGACGGCCGCGCCTGCGGGTCCTTCGCCAGGCACCGGGTGACCAGCTCGCTCAGCCGCTCCGGCACCGCGCCGAGGTCGGGCTCCTCGTGCACGATCCGGTAGAGGACGCCGTGCGAGGTCCCCTCGCCGAACGCCGGGACCCCCGTCGACGCGTACGCCGCGACCTGACCGAGCGCGAAGACGTCGGTGGCCGCGGTCACCCCGCGGCCGGCGGCCTGCTCGGGCGCCATGAACGACGGGGTGCCGATGGTGACGCCGCTGCCGGTGAGGGAGGTCGCGTCGGCCGCGTGGGCGATGCCGAAGTCGATGACGCGGGGCCCGTCGGCCGCGAGCAGCACGTTGGACGGCTTGAGGTCGCGGTGCACGATCCCGGCGCCGTGGATGACGTGCAGGGCCTCGGCCATGCCCGCGACGAGCAGCAGCACCGTCTCCACGGGCAGTGCGCCGTGGGAGACGACCGCGTCGGCGAGCGAGGGGCCGGGGACGTAGGCGGTCGCCAGCCACGGCTGCGCGCCCTCGGGGTCGGCGTCGATCACGGGCGCGGTGAAGAGCCCCTGGACGCGCTGCGCGGAGCGCACCTCCTGGGCGAAGCGGCGGCGGAACTCCGCGTCCTCGCCGAACTCGGGGCGGATCAGCTTGATGGCGACGGGCCGGCCGCCGGGGGTGTACGACAGGTACACCTTGCCCATGCCGCCGGCGCCCAGCCGTGCGGCGAGCCGGTATCCCGCGACCGTGGTGGGATCGTCGGCCGCGAGCGGCTGGAAGACCTCGCCCGTGCCGCCCCCGCGACCCGACTGCTGACCACTCATGAACTCGTGTCTCCCCACGCAGACCTCGGTTGCCGGACGGCACCCTACCGTTCTCCGGACGCGCGGCCCGCCCCGTCTCCGGGGAGCGCCGGGGAAGGGCTCGGTCTAATCGCCGTATGTGTGAGGGGTCGTGGTGGAAAGCGTGAGGAATCCCAGGCGTCGGAGGATGGGGCGGCTCGTGTCGGCCGCGTCGACCTGGACGTAGCGGTGTCCGCGCTCGGCGGCGATGCGCGCGCGGTGGGCGACGAGTGCGCGGTAGAGGCCGCGGCCGCGCCAGGCCTCGACGGTGCCGCCGCCCCAGAGGCCGGCGAAGTCGGTGCCGGGGCAGAGTTCGAGGCGTGCGGCGCTGACGGGTTCGCCGTCGGCGAGGGCGAGGACGGCGGTCACGGTGTCGGGGTCGGCCGCGAGCCGGTCCAGGAGCTGGCGTTCGAGGTGGCTGCTGTCGGTGCCGAAGGCGCGTTCGTGGACCTCGGCCACCTGGCGTACCCCCGACTCGTCGGTGACGGCCCGGAGTTCGACGCCGGCGGGCAGCGGTACGCCGTGGGGCAGCGCGGCGGCCTCGGCGGCCATCAGGGTCTCCGGGGCCTCTGCGGTGAAGCCCGCGGCCACGAGCCTCTCGCCGAGGTCGACCGGGGTGTCGTGGGCGTACAGCTTCCACTCGAAGGGCAGCAGCCCTTCGGCGCGGTAGTGCTCGATCTGGCCGGCGATGGCGCGGTCGGCGTTCCCGGCGTCGAGCCCGGACCAGAGCACGCCGTTCCAGGCGTGCGCGGGTCCGGTCTGGCGGACGACGTCGCCGACCCGCTCGACGCGGCAGCCGGGCCCGTCGGGACGGGCGTCGCGGCGGAGCTGGCGGTCGTACAGGTCACGGAGGTGCTGGGGTTCCATGCGGGCCACTCCAGCACCGGGCCCCGCACCCGGCAACGGGATTTCCGGGGAGGCCTCCCCGCAGGGACCGCCGACACGGCCCGAAGCACCCGATACACCCCGGGATGGGATGGAGGCACGACCCGGGAACCTTGCTCCGACCTCTTGCCAACCCCCCGGTGCCTCCGGTTTTACTGACCGGGAACGGATCTACCGAATGATCGGTCGTCCGTTTTACGACCGTGGAGGAGTGGCGCGATGACGGAACTGCTGGACAGTGGCGAACGGCTCGGACGCGAGGAGCTCGCGGCCCTCCAGCTGGAGCGGCTGCGGGCGAGCCTGCGCCACGCCTACGAGAACGTGGACTTCTACCGGCGCTCCTTCGACGCGGCCGGGGTGACTCCGGACGACTGCCGTACGCTCGCGGACCTGGCCCGCTTCCCCTTCACCGCCAAGACGGACCTGCGCGACCACTACCCCTTCGGCATGTTCGCCGTCGACCAGTCCCGGATCCGGCGCATCCACGCCTCAAGCGGCACCACGGGCCGGCCGACCGTCGTCGGCTACACCGACGGCGACCTCGACATGTGGGCGGACGTCGTCGCCCGCTCCCTGCGGGCCGCCGGGGCCCGCCCCGGGCACAAGGTGCATGTGGCGTACGGATACGGCCTGTTCACGGGAGGACTCGGCGCGCACTACGGCGCGGAGCGGCTCGGCTGCACGGTGATCCCCGCGTCGGGCGGCATGACGGCCCGGCAGGTGCAGCTCATCCAGGACTTCCGTCCCGAGATCATCATGGTGACCCCCTCGTACATGCTGACGCTGCTCGACGAGTTCGAGCGGCAGGGCGTGGACCCGCGCTCCACCAGCCTCAAGGTGGGCGTCTTCGGCGCCGAGCCGTGGACGGAGGCGATGCGGAAGGAGATCGAGGAGGCCTTCGCGATCGACGCGGTCGACATCTACGGCCTGTCGGAGGTGATCGGCCCCGGCGTGGCCCAGGAGTGCGTGGAGACGAAGGACGGCCTGCACATCTGGGAGGACCACTTCTACCCGGAGATTGTGGACCCGTTCACGGGCGAGGTGCTGCCGGACGGCGAGGAGGGGGAGCTCGTCTTCACCTCGCTCACCAAGGAGGCCATGCCGATCGTCCGCTACCGCACGCGCGACCTGACCCGTCTGCTGCCGGGCACCGCGCGGGTGTTCCGGCGGATGGAGAAGGTCACGGGGCGCAGCGACGACATGATCATCCTGCGCGGGGTCAACCTCTTCCCCACCCAGATCGAGGAGATCGTCCTCCGCACCCCGGCCGTGGCACCGCACTTCCAGCTCAGGCTCACCCGCGAGGGCCGTCTCGACGCCCTGACCGTACGGGCCGAGGCCCGCGCGGGCGCGACGGGCGAGCAGCGCGCGGAGGCGGCCCGGACGATCGCGGCGGCGGTCAAGGACGGGATCGGAGTCTCGGTGGACGTGGAGGTGGTCGACCCGGAGACGCTGGAGCGCTCGGTGGGCAAGATCAGGCGGATCGTGGACCTGCGGGCGGCGCCCTAACCGACCGACCGTCACCGCCGCGGTGGACCTGCCGGATCGTGTGCGAACGGCCCCTTACACGTACCCGATCGCGTACGGTCTGCGGCAGGGGCGGGACCACCCTGGTCCCGGGCGTCACGGGGAGCGGGGGACTCGGCATGGGCGGGCCACGACTTGAGCCGTTACAGGGGGACGACCCGCGCCGGCTGGGCGCGTACCGGCTGATCGGCCGGATCGGCTCCGGCGGCATGGGGCGGGTCTATCTCGGGCGCACCGTCAGCGGCCGGCTGGTCGCGGTGAAGACGCTGCTCGCCGACGGCGTGCCCGAGGAGTCCGACCGGCGGCGGTTCGCCCGTGAGGTCGCGCTGGCCCGCCGTGTCACCGGGGCCTTCACCGTCTCCGTGATGGACGCGGACGCGGAGGCCCCGAAGCCGTGGATGGCCACCGAGTACATCCCCGCCCCCTCGCTGGCCGAACTCGTCAGGGACGCGGGCCCGCTGCCCGACCAGGCCGTGCGCTGGATCGCCGTCGGCATGGCCGAGGCCCTCGCGGACCTCCATGGCGCCGGCGTCGTCCACCGCGACGTCAAACCCGGCAACGTGCTGCTGCCCCTGTCCGGCCCCCGCCTCATCGACTTCGGCATCTCCCACGCCCTCGACCTGACCCGCACCACCCTGACGCTGGGCACGATGGCCTTCACCTCGCCGGAGCAGGCACGCGGCGAGGCGTCGACGGCGGCGTCCGACATGTACTCCATGGGAGCGACGCTGCTCCATCTCGCGACGTCGCGGTTCCCGTACGGACCGGTGAACGACGCGTTCCGGCTCCTGGCCCGCGTCCAGCGCGCCGAGGTCGACGACCGCCTCCTGCCGGAGGGGCTGCGGGAACTGGTCCTCCCGCTGCTCGCCCTGTCCCCGGTGGACCGGCCGACACCCGCGGCCCTGCTCGCCGGCTTCGCGAAGGACCCGACGGGCGGCAGCGAACTGCTGCCCGCGTCGTGGACGGCCGCGATCCGGGCGCACCAGGACTTCGTGGCACCGCGGACGGACGAGGCGTCGGTGGCTGCCGAAGCCCCCGTGTCCGGGTCTTCCGGCACGCCGGCGGAGGGCGCCCTCGGGGCGCCCCCGCCCCCCAGCGCCCCGGCGGAATCCCCTGAGGCGCCCACGCGCACGGCACCGCCCCGCGCCCCCGCTCCCCCGTCCCGGACCGCGCGGGTGTCCCGGGGGCCGCGGCAGCGGGTCCTGGGTGCGGTGGCCGGGGTGCTGGCCGTCGTGCTGGCGACGGGCGGCTATGTGGGCTACCGCCAGGGGCTGTTCAGCGGTGGCGAGCCCGAGTTCGCCGACCGGGCTCCCGCCGTCGGTGACTGCCTCGGGAACACCCGCACCGGCAAGGAGACGTTCACTCCGAGCCGACCCCGTGTGATCGACTGCGGCAAGCCCGGCGCCCGGACCGTCGTGAGCGGCGGCCGCGCGGACGGAAGCTGCCTCGACGTGTTCGTCGTGGGCGACCGCTGGGCCGCGCAGAAACTGTGCGTGGCACCGCACGTCGTGGCCGGTGACTGCCTCGACGCCGCCCAGGGCGACGAGGGATTCCTCTCCGCCACGGTGCTGTGGGCGGAGCAGGCCTGCGGCGAGGGGAAGCAGCTGAAGGTCGTCAAGGTCGTCGAGGCCCCGCAGGACGCGTTCACCGACTGCGGCGTCGAGTGGAAGGCGCGGCCGGACAGCCTCCCGTACACGGAGACCTGGGACCGGGACTACTGCCTCAAGCCCGCCTGACCGTCCGCGTACCGCTCGCGCAGCTCACGCTTGAGGATCTTGCCGCTCGCGTTGCGGGGCAGTTCCGGGAGGAAGTGGATGCGCTTCGGGGCCTTGAAGTGCGACAGGTTCTCCCGCGCGTGGGTGAGGAGTTCCGTCTCGGTGACCTCGCCGCGCGGGACGACCACCGCCGTGACCGCCTCGATCCAGCGTTCGTCGGGGAGGCCGATCACGGCCACCTCGGCGACGCCGGGGTGGGTGTAGAGCGCGTCCTCCACCTGGCGCGAAGCGACCAGCACTCCGCCGGAGTTGATGACGTCCTTCACCCGGTCGACGATCGTGAGGTAGCCCTCGGCGTCGCGGACCGCGAGGTCGCCCGAGCGGAACCAGCCGCCGCGGAAGGCCGCCTCGGTCTCCTCCGGCTTGCGCCAGTACCCGTCGCACAGTTGCGGCGAGCGGTAGACGATCTCGCCGGGGGTCCCGTCGGGCACGTCCTTGCCGTCCTCGTCGACGACCCGTGCCTCGACGTGGCGGACGGGCCGGCCGCAGGAGTCCATCCGGCCCTCGTGCTCGTCGGGGCCGAGGACGGTGGCGAGGGGGCCGATCTCCGACTGGCCGAAGCAGTTGTAGAAGCGCAGTGCGGGGAGGCGTGCGCGCAGCCCCTCCAGGACCGGTACGGGCATGATCGAGGCCCCGTAGTAGGCCTTGCGCAGGGCCGACAGGTCGCGGTTCGCGAACTCGGGGTGGTTGGCGAGCCCGATCCACACCGTCGGAGGGGCGAAGACGCTGTCGGCGCGACCCGCCTCGATCAGGTCGAAGAGGACGGCCGGATCGGGTCCGTCGACGATCGTGTTCTCGGCGCCGACGGCGAGGTACGGCAGCAGGAAGACATGCGTCTGGGCCGAGTGGTAGAGCGGCAGCGCGTGCACCGGCCGGTCGTCCTCGTGCAGGTCGAGCGCCTCGATCGCGCTCGCGTACGCGTGGACGAGGGCCCGGTGGGTCATCGTCGCACCCTTGGGCAGCGCGGTGGTGCCCGAGGTGTAGAGCAGCTGGACGACGTCCCCGGCGTCGCGGTCGCCGTCGTACGCCTCGGGCTCCGCGAGCGCGTCGAGGAGTGAACCGGGCGCGTCCCGCAGCGCCTTGACCGCGAAACCGTCCGGTACGCGCTCCGCCAGGGCGGGGTCGGCGAGGACCAGGGAGGTCTCGGACTGGTCGAGGAGGTACGTGAGGTCCTCGCCGGTCAGGTGGTGGTTGACCGGCACATGGATCAGGCTCGCCCGGGAGCAGGCGAGGAACGCGATGAGGTAGGCGTCCGAGTTGTGACCGTAGGTCGCGACCCGGGCGCCCTCGGGCAGGCCGAGGCCGTGGGGCGGTTCCCGCAGGACGGCGGCCGCGGTGGAGACGGCCGCGTCCAGCTCGGCGTACGTCCAGGTCCGGTCGGCGTAGCGGAGGGCGATCCGCTCGGGGACGCGCTGGGCGCTCATGCGCAGGACACCGTCGACGGCGCGGCTGAGGAGTCGATCCATGCGGTGATCCTCCGCGCGCACCGGGCGGAAGGTCAAGTACCGTGCGGGCGCGCCGGACAGGCCCGGACCTCGGATACCGAACGGGATGTTGACATGGGGGCCCGCGACTGCGTGCATGGTCCAACCCGTAGTGCTCATCCGCCCGTTGGGAGGCATCTTGCACCTCCGTACCCGTCTGAAGCAGCTGACGCTCACCGCATCCGCCCTCGCCGTCGTCACCGCCACGCTGCCCGGCGCGGCGGCCGCCGACGCCGGGGACCGGGGCCACCACCCGTCCGACCGGGGTCTGTCGGCGGTCATCCGGTACACCGAGTACGGCATCCCGCACATCGTGGCCAAGGACTACGCGAACCTCGGCTTCGGAACGGGCTGGGCCCAGGCCGCCGACCAGATATGCACGCTCGCGGACGGGTTCCTGACGGTGAACGGGGAGCGTTCCCGGTACCTCGGCCCGGACGCCGCCCCGGACGGCTCGCTGTCGTCCGCCGCCACGAACCTCTCCAGCGACCTGTACTTCCGCGGAGTCCGGGACGCCGGAACCGTCGAGGCGCTGGTCGCCACTCCGGCGCCGGCCGGCCCGAGCCGCGAACTGAAGGAGCTCATGCACGGCTGGGCTGCCGGGTACAACGCCTGGCTGCGGAAGAACCGCGTCACGGACCCCGCCTGCGCGAAGGCCGACTGGGTCCGCCCGGTGACCGCCCTCGACGTGGCCCGGCGCGGTTTCGCCGTCTCGGTGCTCGGCGGCCAGGGCCGTGCCGTCGACGGCATCACCGCCGCCCGGCCGCCGGCCGCTCCCGCCGCCCCGCGGACCGGCGCGGACGGGCAGGTGCCCGCACCGCAGACCGACGGGTCCGGTCAGGTGCCCGCCGCGCAGACAGGCGAGCCCGGACAGGCGCCCGACCCCGAGCGGGCCGCAGAGGCCGCGCGGGAACTCTTCGCCGCCGAGAACGCCACGATGGGCTCCAACGCCGTCGCCTTCTCGGGGGCCACCACGGCGAACGGGCGCGGCCTGCTCCTGGGCAACCCGCACTACCCCTGGCAGGGCGGCCGCCGCTTCTGGCAGTCGCAGCAGACCATCCCCGGGGAGCTGAACGTCTCGGGCGCCTCGCTCCTCGGCACGACCGTCGTGAACATCGGTTTCAACGACAAGGTGGCCTGGAGCCACACCGTCGCCACCGGCGTCCCGCTCAACCTGCACCAGCTGGTGCTCGCCCCGGGCGACCCGACCTCGTACCTGGTGGACGGCCGGCCGGAGCGGATGACCCCGCGTCAGGTCACCGTCCCGGTCAAGGGCGGCGCCCCGGTCACCCGTACCCAGTGGTGGACCCGGTACGGCCCCGTCGTCGGCGGTCTCGGCGCACAGCTCCCGCTGCCGTGGACGGCCGGCACGGCGTACGCGCTGAACGACCCCAACGCGAGCAACCTGCGCGGCTCCGACACCGCGCTCGGCTTCGGCAAGGCGCGCTCCACCCGGGACGTCGCAGAGGCCCTGCGGCGCACCCAGGGGCTGCCCTGGGTCAACACGATCGCGGCGGACTCGGCGGGCCACTCCTACTTCAGCCAGTCGCAGGTGCTGCCCCGGATCACCGACGAGCTCGCCGCGCGCTGCTCCACCCCGCTCGGCCGGGCCACCTACCCCGCGTCGGGGGTGGCGGTGCTCGACGGATCGCGGTCGGACTGCGCGCTCGGCTCCGACCCGGACGCGGTGCAGCCGGGCGTCTTCGGACCGGCGAGGATGCCCGTGCTGCGGGACACGCCGTACGTGGAGAACTCCAACGACAGTGCCTGGCTGACCAACGCGGAGCGGCCGCTGACCGGCTACGAGCGGATCTTCGGCACGATCGCCACGCAGCGCTCGCTACGCACCCGGGGCGGCGTCGAGGACGTGTCGGCGATGGCGGCGCGCGGCGATCTGACCGTGGCCGACCTGCAGCGGCAGCAGTTCGCCAACCGGGCTCCGGCCGGTGATCTGGCGGCGGCCGACGCGGCACGGGCCTGCGGGACGGCGCTGCCGGACGATCCCGAGGCCTGCCGGGTGATCGGCGCCTGGGACCGGACGGTGAACACGGACAGCAGGGGCGCGCTGCTCTTCGACCGCTTCTGGCGGAAGTTCACGGCGGCGGTGCCGTCGGCCCAGCAGTGGACGGTGCCGTTCTCGGCGGCGGACCCGGTCCGTACTCCGAACACCCTCGACACGGCGGCGCCGGGCTTCACGAAGGCCCTGTCGGACGCGGTGGCGGAGCTGCGGGCGGCGGGGATCGCGCTGGACGCGCCGCTCGGCGCGCACCAGTTCGTCGTACGGAACGGGGAGCGGATCCCGGTGAGCGGCGGCACCGAGGCGCTGGGGGTCTGGAACAAGACGGAGTCGGTGTGGAACCCGGCGGGCGGCGGCTACACGGAGGTCGCGCACGGGACCAGTCATGTGCAGGCGGTGGGCTGGGACGGCGGCCGCTGCCCGGTGGCCCGCACCCTGCTCTCGTACTCCCAGTCCTCGAACCCGGTGTCGCCGCACTTCAGCGACCAGACCCGGTTGTACGCGGGCGAGCGCTGGGTGACCTCCCGGTTCTGCGAGAAGGACATCCTGCGCTCGCCCGCGCTGCGGGTGGTGATCGCCAGGGGCTGAACGGTTCCGCACTGCCCGGGCGCGGCTCGTCACGGGCTGAACGACAGGAACACGAAGGCGGCGAAGATCGCGAGGTGGACGCCGCCCTGGAGGAGCGTGGCACGTCCGGGCACCACGGTCAGGGCGCTCACCACACCGGTGAGGACGAGCAGCACCATGTGGAGCGGGCCGAGGCCGAGGACCAGGGGCCCGGACAGCCAGATCGAGGCGAGCGCGATCGCCGGAATCGTCAGGCCGATGCTGGCGATCGCGGAGCCGTACGCGAGGTTGAGGCTGGTCTGGACGCGGTCCCTGCGGGCCGCGCGGACGGCGGCGAGGGTCTCGGGCAGCAGCACCATCAGGGCGATGACGACGCCGACGACCGCCTTGGGCAGGCCCGCCGACTGGACGCCGTCCTCGATGGTCGGGGAGATCAGCTTGGCGTTGCCGACGACGGCGACGAGGGCGACCACGAGGAGTCCGAGACTGGTCCAGGCGTCGCGCCGGGTCGGCGGGTCCGCGTGCTCGTCCTCCGACTCCTGGCCGGGACGCGGTACGGGAAGGAAGTAGTCCCGGTGCCGGACGGTCTGGACACCGACGAACACGCCGTACAGGCAGATGGAGGCGACGGCGGCGAAGGCGAGCTGGACGCCGGAGAACTCCGGGCCCTGGTGGCTGGTGGTGAAGGTCGGCAGGACCAGCGTCATCGTGGCCAGGGTGCAGACGGTGGCCAGCGCGCCGCCGGAGCCCTCGGCGTTGAAGACCGCGATCCGGTTGCGGAGCGCGCCGACGAGGAGGGAGAGGCCGACGATGCCGTTGCAGGTGATCATGACGGCGGCGAAGACGGTGTCGCGTGCGTAGGTCGAGGTCTTCTCGCCGCCTCCCACCATCAGCGAGACGATGAGTCCGACCTCGATCACGGTGACGGCCACGGCGAGGACGAGCGAGCCGTAGGGTTCACCAACCCGGTGGGCGATGACCTCGGCGTGGTGGACCGCGGCGAGGACGGCCGCGATCAGGCAGAGCGCGATGAACCCGACGGCGAAGCCCGGCAGATCGCGCCCCCAGGCCGCGACAAGCGCAAGCGCCGCCACCACCGGCCCCCAGGTGGTCCACTGCCGTGCCAATGACGCCGTGCTCGAACTCATGATCCGCATCCTGCCACAAAGGGGGCTTTCGCCCGGTTCGGTCAATCCAGGGGGTCGCTGAGGCCGCGCTCGTACGCGGTGAGGGTCTCGAGGAACATCCGCCGCTGCGCCGCGTCGAGGGGGGCGAGGGCGGAACGCCAGGCATCGGCGCTGCGGCCGAGCCAGCCGTCGATGGCGGCGGCGTGCGCCGGCGCGATGGAGACGATCTTGCGCCTGCGGTCCGCCGGGTCCTCGACCCGCTCCAGTACGCCCTTCTTCGCCAGGTCCCCCACCATGAGGCTCACGGTCGTCGGGGCGATCTCCAGGCGGGAGGCGAGCTCGTTGACGCTCAGCGACCCGTCGAACAGGAGATAGGCGAGCAGGGACAGATGGCGGGGCGCGAGCGTGAGCGTCTGCAGCTCCTCGGGAATCCTGATCCGCTTCGCCCGCGAGACCATCCGAGGCATGAGCAGCAGCAACGTGCGCACGGCCTCGTCGAGTTCCGGCCCGGCGGCGGCCTCGTCCCCCTCGTGTGCGGTTGACACCGTGCACCCTCCCTTTTAGCTTTGCTTTCAAAGCAAATAGATCCGTCGTGATCGATGCTACCGGAAGGCACAGCCATGCCCGATTTCAACCGACAGGTCATCGAGGAGTTCCGCGCCAACGGCGGCCGGGTGGGCGGGATGTTCGAGGGCGCCGCCCTGCTCCTGCTCACCACGACGGGCGCTCGCAGCGGGCGGGCACACACCAACCCCGCCGTGTACGTGCGCGACGGGGCACGGCTGCTCGTCTTCGCGTCGAACGCCGGCGGACCGAAGCACCCCGCCTGGTTCCACAACCTCAGCGCCGACCCGTACGTGACCGTCGAGCTCGGCACCCCGGAGGGGACCGTCGAGCGCTTCGGGGCGACGGCGGTGGTGACGGCGGGCGAGGAACGCGACCGGCTGTACGCGGAACAGGCCGCGCGCGACCCCGGGTTCGCCGCCTACCAGGCGGCCACGGACCGGATCATCCCGGTCGTCGCCCTGCACCGGGTGGACCTCGGGGACCCGGCACGGCACCGGGCGATCGCCGACCACCTGGTCAAGGTCCACACCGAACTGCGCGCCGAACTGACGGCGTTACGCGAGGGACTGGAGTCCGCGGCGGCGAAGGCGACGGGTCCGACGGGATCGACGCCCACGGCGGGCACGAAGGTACGGGACACCCCGACGCTCGGCGGCCGGCTCGCCCGCCACTGCCTGACCTTCTGCGGCGCACTGCACGCCCACCACCACAACGAGGACAGCGCCTTCGACCTCCTGGAGCGCGAGTTCCCCGAGCTGTCCGACTCGCTGGACCGGATGCGCGAGGAGCACAAGGTGGTCGCCCGCACGGTAGAGGAACTGGAGGCGCTCCTCACCTCTGGGGCCGCACCCGCGGCCCTCCGCGCCGAGGTGGACCGGCTGGCCACCCGGCTGGAGGAGCACTTCACGTACGAGGAGGCACAGCTGGTCCCGGCCCTCACGCGATCCCGGGCCGTGCCCGAGAGTTAGCCTCGGCGGCCGGCCTCGGGGCCGGGCCCTGAGGCCGGACGTGGAGCCCTACGGCGTGCTTACGGCGTGCGGAAGCCGCGGAAGGTCACGTGCCGGCGGGTCACGAAACCGAGCTTCTCGTAGAGGGCACGCGCGCCGGCGTTCGCCTCGGCCACATGGAGGAAGGCCCCTTCCCCCCGGGCCTCGATGCGTGCCGCGAGCGCGCCGACCAGGCGGGCGGCGTGGCCCTGCCCGCGCGCCTCGGGCGCGGTGCAGACCGCGCTGATCTCGGTCCACCCCGGAGGGCGCAGCCGCTCGCCGGCCATGGCGACCAGCGTGCCCTTCTCCCGGATGCCGAGGTAGGTGCCGAGTTCGGGGGTCCTGGACCAGAACGGCCCCGGCCGGGTGCGTTCGACCAGGTCCAGCATCTCGGGCACGCTGTCCGCGTCCAGTTCGACCACGTCGTCGTCCGTCTCGTCCGCCGGGCGCCCGGCCGCGCCGTCGCCGGGCAGGATCATCTGGCGGCCCTCCAGGACGAAGACGGGCTTCCAGTCCGGCGGCGGGAGAACCGGGCAGCTGAACATGTCGGCGAAGGCGCCCCGGCCGAGGAGTTCGGTGAGGTCGGCCCACTTCACCGGATCCGGATCGGTGGTCACGGCGGCGAAGGTCGAGACGTCCGGCAGATAGGTGACGGCTTTGCCCACGCGGCGGGCGAGAGGGGCGTGACGGCCCCGGAGGGACTCGCCCACGGGGTCGTCGAGTACGAAGGGGTCGCGGCCCGCCATCGTGTCGTCCCTCTCATGTTCCGTGCCGAACGGGGAAGGCGGTCGCCGTGGGGAGACCTCCTCGCGTACGCAGTCTAGGCGGGCGGGCGGCCGGCCCGTGGGGCCGGTCGGCGTACGGCCAGGTGGCGGGTTCGCGCGCCGGTGGCCGTGTCCGCGTACGTACATCGGCACCGTGTGAGACAGCCTGGCACGGTCGCCCTCGACACCCAGCGGTAAGGAGCGTGTCTTGAGTGCCCATGACGACGTGGTGATCGGCACCGTCACGACCAAGGTCCCTGCGCGGCTCGACCGGCTGCCGTGGTCGCGGTGGCACTGGATGATCGTGATCGGGCTCGGCACGGTGTGGATCCTCGACGGCCTCGAGGTGACCATCGTCGGCAGCATGGCCGGCCGGCTCTCCGAGGAGGGCAGCGGACTGCCCATCACCGACGCGCAGGTGACCGGCACGGCCGCGGCGCTGTACGTGGCGGGCGCCTGTTCGGGCGCCCTGTTCTTCGGGTGGCTCACCGACCGCTACGGACGCAAGAAGCTGTTCCTGATCACCCTGGCGGTCTATCTGGCGGCGACGGCGATGACCGCGCTGTCGTTCTCCGTGTGGTGGTTCTTCCTCTTCCGCTTCCTCACCGGGTTCGGCATCGGCGGCGAGTACGCGGCCATCAACTCCGCCATCGACGAACTCATCCCGAGCAAGTACCGGGGCCGGGTCGACCTCGTCATCAACGGCAGCTACTGGCTGGGGGCCGTGGGCGGCGCGCTGCTGTCCGTCGTGGCGCTCGACACCGACATCTTCGCGATCAACGTCGGCTGGCGGCTGACGTTCGGTCTCGGTGTCGTGCTCGGACTCGTGATCCTGCTCGTCCGGCGGCACGTGCCCGAGAGCCCCCGGTGGATGCTCATCCACGGCCGGTCCGAGGGCGCGGAGGAACTCGTGACCGCGGTGGAGCACCGGGTGGAGGAGGAGAAGCACGCCCGGCTTCCGGAGCCGGACCGGTCGATCACCATCGAGCAGCGCCGCTCCATCGGCTTCGTCGAGATCGCCCGTACGCTCTTCCGCGCGTATCCGAAACGGGCGATCCTCGGCTTCTCCCTGTTCATCGGGCAGGCGTTCCTCTACAACGCCATCACCTTCGGCTTCGGCTCCATCCTGGTGAAGTTCTTCGACGTCCCCACCGGCAACACCGGTTACTACTTCGCCGTGATCGCCTTCGGCAACTTCCTCGGTCCGCTGCTGCTCGGCCGCCTCTTCGACACCGTCGGCCGACGCACCATGATCGCGGGAACCTACATCCTGTCAGGGCTGCTGCTGTTCGGCACGGCCTGGCTCTTCGACCGGGGCAGCCTCGACGCGACGACCATGACCGCCTGCTGGTGCGTGGTCCTCTTCTTCGCCTCCGCGGGCGCCAGTTCCGCCTATCTGACCGTCAGTGAGATCTTCCCCATGGAGACCCGGGCGATGGCGATCGCGTTCTTCTACGCCATCGGAACGGCGGCCGGCGGTATCTCCGGCCCGCTGATCTTCGCCGAACTGACGGAGAGCGGGGTCGTCCGCGACGCCGTCATCGCCTTCTGCGTCGGCGCCGCCCTCATGGTCCTCGCGGGCCTGGTCGCCGTGTTCTTCGCCGTCGCGGCGGAAGGCCGGTCGCTGGAGGACATCGCGACACCGCTCTCGGCGAAGTCGACGCCCGAGGACGGCTCCCCGCCCGCCGGCACCACCCCCTGAAGGAGCGCCGCCCGCGGGCCGGGGCGCCGTCGGGTTCCTCAGAGGGGGCGCTCGTGGCCCTCCCAGTACGGGTCGCGCAGGCGGCGCTTGTACAGCTTGCCGTTGGGGTCGCGCGGCATGGTCTGGACGAAGTCGACCGACTTCGGGCGCTTGAAGCCGGCGAGGCGGTCGGCGCAGTGGGCCAGGATCTCCTCGGCGAGTGCCGGCCCTGGCGCGTACCCGTCGGCCGCCTCGACGACCGCCTTGACCTCCTCGCCCCAGTCGGCGTGCGGGATGCCGAAGGCGGCGGCGTCGGCGACGGAGGGGTGGGCCAGGAGGGCCGCCTCGATCTCGGCCGGGTAGATGTTCACCCCGCCGGAGATGATCATGTCGATCTTGCGGTCGCGCAGGAAGAGATAGCCGTCCTCGTCGAGGACTCCGAGGTCCCCGACGGTGAAGAAGTCGCCGATGCGGTTCTTCGCGGTCTTCGCCTCGTCCTTGTGGTACTGGAACCCGCCGGTGTTCATCTTCAGGTAGACGGTGCCGAGTTCACCCGGCGGCAGCCGTACCCCGTCGTCGTCGAAGACGGCGAGTTCGCTGATGGGCCAGGCCCGGCCGACCGTCCCCGGCTTCTTCAGCCACTCCTCGGCGGTCGCGAAGGCTCCGCCGCCCTCGCTCGCGGCGTAGTACTCCTCGACGCACCGGCCCCACCAGTCGATCATCGCCCGCTTGACGTGCTCGGGGCACGGCGCGGCGCCGTGGATGGCGTGGCGCATCGAGGAGACGTCGTACCGGTTCCGTACCTCGTCGGGCAGGGAGAGCAGGCGGTGGAACTGGGTGGGGACCATGTGGGTGTGGGTGCAGTCGTACCGGTCGATCAGACGGAGCATCTCCTCGGGCGTCCACCGGTCCATCAGGACCAGCGGGTGCCCGATGTGCAGGGCGGCGGCGGCGAACTGCAGCACAGCCGTGTGGTAGAGCGGGGAGCAGACGAGGTGGACGTTCCCGTCGGCCGGACGGATGCCGAAGATGCCGAGGAAGCCGCCGAGATGGGTCTCCTCGGGGAGCTTCCCGGGGAGCGGGCGGCGGATGCCCCGGGGGCGACCGGTGGTGCCGGAGGTGTAGTTCATGACCCAACCGAGGGTGCGGTCGGCGGGCGGGCTCGCGTCCTGTCCTTCGAGCAGGTCGCCGTACGCGCGGAAGCCGGGGATCGTACCGACGGCGTACCGGTGGGTGGCGGGCAGTCCGGCCTCGTCGGCGGCGAGGGTCACGGCCTCGGCGAACCGCTCGTGGGCGACGAGGACCTTGGCGCCGGAGTCGGCGACGATCCAGGCGATCTCGGGCCCGACGAAGTGGTGGTTGACCGGGACGAGGTAGAACCCGGCCTGGCTGGCGGCGAGATGGGCGGTGAAGAACTCCGGCCCGTTGGGCAGGACGACGGCGAACGCGTCGCCGCGTTCGAGGCCGGCCGCCCGCAGCCCGTGGACCAGTCGGTTGGCCTCGGCGTGCAGCCGGCCGGCGGTCCATTCCTCGCCGTCGGGTGCGATCAGGACCGTACGGCCGGGGTCGGCGGTGGCCTGGGCCCAGAACCCGGTGGCTGCGACTGACTGGGTCATGCCTCGCTCCGTCCGGCGATGCGGTTGATGCGGTCGACGGCCTGCTCGAAGCCGCGGGTGAGCTCGTCCACGACCTGCTGGACGCTGCGCTCGGAGTTCATCCGGCCGACGATCTGCCCGACGGGGGTGCCGAGCAGCGGTGCGACCTCGTACCGCTGGATACGGGAGACGGCCTCGGCGACCAGGAGTCCCTGGAGCGGCATGGGGAGGGGGCCGGGGCCCGCCGGGTCGTCCCAGGCGTCGGTCCACTCGGTGCGGAGCTGACGGGCGGGCTTGCCGGTCAGGGCGCGGGAGCGGACGGTGTCGCCGGAACCGGCGGCGAGGAGCTTGGCGGTGAGGGCGCGGGAGTGCAGGTCGGCCTCGGTGGTGGTGAGCCAGATCGAGCCGAGCCAGACGCCCTGGGCGCCGAGGGCGAGTCCGGCGGCGATCTGCTCGCCGCTGCCGATGCCGCCGGCGGCGAGCACCGGCAGCGGGGACACGGCGTCGACGACTTCGGGGGTGAGGACCATGGAGGCGATCTCGCCGGTGTGGCCGCCGGCCTCGTAGCCCTGGGCGACGACGACGTCGATCCCCGCGTCGGCGTGGTGGCGGGCATGCCGGGCGCTGCCGGCGAGGGCGGCGACGAGGACGCCGTGGTCGTGGGCGCGGGCGACGACGTCCGGGGGCGGGGAGCCGAGGGCGTTGGCGAGGAGTCTGATCGGGTAGTCGAAGGCCACGTCGAGCTGGTTGCGGGCGACCTGCTCCATCCAGCCGGTGATGCGCCAGCCGGAGGCCTCGCCCTCGGCGAGTTCGGGCACGCCGTGCTTGGCGAGCGTGGCGCGGACGAACGCCCGGTGCTCCTCCGGGATCATGGCCTCGACCTCGGCCTCTGTCACGCCTTCGACCTTCTTGGCGGGCATCACGACGTCGAGGCCGTAGGGCAGGCCGTCGGTGTGGTCCTGCATCCAGTCGAGGTCGCGGGCGAGGTCGTCGGGGGCGGTGTAGCGGACCGCCCCGAGGACGCCGAACCCGCCGGCTCTGGTCAGTGCGGCGGCCACCGCGGGGAAGGGCGTGAAGCCGAAGATGGCGTGCTCGATCCCCAGGGTGCGACTCAGCTCCGTCTGCATGGGCGGCAGGATGCCGCAGCGGCGCGACGGAGGGAAGAGGTTTCCTGATGCATCGTCAGATTCTTTGGAGCTTCGGACGCTTCCCCGACCCGCCTCGACTCCGGTAAGAAAGTTTCAGATTCTCCGGCGTGGCCGAAGTTTTCTTTCAAAGGGCGGTGGGAGAGGGTGGGCATGACGGAGGAGTCCAGCAAGGACCGGGGCCCGAGCCGCCGGGCGTTCGGCGGCGCGGCCCTCGCCCTGGGAGGTGCGCTGATGATCGGTTCGATGCCGGGGGCCGCGGCGGCGGAACCAGGGCCGGGACCGGGCGGCCGAGGAGCGGGGAGCCCGGGATCGGCCGGGGGCGGTACGGCGCCCGGCGCGCGCGGGACCACCCTGCGACGCGGGTCCGCCGCGCGGGCGGGACTCCTGCCGGAGCACCTGGACCGGCTGGTCACGGACGCCGAGGCCTTCCTCGCCCCCTCCCCCAGGCACCCCTGGTACGCGGGCGCCGTGCTGCTCGCCGGGCGGGGCGGAACGGTGGCCCTGCACCGGCCGATCGGCATGGCCGTGCGGTACGCGGCGTACGACGAGAAGACCGACACCGGGGTGGAGCTGCCGCCGGACGAGCAGGTCCCGATGACCGAGGACACCGTCTTCGACCTCGCGTCGGTCTCGAAGCTCTTCACCTCGATCCTCGCCGTGCAGCAGATCGAGCGAGGGGCGCTGGAGCTCGGGGCGAGGGTCACCGCGTACCTGCCGGAGTTCGGCGGGGGCGGGAAGCAGGACGTCACCGTGCGTCAGTTGCTCACCCACACCTCCGGGTTCCGGGCGTGGATCCCGCTGTACAAGGCACCGACACGGGAGGGGAAGCTGCGGCTGATCTGGGACGAGGCGCCGGCGAACCCGCCGGGGTCGACGTACCTCTACTCGGATCTGAACCTGATCACGCTCCAGCTGGTCCTGGAGAAGATCACCGGTCTCGGTCTGGATGTGCTGCTCCACGACGAGATCACCGCTCCGCTCGGGATGCACCGCACTCGTTTCAATCCACCGCTCTCCTGGCGACCGGGGATCGCCGCCACCGAGGACGCCCGCCCGCCGTGGTCCGGTCTCGACCGCGGCATGGTACGGGGCGAGGTCCACGACGAGAACGCCCACAGCCTGGGCGGGGTCGCGGGCCACGCCGGGATCTTCTCCCGTGCCTGGGACCTCGCGATCCTCGCCCGCACCCTGCTCAACGGCGGGGCGTACGGCAGGGCCCGCATCCTCTCCCCCGCCTCGGTGCAGCTGATGTTCACCGACTTCAACACCGCGTTCCCCGGCGACGAGCACGGGCTCGGCTTCGAGCTCTACCAGCACTGGTACATGGGCGCGATGGCCACACCACGGACGGCCGGGCACACCGGCTTCACCGGCACCAGCCTGGTCCTCGACCCGACCACCGACGCCTTCCTGATCGTCCTCGGCAACTCCGTCCACCCGGTGCGCTCCTGGCGCTCCGGGTCGGCTCCCCGCGTCGCCGCGGCGGACAACCTGGCCCGCGCCGTTCCCGTCCGCCCCGACCGCGGCCGTACATCCTGGTTCTCCGGCATGGCCGGCACCACGACCGCCACCCTGACGCTCCCTCAGGTGCCGCGCGCCGCGCGCCTGGAGTGCGCGCTGTGGTGGGACACCGAGCCGGGCGCCGACCCGGCCGTCCTGGAGGCCTCGGCCGACGGCGGCACGACCTGGCGGCCGGTCCCCTTCACCACCGACGGGCGCACGGAGCATCCGACGGGCGCGGTGGGCGGTTGGTCCGGCCGCGTCTGGCACACCGTGTCCGCCGCGCTGCCCGGGACGGACGCCCTCCTGCGCTGGCGGTACACGACGGACCAGCGGTACGTGGGACGGGGCGTGTACGTGGACGGGCTGCGGCTCTACGACGGAGCGGGACGCCCGGTGTTCGACGAGGCGCGGCCTGCGGACGGGGCGCGGATCGAGGCGAACGGCTGGAGCAGGTCGGCCGATTGAGGCGAACCGCAGGAGCAGGTCGGCCGATGGAGGCGAACCGCTGGAGCAGGTCGGCCGACCGAGGCGAACCGCAGGAGCAGATCAGTCGATCAAGCCCGCCCGCCCACCTGGCCGAACCTCCTCTTACGACTGCGCACAAGTGATCATGTGAGGTACCGTCCCGGCGGGAAGATCTCACCGGGGGATGAGACGAACGCGAGGGCGAGCGTCTGTCGTGTCGCCCGTTCGCGGTGCCCTTCCGTCCGCGGGGGCCGCCGCAACCGGCCCGTCGGCGAGCGGCACACCCGCTTCGAGACCCAGCCGCTCCCCAGTCGTTCGCCCTTGCTCACCGAGGTGTTCCTTCATGCTGTCCCTGTCCGAGCGCCGCCCACCGGGCGCGCGCCGCTTCGCACTGTCCGCATGGTTGTGCGCGCTCTCCCTCGCGGTCCTGGCCGCGGTGGTCCTGGCGGTCACTCCGCAGTCGCCCGCCGTCGCCTCGACGAGCGCGGTCACGACCACGCCGACGGTCGCCGCCGAGACGGCCGGCACGCCGTTCCCGGCGCGCGGGACCTTCTACTGCACGCGCATCCCGGCCCTCGTCACCACCAGGACGGGTGTCCTCCTCGCCTTCGCCGAGGGCCGTGACCGGGACACCACGACCGGCTGCAGTGACGTCGGCGCCAACGACCTGATCATGAAGCGGTCCCTCGACGGCGGGAAGACCTGGGACGAGAAGCCCACGGTCGTCGTCGGCGCCGGCGACGAGCTCGCGCACGGCAACCCCGCGCCCGTCGTGGACGGGGTGACCGGCCGCATCACCCTCCTCTACTCCAGCAGCGACTGGAACAGGAACCGGGCCAACCCGAAGCGCGACGGCTTCGACCGCACGGTGCACGCCGTCCACAGCATGGACGGCGGCCTGACCTGGTCGCCGAGCGTGCCCCAGCCCCAGCTCGACCGGCCCGAGTGGTTCTGGGTCTCGACCGGGCCCGGCCACGGCATCCAGCTCAGCCGCGGCGAGCACTTCGGCCGACTGGTCGTGCCCGGCGACCACCGGGGCGGCGGCCAGGCCGGCGGTCAGCTGTACACCAGCGACGACGGCGGCCTGACCTGGCAGATGCGCGCGGTCTCCGACACGCGCGACACCGGTTCCTATCCCGCCGAACTGGCCGTCGCGGAGACCGTCGACGGCCATGTGTACGTCAACGCCCGCAACTCCGAGAACACCCGCTGCACCACCAACGAGCACCGGCTCGCCGCCACGAGCACCGACGGCGGAGCGACCTTCGCCGCGCCCTTCGCCCCCGTGGCCAACCTCGACACCTCCCCGACCTACGGTTCGCTGCTGCGGCTGCACGCCCACGACCAGGACGGCCGGCCCGACCGGCTGCTGTACTCGGGCCCGTCCCGGCTCGGCCCGAACGTACTGGAGGACCGGCGGGAGCTGGCCGTCCGCTCCTCGTACGACGAGGGGAAGACCTGGAAGACCGTCGGCTCCCTGATCACGCCGAACCGCACCGGCTACTCCGACATGGCGCTCCTGGCGAACGGATCCGTCGGCCTCCTGTACGAGACGGCCGGCAACATCCCCCATGGGAACGTCGCCTTCACCGCCTTCACCGAGAAGGCCATGAACGACTCCGAGACCGAGCTGCGCCGTCCGCGCACCGCCGACACACGTGTCAAGGGTCCCGGCGAGTCCGGCAACCACGCCGTCGTCCACGGTGGCGCGCAGCTGGGAACGCGTCTCGGCGGCGTCGCCATGGAGTTCGACGGCCAGGACGACTACCTGCGTCTCGTCTGCTCGCCGACCCTGCGGGTCGAAGACGGGGACTTCACCGTCACGGCCTGGTTCAAGCACTCGGCCACCACCGGCACCCTGCCGGTCATCTGGGCGTACGGCATGCAGGGGCCGCACTTCTCGGTCCGGTCCGAACCTGGGAGCGGCGTCCTGCGCGGCACCGTCGGCACGAGCATCGGCACCACCGAGGTGACACTCCCGTCCTCCTCCAACGACGGCGCGTGGCACCACGTCGTGTTCACCCGCAAGGGCCTCACCGTCAGCCTCGCGGTGGACGGAGGGTCCGCGGCCACGGCCGTCATGCCGGCGGGAGCGTCGGCGGCGGAGCGGAACGTCACTCCGGGCGGCGCGTTCAACATCCACATCGGTGCCCGGCCCGACTTCCCCAACCAGCCGCCCGGCGTGGCGCAGCTCTTCCGCGGCACCCTGGACGACGTGCGGCTCTTCGCCACCGCGCTCACCGAAGCCGAAGCGGCCGAGGTGAAGGCGGGCTCCCTCACCGTGCGGAACAGCGAGGAGAGGCTCCGCCTCGGTTTCTCGACCATCTGGTAGCGGGCGGACCCCGGCCGGCGGACGCACCGCTCGCCGACCGGGCGCGGAGGCGGCCCAGGCCGCCTCCGCGTACAGCTCCTCGACCAGCCGGGCCACCTGCTCCGGCTCCCGCAGTGTCGGGGAGTGGTCGGAGGCGGCGGGCCGGTGAGCTGGTGGCCGATGTTGCTGAACCGGGAGGGCGGCACGGCCCGGCAGAGGGCGGCCGCGACCGGGTCGGACTCGGGGGTGCCGCCGCCGGCCCCTCCCGCGTCGTCCGGCCGACTTCGTGTCCGTCAGGCGCCGGATTCCGACGCCGCGCCCAGGGCGGTCAGCACGGGGCTGATCAGCGGGTGGTCCTCCGCGCCCCGCCGGACGGCGGCGAAGACCCTGCGGGTCGGGGCGACGCCCTCGATCGGGCGGACCTCCACACCCGCGAGCTCCACCCCGCGCAGGGCAGAACGCGGCACGAGCGCCACGCCGGCGGACGCGGCCGCGAGGGCGACGACGGCGCGGAAGTCGTCGGACGAGTGCTCCGGGTTCAGCGTGAACCCGGCGTATTCGCAGGCCAGGACGGTCACGTCATGGCAGGGGTTGCCGGCGGACTGGCCGATCCAGGCGTCCTTCGCGAGGTCGCCGAGCGCGACCCGCTCGCCGGCCGCCAGCGGGTGGCCGGGGGGCAGGACCGCGTCGAAGGGCTCCGCGTAGAGCGGGACGCGGGTGAGGCGGGCGTCGTCCTCGCCGGGCGCGCCCCGGTACTCCACGGCGACGGCCACGTCGACCTGCCGGTCGAGGACCATCATCAGGCTCTCGTCGCCCTCGGCGTCCCGGACCCGGACCCGGATGCCGGGGGCGGAGTCGGCCAGGGCCCTGATGGCCGGGGCCACCACGAGGCCGATGCCGGTGGCGAAGGCGGCGACCGTGACCGTACCGGCCTCACCGGAGCCGTAGGCGGCGAGTTCCGACTCGGCGCGCTCCAACTGGGCCAGGACGGCGTTGGCGTGGCTGAGCAGGATCTCGCCGGCGGGGGTGAGGCGGGCGCCGCGGGCGCTGCGGTCCACCAGGCGGTGGCCGGTCTCCTGCTCCAGGGCGGCGAGCTGCTGGGAGACGGCGGAGGGGGTGAGATAGAGCGCGGCGGCCGCCGCCGTGACCGTGCGGTGGTCGGCCACCGCACGCAGGATGTGCAACCGCCGCGCTTCGATCATTCCCCCAGTCTCGCAGGCCGCGGGGCCTGCGCCCGCCTCAGCCTCGCAGGCCGGGGGCCTGCGCCCGCCTCAGCCCCGCAGGGCGGCGCGGGCGTCGACGAACGCGTCGACGGCCCGGTTCACGTCCTCCGTGGAGTGGGCGGCGGACAGCTGGACGCGGATGCGGGCCTGCCCCTGCGGCACGACCGGGTAGGAGAACCCGATCACGTACACGCCGCGCTCCAGGAGCAGCTCGGCCATGCGGCCGGCCTCGGACGCGTCGCCGATCATGACGGGGGCGATGGCGTGGTCGCCGGGGAGGATGTCGAAGCCCTCCGCCGTCATCCGGGTCCGGAACAGCTCGGTGTTGGCGCGCAGCCGGTCGCGCAGGTCACCGGCGGACTCCAGCAGGTCGAGGACCTTCAGGGAGGCGGCGGCGATCACCGGGGCGAGGGTGTTCGAGAAGAGGTACGGGCGGGAGCGCTGGCGCAGCAGGGCGACGATCTCGGCGCGGGCCGCGACGTAGCCGCCGGAGGCGCCGCCGAGGGCCTTGCCGAGGGTGCCGGTGATGATGTCGACGCGGTCCATCACGCCGTGCAGCTCGGGGGTGCCGCGGCCGCCGGGGCCGACGAAGCCGACGGCGTGCGAGTCGTCGACCATGACCATGGCGTCGTAGCGCTCGGCCAGGTCGCAGATCTCGCCGAGCGGGGCGACGTAGCCGTCCATCGAGAAGACGCCGTCGGTGACGATGAGCTTGCGGCGGGCGCCGCCCTCCGTGGCCTCCTTGAGCTGCTGCTCCAGGTCGGCCATGTCACGGTTGGCGTAGCGGAAGCGGCGGGCCTTGGACAGGCGGATGCCGTCGATGATCGACGCGTGGTTGAGGGCGTCGGAGATGACGGCGTCCTCGGCGCCGAGGAGCGTCTCGAAGACACCGCCGTTGGCGTCGAAGCAGGAGGAGTAGAGGATCGTGTCCTCCTGGCCGAGGAAGGAGGAGAGGCGCGCCTCCAGTTCCTTGTGCACCTCCTGCGTGCCGCAGATGAAGCGGACGGACGCCATGCCGTAGCCCCAGCGGTCGAGCGCCTCGTGGGCGGCGGCGACCACCTCGGGGTGGTCGGCGAGGCCCAGGTAGTTGTTGGCGCAGAAGTTCAGCACCTCGCCCGGGCGGCCTCCCGAGGTCACGGCGACGGTGGCCGACTGGGGGGTGCCGATGACGCGCTCGGGCTTGTGGAGTCCGGCCTTCTGGATCTCGTCGAGAGTGGCACGGATGTCGTCGCGTACGGAATCGAACATGGGTCAGGCTCCCGCAGTCCAGTCGAGGATGATCTTGCCGCTCTTGCCGGAGGCCGCGTCGTCGAAGGCGGCCTCGAAGTCGGTGTACGCGTAGCGTCCGGTGACGACGGGCGAGAGGTCGAGTCCGCCCTCCAGGAGCACCGACATCGCGTACCAGGTCTCGAACATCTCGCGGCCGTAGATGCCCTTGATCGTGATCATGGAGGTGACGATCTTCGCCCAGTCGACGGCGAAGTCCTCGCTGGGCAGGCCCAGCATGGCGATCTTGCCGCCGTGGGTCATGTTGGCGACCATGTCGCGCATCGCGCGCGGGTTGCCGGACATCTCCAGGCCGACGTCGAAGCCCTCCTTGAGCCCGAGGGTGCGCTGGCCGTCGGCGATGGTCTGCTCGGCGACGTTGAGGGCGAGCGTGACGCCCGTCTTGCGCGCCAGGGCGAGGCGCTCCTCGCTGACGTCGGTGATCATGACGCTGCGGGCGCCGGCGTGCTTGGCGACAGCGGCGGCCATGATGCCGATCGGGCCCGCGCCGGTGACGAGGACGTCCTCGCCGACGAGCGGGAAGGAGAGCGCCGTGTGCACGGCGTTGCCGAAGGGGTCGAAGATCGCGGCGATGTCGAGGTCGACCGGCACGCGGTGCACCCACACGTTGGAGGCGGGCAGCGCCACGTACTCGGCGAAGGCGCCGTCCCGGCCGACGCCGAGACCGATGGTGGCGCGGCAGAGGTGGCGCCGGCCGGCCAGGCAGTTGCGGCACTTGCCGCAGACGAGGTGGCCCTCGCCGCTGACCAGGTCGCCGACCGTGATGTCGGCGACGTCACGGCCGACGGAGACGACCTCGCCGACGAACTCGTGGCCGAGGGTCAGGGGCGTGGCGATCGTCTTCTGCGCCCAGCCGTCCCAGGACCGGATGTGCAGGTCGGTCCCGCAGATACCGGTCCGCAGCACCTTGATGAGTACGTCGCCGGTACCGGTCTCCGGCTCGGGCACGTCCGTGAGCCAGAGTCCCGGCTCCGCCTTCAGCTTGACCAACGCCTTCAATGCCACGGCTCCCGACGTGCGTGTCCTGTGATGTGCGGGGTACGGGCACGGCAGCGCGCCCAAGATCCCTGGAACAGAATCTTCCGTACGGAGCGCTCGCGGTCCATCGAGGATTTCTTAAGCGCGCTCGCAGATCAGCTTCACACCACAGGCGGGGGCCGGGCGACGTCAACGCGTCCGAACGGAGAGGCCACCCTCGGGGGCCTCCGTCCGGGCCGCGTGGCGGACACCCGGGTCAGCGGCCGAGGGCCGCCATCGCCGCGTTGTGGCCGGGGATTCCGCTCACTCCGCCGCCCCGGATCGCGCCCGCGCCACACAGCAGCACGTTGGCGTGGTGCGTCTCGACACCCCAGCGGCCGGCGCTCGGGCCCGTGCCGGCGTCCGCGTCTTCCGCCGCGTACGGGAAGGACAGGTCGCGGTGGAAGATGTGGCCGCCCGGGAGGCGCAACTCGCGTTCGAGGTCGAGCGGGGTCTTCGCCTCGATGCAGGGACGGCCGTCCGCGTCGACGGCGAGGCAGTCGGCGATCGGCTCGTCGAGGTGGGCGTCCAGCTGGTCGAGGGTCGCCGCGAGGAGCGCGGCGCGGGTGCCGTCGTTGTCGGCGGCGAACAGCCGGGCCGGGGTGTGGAGCCCGAACAGGGTGAGGGTGTGGTGGCCCGTGGCGGCGAGTTCGGGGCCGAGGATCGTCGGATCGGTCAGGGAGTGGCAGTAGATCTCGGAGGGCGGTTCGGAGGGCAGCCGGCCGGCGGCGGCCTCGGCGTGGGCGGTGGCGAGCCGGCCGTACCCTTCGGCGATGTGGAAGGTGCCGGCGAAGGCCTCCTGCGGGTCGACGGAGCGGTCGCGGAGCTTCGGCAGCCGGGTCAGCAGCATGTTGACCTTGAGCTGGGCGCCTTCGGGGGCGGGCGGGGGCGGGTCGCCGAGGAGGGCGGCGAGGTCGCGGGGTGAGGCGTTGACGAGGACGTGGCCCGCCTCGACGGTGCCCTCGCCGTCGGCGGTGCGGAAGGTGATCGCGGCGCGCCGCCCGTCGGTCTCGATCCGGGTGGCCTCGTGGCCGGTTCGGATGTCGGCCCCGGCGGCGCGGGCCGCGTCGGCGAGGGCGTCGGTGAGGGCGCCCATGCCGCCGACGGGTACGTCCCAGTCTCCGGTGCCGCCGCCGATGACGTGGTACAGGAAGCAGCGGTTCTGGAGGAGCGTCGGGTCGTGGGCGTCGGAGAAGGTGCCGATGAGGGCGTCGGTGAGGACGATGCCGCGGACGAGGTCGTCGGCGAACTCCCGCTCGACGGTGACGCCCAGTGGTTCCTCGAAGAGCATCCGCCAGGTCTCGGCGTCGTCCACCCGGGCGCGGAGCGCGGCGCGGGTGGGGAGGGGCTCGGTGAGGGTGGGGAAGATCCGGCGGGCGGCGCGGCCGGTGCGCTCGTAGAAGGCCTGCCAGGCCTCGTACTCGCGGTCGGACCCGGTGAGTTCGGCGAAGGAGGCACGGGTCCGTTCGGCGCCGCCGCCGACGAGCAGGCCGCCGTCGCCCTTCGGGGTGTACGAGGAGATGGACCGTTTCCGTACGGCGAAGCGCAGCCCGAGGTCGCGCACGATCTTCTCCGGAAGGAGCGAGACGAGGTACGAGTACCGGGACAGGCGCGCGTCGACCCCGGCGAACGGCCGGGTGGAGACGGCCGCCCCGCCGGTGGAGCCGAGCCGCTCCAGGACGAGCACGGAGCGCCCGGCGCGGGCGAGGTAGGCGGCGGCGACGAGGCCGTTGTGTCCTCCGCCGACGACGACGGCGTCGTACGAGCCGGAGGCGGGCCGGGCGTCCGGGAGCAGGTCGGGGGCAGTCATGGCTCATGCTCACACGGGGGCGGCGGCCGGGGAAGAGGACGGGACGACGGGCCCGCGAACGGCCGGCCCCGCCGGACCCGCCGGCGGCGGGGCGCGCCTCCCGCGGCCGGCGGACCGGTCGGCTCAGGGCCTGCGGCGGGCCCGGCCCCCTCAGGTCTGCGGCAGTGTGGGCCCGGGCCACTCAGGGCCTGCGGCAGTGTGGGCCCAGGCCGTTCAGCGCCTGCGGCGGGCCCGGTTCCCGCTCAGGTCTGCGGTGGTGCGGTCGCCGCTCTCAGGTGGAGGGCGGCTGCCTCGGCGTGGCGGCCCAGTCGCTCCAGGCAGTGGGCCTCGTCGTCCAGGGCAGCGAGGGTGTCGGGGTGGGCCGGGCCGATGAGCCGGGTGCGGGCGGCGGCGACCGCGCTGTGCGAGGCGAGTGCCTCCTCCCACCGGCCGAGGCGGCCGAGGGCGACGGCGGTCTCCCGGAGGCTCAGCAGCGTGTCCGGGTGGTCCGGGCCGAGGACCCGCTCGCGGTCCGCGTGGACGCTCTCGGACTCGGTGAGCGCCTCGGGCCAGCGGCCGAGGCGGCCGAGGTTGACGGCCAGGGCGTGGCGGGCGCGGAGGGTCTCGGGGCCGTCGGCGCCCTGCGCGCGGGTGCGCGCGTCGACGAGGTCGCGGCAGACGCCCAGCGCGTCCGCGGCCTGCCCGAGCCGGCCGAGGAGGACGCCGGTCTCGTAGCGGGCGGCGAGGGTGTCGGGGTGGTCGGGCCCGAGGGCGGCGGCGCGCGCGTCGGCGACCGCGCGGTACTGGGCGAGCGCCTCGTCGCCGCGCCCCAGCCGTCCGAGTGTGTACGCCACTTCGCGCCGGGTCACGAGGGTGTCGGGATGGTCCTCGCCGAGGAGCCGGGCCCGGGCCTCCGCGACCTCGTGCGCCGTGCGGTACGACTCCTCGTAGCGGCCCAGGCGGCCGAGTGTGAAGGCGAGGTTGTGGCGGCAGCGCAGGGTGTCCGGATGGTCGGGGCCCACCGTGCGCTCGCGCGCGGCGAGCACGGTGACGTACACCTGGTACGCCTCGGGGTGCCGTCCCAGGCGGCCGAGCGCGTACGCCCGCTCCTGCCGGGCCGCGAGGGTGTCGGGGTGGTCCTCGCCGAGGACGCGCGCGCGGGCGGCGGCGACCATGCCGAAGACGCGCAGGGCGTCGGCGGGACGGTCGAGCCGGGCGAGGGCGAAGCCGACCTCGTAGTGGCTGGCCAGAGTGTCCGGGTGGTCCTCGCCGAGGGCCGTGGCGCGGTGCTCGGCGACGGACCGGTGCACGGACTCGGCCTCGTCCCAGCGGCCGAGCCGTCCGAGGCCCATGCCCGCCCGGTACCGGCCGGCGAGCACCGCGATCAGCTCCGCGGAGGCGGCGGGGCGCACCGGCGCGGGCTCGTGCGGCGCGGGGGCACCGCCGGTGCTCGTGACGGCGGTCGTCCACTCCGTGGTGAGGACGGCCGCGGCGGGGTCGTGGGCGACCGGGCGCGGCACGCCCGCGGCGTCGGCGGGGCGGTGCCCGCCGGTGATCGCCTGGACCCAGGCGGGCATGGGGACGGTCATGCCGGGATCGGCACCGGTGCCGGGAAGGGAACCGGGCCCGGACTCGGAAGGGGCACCGGAACCGGGGCCGCCCGCGGAGCCCGGTCCCGGCCCCGGCACGACGGTCGCCCCGGCCTGCGACGCGCCGGCGGCGGTGCCCGCCCCCGGCAGGGAGAGCGCGACCCGTCCCGTCACGATCCGGCGGCGCAGGTCCCCGGCGTCGGCCGGCCGCTCCGCCGGCACCTTGGCGAGCAGGTCGACGACGATCCGGTCGAAGTAGTCCGGGAGTTCGGCCCGGTGCGCGCGCGGCGGACTCGGCACCGTGTCGCGGTGTCCGATGAGGATCGCCCAGGAGTCGCCCAGGTCGAAGGGCGGGGCGCCGGTGGCGAGTTCGTACAGCACGCACCCCAGCGAGTAGAGGTCGCTGCGGTGGTCGATCTCGCCGCCGCCGATCTGCTCGGGCGACATGTAGTGGGGCGTGCCCATGGCGATGCCCGTGCCGGTGAGCTTGGACGTGAAGCCGACGTCCGCGCCGAGGCGCGCTATGCCGAAGTCGCAGATCTTCACCGTCCCATCCCGCAGCCGCATGATGTTCGCGGGCTTCAGGTCGCGGTGCACGATCCCGTGCCGGTGGGTGTACGCGAGGGCGTCGGCGACCTGGTCGGCGATCTCGACGACGTCGTGGACGGGCAGCGGATGCCGGGCGTTGGCGGCGAGGAGCTGGCTGAGGTTGCGCCCCTCCAGGAGTTCCATGACGAGGAAGAGCACGCCGTCGTACTCGCCGAAGTCGTGCACGACGGTGATGCCCCGGTGCTGGAGCGCGGCGGCCACCCGCGCCTCGCGCCGGAACCGCTCGCGGACCACGGTGAGGACCTGCGGGTCCTGTTGCGGTCCGATCGGCTTGAGGCACTTCACGGCGACCCCGCGGCCGAGCGCCTCGTCGGTGGCGCGCCACACCTCGCCCATGCCCCCGCGACCGATGACCTCGTGCAGGCGGTACCGGCCCTGGATCAGTCTGGAGTCCCCCATCGTGTGCTGCCGCCCCCGTCGTTCTCCTATGCCTTTCCCGGCTCGTCCAGTATGGACGCCGGTTCGGACAGTGGGTACGGGGCGGGGTACGTGTAAGGGTCGGGTCGCGCTCCCGGGCCGAGCCGGTCCATGGCGCGGAGGATGTGCCCGGGCGGCAGCCGCCAGCGCAGGCGGGCGGGGACGCGGCGCAGCAGGTCCGCCGTGGTGACGAGGCGGCGGGTGACGGTCTCCTGCGGCGGCGCGGCTCGGCCGTAGAGCGTGTGGGCGTAAGGGGGCAGGGTGTCGTACGCGAGCGCCGCCACGCGCCGCCAGATCACCTCGCGCGCCGGTACCAGGACGGGTTTCACCGGTGGCCGGCGCAGGAAGTCCTCGACGGTACGGGCGTCCGCGCCGGCCTCGAGCCGGGGCCGTACGGTCTCGAAGTACGCGGCGAGCGCGGATGTGGATCCGGGGACGGCGGCCGGGTCGAGGCCGACGAGCCGTGCGGAGGTGCGGTGTTCGTCGACGTACCGGTCGGCCTGGGCGTCGGTGAGCGGGATGCCCGAGCGGCGTGCGACGGCGAGGTACGAGTCGGTCTCGGCGCAGTGCACCCAGAGGAGCAGCTCCGGGTCGTCCACGCCGAGCCGCCGGTGGATGCGGCGCACCCGGGCCCCGGCGGCTTCGGCGGCCTCGGTGGTCCCGTAGCTGAGGGTCCCGACGAAGTCCGCGGTCCGCAGGAGCCGTCCCCAGGGGTCCTTCCGGAAGCTGCTGTTGATCATGACGCCGCGTACGGCGACGGGGTGCAGCGCCTGCAGCCACAGCGCCCGTACGCCCGCGATCCACATGACCGGGTCGCTGTGCACCTGCCAGGTCACGGAACGGGGTCCGAAGAGCCCCGGGTCCGCGCTCAAGAAGCGTCCTCGCTCATACCGTTCAGGCTACGTCGGAACCGGCGCCGTGGAACCGGTCGTGCACGAGGGGCGAGCGGACGTCCTCGGGAGACCGGTGCCGGTCTCAGGGCTCGATGTTCTGGTTCAGGTGGAACAGGTTGTCCGGGTCGTACGCCCGCTTGACCTCGACCAGGCGGTCGTAGTTCGCCCCGTAGTTGGCCCTGATCCGGCCCCGGTCGTCGTCGGCCATGAAGTTGATGTAACCGCCCTCCTCGGAGTGCGGCGCGGTGGCCTCGTAGTAGTCGCGGACCCAGGCGATGTTGGCCTCGTTCGCGGAGGCGTCGGGCCACATGCCGGCGATGACGGTGGCGAAGGAGGCGTCCCGGTAGGCGAAGGCCGTGGCGTCGGGGGCGACGCGGTGGCAGGCGCCGTTGATCGGGTAGATGTGGACCGTCGAGTTCACGGCGGGCAGCCCCGGCGCGTGCTCGATGTGCGCCGCGATCGCGGCGTCGGTCAGCTCGGTCACGAAGTTGGCCTTCCAGTAGTGCTGGAGGCCGGGCGGAACGAGCGCGTCGAAGGCGCTGTTGAGTGCCGGGTACGGCATGGGCCCGACGTGCTCGGCGACGACCGGCGCGAAGTCGCGGAGGGGCCGCAGGGCCTTCTCGCCCTCGTCGAGCGGTCCGGCCCAGCACGCCACGACCAGGGCGAAGGTGTCACCGTGCCGGTCCTCCGGGATGAACGGGAGCGGCGGGGCGATCTGGAAGGCGGGGAACCCGCCCAGTTGCTCCGGTGCGTCGGCGATGTGGTCGGCGAAGGCGCGCACGACGGTGGCCGCGTCCTCGAGTTCGAAGAGCATCGGTCCGCCGTAGATGTCCTTGACGGGCGCGAGCCGGTACTCGAACGACGTCACGGCGCCGAAGTTGCCGCCGCCTCCGCGCAGGGCCCAGAACAGGTCGGCGTGCTGTTCCTCGTCGGCGACGACGAGCCGGCCGTCCGCGGTCACCACGTCGGCCGAGACGAGGTTGTCGCAGCTCAGGCCGAGTCCTCGGGCCAGATAGCCGATGCCGCCGCCGAGGGTGAGTCCGCCGACGCCGGTGGTGGAGATGATCCCGCCGGTGGTGGCGAGGCCGAAGGGATAGGTGGCCGCGTTGAAGTCGCCCCAGGTCGCCCCGCCCTCGGCGCGGGCGGTCCGCCGCACGGGGTCGACGCGGACTCCTCGCATCCCGGAGAGATCGGCCACGACCCCGTCGTCGCAGGTGCCGAAGCCGGGGACGCTGTGCGCGCCGCCGCGGACCGCGAGATCGAGCCCGTTCTCCCGGGCGAAGTCCACCGCGGCCATGACGTCGCCCGCGTTGACGCAGCGCACGATCACGGCGGGTCTTCTGTCGATCATGGCGTTGTGCACCCTGCGCGCCTCGTCGAAGGCGTCGTCGTCGGCCGTGACGACCGTCCCGCGTACCCGCTCGCGCAGCTGGTCGTTCGAGAGCTTGCCCATGGCCACCGCTCCTCGTTCGAATCATCTCCACGCTACGCCGATGGCGCCGGGCCTCAACCGGAGCCCGGACGCGCGGGCACCGGCCCGCTCCGTCCAGTACGTGAGACCGGGCCGGTCGGGGAGGTGTCGGTCCCGGCGGCGCCCTTAAGGTGCCCCTACGCGTGGCCGGCGCACGATGCCCGGCCGCCCCTCCCACTCACCTGATTCGCATGAGGACGCCCATGTTTACGGTCAACGAGTACTTCGACGGCACGGTCAAGTCGATCGCGTTCACGCAGGAGCAGGGCGCCGCGACCATCGGGGTCATGGCTCCCGGGGAGTACGAGTTCGGCACCGCCGCCGCGGAGATCATGCACGTGGTCAGTGGTGCCCTGACGGTGCGGCTGCCCGGCGCCGAGGCGTGGGAGACCTTCTCCGCCGGGGACCACTTCAAGGTCCCCGGCGACAGCAGGTTCCAGCTGCGGGTCGCGGTGGAGACCGCCTACCTCTGCGAGTACCGCTGACCCTGCCCGTCCTTTCGTCGGCCGTGCCCCGGCACGATCCGAACGAGAGGCTCCGGGAGCCTCGGGACGGCCGAAAGGGCGCCCGGCCTGGAAGCTCAGGCCGGGCGCCCTCTCGCCGGGGCGGGCGCGTCAGGACGCGGAGGCGCTGTTCGCCGGGGGTGTGCCGGCCAGGATGGTCTCCTCCACCGCTTCGTACCGCATGCGCTGGTCGGCCGGGTCGCGTTCGCCGAGCACCGTGCCGAGCCAGCCCGCGAGGAAGCCCAGCGGGGCCGAGAGGATGCCCGACGTGGTGAACGGGAACCAGTTGAAGTCCTGGTCCGGGAAGACCGCCTGGGGCGATCCGGACACGAGGTTGCTGCCGGTCATGAGGATGAACGCGGAGGCGCTGCCCACGATGAGGGTGCAGAGCAGTCCCTTACGGGAGTAGCGGCGCCAGAAGAGGCTGTAGACGAGGGCCGGTGCGACCGCGGACGCGCCGATGCAGAACGACAGGGTGAGCAGTGCCTGAAGGTTCAGATGCCGGGCACCGGCGGCGATCGCGATCGCCACGAGCCCGACGCCCGCCGCGGCGATCCGGGCGACGGCCATCTCCGCGGAGCCCTTCAGTCGCGCCTTTCGGCGCAGCCCGTGCGTGATGAGGTCGTGCGCCAGGGTGTTGGCGCAGGCGAGGGTGATCCCGGCGACCGAGGCCAGCAGGGTGAGGAAGACGGCTGTCGCCACGGCCGTGAACAGCAGGGTCTCGACGGTCGTCTGGTCCGTCCCCATGATGGCCTGGCTGACCATGAGGAACGCCGTCTTGCCCTGCGGGTCGCCGGCGACGATCCCCTGGTGGCCGACGATCGCCGCCGCGCCGAAGCCGATGACGGCGATCAGCAGACAGGTCACGACGACGGTCGACACGGCCCAGGACATCGAGCGCCGCACGGCTGCGGCGCTGCGCGCGGTGAACATGCGCATGGTGATGTGCGGCAGCACCGCGGCGCCGAGCACCACCGTCAACTGGGTGCTGATCATGTCGAGTTCGTTGCCGCCGAACTGCAGACCGGGGGCGAGATAGGCGTCTCCCGCCCCGCTGCCGCGCTTGGCGGCGTCCAGCAGAGAGGGCAGGCTGAAGTCGAAGCGGTGGAGGATGAGCGCGGCGATCGCGAGGGACGCGCCGAGCAGGGCGACGGTCTTGACGATCTGGATGAACGCGGTGCCCTTCATGCCGCCGATCGCCGCGTAGGCGATCATCAGCAGGCCCAGGAACACGATCGCCCCGGTCTTGAAGCCGTCGGAGTCGAAGCCGAGGACGACCGAGAGGAGATCGCCCGCGCCCGCGAGCTGGAAGATCACCAGCGGCAGCAACGCGGTCAGGGTCACCGCGGCGGTGACGATCCGCACGGCGGGACCGGGGAGACGCCGAGTGAGGACGTCGCCGATCGTGAACCGGCCGGCGTTGCGCAGCGGTTCGGCGAGCAGGAACATCATCAGGACCAGTGAGAGCACGGTGCTCAGGGCGAGCGTGACGCCGTCGTAGCCGACGAGCGCGATGATGCCGATGGTGCCGAGCACGGTGCCGGCGGAGATGTAGTCGCCGGCGATCGCGAGGCCGCTCTGCACGGGGGAGAGCGAGCGGTAACCGGTGTAGAAATCGCCCAGGTCGTCACGGTCGGGGCCGGTCATCACGCACAGCAGCAGCGTGACGGTGATGACCGCGATGAACGCGATCAGCGACATGGTCTGGGCCTCGGAGCTGAAGCCGGTCATGCGCGCGCACCTCCGGTGGGCTGCTGCCACACGGGGCGTCCGGAGCGGCTCTGGCGTTCCGGCCGGGGGGCGGCTGCCGCGGCCGTCCGCTCGGCGCGTTCGCGGATCGCCGCGGCGAGCGGGTCGACGCGGCGGCGCGCGATCCGCTCGTACAGCGCGATCGCAGCCAGCGCCACGGGCAGCTGGAGGAGCCCCAGGACCAGCCCGGTGGTGAGACCGCCGGTGAGGGTGCCGGTCATCACGGAGGGGGCGTAGCCGGACAGGAGGAGGAAGATGACGAAGTAGCCGAGCGCGGTGAAGGTGGCGACGCGGCGGAGTCTGCGGTAGGCGGCTCCGAGCCGGTGCAGATCATCACGATCCTCGGTGGCGGGCGGCCGCGGCGGTGGGGACGCGTCCCAGGGCTGCTGCGCGGAGTCCCAGCCGTGCGGCGAGGACTCCCACGCTCGCGGGGACGAGTCCCAGGCCGCCTGGGGATCGGTGTCCCAGGACGGCGGTGCACCCTCCCAGGACTGCGACGCCGCCTCTTGGCGGTGCCGCCCGGCATTCCGGTGCTGGGGTACGGGCGGTGGGCCGGGAAAAGGCTGGTGGTACGACATCGATCTTGCTCCTTGCCGCCCCGGGGGACGGGCGGGTGGCGCCGGTGGTCCGCGTACGTTACTCATGGGTATACCTCTCGCGTAAGGGGATTCCGACCGCTCGGTATGTCGGTTCGGTGACGATCCTGTGCGCGTGGCGACGAAACCGGCGGAAACCCCTCTGTGGATCTTTCCGCAGGTCACGGGTGGGTCTCGGGCCGCTCGGTCCGCCGGATGACCTCGCGCGCTACCGGCGGACGCGGGGCATGCCGAGGCCGATCCAGGAGATGATCTCGCGCTGGATCTCGTTGTTGCCGCCGCCGAAGGTGAAGATGACGGCCGAGCGGTAGCCGCGTTCCAGTTCGCCGTGGAGTACCGCGCCCGCCGAGCCCTCCTTGAGGGCGCCCGCCGCGCCGACGACCTCCATGAGGGCCGCGTAGGCGTCGCGGCGGGCCTCGGAGCCGTAGACCTTCACGGCGGAGGCGTCCTGGGGGGTGAGGGTGCCGTTCTGGACGGCGTTCACCATCTGCCAGTTCAGGAGCTTCATCGCGTCGAGCCGGGCATGGGTGCGGGCCAGGGTGCGGCGGACCCAGGGCAGGTCGATGACGCGCCGGCCGTCGGCGAGCGGGGTGCCGGCGGCCCAGTGCTGGACGTCGTGGAGCGCGCGGATCGCCATCGTGCCGTGGGCGGCCAGGGTGACGCGCTCGTGGTTGAGCTGGTTGGTGATGAGGCGCCAGCCCTTGTTCTCGTCGCCGACCCGGCGCGAGGCGGGCACCTTGATGTTGTCGTAGTAGCTGGCCGTGGTGTCGTGCGAGGCGAGGGTGTTGATGAGCGTGCAGGAGTAGCCGGGGTCGTCGGTCGGGACGAGAAGCATCGTGATGCCCTTGTGCGGCGGCGCGTCCGGGTCGGTGCGGACCGCGAGCCAGACCCAGTCCGCGGTGTCGCCGTTCGTGGTCCAGATCTTCTGCCCGTCGACCGTGTACGTACCGGTGGTCTCGTCCCCCTCGCGGACCGCACGGGTCTTGAGGGCGGCGAGGTCGGTGCCCGCGTCGGGCTCGCTGTAGCCGATGGCGAAGTCGATCTCGCCGGAGAGGATCCGCGGCAGGAAGTACGCCTTCTGCTCGTCGGTGCCGAAGCTCATGATCGTCGGCCCGACGGTGTTCAGCGCCATGAGGGGGAGGGGGACGCCCGCCTGCGCGGCCTCGTCGAAGAAGATGAACTGCTCCATCGGGGTCAGCCCCCGCCCGCCGTACTCGGTCGGCCAGCCGACCCCGAGCCAGCCGTCGGCGCCGAGCCGGCGCACGGTCTCCCGGTAGAAGCGCTTCTGCGCCGCCGGGTCCGCGTAGCGGGTGTGGACGTCCTCGGGAACCAGCTCGCCGAAGTAGGCACGCAGCTCGGCGCGCAGGCTGTTCTGTGCGGGCGTGTATGCGAGGTGCATGAGGCGGGCCTCCCGTGGCGGCTGTCCTGCGGCGGCGGTCCTGCGGGTCCTCGGCGTCACCCGGCGGTGCGACGCGCGACGGCGGCCACGGTAGAACGTGTTCCACAAATGCGGAAGCCTCGGAGCGGCCCCGGACGGCCCTCGGCCCCGGTTCGCAGCTGCCGAACCGGGGCCGAGGGGGTTGTCGAGGGGTACTGCGAGTCAGGGCCGGGGCGGCCTACGGCAGCAGCTCGTCCATGGAGGCACGACCCTTCTCCGCCATCCGGCGTTCCGCCCAGGCGAGGGTCTTCGGAGACACGTCACGGCCGGAGGCCAGAACCAGGTCCTCGGCCGTGAAATCGCCCTCCGACCCGGAATGCAACAGCCGGTCGGGCGTCGGGAAGTCCCCCGGGGACGTCTTGTCGGGCTCAGCGTTCATGCCGCCTCCTACGTGTTCGTCCGGCACTCGCCATTCTCGTGTCCGGCCACCGGGTCCGCATCCGGGAGCGGCGGACGCGCGGCGGCCGGAGTCGCCCCCTGATTCCGGACGAGCTCCGCGGCCGCACGGGCCGCCAGCCGCGTCCCCTCCTCGTGATGGCGGGCGTACGCCTCCGAGGGGAGCGCCGCGCGGAGGGCCTCCTCGGCTCGCGCCCTGATCAGGGCCTCCGTCTCGGGCGTGAAGGGCCGGAAGCCGCCGTCCGAGCCGGAGCCGGCATGGGCGTCGTACGCGCCGAGGAGCCGCGCCCCGGTCCCGGCGTCGCCCGCCCCGCCCCGCCCGCCGAGCGCCCACGCGGCCGTGGCGAACTGGGTGACGAGCAGGTACGGGGCGACCAGGTGGGCCAGGGTCTCCACCTCCGCGACGGCGCGCGCGAGCCGCTCCACGGCCCGGTCGTAGGCGCCGTCGAGGCAGTCGAGCCAGGCCCACGCCCCTCCGGCGAGACCCCAGAAGAGGCCCGGGGTCACGTCTCCGAACTCGACCTCCAGGCGGGCGAGCTGAGCCCGGGCGAGACCGGTGCGCCCGGTGTGGCCGTAGTGCTGGGTGAGCAGCATCCGTGCGGAGCCGGCGACCTCGGCGCCCCACTCCCCGGCCGCGTCGGCGGCTTCGGCCAGGAGCTGTTCGGCCGCCGGGTCCCCCTCCGGGTGGAGCCGGAGCCGTACGGCCGCGAGGCGCGCGGTGTAGAGGGGAACCTGGGAGTGCGCGCCGACGTGGGCGGCGGCGTCCGTGGCCCGCTCGAAGTCGGCGGCGGCCTCGGCGAGCCGGCCCGCGCGCTCGTAGGCCTCGCCCCGGGCGGCGTGCGATTCGGCGATGCCCCAGGAGTCGCCGGCGGTCTCGAAGAGCGCGAGCGCCTCGGCCGCGTCATGGGGACCGCGGACGACGAGCTTGGCCCGTACGAGCAGGGCGAAGGCCAGGTCCCAGCCGGGGGCGTGGGCCCGGCAGGCGTCGACGAGCGCCGTCAGGGTCTCGTCGAGGCCGGAGAACTCCCCGGTCATGAGGCGGGCGAAGTACCACATCATCGCCGGCTGGCGGCAGGTCTGCGGAAGGCCGGGGCGGTACGCGGAGACCAGCGCGGCGAGCCTGGCGCGGGTCTCGGGGTGTTCGAACGGGGTGGCGCCCCGGCCTCCCTGGGTCGCGAGCACGTAGAGCCGCCCGCCGCGCCGGGCCTCGGCGAGTCGCTCGCCGTGCCACGGCGGTGGGACGTCCGTGCACCGGCCGTCGAGCGGCCGGGCCGGGCGGACGGGCTCCTGGAACGGGTCGGGGCCGAGCCGGCCCGCCTCCGTGGCCCAGGTGCGGGCGTCGACCTGGTGGTGGCGCAGTTGCCAGAACCAGCTGAGGGAGTGGACGAGGCACAGCACCTCCTGCTCGTCGCCGAGCGCGACGGCCGTCCGCAGGGCCCCGCGCAGGTTGTCGTGCTCGCGCTCCAGGAGGGCGATGGCGGCGACCTGGCCCGCGCCGCGGAGTCCGGGGTCGGTGGTACGGGCGAGTTCCCGGTAGTACGTGAGATGGCGCCGTTCGGTCGCGGCCCGCTCCCCCGACTCCTCAAGCCGCTCCCCCGCGTACTCCGCCACCGTCTCCAGCAGCCGGAACCGCATCCCCTCGCCGTCGCGGCCAGGGCCGGCCACCACCAGCGACTTGTCGACCAGCGCGCCCAGCAGATCCAGCACCTCCGGCGTACCGCCGTCCGCGCAGACCGCCTCCGCCCCCGCCAGATCAGCGCCGCCCGAGAACACCGCGAGCCGCCGCAGCACCGCCCGCTCCGGCTCCTCCAGGAGGTCCCACGACCAGTCCACCACCGCCCGCAACGTCTGCTGCCGCGGCAGCACCGTCCGCGCCCCCGACGTCAGCAACCGGAACCGGTCGTCCAACCGCTCCGCGATCTGACGCACCGACAGCAACCGCAACCGCGCCGCCGCCAGCTCGATCGCCAACGGCAGACCGTCGAGTCGCCGGCACACCTCCTCCGCCGCCGCCCGGTCCTCCGCCACCACGAACCCCGCACGCGCCGCCGCGCCCCGCTCACCGAGCAGCCGCAACGCCATCCCCATCGGCAGCGGGCCCAACGGCCGCACCGCCTCCCCCGGCACCCCCAACGGCTCCCGGCTCGTCGCGAGCACGGTGACGCCGGGGCAGCGGGTGAGCAGCACGTGCGCGAGCTCCGCCGCCGCGGCGACCAGGTGCTCGCAGTTGTCGAGGACGAGCAGCATCCGCCGCCCGGCGCAGTGTTCGACGAGTTCGGCGAAGGGGTCCTCCGGGTCCGTCGCGGCGACCGCCGCGCGGTGCCAGACGTGCGTCTCCCGCGCGCCCACCGCGCTCAGGACGGCCGCGACGACCGTGGACTCCTCGCGTACGGAGGCGAGTTCGGCGAGGTGGACCGGGCCGTCCCGGTACGTCTCGGCCGCCTCCAGGGCGAGGCGTGTCTTGCCGACGCCGCCCGGCCCGGTGAGGGTGACGAGCCGCCGGGCGCCCCACTCGGCGGCGAGCGCGCCCAGGTCGTCGTCCCGGCCGATGAACGAGGTCAGCCGGGCGGGCAGGCCGACCGCCTGCCCCCTCCCCTCCGGCGCGGGCGGCGAAGGCGCGGGCGCGGGCGCCGTGTCCGTCAGGAGTTCGGCGTGCAGGGCGCGCAGTTCGGGTCCCGGGTCCGTGCCCAGCCGGTCCGCGAGGCCCGCGCGGACCTCCTCGTACACGGCCAGGGCCTCGGCGGGCCGCCCGGCCGCCCGCAGGGCGCGGATCCGCAGGGCCTGGAGGGGTTCGTCGAGCGGCTCTCCGGCGGCGAGGGCGGCGAGCGGTGCGAGGACCTCCGTGGCCCGTCCCAGGGCGAGGTCGGCGGCGAGCCGGTCGCGTCGCGCCTGCGTGTGCCGTTGTTCGACCCGGACGACCAGGGGGTCGGTGTGCCGGCCGGGCAGATCCGCGAGGGCGGGACCCCGCCAGAGACCGAGGGCCTCGTCGAGGAGGCCGGCGGCCCGGCCCGGGTCCCGCGCGCCGAGCGCGGCGGAGCCTTCGGCGGCGAGCCGTTCGAAGCGGTGGAGGTCGACGGCGTCCGGGGCTGCGGCCAGCCGGTAGCCGCCTCCGGGCGCGGAGACGACGGCCTCCCGGCCCACGGCCCGGCGCAGACGGCCGACGAGAGCCTGGAGCGCCGCCGTGCGGTCCTGGTCCGGGTCCTCGGCGCGGTCGGCGTCGCCCCACACCTGGCCGATCAGCGCGGGTGTGCCCACCGGCCGCCCGCCGGCCGCCGCGAGCGCGGTGAGCAGGGCGCGGAGCCTGGCACCGCTCACTACGGCCTCCGTCCCGTCGTCGGTACGGAAGGCCTGACACGGACCGAGAACACGGTAGGGCGGCTGCACCGGCCCATTCTGCCCCGGCGCACGCCGGGGCCCACCGGCATTTTCGCCGCGGCGCCCCGGCGAAGGCCCTCCGAGCGCCCCGCACGGCGCTCCGCCCGCCCTCCGGCCCACTCCCTCACCGCCCGGCCGTTCCCCTCGCCTCCCGCCGCCTCGTGCCACTCCCTCACCTCCGGGCACTTCCCCGCCTCCCGCCGCTCCCGTGCCGCTCACCCGTCTCCCGGCCGCTCCCGCCGCTCCCGTGCCGCTCGCACGCCGAGGCGAACTCGCGCCACGCCGTGTCATCGCCATGGCGTCGGAGGGGTGCGGGTTCGACAATGGGGAGGATGACCGATGAAGACCGGCGTACGCGCAATGGCGAGATCGGGCCCGCCGAGTGGCTCGCCATGAACCGGACCGGCAGCTTCGACTGGGATCTCGACACGGGCACCATCGATGTCGACACGTCCGGGCTGCTGGTCTTCGGCGTGGCCCCGGACGCCTTCGACGGCCGCCCGGTGTCGCTGATCGCCCGCCTCGACCCGGAGGAGCGGACCAAGCTGGAGGCGGTCGTACGGGAGGCGGTCAGGAGCGGCGAGACGTCGTACGCCGCGCACTTCCCCATCCCGCAGGCCGACGGGCCACCCCACTGGACGCATGTGCAGGCGCGGATCCTGCGCTCGCCGGACGGGCGGGCGCGGCGGATCGTCGGGGTCGTGCGGGACACGACCGCCGAGGTCACGCGCTTCGCGTTCGTCCAGGAGCTGGAGAAGCGCCGCGAGGTCCAGACGAACATCGTCGAGCGGACGACGGCCGCGCTCTCCCGCGCGGTGACCGTGGACGACGTGACGGCCGCCCTGACCGGCCCGGGCGGGCTGGCCAGGCTCGGCGCGGACGGCCTGGCGCTCGGACTCGTCGAGAACGGCTCGCTCCACATCATCGCGCTCAGCGGCGAAACCCTCGACGCGCTCGACGACTTCCGGGTCCGGCGGCTCGACCGGGGCATGCCGCTCGCGGAGGCCGTGCTCAGCGGTCGGCCCCGGTTCGTCTCCTCGTTCGCGTCGCTCGGGCGGGACTTCCCCGAGCTGGCCCCCTACCTGGCGCAGCTGGACTTCCGGGCGGCCTGCTATCTGCCGCTGGTGGCGCAGGCGCGGTCGCTGGGCGGCATGGCCCTGTTCTACCGGGGCCGCACCTCGTTCAACGCCGACGAGCGCAACCTGGCCCTCGGGCTCGCGGCGATCGTCGCCCAGTCCCTCCAGCGGGCGATCCTCTTCGACGAGGAGCGGGAGCTCGCGACCGGGCTCCAGGCGACGATGCTGCCGCGCCGGATCCCCCGGATCACCGGCGGCGAGATCGCCGTGCGCTACCACGCGGCCTGGAGCGGGCGGCAGGTCGGCGGCGACTGGTACGACGTGATCCCGCTGCCCCGCGGGCGGGTCGGGATCGTCGTGGGCGACGTCCAGGGGCACGACACCCACGCCGCCGCCATCATGGGGCAGCTGCGCATCGCCCTGCGCGCGTACGCCGGTGAGGGCCACGCCCCTTCGACGGTGCTGGCCCGCGCCTCCCGCTTTCTGGCCGAGCTGGACACCAACCGCTTCGCCACCTGCACGTACGCCCAGGTGGATCTGGGCAGCGGCACCCTGCGGGCCGTACGGGCGGGGCATCTCGGGCCGCTGATCCGGCACACCGACGGCCGGGTCGGGCAGCCCAAGCTGCGGGGCGGGCTGCCGCTGGGGCTCGCGACGGTGTTCGGCGACGAGGAGTTCCCCGAGACGCGGCTCGACCTCGTCCCCGGGGAGACGCTGGTGCTGTGCACGGACGGGCTCGTCGAGCAGCCCGGGTCGGACATCGAGGCCGGTCTCACCGCGCTCTCCGAGGCCATCAGCAGCGGCCCGCCGCAGGCGGAGGCGCTCGCCGACCACCTCTCCGAGCGGCTGTGGGAGCGCTGGGGCTCGGGCGACGACGTGGCGCTCCTGGTGCTGCGGCGCAGCCCGGACCCGGGCACACCCCGCGCGCCGCGCATCCATCAGTACATCCACCAGGCCGACCCGCAGGGCCTGTCGGACGCGCGCGCGGCCGTGGGGCAGGCGCTGCGCGACTGGGGCATGACGGAACTGGCCGACGACGCCGAGCTGTTGACGGGCGAGCTGCTCGTCAACGTCCTGCTGCACACCGAGGGCGGTGCGGTGCTGACCCTGGAGGTACTGCCCGAACCGGTGCGGCGGGTCCGGCTGTCGGTGCAGGACCGGTCGAGTGCCTGGCCCCGGCGCCGTACCCCGGGCGAGGCCGCGACCTCGGGGCGCGGACTGATGCTGCTCGACGCGCTGGCGTCGCGGTGGGGTGTCGAACCGCGCGGCGAGGGCAAGGCCGTGTGGTGCGAGATCGGTCCGGCGGAGGTGCCGGCGGACGCCGTGAACGGCGCCTGAGGAAGGGCCCCGGAAAGCCGAGGAGTGACGTCATGGACCCTGTGGCCGCCCTGAACAGGATCGCCTTCCTCCTGGAGCGCGCCCAGGCCCCGGGGTACCGGGCGCGGGCCTTCCGTACGGCCGCCGCCGCGGTCTCCGCCCTGCCGGAGGGCGAGGCGGCCGAGCGTGCGGCGGCGGGCACCCTGGAGTCCGTGAAGGGCCTGGGGCCGAAGACCGCGGCGGTGGTGCGCGAGGCGCTGGACGGGCGGGTCCCGGAGTATCTGGCGGGGCTGGAGGCAGAGCTGGAGGAGTCCCTGCGGACCGCCGGGCCGGCGAGCGGCGGCGAGGCGTTGCGGGCGGCCCTGCGCGGCGACTGCCACCTCCACTCGGACTGGTCCGACGGCGGTGCCACGATCGAGGACATGGGCCGTGCTGCGGCGGGGCTCGGCCACGAGTGGGCCGTGCTCACCGACCATTCGCCCCGGCTCACGGTGGCGCGGGGCCTGTCGGCCGAGCGGCTCCTGGAGCAACTGGACGTGGTGGCGCGGCTGAACGAGGAGTGGGCGCCGTTCCGTCTGCTCACCGGGATCGAGTGCGACATCCTGGACGACGGGTCGCTGGACCAGGAGCCCGAGCTGCTCGACCGCCTCGACCTGGTGGTCGGTTCGGTCCACTCGAAGCTCCGGATGGACGGGAGGGCGATGACCCGCCGGCTCGAACGGGCCGTGCGCAACCCGCTGATGGACGTGCTCGGGCACTGCACGGGCCGCCTGGTGGCGGGCGGACGGCTGCGACCGGAGTCGGAGTTCGACGCGGAGCGGGTGTTCGCCGCCTGCGCCGAGTCCGGGACGGCGGTCGAGATCAACAGCCGCCCGGAGCGGCTCGACCCGCCGCGGCGGCTGCTGCGGCTCGCGGTGGCGGCGGGCGCGTACGTCGCGGTGGACACGGACGCGCACGCGCCGGGCCAGCTGGAGTGGCAGATCCTCGGGTGCGCGCGGGCGGAGGAGTGCGGAGTGCCGGAGGACCGGGTGATCAACGCCTGGCCGGCGGAGCGGTTGCTGGAGTGGACTCGGGCCTGAGGGGGTGAGGCGGGCCCCCGCGACCGTCCCGGCGGGCGCGAGGGCGCGGGTGGCCGGTGGGCAGGTCGGTCAGGCGCGCTGCCAGACCGTCGTCGCGTTGCAGAACTCGCGGATGCCGTGCCCGGAGAGCTCACGGCCGTAACCGGAGCGCTTGATCCCGCCGAAGGGGAGTGCGGGGTGCGAGGCCGTCATGCCGTTGACGAAGACGCCTCCGGCCTCCAGGTCGCGCACGAAGAAGGCGACGTCCTCCGCCGAGCGGGTCCAGACGTTGGAACTGAGTCCGAACGGGGAGTCGTTGGCGACGGTCACGGCCTCCTCGATGTCACTGACCGGGTACACCGTGGCGACCGGCCCGAAGGACTCCTCCTGATGGATCCGCATCTCCGGGGTGATGCCGGCGAGGACGGTGGGACGGTAGTACCAGCCGTTCGCGAGCGCCGACTCCTCCGGCCGGTGGCCGCCGCACAGGGCGGTGGCGCCCCGCCGTACGGCGTCGTCGACGAGCGCCTCCAGATCGGTGCGGCCCTGTTCGGTGGCGAGCGGGCCGACGTCGGTGGACTCGTCGAGGGGGTCGCCGACGGTGAGGGCGTTCATGGCGGCGGTGAAGCGCTCGGAGAAGTCGTCGTACACGTCCTGGTGGACGATGAACCGCTTGGCGGCGATGCAGGACTGCCCGTTGTTCTGCACGCGCGCGGTGACGGCGGTCTTCACGGCCCCGACGACGTCGGCCGAGGGCATGACGATGAAGGGGTCGCTGCCGCCGAGCTCCAGGACGGTCTTCTTGACCTCGTCGCCCGCGACGGAGGCGACGGCCCGGCCCGCGGGTTCGCTGCCGGTGAGGGTGGCGGCGACGACCCTGGGGTCGCGCAGGACGCGCTCGACGTCGCGGGAGCCGATGAGCAGGGTCTGGAAACAGCCCTCGGGGAATCCGGCACGGCGGAAGAGGTCTCCGAGGTAAAGGGCGGTCTGCGGCACGTTGGAGGCGTGCTTGAGGAGGCCGGTGTTGCCCGCCATGAGCGCGGGCGCGGCGAAGCGGATCACCTGCCAGAGCGGGAAGTTCCACGGCATGACGGCGAGGATCGGGCCGAGGGGCCGGTAGTGGACGCGCGCGATGTCGGCGCCGGAGTCGTGGACGTCGCTCTCCGCCGGGTGCTCGTCGGCGAGCAGTTCCTCGGCGTTGCGGGCGTACCAGCGCATGGCCTTGGCACACTTGGCGGCCTCCGCGCGGGAGGCCGCGACGGGCTTGCCCATCTCGACGGTCATGGTGTGCGCGATGTCCTCGGTGTCCTCGTCGAGGAGCGCCGCGGCGGCGCGCAGGAGGCGGGCGCGTTCGGCGAAGGAGGTGGTGCGGTACTGGCGGTACGCCTCGTGAGCGGCGGCGATCCGCCGCTCGACCTCCTCGGGCCCGTGGGCCTCGTAGACGCGCAGCGTCTCGCCGGTCGCGGGGTTCACGGTGGCGATGCCCATGACGGGTCTCCTCCTGACATCGGCCCCCGTCTGCACGCTTCCGCTAAGCGGGCCTCTGCGCAACAGGGGCGGTGCGGTGGGGTGACCCGAAAGGGGCGGCGACCTCGGGAAACGCGGCCGGCGGCCGGTTTCGGGGTGGTGAGCGCCGGCGGCCGGTCTCCAGGCGGTGAGCGTCGGCGGCCGGTCTCTAGGCGGTGAGCGTCGGCGGCCGGTCTCTAGGCGGTGAGCCAGGTCAGGGCGCCGGAGAGATGGGCGCGGAAGGCGGGGTCGCGGTACGTCTCCGAGGCGTGACCGAGCGCGGTGAAGAACACCCGCCCGCCGTCGATCTCCCGGCACCAGACCAGCGGGTGGTCGTCGCCGTGGGTGCCGCCCCGGTACGAGGTCTCGTCGGCCCGGGCCAGGACCCGTACCCCGGACCCCGCGTCGCCCCGCGGGTCGGACGTGAAGTTGTACCACTCGTCGGTCCAGGCCCAGCGGTCCGGCAGCGGTGCCGTCGCGGGGTGGTCGCGGTCGTCGACGAGGACGACGCCGGGCTGTATCTCGGGGTGGCCGTCGAAGCGGGTGCCGAGCAGCTCGCCGTAGAAGGGCCAGTCGGGCTCGGCGTTGGCCGCCGCGTGGACGGCGAGGAGCGCGCCGCCGCCCCTGAGGTACGCCTCCAGGGCGGCGCGCCCCTCCGGCGTCAGGACGTTCCCGGTCGTGGACAGCAGGACGACGACGGCGCACTCGGCCAGGCGCCCGGGTGTGAACACCTCCGGGTCCTCGGTCGACTCGGCCTTCCACCCGAGGCCGTGCGCCAGCTCCGTGAGCGCGGCTGCCCCGTCGGGGATGGAGTCGTGGCGATAGCCCGTGGTGCGGGTGTAGATCAGGACGTCCGGGGTGGGCACGCGGGGCTCCAGGGGACGGGGGTGGCGAACAGGCGATGGGGTAAGCGCTTTCTGGACGGGGTCGACCGTAGCCATCGAAAACCCCGGGCCGCAACCCCCGGCCTCCGTCACACTGCCCCGATGAGACGGATCCACGCCGAGGGGCACACCCGGACCCACCACCCTGATCGCACGCGCCGAGGCTGACGACCAGGACCTGCTCGACGACTGCGTCGAGGCGCACATCCACGGCCCGGTCCGGATCGCGCGCGATGTGGAGGCGCTGGTCCTGGACCCCAGCCACCGGGGCACGGAGGTGGAGGCGGCGGCCCGGCGCCTGCCGTGCCCGGTGGAGTGGCACGGCGGATTCCGCCTGTCCGTCGACGAACTGCGGCGGCACCCCGGGTTCCGGGGGCAGGAGTACGTGGAGCTCGGCGCCCGGATCGCGGTCGACGGCCGGCTCGATCCCCGGATCGTGCAGGAGGCGGCGGGCTCGGGGCGGTACGACCCGCAGGACGTGAAGAAGGTCTGGCATTGCCTGGCCCGCTTCGGCGCGCCGGAGACCTGACCGACCGACGCCGACGCCGACGCACTCCGCGGTGCGCTGCGCCTGCCCCGCCGTGCACGCGCGATCCGTTGTCGTATCGGATACATCTCTGTATCTTTTGGCGCGCCGCGCCCCACCCGCGCCCCACTCGCTCACCGAGGAGCCGTCATGAGCACCGTGCCGCCCGCGCTCGCCGCCGCCGTCGGGCCGTTGCCCGAAGGGGTCGTCCTTCCGCTGCCGCCCACCTTCGACTCCGTCGAGGAGGAACGCCGGTACCGCAAGGAGCAACTCGCCGCCGGCTTCCGCATCTTCGGGAGGTTCGGCTTCTCCGAGGGGGTCGCCGGGCACATCACCGTCCGCGACCCCGGCGACCCGAGCGCCTTCTGGGTCAACCCCTTCGGCATGAGCTTCGGCCAGATCAAGGCCTCCGACCTGATCCTGGTGGACCACGAGGGGACCGTACTGGAGGGGCGCAGGCCCGTGAACCGGGCCGCGTTCGTCATCCACTCGCGGGTCCACGCCGCCCGGCCCGACGCGGTCGCCGCCGCGCATTCGCACTCCCTGCACGGCAAGGCCTTCTCCAGCCTGGGCATCCCGCTCGACCCGATCACCCAGGACGCCTGCGCCTTCTTCGAGGACCACGGGATCTACGACGACTACCGGGGCGTGGTCAACGAGACCGAGGAGGGTGAGCGGGTCGCCAAGGCCCTCGGCGACCACAAGGCGGTCATCCTCAAGAACCACGGGCTGCTGACCGTCGGGCAGTCCGTCGCCGAGGCCGTGTGGTGGTTCGTCACCATGGAGCGGTCCTGTCAGGCGCAGCTCCTCGCGATGGCGGCGGGCACGCCGCAGCACATCGACCGGGAGACGGCCCTGCTCACGCGCGGGCAGATCGGCGGGCATCTGGCCGGCTGGTTCCAGGCGCGCCCGCTGTGGGATCAGATCACGGCCTCGGACCCGGACCTCTTCGACTGAGCCTCGTCCTCGGTGCCGGCGCCGGGGATCTGCCGCGTCGACACCTCCAGGAGCGGGGCGAGGAACTGGCGCTCCAGGCTGCCCGGCGGCAGCTCCGCCGGCTCCACGTAGCTCTGCGCGAGTCCGCCCTCGCGCAGTGCGATGAGGAGGCGCGCGAACCGGTCGGCGTCCACGGTCAGTTCGCGCCCGGCGCGGCGCAGGACGAGGGTGAGCCCGCGGGCGATCTCGGTCCGCAGCCGCGCGTCGTGGCGCGCGAGCACCCAGGCGGCCTGCGGGTCGCGGATGGCGTGCAGGGTGAACTCGGTGGTGACGAGGTACCAGTCCCGCTCGTCCGGTTCGACCCTGGCGGCGAGCTCCGCGAGCCGGGCCAGGGTGTACTCCTCGGCGGTCAACGCGTCGATCGACTCGGCGAGCCGTCGTACGGTGCGGTCGCTGTGCTCGTCGAAGAGGGCGAGGAAGAGCTCTTCCTTGCTGGCGAAGTTCGAGTAGTACGCGCCCCGCGTGTATCCGGCGCGCTCGCAGATCTGCTCGATCGTCGTCGCGTGGAAGCCGTGCTCCGCGAAGGTCTCCAGGGCGGCCTTCAGCAGCGCCGCGCGGGTACGGGGCCGCCGCCTGGTGACACCTTTCGGCACGGGCGCCTCCTCCTTCGTCCTGGGCCGCTTCCCGCGGCGGACGACCACCCTACCGGCGGCCTCATCCCGGGCGGGGATGACCACCGGCGGATAATATTCACGCATGGGAGAGCGGCCCGTCGTGCCCGCGGCGCCCGATCTGGTCCTCGAGATCGACGGGGACGCGACCCGGATGATTCCGGGCCGTGTCTATCGCATCGGGCGCGACCCCACCAGCGACATCGTGCTCGCGGACGCGCGCGCGTCCTGGCACCACGCGGTGCTCAGCGCCCCCGCGGGCCATTGGACCCTCGCGGACGAGGGCAGCACGAACGGCACCTTCACGGACGGCCTGCGCGTGGCCGGACCGCGGGAGGTGGGTCCCGGGACGGTGGTGCGGTTCGGCCATCCGGAGGACGGACCGCGCGCGGTGCTGTCGTCGGGAGCGACCCCGGCCGCCCCGGAGGCGATGCCGATGGCGCAGCCGGGCGCACAGCCGGACGCGCAGCCGCTCGCACCACCGGAAGCGCCGCCCCACCCCGAACCGGCACCGGAAGCGCCGCCCCGCCCCGAACCGGCACCCGAACCGGCACCGGCCGGCCGGCCGGACCCGGAGCCCGCCCCCGCGCCGCCTTCCCCCGCAGCGCCCTCCCCCGTGCCCCCCGACCTCGTCACCCCGCGGAGCACGCCGACGCCCCGGCCCTCCTCGGTCTCGCACCCCGCCGCCACCGGCACCTTCCGGCAGCCGACGTCCGTGCGGCCACTGCCCGCCCACAGCATCCGGATCGGCCGCTCCCCCGACAACGACGTCGTCGTCCCCGACCTCGTCGTCTCCCGACACCACGCCGAGCTGCGCGCCCACCCCGACGGCACCTACTGGATCCATGACCTGGGCAGTCACAACGGCACCTACCTCAACGGCGCCCCCGTCGCCGACGCCCGTGTGACGCCGGACGACATCGTCGGTGTCGGCCACTGCGCGTTCTGTCTCATCGGCGGGCAGCTCGTCGAGTTCACCGACACCGGCGAGGTCTCCCTGGACGTCCAGTCGCTCGCCGTCACCGTCGACCACGGGCGCAAGACCCTCCTCGACGAGGTGTCGTTCCCCGTGGGCGAGAAGTGCCTGCTGGGGGTCGTGGGACCGTCCGGCGCCGGGAAGTCGACGCTCCTGGGCGCGCTCACCGGGCAGCGCCCCGCCGACCGGGGCACCGTGCTCTACGACGGACGTGACCTGTACCGGGACTACGCCGAGCTGCGGCAGCGCATCGGGCTCGTCCCGCAGGACGACATCCTGCACCTCCAGCTGAGCGTGCGCCGGGCCCTCGGGTACGCCGCCGAGCTGCGCTTCCCCGAGGACACCGAGCCGGACGAGCGGCGGGCCCGGGTGGACGAGGTGATCCGGGAACTGGGGCTCGTGGAGCGCGCGCAGCAGCCGATCCACAGTCTCTCCGGGGGCCAGCGCAAGCGGGTGAGCGTCGCGCTCGAACTGCTCACCAAGCCGTCGCTGCTCTTCCTCGACGAGCCGACGTCCGGCCTCGACCCGGGCATGGACCGGTCCGTGATGCACATGCTGCGCGGGCTCGCGGACGACGGCCGGACGGTCGTCGTCGTCACGCACAGCGTGCTCAGCCTGGACGTGTGCGACCGGCTGCTCGTCCTCGCGCCGGGCGGCAAGGTCGCCTACTACGGGCCGCCCTCCGAGTCCCTCGGCTTCTTCGGTTTCGACGAGTGGCCGGAGGCCTTCGAGGCCTTCGAGAACGACCGGGACCGCGACTGGGCCGGCCTGTACCGGTCCTCCCGCTTCCACCGCCGCTACGTCGCCGACGCGACGGCCCGCCCGAACGTCCCCGTGCCGGGGCCCGCCCCGGTGGAGCGGGAACCGGCCCCGCCGCCGAAGGCGCAGAGCTGGGGCTCCCAGCTGCGGACGCTCGTCCGCCGGTACACCGCGGCGCTCTCCGCCGACCGCACCTTCCTGGCCATCATGATCGCGTTGCCGTTCGTGATGGGCGCGATGGCCCGGGCCCTGTCCGAGGGCGGTTTCAACCAGGAGTCGACGCTGAACGTCCTGCTCATCCTCTGTGTGGGCGGTGTCCTCACCGGCGCGGCGAACGCCGTCCGTGAACTGGTCAAGGAGCGCACGATCTACCGGCGCGAGAGAGCCGTCGGCCTGTCCCGCTCGGCGTACCTCGCCTCGAAGGTGGTCGTCCTCGGTGCGATCACGGTCGTCCAGGCGGTCGTCCTGACCCTGGTGGCCCTGATCGGCGTCCCGCTGAACGTGCCCGGCGGCAAGGGTGTCCTGATGCCGCCGCTCGTGGAGATCACCCTCGCCGTCGCGCTGCTCTCGTTCACGGCGATGATGCTCGGTCTGCTCGTCTCCGCCCTGGTCCGCAAGGAGGAGGTGACGATGCCGCTGCTCGTCCTCCTCGCGATCGTGCAGGTGGTGTTCTGCGGGGCGCTCCTGACCGTGCGGGGGACGCCCGTCCTGGAGCAGCTGGCGTGGCTGGTGCCGTCGCGGTGGGCGTTCGCGGCGATGGGCGCCACGGTCGACATCGGGACGGTCTCGCCGAGCGACAAGACGGCGGATCCGCTGATGGACCACACGGCGGCGGCCTGGCTGTTCGACATGGGCATGATGGTGGTGCTCTGTCTCGTCATCGGCCTGGTCGTGGCGCGGCTGCTGCGCCGCCACGAGCCGGTCGTCATGCGGAGGTAGGCCCGTGAGCGTCCCCGTACCCGAGTACGTGCCGGACTTCCGGCCCACCCATGTCGTACCGCGCGACGGTCTCGACACCTGGGAGGGGCCGGATCCGGGGCTGCCCACGACGCCGCTCGACGCGTTCCTGCCGGTGCGTCTGGAGGAGCGGGCCGGCGACTGGGGGCGGGTCCTCTGCTCCAACGGCTGGACGGCCTGGGTCGACGCGCGGCTCCTCGTCACCGTCCCGGACGACCCGCCGGCGGCGGGGCAGCCGCTCACCAGGACCGCCGACCCGCGCCCGCTGATCGCCCGTGCCGAGGACGCGCTCGGCCGCTACCGGCGGGCGGCCGAGGAGCTGGGGGCGGGGCGCCTCGACGGCGAGAACTTCCGGCTGCGGACGCGGGGGCTGCGGGTGGGCATGGTCGTCGACGGCGAGTCGGTGTGGCTGTACGACGCGGAGCACGAGCGGTGGGTGTACTGCGACGGGGTGGGGCTGAGTACGTACGCGGCGTCGTCGGCGCCCTCGGTCGCCTCCCCCGCGTCCCCGGTCTCCCCGGCCGTCGACGCGGCGCACCGCGACGAGCCCGCGGAGGCAGCCCGAGCGAAAGGTCGCGATCAGCCTGCCGCCGCGCCCCCCGACCACGAGCCGACCCAGGTGGTGCTGCGGGGCGAGCCGCCGCCGGCCGCCGGACCGCCGCCGACCCAGGCCGTGCCGCAGCCGAAGGCGGACCCCGCCCCGGCCGCGGCGCCGCCGCCCACCCAGATCGTGGAGCGCCCGCCGCGCCGAACGGCCGGTGAGGAGTGATGACCGGCGCGCCGCGCGACGAACCGGAGCTGCCGGCGGGCCGTCCCTCCGGACTCCTCGGCAAGGAGATCGCGGGCTACCGGGTGGAGAGCGAGATCGGCCGCGGCGGGATGGCGGTCGTGTACCGGGCGCGGGATCTGCGGCTCGACCGGACGGTGGCGCTGAAGCTGCTCGCCCCCGAGCTGGCCCGCAACGACACCTTCCGCAGGCGCTTCGCGCACGAGTCGCGGGTCGCCGCCTCGATCGACCACCCCCACATCGTGCCGGTCTTCGACGCGGGCGAGACGGAGGGGGTGCTGTACATCGCCATGCGGTACGTGGCGGGGCAGGACCTGGTGGCCCTGCTGGACCGCGAGGGGCCGCTGCCGCCCGGGAAGGCGGGGCGGATCGCGGTACAGGTGGCCTCGGCCCTGGACGCGGCGCACGCCCACGACCTGGTCCACCGGGATGTGAAGCCCGGCAACATCCTGGTCGCGGAGGGCACGGACCGGGACCATCCGGAGCACGTGTACCTCACGGACTTCGGCCTGACGAAGAAGTCGCTGTCGCTGACGGGGTTCACCACGGTGGGCGAGTTCGTCGGCACGCTGGACTACGTGGCGCCCGAGCAGATCTCGGGGAAGCCGGTGGACGGCCGGTGCGACGTGTACAGCCTGGCGTGTGTGGTGTTCGAGACGCTGGTGGGAGCGCCGCCGTTCCGCCGTGACACCGACTGGGCGGTGCTGTGGGCGCAGCAGTACGACCCGCCGCCCCCGCTCTCCGAGGTCCGCCCCGGGCTGCCGGAGTCGGCGGACGCGGTGTTCGCGAAGGCGCTGGCGAAGACGCCCGAGGAGCGGTACGGGACGTGCCTGGAGTTCGTGGCCGAGCTGCGGGCGGCGCTGACGACGGGCGGTGGCGGGCCGATCGTGACGAAGAGCCGGGATCCGCTGACACCGCCCCGGGACCCGCCCGCGTGGGCGAGGCCGATGTTCCGGAACCGTTAGGCCGTTCCTCCCACCACCCGGGTACCCGCCCCGCGTTCTTGAGTACACGCCTGAGTACGCGACCCCTTCGGCTCCGGAACCCGGGCGTGCGAAAGTGCGTCCATAGGGGCCGGGGGGCCGGGAACGGACCGGGCGGGGAGAGGGGACGAACGTGGACCTGTTCGACGGAGAGCTGGGCGGTCGCGACGAGCACCAGCTGGACGCGGGAGGCGGCTGCTCCTGGTTCTACGTGGTCCTGATCGGTCTCGCGATCCTCGTGGTCGTCGGCATGAACTGGTTCTTCGACTTCGTCAGAAGCCTGTTATGACGGTGTCCGCCGGAGCGCGGGTGTTCGCACACCCGAGGGCTTCCTCGACCAGGCCGCGCAGTTCCCCGTCCTGGAGGATCCTGGGGTAACCTCGACCAGCCTGTCCATGTGCCGGAGCGGCAGCTCGGCGTCGATGCCTGCATAACCACCAGCACGTCGATGAGTTCGCAGCAACCCTCCATCGTCCTGTCGGGCCGCCGGCGCACCCTCATCGTCGGGGGCGGGCCCGTCAGGCGGCGCCGGGGCTCGGTGCCGGGGCGCCGGCCTCAGGCCGAGGCTCCTCCGTAGCGGTCGGCCAGTGCGGTGGCGCGGTCGTGCAGGGCGGTGCGCAGGGACTGCGGTGCCAGGGCCTCCGCGTCCATGCCGAGCTGCCACAGGGCCCATTCGGCGTGCCGTGCGTCCTGGTAGGTCAGCTCCAGACGCAGCCGGCCGTCCGCGTCCGGCTCTTCGGCTCGGACGGCCACCGCGGTGTCCAGCAGGTCCTCCCGGCGGGCCGGGTTCACCCGTACGAGCACGGTGAGGTGGCCGTCGCTGAGGAACCGCGCGGAGCGTTCCCGCCAGATCCGGTCCAGGTCGACCCGGTCGGGCCGCTCGGCCGTCTCGGCCAGCTCCTCGGCGGCCAGCACCCGCGACAGCCGGTACGTACGGTCCGCGCCCGCTCGCGTGGCCAGCAGGTAGCCCCGGTCCCGCACCGTGACCAGGCCGATCGGGTCCACCGTGCGCCACTCCGGTTCCCGGCCCGTGGGCGCGTAGTGGATGCGCAGCTTGTGTCCGGCGAGCACCGCGCGCCGGACCTCCATCATCGTGGTGCCGGGGACCTCGTCGGCGGCCGCCCTCCGCGAGAGCAGGTCCGCGTCCGGCTCGACGAGAAAGCGCTGGACGGCGTCGCTCGCGGCGGTCCGGTGGTTCTCGGGGAGCGCGTCGAGGACCTTCCGCATGGCGGAGGTGCGGGCCGAGCCGAGGCCGAACGCCTGTTCCCCGCGCCCCGGTCCGGCGGTCAGCAGGGCAAGGGCCTCGTCGTGGTTCAGGCCGGTGAGCTCGGTCCGGAATCCGGGCAGCAGGGCGAAGCCGCCGTGCCGGCCGCGCTCGGCGTAGACGGGGACGCCGGCCGAGGAGAGTGCCTCGATGTCGCGCAGCACCGTACGGGTGGACACCCCCAGCTCACGGGCGAGTGTGTCCGCGGTCAGGCGACCGCGCTGACGCAGCAGGAGCACCAGGGAGACCAGCCGGTCGGCGCGCATGCGAGAACGCTAACGGAATACATGACCGAGGGTGTCGTGAATTGTTGGGAGGCTCGTCAGCACGACATCGGAGCAGGCGGCCGCCACGGCGATGGACGTACGTACTCCCATGGATCTTCATGGGTCGAACGAAGCGAATGGAGCTGATGTGGCGATGGAGCGAACGGCGGTCAACCCGGTGACGTGGTCGGTGGAGCTGGGGTTCAACCAGGGTGAGCTCGTCTCCGGGCACACCCGGACCCTGTACGTCTCGGGCCAGACGGCGATGAGCGACGAGGGCAAGCCCCAGCACGAGGGCGACATGGCGGGGCAGTTGGCGCTGAGCATCGACAACGTCGAGGCCGTACTCGGTGAGGCGGGCATGTCCCTCGCGAACCTCGTACGGCTCAACGTCCACACGACCGACGTCGACCTGCTCTTCCAGCACTACGGCGAGCTGGCGGGCCGGTTGGGCGCCGCCGGGGTGGCACCGGCCACCACGATGCTCGGGGTGACGCGCCTGGCGATCCCCGGCCAGCTGGTCGAGCTCGAGGGCACCGCCGTCGCGTGACGCGACTGCGGCGCCTCCGCCCCCTCGTGCCGGCGCGCCCGGCACGAGGGGGCGGCCCGGGTTGGCCGCTACCGGTTCCGGTGTTCCGGTGCCGCCCGTGTCCGCTTACGCGCGTGCGCTCGTCGACCTGCTCGCGCGGCTCTCCGGGAGCACTGTGGAGGTAGTCGTTCGAAGAAGGTGACGGGCATGGGAGTCACACCCGGTCAGCAGCCCCCGTCCTGGGGTGGTCCGCCTCCCTCCGGCGGAGGCCGGGGAGGTCAGCAACCTCCCCCGGGCGGAGGCTGGGGAGGTCAGCAGCCTCCCCCGGGCGGAGGCTGGGGTGGCGTGCCGCCGCAGCCTCCGCGGAAGTCGAGGACCTGTCTGGTCGTCGGTCTCGTCCTCGGCGGCCTCGCGCTGCTCGCCGTGATCGGCGTCATCGCCCTCGTGGTCACGGTGGACGACCCCGGTCGGGACGATCCGGACGGACCCTCGGGGGATGTGAGGATCACGGCGTGCCAGGTGGACGCCGGTACGAAGTGGCCGCACGCCGAACTGGACATCACCAACCGCAGCAGCAAGGCGAGCGACTACGTCATCGGCGTGGAGTTCACTGCGGCGTCGGGAGAGCGCCTGAGCGAGGCCCACGCCGCTGTCACCCACCTGGCTCCCGACCAGGTCGCCCACGAGCGGGCGCAGAGCCTGACCCAGGTCGACGAGCCCGTCACCTGCCGGATCACCGAGGTGACACGGGTCGCCTCCTGACCCCCCGGGGCTCCGGAAGGGCTCCGGAAGGGCTCCGGAAGCCCCTGCCACCGTGGTGACGCAGGGAACACGGACACCAGGGCAACCATTCCGCGCAGTGGTGAGTCTCCTGTTCGATCACGCCGGTGATCGAACCTACGAGGAGACCATCATCACCGCCATACGCAAGACCCTCACCGCCACCGCAGTCGTCGGCGCGGTCCTGGCGGGTTCGGCCGCCTGCGGCACGGTGGAGCAGCTCTCCGCCGGGAAGAAGCTGGACCAGGCCTTCGAGAAGCTGGGCAAGGAGAAGTCGATCTCCTTCGAGCTGGACCTGGACGTCGACGCGAAGACCGTCAAGCTGATGGACGCCGAGTCGGACCCGGAGCCCGGCGACGAGATCCCCGACGAGGCCGCGGAACTGATCAGCGGTGCGAAGATCAGCGTCACGGTGGAGTCGAAGAAGGCGATCGACGAGTCCGAGGAGAAGGACTTCGTCGGTGTGGCCGTGAAGGTCAGCACCCCGGGCGGTGACCTCCTCGACTACCGGGTCGTCGGCGACTACATGTACGTCCGGTCCGACGTCGAGTCCCTCAGCAAGGCCATGGGCGCGCCCATGCCGCCCGCCGACCAGCTGCCGCCGGAGGCGAAGGGCCTCAGGAAGGTGCTCGACGGCGAGTGGATCAAGCTCAACACCAAGGACGTGGAGAAGGCCGGCCAGGACATGGCCGAGGGGATGGGCGAGGCCTCCGGCGCCACGCCGTCGCCGGAGGCCTCCCTGGACCCCAAGACCCAGAAGAAGCTCGTGGAGGCCCTCCGCGAGGTCATCGCCCGTGAGGTCGACTTCAAGACCGCCGGCGGCCAGGACGGCACCGAGCACATCACGGCCACGGCGCCGCTCCGCACCCTGATGACGGAACTCATCGGCGAGCTGCGTCCGCTCACCAAGGACCTGCCGCCCGGCATGGACCTGCCGTCGGACAAGGACCTGAAGGACACCCCCGACACCAAGGTCTCGGCCGACTTCACGCTCAAGAACGGCGAGCTGACCGAGGTGTACGTCGACCTCGCCAAGCTGGCCGAGAACGCGAAGGTCAAGAAGTTCGGCCTGGTGCTGAAGATGAGCGCCGGCACCAAGCCGGTGGCCCCGGCCGGTGCCACCGAGATGAACCTGGAGGAGCTCATGGGCGGCTTCTTCGGCGCCATGATGCCGGACGCGGGCCTCGACGAGGGGTTCGACGAGGGCTTCGAGGAGGGCATCGAGGAAAGCGCCGCGTAGGGCACGCACACGGCGCACCGCCCGGTCCCGTGCACGGGGGAGGCACGGGACCGGGCTGTTCCTGACGGTCCTGCCCGCGGGCCCTGCCGCGAAGGGGCCGGGGCCCCTTGCGGTCGCCCCGGTGGCCCCCGGAGTCCCGGAGCCGACGCGGCTCGGCCCCGTTCTACTTCCGGGGCCGTGGCGGTGGCGGCTCGGTCCTGGTCTCGGTCTCGCCCTTGCGGCGGACGCGGGTGGCGAGGAGGCCGCCGAGGAAGCCGAAGAACAGGCCCCAGAGCAGGGCGAAGCCGACCGTCCTCCAGATGTGGGGGCGAAGGATCACTTCGCCGCCCAGGGCGTCCAGGTCGCCGATGCCGAGGACCGAGAGCCCGAGGCGGGCCTCCACCAGGGTCAGGGGGGCGGCCACCAGCATCGTCAGCGCGAAGGCGATTCCCAGGTGCAGGGCGTGCTGCCAGAGCTTGATCCTCGCCGGGGAGCGGACCGCCGCCACGAAGGCCGCCGCGAGGACCAGCACGGCCGCCACCGGGAGCAGCCACCACGCCCGCGCGTCCTCCGCCGCGAGCGAGCCCAGGTCGATCGTCGAGAGGTCCGTGCTGTCGCCCGTGCTGTCGCCCTGGCGCAGGACGGCGTCGAGGATCTGCGGCATCGGCAGGCCGAACGGACCGTCGACCCTGCCCTCCCAGGAGCCTCCGACGCCCACCCCGAGCGCGAGCCAGGTGACGTTCGGCAGGCCGAGCAGGAGGACGGCGAAGGTCTCCGCGGCGTGGCCCTTGGTGGCCGCGACCACCACGCCGATGACCAGGCCCACGACCACGTACGCGAGGAGCAGCAGGAGCATCGCGTGCGCCGCCGGCCGTACGGGTTCGTGGTAGCGGACCAGCCGGGGCGGCAGCGGGGTCCGCCGGGACACGAGGAGCGCGACGACGAGCACGCCGAGGATCCACAGCAGCCCGTAGAAGAGGGTGGGTCCGAAGTCGGTGCGGAAGCCGACGGTGGGGTTCACGGCGTCGAGCAGCTCACCGAAGATGTCCATCAGGGCGTCCTGCTGGTCCCCGCCGCCGATGGTGAGGGGGAAGTCGTGCCGGGCGACGGCGGAGACTCCCGCCAGGGCCGCCATCCAGAGGACGACCGTGCTCACGACGCGGAGCAGGAGCTCGCGGGATTCGGCCACGGCGTGGTGCCGCAGGGGCCGCAGGAAGCAGTAGCCGGTGACCAGTGCGCCCACCAGGGTGACGGTCAGCGGCATGGCGGTCAGTTCGGCCTGGGTTCCGGCGAGGCCGCCGGCGTCGCCGGAGAGTTCGACCTTGCCGCCCGCGGCCATGACGACGACGGCGGCCAGGACGGAGGCGAAGCCGCCGGGCAGATCGCCCGCGCCGGCCGCCCAGAGGCCGAGGCCGGCGACGATGCCCATCGCGACGTAACCGGCGACCACCGCGGCCAGGGACTGCAGGCCGACGCGGGCGAGAAGCCCGGTGGTGGTCGCGGCGGGCCGCGTGGAGGTGGGGAGCCGACTGCTCACCCTGCCCACGCTAGTACCGGTGCCGGTCGCACGCTTGTGGACGGGACCGCACGGGTACGGGCCCGCTGATCGGCCGCTCGGGTACGAGGCCGCTCAGGTACGGGTCGCCCGTGGATGCGACCGCCCCGCGCCGGGCACTGCCACCCGGGGTGCCGGGCACTGCCACCCGGGTTCCGGGCACTGCCACTCGGGCTGCCCGGGCTCCGCCACTCGGGTTGCCGGGTTCTGCCACTCGGGGTTCTCCGCTTGCGGGCACCCACCGTTCGGCGCACACAATGGGCCCGGAACGGAAGAAAGGGAAAAACGTGACTTCCCACCCGCCGTCCGGCCCTCCGTCGGTTCCTCCCGCAGGTCCCCCCTCGGGCCCTCTCTCGGGCCCGGGCGCACGCCCGGGTTCCGCCGGACACCCGCCACCGCCCCCAGGGCCGCCCCACAGCGGCGCGGGCGGCGGTTCGGGCGGCGGCTCTTCCGGCGGCAGCGGCGGCGGTTCGGGCAGCTCAGGTGGCGCCGGTGGCCCCGGCGGGGCAGGCGGTTCCGGCGACGGCACCCACGGCGTCCCGGGGAACGGCGGCCCCGGCAAGCGTCCCTGGTGGCGTTCCGTCCCGAAGGTCGCCTCCATCGCGGCCGTCGTGGTCGCGGCCGCCGCGCTGGCCGTGGTGCTCACCAACAGCCCCGACGACAAGAACGACACGGCGGGTTCCGGCGGCGGCGAGGTGTTCCTCCAGAACGCGGCCGCCTCCGGTCCCGATCCGTTCACCAAGTCGACGGCCCGTACCGAGCCGGCCTCCGCCTCACCGGCCTCACTGCCTCCCCGTACCGCCTCGGCCACCCCCGAGGTGTCGGGCTCGACACCCGGCCTCTACGGCGGGACGCAGTCGGTGGCCAGCTGCGACGTGGAACAGCAGGTCCGCTATCTCTCCGCCGAGCCCGCGAAGAACGCCGCCTTCGCCTCCACCCTCGGCATCCAGGCGAACCAGGTGCCCGGCTACCTGCGCTCCCTGACCCCGCTCCAGCTCCGGGCCGACACACGGGTGACGAACCACGGCTACAGGAACGGCGCGGCCACCACGTACCAGGCGGTGCTCCAGGCCGGAACGGCGGTCCTGGTCGACGACCGCGGAGTGCCCCGGGTGCGCTGCGCCTGCGGCAACCCGCTGACCCTGCCCGTGGCGCAGAAGTCGCCGAAGACGACGGGCACGCCGTGGCAGGGCTACAACTCCAGCCAGGTGGTCGTGGTGGCGCCGTCGGTGACGGTCGTGAACGTCTTCGTGGTGTACGACCCGGAGGACGACAGCTGGTTCGCGCGGCAGCACGGGGACCACGGCAAGAACGACAGGCCGACCCCGCCGCCTCCCCCGCCGCCCACCAAGTCCCCGTCGACCTCGGTGTCTCCTTCCACCTCCACCTCGACGTCCCCGTCCCTCTCCCCCTCGACGCCGGTGCCGTGCGTGACGGTGACGGGCGACGAGACCCCGACGCCGAGCAACGGCGTGACACCGTCGCCGTGCCCCTCGACGCTGACCCCCTCGGAGTCGACGTCCGCGCCGCCGACGTCCCCCTCGGACACGCCCCCGTCCTCGCCGTCCTCCCCGTCCACCGACACGCCCCCGTCCGACACCACACCCTCGGACGACACCACCGCGCAGGACGACACGTCACCGTCGGCCGGCACGTCGACGTCGGGTCCCGAGTCCGCGCCGGTCACCCAGAGTTAGCCGGGCGCGCCACGCGCAGGAGCTCCAGATTCCGCAGGCTCCGCAGCCACGCCCCGATCCGCAGGGGCCGGGCCGCCCGCTCCTCCGCACGCTGCTGCCACATCCGCTCGTCACGGTCGGTGAAGTGCCCGGACATCGGTCGTCCCCTTTCCCCGCTGGAAGGTGGCCACCAGGCCACTGGAGAGGAGTCTGTAACCTTATTGGCCCGGACAGCAGAGCCAATGAGGAGTGATTGGCATGGCAGTGGCACGCGTGGTCCATACAGCGGACCGGACCCTCACGGGCCGTCAGCTGGCCTCGCTCCTCACCCCGCCCGCCGAGGGCCGGTTCGGCTACCGGGAGCTCGCGCGGGCTGTGCGGGAGGCCCTGCTCGACGGGCGGGTGGCGCTGCGGCTGCGGCTGCCGGCCGAGCGGGAGCTCGCCACGGTGCTCGCCGTGAGCCGGACGACGGTCACGGGGGCGTACGACCTGCTCCGGGAGAGCGGGTACGCGCACAGCCGACGGGGCGCGGGCACCTGGACCGCGCTCCCGGAGGGCCAGGCCCCGACCGCGCTCGGGGCCTTCCACGACGAGACCGGGGCGACCATCGACCTCGCCCTGGCCGCGCCGGAGGCCCCCGCCGAGGAACTCTCCGCCGCCCTCGCCTCGGCCGCCGCCGAGCTCCCCCGCTACGCCGGCACGCAGGGCTATCACCCGTACGGGCTGCCCGCGCTGCGCGCCGCCGTCGCCGCGCGCTACACGGCCCGGGGCCTGCCGACGCTCCCGGAGCAGATCCTCGTCACCACGGGGGCGCAGCAGGCCCTCTCCCTGGCGCTGACGCTGCTGGGCCGCTCCGGTGACCGCGTGCTCGCCGAGAACCCCTCGTACACCAACGCACTCGACGCGATGCGGGGCCGCATGCTCCGCATCACCCCGGTGCCGGTCACCGAGACCGGCTGGGACACCGGGCTCGTCGATGCCGCACTGCGGCAGACCGCACCGCGCCTCGCCTATCTGATCCCCGACTTCCACAACCCGACCGGGCACCTGATGCCGCAGGAGCAGCGGCGTGACCTGGCACGGTCGGCGCGGGCCACCGGGACCTGGCTGGTGGTGGACGAGACGCTGACGGACATCGCGCTCGACGTGCCCGCGCCGCCGCCGTTCGCGGCGGCGGCCGCCGGCGGTGACAGCGAGCAGATCGTCTCCGTGGGCTCGCTGAGCAAGAGCTGCTGGGGCGGACTCCGGGTCGGCTGGGTGCGGGCCGCGTCCCGGGTCGTGACCGAACTGGCCCGGGTCCGGATCACCGCGGACCTGTCCGGTTCCGTACTGGACCAGCTGGTGGCCGTCGCCCTCATGGACCGGCTCGACGTGATCCTGCCGAAGCGCCTGGCGGAGCTGCGGCTGCGCAGGGACGCGCTGACCTCGGCCCTGGCCCGCCATCTGCCCGAGTGGCGGTGGACGGTGCCGCCCGGCGGGATGTGCCTGTGGATCGATCTGGGCCGGCCGGGTGCCTCGAACCTCGCGGCCCGCGGTCTGCGGCACGGGGTGCGGGTGGAGGGCGGCGCCCGTTTCGGTGTGGACCCCGGCACGCACGAGCACCGGCTGCGCATTCCGTTCACCCTGCCCGAGGAGGTGTACGAACCGGCTGCGGAGCGGCTCGCGGCGGCCCTCGACGGGGCGCCGGGGCGCTTCACCGACCCGGCGCTGCCGGACTGGGTGGCCTGAGGCGCCCCTCGCCACGGGGTGTTATCCGGATGCCCGCCGGCCGGGGTCCGTGTACGGTCCACCGAGTGGAACCATTGACCGACAAACAGATCCGCTCGTCCTTCGTGAACTGCACCAAGGGCGAGGCGGCACGCCTCAAGCTGCCGCTCGACTTCGCCGAACTCCCCTGGGAGGACCTGGACTTCCTCGGCTGGGTCGACCCCGGTGCGCCGCTCCGCGCCCACCTGGTCGTTCCCCGCGCGGACGGTCCGGTCGGCGTGAGCCTGCGGGTGCCGGCCGCCGGGCGGACCAGCGCCATGAAGTCGAGCATGTGCCAGGTGTGTCTGACCGGGCACGCCTCCTCGGGCGTCACGCTGCTGGTGGCGCCGCTCGCCGGGCCCCGGGGCCGCGACGGGAACACCGTCGGGATGTACCTCTGCGCCGACCTCGCCTGCTCCCTGTACGTGCGGGGCAAGCGGCAGCCGAAGCTGCGCGGCCGACGTCAGGAGGAGTCCCTCACGGTCGACGAGCAGGTCGCCCGCCTGACGGGCAACCTGGACGCCTTCGTGGACCGGGTGACGTCGGGCTGAGCCGACGTCCGGGCCGGCCCCGCGTCGGGCCGAGACCGCGTCAGGCCGGGCCGACGTCGGGCCGAGACCCCGTCAGGCCGGGCCGACGTCGGGCCGAGACCGGCCGGGCCCGCGTCAGGCCGGCCTTCCCGCGCGGGTCAGCGGAAGGCCTGTTCGCCGGTGAGCGCCTTGCCGATGACCAGGGAGTGGACCTCGCTCGTGCCCTCGTAGGTGAGCACCGACTCCAGGTTGTTGGCGTGGCGCAGCACCGGGTACTCCAGGGTGATGCCGTTGGCGCCCAGGATCGTGCGGCACTCGCGGGCGATGGTGATGGCCTCGCGGACGTTGTTCAGCTTGCCCACGCTGACCTGCTCCGGGGTGAGCGCGCCCGCGTCCTTGAGCCGCCCCAGGTGGACGGCGAGCAGCATGCCCTTGCCGAGTTCGACGGACATGTCGGCGAGCTTCTGCTGCGTCAGCTGGTACGAGGCGAGGGAGCGGGCGAAGACGGTCCGGTCGCGGGCGTACGAGATCGCCGTCTCCAGGCAGTCGCGGGCGGCGCCGAGGGCGCCGAAGACGATGCCGAAGCGGGCCTCGTTGAGGCAGCCGAGCGGGCCGGACAGGCCCCGGGCCTCGGGCAGCACGGCGTCGGCCGGGAGGCGGACGTCCTCCATGACCAGTTCGCTGGTGACGCTCGCGCGCAGCGACAGCTTCATCTTGATCTCCGGGGCGCTGAACCCGGGGGTGCCGGCCGGCACGAGGAAGCCGCGTACGCCGTCCTCGGTACGGGCCCAGACGACGGCGACATCGGCCACCGAGCCGTTGGTGATCCACATCTTGGTGCCGTTGAGGATCCAGTCGGAGCCGTCGCGCTTGGCGTTGGTCCGCATGGCGCCCGGGTCGGACCCGGCGTCGGGCTCGGTGAGGCCGAAGCAGCCGATGTACTCCCCCGCCGCCATCTTCGGCAGCCACTGCTGCTTCTGCTCCTCGGAGCCGTACTTCCAGATCGCGTACATGGCGAGCGAGCCCTGCACGGAGACGAGCGAGCGCAGTCCGGAGTCGACCGCCTCCAGCTCCAGACAGGCGAGGCCGTAGGCGACGGCGTCGGTGCCCGCGCAGCCGTAGCCCTCCAGGTGCATGCCGAGCACACCGATGCCGCCGAGGGTGCGGGCGAGTTCGCGGGCGGGGATCTCGCCCTTCTCGAACCAGCCGGCGACGTGCGGGCGCAGCTCGCGGTCGGCGACGGCGCGCACGGTCCGGCGGATCTCGCGCTCCTCGTCGGTCAGCAGTCCGTCGATGGCGAGCAGGTCGAAGGGGTGGACGGGGGCGGAGCTGGACTGCGACGGCGATGGCGACTGCGACGACTTCACGGACGGCCTCCTGGCGGCTGTGGCGACTCGGCGAGGCGAAGCGTAGCCCCAGACCGGATATTGGATCCAGTATTGAAAATCCCTTATCCCGGTCGTACGGTCCGAAGAGATCCGATCACCACCGAGGGAGAGCGGAATGCGCGCAGACCAGCCGGGCCCACCGGGGCCCACGACGGCCGGCGCCCTGTCCGGGATCGTGGTCGCCGACTTCGGCCGGGTCCTGGCGGGGCCGTACATGACGATGCTCCTCGCCGACCTGGGCGCGGACGTGATCAAGATCGAGCGGCCGGGGTCCGGCGACGACACGCGCGCGTGGGGGCCGCCGTTCGCCGGCGGCGAGGCCACCTACTTCCTCGGGGTGAACCGCAACAAGCGCTCGGTAGCACTCGACCTCACCGACCCCGACGGCCTTGCGGCGGCGCGCGCGATCGTGGACCGCGCGGACGTCCTGGTGGAGAACTTCCGCCCCGGCACGATGGAGAAGCTGGGCCTCGGGTACGAGGACGTGCGGGCCTCCAACCCCGGTCTCGTCTACTGCTCGGTGACCGGCTTCGGCGCCGACGCGGGCGCCCGGCTGCCCGGCTACGACCTGCTCGTCCAGGCCATGGGCGGCCTCATGAGCGTGACGGGCGAACCCGGCGGGCAGGGGACGAAGGCCGGGGTCGCCCTGGTCGACGTCATCACCGGGCTGCACGCGGGCATGGGCGTCCTCGCCGCCCTCCGGCACCGCGAGCGCACCGGCGTGGGCCAGCGGGTCGAGGTCTCGCTGCTCTCCTCCCTCCTGTCGGCGCTCACCAACCAGGCGGCCGCCCATCTCGGGGCGGGGGTCGTGCCGCGCGCGATGGGCAACCGGCACCCGAGCATCGCGCCGTACGAGGTGTTCGAGGCGCGGGACCGGCCGCTGGTCCTGGCCGTGGGCAACGACCGGCAGTTCGGGGTCCTGTGCGAGCGGCTCGGCCTGCCCGGGCTCGCCGACGATCCGCGGTTCGCGACCAACACGGCCCGGGTCGCGCACCGGGACGAGCTGGTGGCGGCGCTCGCCGGGCCGCTGGGGTCCCGTACCGCCGACCGCTGGTTCGAGGAGCTCACGGCGGTCGGGGTGCCGTGCGGGCCGATCAACGACCTGGCCGCCGCGTTCGAGCTCGCCGACCGGCTGGGGCTCGCCCCGCGGGTCCCGGAGTCGGCCGCGGGTCCCGGCCAGGTCGCCCATCCGGTCCGGCTCGGCGCGACCCCGCCCACGTACCGCGCCGCTCCCCCGCGGCTCGGCGAGCACACGGAGGGCGTGCTGGCCTGCCTGGGGCGGGCGGAGGAGAGCGCAGCGGGAGATCCGTGACCACGCGCGCGTAGGAAGATGGTCGGCACCGGTGGAGAGATCGTCCGGTGGGCAGCACGAGGGATCGGAAGGTCACAGGCGATGAGCAGCGCGGTGCAGAAGCGGCGTCCGCAGACCGCCCAGCAGTTCGTTCTGGAGGAACTGCGGCGCGCCATCACCAGCGGGGAGCTGAGGCCCGGTGGGCAGATCCGTCAGGACGCCCTCGCGGCCCGGTTCGAGGTGAGCCGGGTGCCGCTGCGCGAGGCCCTGAAGGCCCTGGAGGCCGAGGGGCTGGTCGTCCACCACATCCACCGGGGCTACTTCGTCGCGGAGCTCTCGCTCGCCGATCTGGAGGAGATCTACCGCATCCGCGAGCTCCTGGAGACGGAGGCCGTGCGGAGGGCCGTGCGACGGATGCCGGACGGCGTCGTGGCCGCCCTGGAACGCGTCCAGCGTGAGGTGGAGCAGGCGGCCGACGAGGGCGACGTGCCGGCGATGGCGGCGGCGAACCGGCTCTTCCACTTCACGCTCATCGAGGCGTCGGGGATGCCGCGCCTGGTCCGCCTGATCGCGACCCTGTGGGACTCCACCGACGCGTACCGCTCGCTCTACTACACCGAGGAGCCGCACCGGAAGCAGGCCGTCCGCGAGCACCGCGCCGTCATCTCCGCGCTGCGCCACGGCGACGAGGACGCCGCCGTCCGCTGGTTGGACGAGCACCGGGCGCACGCGGTGGCGGCCCTGCGCGAGGTCCTGGACCTGGAGCGGGACTGAATCACCGGCAGAGGTGCTCGCCGACGGGGACGGGGATCCCCCTGATCCGAAACATCGGTGCATCCTGGTGGCGCGACCGCATAGGCTCCTGGCCATGTATCAGGGGGAACGGGTCAACATCGTCGACGTCGAGGCGACCTGCTGGGACGGCGAGCGTCCGCCCGGCGCGGTCAGCGAGATCATCGAGATCGGGCTGACGGTGGTCGATCCGATCGCGGGCGAGCGGGTCTCCCGGCATCGGATCCTGGTGCGGCCGACCCGTTCGAAGGTCAGCGCGTTCTGCACCGAACTGACCGGACTCACCCAGGCGGAGGTGGACACGGGTCTGGACTTCGCCGCCGCCTGCCGGCTCCTGGCGACCACGTACGAGGCGGGTCGTCGGCCCTGGGCGAGCTGGGGCGACTACGACCGCAAGCAGTTCACCCACCAGTGCCGGGTGTCCGGCACCCCGTATCCCTTCGGGCGCCACCACACCAACGCCAAGGCCGTGTTCACCGAGGCGTACGGCCTTCGCAAGCGCCCCGGTATGGCACGCGCCCTGGAGATCGCGGGGCTGCCCCTGGAGGGACGTCACCACCGGGGCGAGGACGACGCCTGGAACATCGCGGCGTTGGTGCTGCGGCTCGCGGAGCGCGGCGCGTGGCCGCCGGCCGGCGCGGTGGACGTTCCGTAGGCGCCTCGGGGACCTGCGGTTACCCTGGCGCCGGACGCGAGGAGGAACCATGGGGCGGATGCCGTCGGCCGAACGACGCAGACAGCTGGTCGACGCGGCGATCAGGGCGATGACCAGGGACGGGGTCGCCCGGACCACCACCCGGTCGATCTGCGCCGAGGCGGGTGTCTCGCTGAGCGTCTTCCACTACTGCTTCGACTCCAAGCAGGCCCTCCTGGAAGCCGCGATCGAGACGATCAACAGCGACTACGTGGCGCGTGTGATGTCGGCGGTCGAGCCGGGCGCCACCCTGCGCGAGACCGTACGGGGCGCGCTCCAGTCGTACTGGGACCATGTCACGGCCCACCCCGGCGAGCACATGCTGACGTACGACCTCACCCAGTACGCCCTGCGGGAGCCGGGGTTCGAGCATCTGGCGCGCGCCCAGTACGAGCAGTACGTGGTGTCGGCCGCCGCGCTCGTCGAGCAGGTCCGCGCGATGCGGGGCATCGAACCGCGGGTACCGGTGGAGACGATCGCCCGGTACCTGGCGGCGGCGATCGACGGTCTCACCCTCCAGTTCCTGGTCGTCGGGGACGAGCGGACGGCGGCCACGCTGCTCGATCTGACGGCCGATCACCTCGTGTCGCTCATCGACGGATAGGGGTCCGGCCGTGCACTCTGGGGGAGCCTCATGACCATCAACAGGTCATCTGTCCCGGACTATTGACTCACTCCTCCATCACCGCGATCCTCGGGGCGCCCGGTACTCCCCCACCGTCCGGAGGCATCGCTGACCATGACTCGACCCATTTCGCGCAGGACCGGCGGCAGATCCGCCCTTCTCGCGCTGTTCCTCGCCCTGGCCGCCGTCCTCTTCGGCTCCGGTCCCGTCCCCGCCGCCGCCGCCGGCGGTGGGTGGTGGGAGCCCGCCTCCCGGCCCGCGGCCGACTCGCAGATCAACGTCACGGGCACCCCGTTCACGGGAACGGACGCGCAGGGGAAGGTGCGCGGCTTCGTCGACGCCCACAACCACCTGATGTCCAACGAGGGGTTCGGCGGCCGGCTCATCTGCGGCCAGACGTTCTCCACGGCGGGCGCCGCCGAGGCGCTCAAGGACTGTCCCGAGCACTATCCCGACGGCTCGGGCGCCCTGTTCGAGAACATCACCGGCGGGGCCGACGGCCACCACGACCCGGTCGGCTGGCCCACGTTCAAGGACTGGCCCGCCCACAACTCCCTGACGCACCAGCAGAACTACTACGCGTGGGTGGAGCGCGCCTGGCGCGGCGGGCAGCGCGTGCTCGTCAACGACCTGGTGACGAACGGCCTCATCTGCTCGATCCTGCCCCGTGACCGGAGCTGCGACGAGATGACGTCGATCCGCCTCCAGGCCCGTAAGACGTACGAACTCCAGGACTACGTCGACGGGATGTACGGCGGACCCGGCAAGGGCTGGTTCAGGATCGTCACGTCCGCGGCGCAGGCGCGCTCGGTGGTCGAGCAGGGCAAGCTCGCGGTCGTCCTGGGCGTCGAGACCTCGGAGCCGTTCGGCTGCAAGCAGATCCTCGATGTCGCGCAGTGCAGCAAGGAGGACATCGACCGCGGTCTCGACGAGCTGTACGGGCTCGGGGTCCGCAGCATGTTCCTGTGCCACAAGTTCGACAACGCGCTGTGCGGTGTCCGCTTCGACTCGGGCGCCATCGGTACGGCGGTCAACATCGGCCAGTTCCTGTCGACGGGCACGTTCTGGGCGACGGAGAAGTGCGCGGGCCCGCAGCACGACAACCCGATCGGGCTCGGGGCCGCCCCGGTGATGGCGTCCAAGCTGCCGCCGGGCGTGAGCACCCCCTCGTACGCCTCCGACGCGAAATGCAACACGCGAGGTCTGACCCGGCTCGGTGAGCACGCCCTGCGGGGCATGATCGACCGCGGCATGATGCTGGAGCTGGACCACATGAGCGTCAAGGCGGCGGGGCGGGCGCTCGACATCCTGGAGTCCGAGGAGTACCCGGGCGTCCTGTCCAGCCACAGCTGGATGGACCTGGACTGGACGGAGCGCCTCTACAAGCTGGGCGGTTTCGTCGCCCAGTACATGCACGGCGCGGAGGGCTTCGTCGGCGAGGCGGGTCAGAAGGCCGCGCTGCGCGCGAAGTACAAGGTCGGTCTCGGCTACGGCACCGACATGAACGGCGTCGGCGGCTGGCCGGCCCCGGTGGGCAGCGGAGCGCCGAACGCGGTGAAGTACCCCTTCCGCAGCTTCGACGGCGGCTCGGTGATCGACCGGCAGGTGACGGGCGAGCGCACCTGGGACCTGAACACCGACGGCGCGGCGCACAACGGCCTGGTGCCGGACTGGGTCGAGCAGATCCGGCTCAGCGGCGGCCAGGGCGTCGTCGACGAACTGGCGGCCGGTGCGGAGTCGTACCTGACCACGTGGAAGGCGACCGAGAACCACGAACCGGGAGTCAACCTCGCGAAGGGCCAGCCGGGTTCGGCGAGCTCCTCGGAGTGGAACCCGTTCGTCAGCTACGCGCCGGGCCGCGCCCTCGACGGCGACACCGGCTCGCGCTGGGCCAGCGACTGGTCGGACGACCAGTGGATGGGCGTGGACCTCGGAGCCGTCCGCAGGGTGGGCAGGGTCACCCTGGACTGGGAGCGGGCGTACGCGCGCCAGTACCGGATCGACGTGTCGGAGAACGGCACGGACTGGCGGACGGTGTGGTCCACGAGCGCCGGCGACGGCGGGTACGACACGGCGGAGTTCCCGTCGACGTCGGCCCGTTACGTACGGATCCACGGCGAGCGGCGGGCGACCCAGTGGGGCTACTCGCTCTACGAGGTCGCGGTGCACAGAGCCTGAGCACGAAGCGGCGGGGGCCGGCCGGATCACCTCGTGGTCCGACCGGCCCCCGCCGCGGCTGCTCAACTCCCCTCGGAAGCGCCCCAGTCGGCCGGGACACGAGCCAGCCGCACCCGCTGCGGGTGGTCGCCGACGTCCACGGAGGCCACGCGTCGCCCGGTGGCGAAGTCGATCGCGGTGACGCGGTCGGCGCCGCTCTCGGAGATGACGCAGGACCGTCCGTCGCCGCTCACGGTCGCCCAGTACGGCTTGGACGCCTCGACGAGCGGGCCCTCCTGGAGCGTGGCGCGGTCGACCACGGTGGCGTAGTCGTCCATCGTTCCCGCGACGCAGAGCTTGGCGCCGTCGGGGCTCATCGAAAGGCCATGGTGGCGCGAGTCGTTGACCCAGGTGGTGCGGTCGGGGTCGGTCCTCGGGTTGCCGGGGAGGACCTTGGCCCGGGTGATGCGGTCGGTGGTGACGTCGTACTCCAGGAGGCCGTTGTAGAACGAGACCTGGAGGTAGAGCTTCTTCTCGTCCGGGGTGAACGCGACGGGCCGCACGGCGTCGGAGAGGTCGCCGCGGCCGAAGGCGTCGAGGCGCTCGCGCATGTCGATGACGCGGACGGTCCTGAAGGTCGTGGCGTCGACGACGGTGATGCGGCGGTCGCCCTTGGTCCAGTCGAGCCAGGGGGCGTCGAGGGCGGTGGTCACCTCGCCTATGGACATGTTCCACAGGAGGCCGTCGGAGGTGAAGACGTTCTCGTGGGGCTTGTCGCCCGTCTTGAAGGAGCCGATCTCGCGGCCGGTGCCGATGTCGAGGACGTGCACGGTGTTGGCCGTGGAGGCGGAGACCGCGACCCGGGTGCCGTCGGGCGAGACGGCCATGTGGTCGGCGCGGTAACCGGCCACGGGGAAGCGCCAGTTGATCCGTCCGGTGCGCAGGTCGAGGGAGACGACATCGGCGAAGCTCGGCCGGGAGACGACCATGGAGGAGCCGTCGGGGGTCGCGTACATGTCGTCGACGAACTGGTCGTGACCCTCCCCCGGGCCGTTGCGCACGCCGAGGAAGAACGCGAGCTTGATGGGGTTCAGATGGATCTCACGGAGGCGCTCCTCCTTGTCGGGGATGACGTTCACGCGGCCGATGCGGTGAAAGTCGCCCCGGGCGGCGATGACGTCGGCCGTTCCGTCCCAGTTGTTGCCGACGAACATCGCCTCGCGGAGTGCGGCGGCCGGCGCCCCGGTGGCGGCCGGTCCGGGGACGGCCGCACCGGTGCCGCCGGCCGTGGCGACGAGGGCGACGGCTGCCGCGAGGGCGGCGACGAGGCGGCGGGGGCGGGTGGACGGCGTGCGGAGAGAGGGCATACGGGGGTCCTTCTTCCGGCTCGAAGGGCTGACTTGCGGTGCGGCTTGAGGTGCGGTTTGAGGTGCGGGTCGAAGTGCGGCTTGAGGGGTGACTCGAGAAGCGACTCAAGAGGTGGCTCGAGAGGTGACTCCAGGGCTCACTTCAGATGCGACGTCCGGCGCGGCTTACCCGAAGTAACCATGTCCATGACAAGTCTCGCAAGTCCCCGCGGTCCCCTTGTCCCGCTCCGGCGCCCGGTAGGAGATCATGGACTCCGGAACCCAGAAGGGACGGAACGGACGATGAGGCACCGCAGTGTCGCCGACCTGATGACGCCGACCGCGGTGGCGGTACAGCCAGGGACGTCGTTCAAGGAGATCGCGCGGCTCCTCGACGAGTACGGCATCACCGCCGTCCCGGTGGTCGACGACGAGAACCGGCCCGTGGGCGTGGTCTCCGAGGCCGACCTCCTGCGGCGGCACACCGCGAAGGACGGTCCGAGCACCGCGGAGGCCATGATGTCGAGCCCCGTCGTGACGGCCAGACCCTCCTGGACGGCCGTGGAGGCGGCCCGCCTCATGGAACGGCACCGGGTGAAGCGGCTGCCGGTCGTCGACGCCGAGGGGAGGCTGATCGGGGTGCTGAGCCGGAGCGACCTGCTCCAGCTGTTCCTGCGCCGGGACCGCTCGATCCAGGAGGAGGTCCGTGAGGACGTGGTCGTCCGCATCCTGCGCCTCTCCCCCTCCGCCGTCCACATCGACGTCGAGGAGGGCCGGGTGACGCTGAGCGGCACGCTGGACCGCGCGGGGATCGGTCCGATCCTCGTCCGCCTGTGCGAGACCGTGGACGGGGTGGTGGAGGTCGAGGACCGGCTGACGTACGAGGACGAGACGGGCCCGGCGGACGAGCGGGACGCCGAGGGCGCGGAGGGCGCGGCGTAGGAGGAGGTCGAGTGCCCGGCGCTACGCGAGGGCGAGGGCCGGTCAGGGCGCAACCACCCCCTGACCCGGCGCCTTGCTCACGTGCCGCCGCCGGGTCCTCGCCCCGCCGGCGCCCGCGGGCCGGTCAGGAGACCGCTTCCGGCCAGCCGTAGCCGGGTCCGGTGTGCTGGGGTACGGTCCCGGCTCCCACCGCCTCCATCTCGCGGTTGGCCTCGCGCATGAGCTTGCCGGCCAGGTCCCTCATCGCCCTGCTCGCCGCGAGCTCGTCACCGATCGCCGGAACGTCGACGTCCGACGGGTTGCAGCGGGCGGAGCCGTGGCCCGTGAGGGTCGAGTTGCCGGTCAGGAGCCGGGCCTCGGCCTTGGTCCTGCCGTCCTCCTCGACCAGTTCCACGCCGACCGTCCACTCCAGAGTGCGGGTCATGATCTGCCTCCTCGCACAGCCGGCCTCGCGCGACCGAGGCGCGGCCCCTTCCGATACCTCCAGGATCCATCGGCGCGCGCCGAGCGGCACGCCGCGCGCCTGAGGCGGTCACGGAGCCGGAGGGTGCGCGTACGCTCGGTGGCCGCCGGTGGGCGCGGACGGCGCTCCGGCCTACGGGGCGCGGAAGAGGCGCGGGAAGCGCGGGGCCAGCCAGGGCTTGCGGCCCCAGCCGAGGGCCTTGCCCCGGGCGATCACAGGCCAGGGGTCGAGCCGGCCCAGGCCGAGGAGGAGGAAGGCGACCGGCTCGGTGAGGATGGTGCAGTCCGGGCGGGCGGGCGGTTCGTGGGTGGTCTCGACGGCCCCGTCCGCGACGAGGACGCCGAAGCTCGGGCCGCTCCGGAGCCGCACCGCGAAGCGGGCCGTCAGACCGTCGACGGCGGCCGGGTCGGTGACCCGGGGCATCGCCTCGATCATGAACGGCAGGGTGAGGTCGACCCGGCGCGCGTCCAGCATGTGGGGACGGCCGACGGCGAGGGCCAGGTCGTAGCCGTGCCCGAGCATGTGCGTCAGGAGGTACGAGCCGAGGACGGCCGGGCGCATGGCTCCGAGCGGGGTGGAGAGGAGCTCCTCCGGGTCGCGGTCCTCGACGGACGCGAGGAAGGCCTCGGCCTGGGCGGTGATCATCTCGGCGAGGGGCCCGGGGGCCCGCTCCTCGAATCCGGCCAGCGCGCGTTCGTTGGCGTCGGCGAGGCTCCCGGGCGTGCCGTCGCCGTAGGGGCGCTCGTGACCGGCGGCCAGGTCGGCCATGAGGGCGTTGGCCTGCGCCAGATGGGCGGCGGCCTCCCCGAGGCTCCAGGTGGACCGGGGTACGGGCAGTCCGGCGCCGTCCCCGCCGGGGGCCACGCGCAGCACCGTGGCGATGTCCTCGGCCGTCCCCCGTATCGCCTCGGCGAGCCCCTCGGGCAGCACACCGACCGCGCCCACGCGTCCCCACGTCACTCCGCACCCCTCCCGACCCGGCGGCCCCACGTGAAGCACCGGTTGGTGAGGGACCGTACCAGTGAGTAGGTCCATCGGCACCGGTCGCGTCAGCCGTACGTCAAGGTCGGCCGTGGTCGTCCCAGCGCCTCGTCGACGGGCCGGCCGCCCCGGCCGGCCCGTCCCACGGGCTCACGCCCCCGTTCCACGGGCTCACATCCCGACGTCCCGGGCCCTGAGGTCCTCCAGCGTCTCCCTGCGCACCAGGAGCCGTGCGTGCCCGTCGAGCACGGCGACCACCGGCGGGCGGCCCACGAGGTTGTACGAGGAGGCCATCGAGAGGTGGTACGCGCCTGCCACCGGTACCGCGAGCAGGTCGCCCGGGTGAGTGTCGGCGGGCAGCGGCACGTCCTCGGCCAGGACGTCCCCGGCCTCGCAGTGGCGTCCGACGACCGTCACGCTCTCGCTGCCGGCCGTGGAGTGACGGCCGATCAGACGCGGGGCGTAGCGCACCCCGTAGAGCGCGGGTCGCGGGTTGTCGCTCATCCCGCCGTCCACCGCCACGAAGGTCCGTCCGGGGGTGCGCTTGACCGCGAGGACCCGGTAGACGGCGACTCCGGCCGGTCCGGAGACCGCGCGGCCCGGCTCGATGACGAGGCGCGGGACGGGAAGACCGGCGGCGGCGCAGCTCTCGGCCAGTTCGGCGCGGACCTTGCGGGCGAGCGCGGTGAGGTCGAGGGCGGGCTCGCCCGGACGGTACGCGATGCCGTGCCCGCCGCCGAGGTCGAGCTCCGGCAGGGTGACGCCATGGGTGTCACGCACCCGGGCCATGAGGCCGACGAGCCGCCGTACGGCCACGAGATACGGCTTGACGTCCGTGATCTGAGAGCCCAGGTGGCAGTGGACTCCGGTGAGTTCGAGCTGCGGCTGGTCGAGTATCCGGGCGATCGCGTGCTGGGCGTGGCCGTCCCGGAGGGAGAGGCCGAACTTCTGGTCGTCGGAGCCCGTGCGGATCTTCCGGTGGCCGCCCGCGCTGATCCCCGGCGTCACACGGACCATGACCCTCTGACGGCCACCGGTGCCGACCGCGGCGGCGATGCGCGCGATCTCGGCGGGGGTGTCGATGACGATCCGGCCCACGCCCAGACGCAGGGCGGTGCCCAGGTCCCGGGGGGACTTGGCGTTGCCGTGGAGCAGGATCCGGTCGGCCGGGAAGCCGGTGGTGACGGCGAGCTCCAGCTCACCGGCGGAGCACACGTCGAGGCCGAGTCCCTCCTCCTCCACCCAGCGGGCGAGGGCGCGGCAGAGGAAGGCCTTGGCGGCGTAGTGGATCTCGGCATCGGGGAAGGCGCTGCGGTAGGTGCGGCAGCGTTCGCGTACCTCGTTCTCGTCCAGGACGTACACGGGCGTGCCGTGGCTCTCGACGATCTCGGTGAGGGGCACGCCTCCGACGAGGAGGACGCCGTGCGGCCGCACGGTGGTGGACGCGGGCCAGACGGAGAGCGCGTCGGCGCCGGGGCCGGCCGCGGAGCGGGTCCGGGTGTCGAGCGTGGTCATCTCCGGGACTCCCGTCAGCTCGCGAGCGCGGTCAGGGGCCGCGACAGCGGCTCCGGCAGGGGTACGGAGCCGGCGGCGGGCCGCGGAGCCGTCAGGACCGGGTCGATCCTCAGCGCGCGGACGCCCAGCGGCTCCGTCAGTGCCCGCAGCGCGGGCTCCGACAGCGGGATCCAGGGCTGGTCGGCGCCCAGGACGGCCCTCAGCCGCGCCGGGTCGGTGAACGCGACGGCGGTCCTGCCGCCGACCGGCGTGCGGAACAGGCGGGTCACGAGGCCGCGGGTGCCCGGCCGGACGGGCACGCAGAGGCGTCCGGCCGTGAGCGGTTCCGCAGGCTCCGGGTCGTCTCCGTACAGGGCGTCTTCCATGGGTCCTCCCAAGGAGCGGAACACGGTCCCCGGCACGGTCGCGCCGGAGGTGTCTTCGACGCTATGCCCGGTGATCACCACTCCCGGGTCCACCCTGACGCGGCCCTGACGCGCGGCGGCCCGATGCATACACTCCGCTGACGTGTGAACGTTCCTTCGACGCCTCCGGCCGCGCTGCCGACGCTCGGGCCCGTGGAACCTCGACCCGAGCGCCGTCCGTGCGCCAGGATCCGCGTGCCGCCATCGGGGTCACCCCGCTCGCCCATCGGCGCACCTTCCGGGGCACGGTGCCGGCGAAGGCCGAGGCGGCGAGCGCCTGGCCTTTCCGCAGGCCAGGGGGCGGTCGTATTCCCGTGGAGCCATCGGAGTTCCCATGGCAGCCATTGGATTGCGCATTGGAAAGGTCTCCGGGACGGGACTACGTTCGAGGTCATCGCCACACCGACGGGCCCCGCTCCGGGGCCCGGGTGGGCGATCACCGCTCTTCGGGCCGGAACCCGGCCCGCATCTCCCGGGAGAACCCTCATGCCCAAGATCCTTTTCGTGTTGACCGGCACCGACTTCTGGACCCTGGCCGACGGTACGAAGCACCCGACCGGCTTCTGGGCCGAGGAGGCGGCCGCGCCGTACCAGGCGTTCACGGCCGCCGGGTACGAGGTCGTCGTCGCCACCCCCGGCGGTGTCGTCCCGACCGTCGACAGGAGCAGCCTCGCCCCGGAGTTCAACGGCGGCCAGGAGGGGGCCGACAAGGTGGCCGCCGTCATCGCTTCGCTCACCGAACTCCAGCATCCGGTCCGCCTCGAGGACGTGGACCTGGCCGACTACGCGGCCGTCTTCTACCCGGGCGGCCACGGCCCCATGGAGGACCTCGCGGTCGACGCGACCTCGGGCCGGCTGCTGGTCGAAGCCCTGGACTCCGGCAAGCCCCTGGCCGTCGTCTGCCACGGCCCGGCCGCGCTCCTCGCCGCCACGAAGGACGACGGCACCAACGCCTTCGCCGGATACAAGGTCGCCGCGTTCACCAACGACGAGGAGACCCAGTCCGGTTTCGCCGACAAGGCGAAGTGGCTCCTGGAGACCCGCCTGGTCGAGGCCGGCGTCGACGTCCAGGTCGGCGAGCCGTGGGTGCCGAAGGTCGTCGTCGACCGCAACCTCATCACCGGCCAGAACCCGGCCTCGTCCGCTCCGCTCGCGGACCGGGTCCTCAAGGAACTGGGCTGATACGACGCCCGCACGGCGCCGACGGCCGGACGCCCCGCACTCTCAGGGCGCGGGGCGTCCCGCCATGGGGACACGTCGTCGGGAACGTCATGGGATGCGGCATGGGCATGCCTCTCCGGGATGCGTCATAGGGATACCAGTAGGCTTCCGATGTGAGGCATACGGATCCTGATGGGCCGGCCGGTCTTCCCCGCCCCGGTACGACGACGCCCGGCGGCGGCACCGGACCGGCGGACCTGAACCTGCTGCGCACCTTCCTGGCGGTCTACCGCTCCGGTTCGTTCACGGCGGCCGCCGGGCTCCTGGGGCTTTCCCAGCCCACGGTGACGACCCAGATCCGCTCCCTGGAGCGACAGACGGGCCGCGAGCTGTTCGAGCGGCTGCCGCGCGGCGTCGCCCCGACCACGGTCGCCCACGACCTCGCGGCCCGCGTCGCCGCTCCCCTCGACGCGCTCGCCGGCGCCGCCGGCCAGGACACCGAACCCCACGAGCGGGCCGCCCCCGTACATCTGGCGGGCCCCGCCGAACTGCTCTGCACCCGCGTCCTGCCGGCCCTGGCGCCGCTGGCGGCCGAAGGGGTACGGCTCCGGATCACGCCGGGCCTCACCGAACCGCTCCTCGACGAACTCCGGGCGGGAAGACACGACCTGGTGATCGCGACCTTCCGTCCCCGTGGGCGCGCGCTGACCGCCGTACCGCTGATGGACGAGGAGTTCGTGCTCGTCGCCGCCCCCGCCTGGGCCGACCGCGTCGGTGAGCGGCCGGCGGTGGAGGGTCCGGCGGCGCTGACTGCCGTCCCCCTGATCACGTACGCCGAGGACCTGCCGATAGCCCGTCGCTACTGGCGCCATGTCTTCGGCAGCCGGCTCTCCCGCTCCGCCGCCGTCACCGTCCCCGACCTCCGCGGCGTCCTCGCGGCGGTCACCGCGGGGGCGGGCTTCACGGTCCTGCCCCGCTACCTCTGCGAAGCCGAACTGACCTCGGGGGCCCTCGTACCCCTGCATCTGCCGGACGACCCGCCCATCAACACCGCCTATCTCACACAGCGCCCCGGCCGCCCCGCCAACCCCGACGTCACCCGCGTCCGCGACCTCCTGGTGGAAGCCGGACGCACCTGGTGACGCTGCGTCAGGAACCGTTCCCGGCGGACTCGTTCCCGGCGGATACGGTCCCGGCGGACGGGGCCCCGGCTGTCGACGTCGCAGCCGCGGTCGCGGTCGCGCGCTGCCAGGCGGCCTCCCGGAGGAGGCGCAGACCGTTGAGGCCGACCAGGACCGTGGAACCCTCGTGGCCGAGGACTCCGAGGGGCAGCGGCAGAGTGCCCGCGAGGTCCCAGAGCACCAGGCCGCTGATGAACGCTCCCGCGATGACGAGGTTCTGCACGACCAGGCCGCGGGCGCGGCGGGAGAGTGCGACGACCGTGGGGACGGTGGCGAGTTCGTCGCGGACGATCACCGCGTCCGCCGTCTCCAGGGCGAGGTCGGAGCCCGCGCGGCCCATGGCGATGCCGGTGTGGGCCGCGGCCAGTGCGGGCGCGTCGTTGACGCCGTCCCCGATCACCAGGACCCTGCGCCCGGCCCCCTCCCACTCCTGGACGGCGGCGACCTTGTCCTGGGGCAGGAGCCCGGCGCGTACGTCGGCGAGGCCGACGTCGGCGGCGAGGCGGGCGGCGGCGCGCGGATTGTCTCCGGTGAGCAGCGTCGGCGCGGTGCCGGTCAGCCCGGTCAGGGCGGCGACGGTGGCGGCGGCGTCCGGGCGCAGCCGGTCCGCGATGCCGAGGACGCCGACGGGCATGCCGTCGACCTTGACCAGGACGGCGGTGTGTCCGTCCGCCTCCAGTTCGGCCGCGAGGGTCGCGGCCTCGGTGGCGGCGCGGGCGGTGCGCGCGTCCTCGGCGGCAGGCAGGAGGCGGGCGGGGGCGCCGACCTCGACGGTGACGCCGCCGACGGTGGCGGTGACGCCGATGCCGGGGGTGGACGTGAAGTCCTCGGCGGGCAGGATCCGGTGGCCGCGGGCGCGGGCGGCGAGGACGACGGCGCGGGCCAGCGGGTGTTCGCTGGGATGCTCGGCGGCCGCCGCGAGGGCCAGGAGCCGGCCCTCGTCGGCGTCACGCCCGCCGGGCACGGGGCGGACGGCGGTGACGCGCGGGGTGCCCTCGGTCAGCGTGCCCGTCTTGTCGAGGGCCACGGTGTCGACCTGCCCGAGCCGCTCCATGACGACGGCGGACTTCACGAGGACGCCGTGCCGGCCGGCGTTGGCGAGGGCGGAGAGCAGCGGCGGCATGGTGGCGAGCACCACGGCGCACGGCGAGGCGACGATCATGAAGGTCATCGCGCGCAGCAGGGCGTCGGTCGGCCCGGCGCCGAACGCGAGGGGCACGAAGAACACCGCGAGGGTGGCCACCACCATGCCGAGCGAGTAGCGCTGTTCGACCTTCTCGATGAAGAGCTGCGTGGGGGCCTTGGTCTCGGAGGCCTCCTCGACCATCCGCACGATCCGGGCGATCACCGACTCCGACGGGTCCCGCCCGACCTCGACGCGGAGCGCGCCGGTGCCGTTGAGGGTGCCGGCGAAGACCTCGTCGCCGGTCTTCTTGAGCACGGGCAGCGGTTCTCCCGTGATGGTGGCCTGGTCGACCTCGCTCGCCCCCTCAAGGACCCGGCCGTCGGCCCCGATCCGCTCCCCCGGGCGGATCACGACGATGTCCCCGACCACGAGTTCGGCGGTCGCGACCGTCTCCTCGGCGCCGCCGTCGAGGAGCCGGGTCGCGGTGGCGGGGGCGAGGTCGAGCAGCCCGCGCACCGAGTCGGCGGTACGGGCGGTGGCCACCGCCTCCAGGGCGCCGGAGGTCGCGAAGATGACGATCAGGAGCGCTCCGTCGAGGACCTGTCCGATGGCGGCGGCGCCGAGGGCGGCGACCACCATGAGCAGATCGACGTCGAGGGACTTGTCCCTGAGGGCTTTCAGGCCCTCCCAGGCCGGTTCCCAGCCGCCGGTGAGGTAGGTGGCGGCGAAGAGCGGCCCCCACGTCCACGCCGGAGCACCGAGCAGGTCGAGGGGAAGCCCGACGAGGAACAGCACCAGGGCGGCCAGTGCCCAGCGGGCTTCCGGCAGGGCCAGGACGCGGGTGCGGCGGCGCGGGGACCGGGGCTCGGTGGAGGGCCGTGCGGGCTTGGTCAGGGTGGAGGCCATGACAGAGGGAGTCCTTCACGGGAGGTGTCGTACGCCCTCACCGTACAGGAACACTTGAACACCCATTCATGTATCGCCTTCCGTAGGATGGCACCCATGGGCCACGGAGTGAACGCAACGGACAGCAGCGCGGCACCGCGCACCCGTCTGACCCCCGAGAACGCCCAGCAGGTCGCCACCACGCTCCAGGCACTGTCCACCCCGTCGCGGCTGCTGATCCTGGCCCGGCTGCGCGAAGGGCCGTGCGCGGCGACCGAACTGGCTGCGGCCGTGGGCATGGAGCAGTCCGCCTGCTCCCACCAGCTGCGCCTGCTGCGCAACCTCGGCCTCGTCACCGGCACCCGCGAGGGCCGCTCCGTCGTCTACGCGCTCCACGACGACCACGTCGCGGGCCTCCTCGACCAGGCGCTCTACCACGTGGAGCATCTCCGCCTCGGCATGACCGACACGGCCGCGGCGACGCGCTGACGATCAGCGGCGGCGACGGTGCGCCGACGATCGGCGGCGGCCGGCGAACGCCCGGCGAGCCGGGCAGGGCGTCGAGTGCGCCGCGCATCGGCGTATGAACATCCCGTATCCCCCGAGCCCCTGGCCGTACGGCCCGCGGACACGGTCCGGTACTGTCCGGGCGGCGACGGAGGAACGGGGAGCCCGGTGGACTGGACGATGTGGGCGGGCCTGGTCGCCGGGCTGCTGATCGCGATGCTGACGGCGCCGGTCGGCGTGTCCGGGGCGGTGTTCCTCCTTCCCGTGCACCTCAGCGTCTTCGGCATACCGAACCCGGCGATCACCCCGACGAACCTCCTGTACAACGTGGTGGCCGGCCCCGGTGCCCTGTGGCGCTACCGCCGCGACGGCACGCTGCGCGGCCCTCTGACCCGGCGTCTGATCGCCGGCACCCTGCCGGGAGTCGTCCTCGGCGCCGCGATCCGCGTCTACGCCCTCCCGGGCCCTGAGGTCTTCCAGATGCTGGTCGCGGTCCTCCTGCTGCCCCTCGGACTCTGGCTGTGCGCCCGCACGCTCGCCCCCGCGCACCGCGCCCCGACCCCCGCCGCCTCACCGGCGGAACCGCGCCCGGCCGTGCTCACCGCCCTGGCCGTGGCGGTGGGGGTGTTCGGCGGGATCTACGGCATCGGCGGCGGCTCACTGCTCGGGCCGATCCTGGCCGCCCGCGGCGTGCCGATGAGCCGGGTGGCACCGGCTGCGCTCGCCGCCACGTTCGCGACCTCCCTCGTGGGTGCGGCCGCCTTCGTGGTGCTGTCCCTGGTGAGCTCCGGCGACGTCGCCCCCGACTGGTGGCTCGGCCTGGCCTGCGGCCTCGGCGGACTCGTCGGCGGCTATCTCGGCGCCCGCCTCCAGCCCCGCCTGCCCGAGCGGGCGCTGCGTCCGCTGCTCGGCGTACTCGCCGCCACGATCGGCGCCTTCTACGCCGCCCGGGCCATCGGATCCTCCTGAGGGTCCGGGCCGGCCAGGCCCGCTCCACGCCGGGATCTTCCGCAGCGGCGTCGGCTGACCGCAGTCGCCAGACGGGTCATGACGCCCCGACGGCGCCCGCACGAAGTGCGGGCGCCGTCGACAGCGGGTCGCCGTCAGGAGGGAGAACAGCCCGCCGGAGCGGGCCGGGGATCAGCCCCGGACGATGTTCTCCGCCTGCGGACCCTTCTGGCCCTGGGTGATGTCGAACGTCACGGCCTCGCCCTCGGTCAGCTCGCGGTAGCCGTTGCCCGAGATGTTGGAGTAGTGGGCGAAGACGTCCGGTCCGCCGCCGTCCTGGGCGATGAAGCCGAAGCCCTTCTCGGAGTTGAACCACTTCACGGTGCCGCTGGCCATGCTCGTCCTTCTGGTCAGTCCGGCGACGGTCCGGGGTGGGATCGTCGCGACGCCCTATCCACGGGCGCCACTCGGGTCTTCCCCCGACACACCCCCACCTACACCCACTGATCCGATCTTGTTACTCCGATGTGATGACCGCCGGTCACCCGGGACGTACGGCTCGGGACACGAACCGGTGACCGGCGGTCAGATCTGGCCGTGCGTGTCCTTCGGGTGGCGGCAGCGGACGCGGGGGGATCCCGTGCCGAGATCAGGGCCCGTGTCGTCGACGAAGGTGTTCACACAGGGCTCGTGGCCGTTGCCGCGGTAGCGCGGGCACAGGCAGAAGTGGGGAGTGGGCGGCGGCGCCAACGCACCCCCGCAGCCGTCGCCCACGAACCATTCGCGTTCCTCGGGCAGCAGCTCCGTGTCCGCCCTCCGCAGGATCGCCGCGGCCTCGCGTCGCGCGGCGACGACCACCGCCGCGGCTTCCGCCAGCGCCTTCGTCTGCTCACCGGTCCGCCGGTTCGGCTCCGCGTTGTCGGACACCCACGTCCTCCTCCGAGTGGTCGGGCCACCGTCGTACCAGAGGCCGACGCGCGGCCGGGGAGGGCACGCACGGGCCGCGCCGCACGCCGGACGGGACTTGCGCCGATCGGAGCAGCCGGAAGGGGTGGGAACGCGTCGGCGATCAGGTCACGGCCGTGTCGCCGACCGACGGCACGTCGTGAGGGCGGAGGACCATGAGCCCGCCCTCCGGGGTCGCCACCATGGCGAAAGGGAAGCGGTCGAGTTCGAGACAGAGGGCGACGTCGTCGGGGTGGGCTCCCTCGCGGACGCCCTCCTTCAGCTCGGTGGCGGCGCGCGAAGCGCCGGCGCGGTGGAGGAACCCGGCCGCGTCCGTCACGGTCCCGGCCGCCCTCCGGGCGATGTACTGCGCGCACGCCAGGTCCTCTTCGGCCCGGCCGTCCTCGCCGGTGACCACGAACGTGACGTCGTCGCAGCCGTGCGACCGCAGGGTCCGGGCCGTCGCCTCCGCCACCACGAAGCCGGCGCACAGCACGAGCGACGCGTCCCTGACCGCGAGGGCGCCGACCGTCCCGGCCGTGGTCTTCTGCACGACGGTCCGCCCTGCGAGGTCGGCGGACCGCAGCAGCCCCGGCGAGTTGACCGCGTCGAAGCCGGGCGCGGGCGGGCCGTCCTTGAGCGCCACCCAGTCCGGGTGACGGGCCTTGAGCGCCAGGGCGTCGTCCAGCGACTCGGCGAGAACGATCTTCTCAGCGCCCCGGGCGAAGGCCCAGGCGGCCACCGTGTACGCCCGCATGACGTCGATCACCACCGCCACGGACGGGGCTTCGGAAATCTCGGCGATACCAAGGAAACGAGCGTCCATCCGGTCATGATCACGCATGCCGGACGCGAATCGTCCCGACAGTGGCACGCATCACGTCGTCCGGCTCGTCGTCCCGTGCCGGCCCCGGGACACCGGCCGGACGGGACCCGCGTGTCCGGCCGATCGCGGTCGCAGACCCCGGACCGCCGACATACGGTATGCCTGGTCCGCTCCACCAGGCCCCGCACCGCCCCGCCCGGCCTGCAGGCGCCACAACCGCAGCCCGACCCCACGGCGTTGGAACCCCGACGCGACGAGAGGAGTCCGCGATGGGAAAGTACGAGGACGTCTTCCGCGCCAGCACGGAGGACCCCGAGACCTTCTGGCTCGACGCCGCCGAGGGCATCGACTGGGACGTCGCCCCGCGACGGGCCCTGGACTCCTCGGGCGCCCCCTTCCACCGCTGGTTTCCCGACGGCCGGCTCAACGTCTGCTTCAACGCGCTCGACCGGCACGTCGAAGCAGGCCGCGGCGACCAGCCCGCGCTCGTCTACGACTCCCCCGTCACCGACACCCGGCGTACCTACAGCTACACGCGGCTGAGGGACGAGGTGGCGGTCTTCGCCGGGGCGCTCGCCCAGCTCGGCGTGGGACGTGGTGACCGCGTGGTGATCTACCTGCCGATGGTTCCGGAGGCCGCCGTCGCGATGCTGGCCTGCGCCCGGATCGGCGCCGTCCACTCGGTCGTCTTCGGCGGGTTCGCCCCGCGCGAGCTCGCCCTCCGCATCGACGACGCCGCGCCCAAGGTGGTCGTCTCCGCCTCCTGCGGCATCGAGGGCAGGCGGGTCATCGCGTACAAGCCGCTGCTCGACCGGGCCATCGAACTCGCCTCGCACAAGCCCGAGAAGAGCGTGATCCTGCAACGGCCCCAGGGTCCGGCCGAGTTGGGACCCGACGACCTCGACTGGGCCGACCTGGTGGCAGCCGCACCTGCGGCCGCGTGCGTTCCCGTGTCCGCGAACGATCCCCTGTACATCCTCTACACCTCCGGGACCACCGGAAAGCCCAAGGGAGTGGTGCGTGACTGCGGCGGTTACGCGGTCGCCCTGCACTGGTCGATGGGCGCCGTGTACGACGTCGGCCCCGGCGAGACGATGTTCACCGGATCCGACGTCGGCTGGGTCGTCGGCCATTCGTACATCGTCTACGGGCCCCTGCTGGCCGGCGCCACGACCGTCCTGTACGAGGGCAAGCCGGTCGGCACACCGGACGCGGGGCAGTTCTGGCGCGTGGCGGCCGACTACGGCGTCAAGACCATGTTCACGGCGCCCACCGCCTTCCGGGCGATCCGCAGGGAGGACCCGGAGGGAACACTCGCCGCGGACCACGACCTCTCCCGCCTGCGCTATCTGTTCCTCGCCGGTGAGCGCCTCGACCCAGAGACCTATCGCTGGGCGAGCGCCCTCCTGGACGTCCCCGTGATCGACCACTGGTGGCAGACCGAGACCGGCTGGCCCATCGTCGCCAACCCGGTCGGCATCGAGGCCGCCCCCGTCAAACCCGGCTCCCCCACCCGTCCGCTGCCCGGCTGGGACGTCCGCGTCCTCGACCCCTCGGGCGAGCCCGCGCCCGCGGGCGTCGACGGCGCGATCGTGGTCAGGCTGCCCCTGCCGCCCGGAGCGCTCCCCACCCTCTGGAACGACGACGACCGCTACGTCGCCTCCTACCTGTCCGCCTACGACGGCTACTACCTCACGGGAGACAGCGGGCACATCGACGACGACGGCTACGTCTTCGTCATGGGCCGCACCGACGACGTCATCAACGTCGCCGGGCACCGGCTGTCCACGGGCAGCATGGAGGAGGCCCTGGCCGCCCACCCCGACGTCGCCGAGTGCGCGGTCATCGGCGTCGCCGACCCCCTCAAGGGCCAGGTGCCGCGGGGCTTCGTCGTCCTGAAAGCCGGCACCGCCCGTGAACCGGGCGAGGTGGAGGCCGAACTCGTCCAGCTCGTACGCGACCGGATCGGGGCGGTCGCCTCCCTCAAGGACGTGGCGGTCGTGGCCGCGCTGCCCAAGACCCGGTCGGGAAAGATCCTCCGCAAGACGATGCGCGGCATCGCGGACGGCGGCGACGAGCCCGTCCCCTCCACCGTCGACGACGCGGGCGTCATCGACGCGCTGCGCCCCGTTCTCCGACGCGGCGGTCCCGGCGGTCCGGACGACCGCACCCGGTGAAGGGTTTCGGGCGTCGGTGAGGCTACGCCGCCGCGGGCCGTGAGTGCGGGGCGATGCGGGTCGGCCCGACGACCGTCAGCGGGGTCCCCAGGCCCTCGCACAGGCGGCGGGCGCGGGCGAGCACGCTGAGTGAGGCCGGGGAGGGGTCCGACGTGGGCAGCTGTATCCGGACATGCCGTGGGCCATGGACGGCAAGGAGTGTCTCGATGTGCAGGGCGACGGCCGCACGGCCGGTGACATCGAGGTCGCGCAGCAGGGTCACGTGCAGGACGCGATCCTCGAAGACATGGCTGATGAGCATGAACCCTCCTGCCACACGTCGGTCCACCCGGTGCCCCGGTCCTCTGTGGGCGAGAGGAAGCAAGGGGTGGTGGATCCAGTATCCGGCAACCGTCCCGAAGCGGCGCGCGGGAGCGCGCTTCCCCATGTACGGGACGGTAGGACCGGGGCTGGAGCGGTGCGCGGGCCGCATGTTTACGGGGGACGAAACGGGCTAGCCGCGATACATCAGACGTCGCCGCACGAGAGGAGCACGCCGTGTCGGGCGAGGAGAAGATGAAGGCCAAGAAGGAACAGGCCAAGGGCAAGGTCCAGGAGACGACCGGTCGGGCCGTCGGGAACGAGCGCCTCACGGCGGAAGGCCGCGCCGAGCAGATGAAGGGGGACGCCCGGCAGGCCAAGGAGAAGATCAAGGACACGATGAAGGACTAGCACCGCCGGTCCACCGTCCGCGGTGCGGGCACGGGCAGTGCGACGCACTGCCGGTGCCGGGGCGTCCGCGGTGCGGGGCGGGTTGGACAAGGCCCCCGGTCCCCGGCCCGCCCTCGGCCGCGTCTCCGCAGTGGGACGGGGCAGACGCTGTTCATGAGGTGGCTGGGACACGCCTACGCCGCCCGTATCGGGCCCGCGGCCCGTTACCCGGGCGGCTCACCTCCAGAGAGCGAGGCACACCATGATCCTGGTCGGAGTCATTCTGCTCGTCATCGGTTTCGTCGCCGGCATCTCGATTCTGTGGACCATCGGAATCGTCCTGGTCGTCATCGGGGCCATCCTGTGGATCCTCGGAGCCCTCGGCCATGCGGTGGGAGGCCGACGCCACTACTGGTGACGCCGATCCCGCCGGTAGGCCGACGGTACGGGGCACGGCTCGCGCGCGGGACAGCTGATGACCGGCCGTCCCGCTGAGCGTAGGTCCCCGTTCGAGCGGATCCGAAGCGGGATCCGCCGAGCGCGCGCCGGGCACCGGTGGGGTCCCGTCAGCGAACTCGACCTGTGGCAGCGTTCGCTGGGGTTCGCGGCGCTGGGCTTCCTCACCCTGATCCCGCTGCTGATCGTGGTGTCCGCGGCCGGGGCGGGCAGCGGCAAGGGCTTCGCGCAGTGGCTCGGCGACGGACTCGGGGTCTCGGAGCCCGCCCGAGCGGAGATCGAACGGCTGTTCGCTCTCCCCGGCCAGGTGCGGCGGACCACGACGGCGTTCGGCCTCGCTCTGCTCGCCGTGTTCGGGCTCTCGTTCGGCACCGCGGTACAGAGCGGCTACGAGAAGGTGTGGGACCTGCCCCCGGCGCACTGGCGGGCCAGGTGGCGCCATGTGCTGTGGCTGGCCGTCCTCTTGGGGGTCCTGTATCTGATCGCCGTCGCCTCCTTCTGGCGCCAGGGTCCGACCGGGGGTGTCGTCACCGCGCTCAGCGGCATCCTGTTCTTCTGGTGGTCGCAGCACCTGCTGCTCGGGGGCAGGGTCGCGTGGTCCGCACTGTTGCCCGGTGCGGTGGCCACCGTGCTCGGGCTGCTGGGGCTCAGCGTGTTCTCCCGGCTCGTCTTCTCTCCGCTGATCGCGTCGAGTGCCGTCAGCTACGGGCCGTTCGGCGCGTTCCTGGTCATCCAGACCTGGCTCCTCGCGGTGGGCGTGGTCGTGTTCGGCGGGGCGCTCGTCGGGCGCCTGTTCGACGACGAGCTGCCCCGTGTGACGCGGAGGGTGAGACGACGGAAGTGATCCCGTCGGCGATCGAGGGCATGGGTGGCGGAGGCCGGGGCAGGCGGAGCACAGGCGGGTACGCAACTCGCCGCGCACGAAGCACGAAGCACGAAGCACGGAAAGGGAGGACGGCGGGGAACCGCGCGCCGTCCGCTGCCTACCGGAGGAGTTGTTTTCGCGTGACCGAGAACATCTGGAGTTACAAGTCGACCGCGGGCCACTTGGCCGGGACCGATCTGACCGGCTACAAGGTCGAGGCGACCGACGGCAGTATCGGGAAGGTCGACAAGCACTCCGACGAGGTCGATGACGCCTATCTGGTCGTGGACACCGGTCCCTGGATCTTCGGCAAGGAAGTCCTGCTGCCGGCCGGAACCGTCGTCCGCGTCGACGTGGACGAGCGGAAGGTCTTCGTCGACGGGACCAAGGAGCAGGTCAAGGACGCTCCCGAGTTCCACCGCGACACACACCTGGACGACCCCGCCTACCGCCAGCAGCTGGGCGCGTACTACATGCTGGGCGGCCCTTTCGGCAACCGCCTGGTCTGACACCCCGCGCCGCGGAGGGCCCGAACTCGACGAGTTCGGGCCCTCCGCCGTCGGCGTGAAAGCCCTCGAATCCCAACTGAACTTTCGGGCTGCCTGGTTGACGAAGTTTGGCTTGTCAGGTGCATGCCTTTTCGGGTCGTCGGCGCATACCGTCGGAAGGCCCGGAGGATCGGCGGCCCGGCCCGCCCCAGGTCGACCCGTACCAGCGCCGCTCCTCCCGCACTCCCGGTTCCTCCAGGTTCCGGGTCCCCCACGAGTGAAGGAGCAGCATGTCGCTCTACACATGGCTGAGGACGGCCACCGTCGGCGTCGCGGTCGTCCTCGCCACGGCGACGGCCACAGCGGCGAACGCCGCACCCGCGCCGGCAGCGGAACCGTCGGCCACGGCGAGCGCCGCGGCCGTGGTGACACTTCGCTACGACGACAGCCGCGCCGGAGGGTGGGAGGCGGCCATCGCCGCCGGCGTCGCCTCCTGGAACGCGAACGTCGACAACGTCAAGCTGGTCGAGGCCGCGCCGGGCACCCGGGCGGAGATCGTGATCGTGGCGACCACCGGCTGGCCCCAGGCCACTCTCGGGCCGGTCCGTCCCGGCCGGCAGGTCCGTGTCGAACTCGGCAGTCAGGCCGTGAGCCAGGGGTACGACAAGACCCGTATCGCCGCCCATGAACTCGGCCACAGCCTGGGCCTCCCGGACACGAAGCCCGGCCCGTGCTCGCAGCTGATGTCGGGGTCGAGCGCCGGTACGGCATGCGTGAACGCGATCCCCAACGCGGCCGAACAGGCCCGGGTGGAGTCCGCCTACGCCGCCGGTGCCGCCTCGCTCGTCGTCACCGACGGCCGCACCCTGGTGGACGCCCCGTAGGTCAGTGGCCCCGAAAGGCGGGGCGCCCGATCGGAGTCCACGATCGGGCGCCCCACCGTCGCCGTACCGCGGAACCCCGTTGTGGACAGCGCGGACGACGCAGTACCGTCCGGAGGTTCACGGCGGCGTTCGAATGGCAGGCACGGTTTGACGTACACGACAGAGCCGGCAGAGGCGGAGGCCCGCATCGAGGACGCGGGCAACATCCTCGTCGCCCCTTCGACGTTGCGGGACCATCACGTGGTCAGGGACTTCTTCGGGTCCACCATCACACCGGAGGACCTCGCCTCCGGTTCGCCCGGTCTCGCGGGGAAGAGCGTCTACCTGTGCGGCGATGTGTCCGGCATCAGCAGCCCTCAACTGCGTTCTGCAGCGCGGGTGTTCGTCATCAGGGAGCTGTCGCACGGTGGCTCCGGGAGCGTCGACGCGCCCTGGCCCCTCGTCGGCCTCGGTCGCGTGCCCGTCCGCGTCCACGGCGTCGGCGTGTACTACCGCCGCTTCTTCGACCCCGACGCCGACCACTTCGGACGGATCGCCGCGAAGCACGCCTTCCAGTCCCTGACGGAGTCCACCAAGCCCGGAACAGCCCATCGCAGCGGAATCTATCTGACGCCCGTCACACGGGACGGCGACGACCTGCGCTTCCGCCTGCTCCGGTGCTCCACGAACTTCTCGGGGCCGACCGAGAGCTTCCGTCCGACGGACGCGGACATCGTCGAAGCGCTGAACCGCGAGGCCTCCGCCGTGTTCCGGAACCATGCACCGCTCAATCACGTCCTCGCCCAGATCTACCACAACACCCGCGCCACGGCCGAGCGCAAGCAGTCCAAGGCCAGGATCTCGGCCCACGCCGACAAGACCAAGGACATGCCCGTCAACGGCGTCATGGCCTTCTGCACGTTCTACGGCGGGCTCGACAAGCTGCGACCCCTCGCCGACGACCCCTTCGACCACGGCGTGAAGGGCGTCAGCGGACTCACCAGACTCCACTTCCGCCTCAAGGAGCAGACCGCGGAACGCGACGGGGACGCGCCCGCGCTCCCCCCTCAGTTCACCGTGACGCTGTACCCCGGCTCTGTCTTCCTGATGCCGCTCTCCACCAACCGCCTCTACACGCATGAGATCCGGCCCGCCTCGCTGGACGCCGAGTCGCTCCCGACACGGCTGGGATACGTGGTGCGGTGTTCCAGCACGGAGGCCGTGCACAGGAACGGGCACACCTTTCTCGAAGTGGCCGGAGACCTGGTGCGGCTGGAGCCGCCCACGGAGGACGGGATGAACGAGCTGCGGAGGCTGTACGCCGAGGAGAACAGGACCTCGTCCTTCATCGACTACGGCGACAGGTTCCTCTTCAGCATGAACACGGGAGACTATCTTGCCCCCCGTGTCTAGGATCTCGGACGCGATCCGCGCGTACGCCGTTCCGGGCGAGGAGAATCTCTTCGCCGAGCTGTCCGCGTCGGCTCTCCTGGAGGACGTGGGGAAGGGCCGGCGCGGCGCCACGCTCACCAAGACCGACGAGGCGGGCCGTTTCCCTCTCGTACGGACGACGACTCGATACGGCAGCCCGGCGCAGCGCTTCCGGGCGGTGCACGAACGGCTGGCACGGCGGATTCAGGAACGTGCGGCGCTCCCGGTCGGCTTCAACAACGCTCTCATCGAGACCTACACGAACGCCTACACCACCATGGGCGGCCATTCCGACCAGGCCCTCGATCTGGCCGACGACTCGTTCATCGCCGTCTTCTCCTGCTACCGGCACCCCGAGGCGGGCCCGCCGAGGAAGCTGCTCTTCGCGTCGAAGCAGTCCGCCGGCGAGACGTTCGAGGTCCCGCTCGCGCACCACGGCGTCGTCGTGTTCTCCGTCGACGCGAACCGGCGGCTCCGGCACAGGATCGTGCTGGAGAAGCCCGTCCCGGCGGCGGACAACCAGTGGTTGGGCGTGACCTTTCGCACGTCGAAGACCTTGGTGCGGTTCCGCGACGGACAGGCGTACCTCCCGCAGGGCGCGCGGCTCGTGGCGGCCGACGACGAGCAGAGTCGCGAGTTCTACCGACTGAGGCGCCGTGAGAACGAGGAGACGGACTTCGTCTACCCCCCGCTGACGTACACGATCAGCGAGAGCGATCTGATGCCGCCCGTCTGACGCCGGGATCTCACGCCGGGTCGTCGGCGACCCGGTGCCGGGTGACCGCTCGGGCGGTCCCCAGGTACCGCTGGGCACCGCCTGCGAGGGGTTGACCGGCGAACCGCGGCACCGTAGGTTCGGGCGCACCGAGTCACCGCGAGTCACTGGAAGGAGGCGACGTCGGATGTCGATCATCTCCGAAGCGTCCCGCCTCCCTCACCAGACCGCCTGGGCTCCGGGTCTCATAGCACACGGCTGCTGAACAGCCCCCTTCCGGCGTGCCCGCTCGCGGCCCCGGCACTTTCGCATGTCTGTCACCGCCCGGGACACGCCGTCGCGTGCCCTGCGTGGCGCGCTCCGGGTCATCGAGCCGCGCCACCGAGAGAGAAAGCTCCTGAAATGGCGACTTGGATAGTCACGACAACCACGCGCCCGGACGGGGACGTTCCGTGGTAGCGGCGCGGCCCACCGTCACGGTCAACGGCGGAGAAGCGACGATCTCACCGGCCGCGCCCCACACCACCGTGCTGGACTTCCTGCGCGAACGCGGCCTCACCGGCACCAAGGAGGGCTGCGCCGAGGGCGAGTGCGGCGCCTGTTCGGTCCTCGTGGCCCGTCCCGGGACGGACAAGCCGACGGACTGGGTGGCGGTCAACGCCTGCCTGGTCCCGGTCGCCTCCCTCGACGGCCAGGAGATCGTCACCTCCGAGGGGCTCGCCACCCCCGGTGTGGGCGGCGCGCCCGCCACGCTGCACCCGGTGCAGGAGGAGATGGCCGTCCGCGGCGGCTCCCAATGCGGTTACTGCACACCGGGTTTCGTCTGCAGCATGGCCGCCGAGTACTACCGGCCGAACCGCTGCGCGTACGCGGATCCGGCCGGCACCGAGGACCCCGAGCACGGTCCCAACGGTTTCGATCTGCACGCGCTGAGCGGAAACCTCTGCCGCTGCACCGGCTACCGTCCCATTCGCGATGCCGCGTTCGCCGTCGGTACGCCCGCCGAGGACGACCCCCTGGCGCGGCGTCGCGAGCTGTCCCCGCCCGAACCGGTGGCCACCGAGTACTCCCAGGACGACAGGGTGTTCCTGCGCAGGAGCACCCTGACCGAGACCCTGCGGGTGCTGCGTGAGCGGCCCGGCGCGGTCGTGGTCGCCGGTTCCACGGACTGGGGCGTGGAGGTCAACATCGCCTCCCGCCGCGCGGACTGCGTGGTCGCCGTCGACCGGCTGCCCGAGCTGCGGGAACTGCGCGTCGCATCCGACCACATCGAGATCGGGGCGGGGCTGACACTCACCGAGATCGAACGCCGCCTGGACGGCGAAGTCCCCCTGCTGGCGCAGCTGTTCCCGCAGTTCGCGTCCCGCCTCATCCGCAACAGCGCGACGCTGGGCGGCAATCTGGGGACCGGGTCCCCCATCGGGGACAGTCCGCCGGTACTGCTCGCTCTCGAGGCGTCGGTGGTCCTCGCCGACGCCGACGGCGAGCGCGAGGTGCCCCTCTCCGACTACTTCACGGGCTACCGGCAGAGCGTGCGCCGTCCCGGTGAGCTGATCCGCGCGGTGCGCGTCCCGCTGCCGCTGTCGCCGGTCGCGGCCTTCCACAAGATCGCCAAACGGCGCTTCGACGACATCTCCAGCGTGGCGGTCGCCTTCGCGCTCGACATCGAGGGCGGGATCGTCCGCAAGGCGCGCATCGGCCTGGGCGGCGTGGCCGCGACCCCGCTCCGCGCCCTCGCCGCGGAGGCTGCCCTGGAGGGCGAGCCGTGGACGGCCGAGACCGTCGAGGCCGCGGCCCGGGTGCTGCGAACCCAGGGCACCCCCATGGACGATCACCGCGCCAGCGCCGACTACCGCGCCGCGATGCTCGGCCAGAGCCTGCTGAAGCTGTACGCGCGAACCACCGAGGCGGTGTCGTCATGAGCCAGTTGTCCGAGCGTCCCGAAAAGCCCGTCGTCGGCGTGTCGATGCCGCACGAGAGCGCCCACCTGCACGTCACGGGCGCCGCGCTCTACACCGACGACCTGGTCCATCGCACCAAGGACGTCCTGCACGCCTACCCGGTCCAGGCCGCGAAGGCGCACGGCAGGATCGTCGCGCTGCACACCGGGCCCGCGCTGGCCGTCCCCGGTGTGGTCCGCGTGCTGACCGGTGCCGATGTGCCCGGCGTCAACGACGCCGGGATGAAGCACGACGAACCGCTCTTCCCCGACGAGGTCATGTTTCACGGCCATGCGGTCGCCTGGGTGCTCGGCGAGACCCTGGAGGCGGCGCGGCTCGGTGCGGCGGCCGTCGAGGTGGAACTCGACGAGCGGCCCTCCCTGATCGCGCTGCGGGACGCGATCGAGGCCGGGAGCTTCCACGGCGCCCGGCCCGTGATGCGGACCGGCGACGTCGACGCCGGCTTCGCGGACTCCGCGCACGTGTTCACGGGCGAGTTCCAGTTCTCCGACCAGGAACACTTCTATCTCGAGACGCACACGGCGCTGGCCCTCGTCGACGAGAACGGGCAGATGTTCGTCCAGAGCAGTACCCAGCATCCTTCGGAGACGCAGGAGATCGTCGCGCACGTCCTCGGCCTGCACAGCCACGAGGTGACCGTGCAGTGCCTGCGGATGGGTGGCGGCTTCGGCGGCAAGGAGATGCAGCCGCACGGCTTCGCGGCCGTCGCCGCGCTCGGCGCCCGGCTGACCGGACGGCCGGTCCGCGTACGGCTCAACAGGACCCAGGACCTGACCATGTCCGGCAAGCGCCACGGGTTTCACGCCGAGTGGAAGATCGGCTTCGACGGCGACGGCCGCATCCAGGCCCTGGACGCCACCCTGACCGCCGACGGCGGCTGGAGCCTGGACCTGTCCGAACCGGTGGTCGCCCGCGCGCTCTGCCACATCGACAACACCTACTGGATTCCCCACGCCCGCGTCACCGGCCGCATCGCCAGGACCAACAAGGTCTCCAACACCGCCTTCCGCGGCTTCGGCGGACCGCAGGGCATGCTGGTGATCGAGGACATCATGGGCCGGTGCGCGCCGCTGCTCGGCCTGGATCCGACGGAGCTGCGGGAACGCAACTTCTACCGGCCGGGTCAGGGCCAGACGACGCCGTACGGGCAGCCGGTGACGCACGCCGAACGGATCTCGACCGTCTGGCAGCGGGTACGGGACGACGCCGCCCTCGCCGATCGAAAGCGCGAGATCGCGGCCTTCAACGCCGCGCACCCGCACACCAAGCGGGGGCTCGCGCTCACCGGGATCAAGTTCGGCATCTCGTTCAACCTCACCGCCTTCAACCAGGGCGGCGCGCTGGTGCTGATCTACAAGGACGGCTCTGTCCTGATCAACCACGGCGGCACCGAGATGGGGCAGGGCCTGCACACCAAGATGCTGCAGGTGGCCGCGACCACGCTGGGCATCCCGCTGCACAAGGTGCGGCTGGCCCCGACGCGCACCGACAAGGTGCCGAACACCTCCGCCACGGCCGCCAGTGCCGGAGCGGACCTCAACGGCGCGGCGGTGAAGAACGCCTGCGAGCAGTTGCGCGGGCGGTTGTCGCAGGTGGCGGCCACCCAGCTGGGTGTGAACGCCTCGGACGTACGCATCGTCGAGGGCGTCGCGCGCGCCCTGGGCCGCGACGGGGAACTGGCCTGGGACGACCTGGTGCGCACCGCGTACCTCCAGCGGGTGCAGTTGTCGGCGGCCGGTTTCTACCGGACCGAAGGCCTGCACTGGGACGCCAAGGCGTTCCAGGGCTCCCCGTTCAAGTACTTCTCCTACGGCGCGGCCGCCGCCGAGGTGGAGGTGGACGGCTTCACCGGCGCGTACCGGATCCGGCGGGTGGACATCGTGCACGACGTCGGCGACAGCCTCTCCCCGTTGATCGACATCGGTCAGGTCGAAGGAGGCTTCGTCCAGGGCGCGGGGTGGCTGACGCTGGAGGACCTGCGCTGGGACACCGGTGAGGGGCCGAACCGCGGGCGGCTGCTGACGCGGGCGGCCAGTACGTACAAACTGCCGAGCTTCTCCGAGATGCCCGAGGAGTTCCACGTACGGCTGCTGGAGAACGCCACCGAGGAGGGCGCGGTCTACGGCTCCAAGGCCGTCGGTGAGCCTCCGCTGATGCTGGCGTTCTCGGTGCGCGAGGCGTTGCGGCAGGCCGCCGCGGCGTTCGGGCCCGCCGGAGTCAGCGTGGAACTCGCCTCGCCCGCCACGCCGGAAGCGGTGTACTGGGCGATCGAGGCGGCTCGCGGCGGCGGCGCCGCGCGAGAAGGGGACCACGCTCGCGACGGCGCCGCGCTCCGCATCGACGCGGGCTCCGCGAGCCATGCCTGACATGACCTGGGTCACCGCGGTCGCGCGGTTGCGGGCCCGCCGGGAACCCGGCGTGCTCGTGACCGTCGCGACCGTGCGCGGCCACGCGCCCCGCCGGGCCGGTGCCAAACTCGTCGTGGGGCAGACGGAGGCCTGGGGTTCGATCGGCGGCGGCAACATCGAGGCCGTCGCGATCGACCGGGCTCGCGAACTGATCGGCGCACCCGGTCCGGAGCCGGAGCTGATGGAGTTCGCCCTCAACGACAAGGTCACGAGCCGGCACGGGGTGCAGTGCTGCGGCGGAGCCGTCACCGTACTGCTCGAACCGCTGCCGGTGGTTCAGGCCGTGGCGGTCTTCGGTGTCGGGCACGTCGGCCTCGAGCTGGCACGCATCCTGGCCCGCCACGACCTCGACCTGCACCTGACCGACAGCCGCGCCGACATGCTCACGGACGGCCGGCTCGGCGTGCTCGCGGACGCGGTGGCACAGATCCATGTGCACCACACTCCGCTGCTTCCCGAGGAGACGCTCGCGGAGCTGCCGGCCGGCACCCACGTCCTGATCATGACCCATGATCATGCCGAGGACGCCGCGCTGTGCGACGCCGCGTTGCGCACCACGGGTCTCGGCTCGATCGGACTGATCGGCTCGGCCGCCAAGTGGACGCGGTTCCGACGGCGCCTGGCCACCGAAGGGGGCCACGACGACGACGCCATCGACCGGATCAAGACACCGATCGGCATCGCCGAGATCACGGGCAAGGAACCCGCCACGATCGCCCTGAGCGTCGCGGCCGACCTGATGCGGAGCTTCGCTTCCGGGTGACGCCCCGGAACCGGCTCCGGGAAGCGAAGGGCGCGCGGGCCGGCCGCGAGGACGCCGCCCGGGTCGTCGTACTCACCCTCACCGGTCTGCCCGACGCACGTCAGGCGTCCTGCCGGCAGATCGCCGCGCCGCTCGCACCCTGAGCGGCCGCGGCGGCTACTGCCCGGCCGGGCCGGGTTCTCCCCTGAGGGATTCCTGGTAGGCGTCCGCGTGGGTGCGTGCGTCCTTGACCAGGTCGTCGCAGAACGCGGCGACGTCGTCGCCGATGAGCTCCAGGACCCCCTGGCCCGAGGCGGCGCCCTCCTCGAAGAAGTCGACGATCCCGGGGAGCAGGGGCCCGTCGGGCAGGTCGATCGGCCCGACCTTGAAGAAGTACCTCTGCATCTCCTCGTAGACGATGCGGTAGTCCGGCGGGAGCGCCTTGACCCGGGCCCTGTGCTCCCGCCACTGCCTCTTGCCCTCGATGATGTCCTGGATGCCCACGTCAGCCTCCCAGCCGGCTCAGTTTCCTCGCGACGTTCCTGTTCAACTGCTCGCGCCAACGGTCGCGGTAGGTGCGAGCCCCTGCTCCGCCGGCCAGTGCCGTGCAGAAGCCCCGGATGTCGTCGCCGAGGGCCTCGTGGACGCTCTGCCCGTCCGCCGCTGTCTCTTCGAGCAGGCCCAGGGCGGCGTCGAGGATCGGCAGCAGGTTGCGTCCGGTGAAGTCCCCGTGCGGGAAGAGATGGCACTTGATCTCTTCCCAAGCGGCCCGGTGGTCGGCCGGCAGGGCCGCGGCCCGGGCCTCGAACGCCTTCCATTCCCTGGTGAGATCACTGCCCGTGACGGTCTCCCAGAAGTTCATCTCCCGCCCTCCCTGAGCCTGTCGATGCGTGATGAGACGTACTGCCATTTCGCCCAGAACCTCGCGAGCTCCTCGCGACCGGCGTCGTTGAGTGCGTAGAACTTGCGCGGCGGACCGACGCCGGACGGTCGCCTCGTCACCTGGACGAGGCCGTTCCGCTCCAGTCGCAGCAGGATCGTGTACACCGTCCCCTCGACGACGTCGGCGAAGCCGAGCTCGTTCAACCGGCGGGTGATGGCGTACCCGTAGGTCTCCTCGCCGCCGATGATCTCGAGCACGCACCCTTCGAGCGTGCCCTTCAGCATCTCCGTCAGGTCCTCCATCGCGAGCCCTCCTCGGCCTCCGAGGTACTGCGTAGTACCGAGTACCACTACACGGTATCACTGAGTAGTGGAGGTGTCATCGACCGGCGACGCGGTCGTGCGTCGCACAAGGGGGAGGTCAGAGCCAGCCGTTGCGGCGGAAGCCGCGGTGGATGACGAAGCAGGCGACGGCCATGACACCGAGGACCATGGGGTAGCCGTAGGTCCAGCGCAGCTCGGGCATGGTGTCGAAGTTCATGCCGTAGACGCCGCAGACCATGGTCGGGACCGCGATGATCGCGGCCCAGGCGGTGATCTTGCGCATGTCCTCGTTCTGCGCGACGGTCACCTGCGCGAGGTGGGCCTGGAGGATCGAGTCGAGGAGCGTGTCGTACGAGGCGACCTGCTCGGTGACCCGCGCCAGGTGATCGGTCACGTCGCGGAAGTACGCGCGTATCTCCGCCGCGACCATCGGCAGCGGTTCGGCCGCGAGGCGCTGGAGCGGACGGCCCAGCGGCGCCACGGCCCGCTTGAGTTCGAGGAGCTCGCGCTTGAGCTGGTAGATCCGGCCGACGTCGCTCCGGTGGCCCTGCTCGGAGAAGACCGCGGTCTCGATCGCGTCCAGATCGTCCTGCACGGCCTCGGCGACGGCGAGGTAGTCGTCGACGACATGGTCCGCGATCGCGTGCAGCACCGCGGAGGGCCCCTTGGCCAGCTGCTCCGGCTCCGATTCCAGGGCCTCGCGGAGCGGGCCGAGCGAACCGTGCCCTCCATGGCGGATCGTGATGACGAAGTCGCGTCCGGTGAACGCCATCAGCTCACCCGTGTCCACCACCTCGCTCGACGCGGTCAGCTCCTCGTGCTCGACGTAGCACACCGTCTTGAAGACGGCGAACAGCACGTCGTCGTACTGCTCCAGCTTCGGCCGCTGGTGGGCGTGGACGGCGTCCTCCACCGCGAGCGGGTGCAGCCCGAAGAGCTCGGCAAGCCCCGCGAACTCCTTCTCCTCCGGCTCGTGCAGACCGATCCACACGAACCCGTCACCCGACGTGCGCACGCGCCGCAGGGCCTCGTCGACCGACCGGACCTCGTCCTGCCGCACTCCGTCGCGGTAGACCACGCAGTTGACCACCGTGCTGCCGAGCGGCGAACGCGCCGGGTGACTGAGGTCCACAGCACGCCGGTACGTACGGCGGACGGCGCTGCGCAGGCGGTGAATCATCGACACGAGGTGCTCCTTCGGCAGATCGCCGGACAGTCTGCCAGCAGCCCCTTGGGGACGACAGGCAGTCCCACCCGCACTCCGGGGCGGACACGGTCTCGTGGCCGCAACAGCGCGGCGAGAGGTCGGTCGGACGTGCGGGCTGGGAACCGGCCCACCCGGACTCGCCCAAGGTACGGGCGTGGCACCGACGCCGTGCGGAGCTGCTGACCCGGGACTCCGTCGACTACGGCTACCGCCTGCTGGTCGCCACCCCCCGCCGGCGCCCTCTGGCGTGACAGGAGGACACTCGCAGGAATCGGTCTCGCCCACATGGCCTGTGCGGCGGCAATGTCGATATCGTCCGATCCGGGAGTCTCGATCGCCGCTTATCCGGGCAGAGCACAGAACCGACGCACCATCACGCAAGCCGGCATCAGGGCGGCATCCGAACCGGCAGGAGGGACTTCCGGTCGCCACGCAGCGCCAAGGTCATCACTCTCGGGAACATCATCTGATCTGCGAACACACAGGCCACAACCCTTCCGCTGGAGTCCTAAGGAGACACCCATGAGGATGCTGATCAACGTCCCCGAGACCGTCGTCGCAGACGCGCTGCGCGGGATGGCCGCCGCTCATCCCGAGCTCACCGTCGACGTGGAGCGGCGGGTCGTGGTGCGGCGGGACGCGCCCGTGGCCGGGAAGGTCGCGCTGGTGTCCGGCGGCGGCTCCGGGCACGAACCGTTGCACGGGGGCTTCGTGGGGCCCGGGATGCTGGCGGCGGCCTGTCCCGGGGAGGTGTTCACCTCACCGGTCCCCGATCAGATGGTGCGGGCCGCGGCCGCCGTCGACAGTGGCGCCGGGGTGTTGTTCGTCGTCAAGAACTACACCGGTGACGTGCTGAACTTCGAGATGGCCGCGGAGCTCGCCGAGGACGAGGGCATCCAGGTCGCCAAGGTCCTGGTCGACGACGACGTCGCCGTCACGGACAGCCTCTACACGGCCGGCCGGCGCGGGACCGGCGGCACGCTCTTCGTCGAGAAGATCGCGGGCGCCGCCGCCGAGGAGGGCGCACCCCTGGAGCGGGTGGAGGCGATCGCCCGCCGGGTCAACGAGCGCTGCCGTTCCTTCGGCGTCGCCCTGAGCGCGTGCACGACGCCCGCCAAGGGCAGCCCCACCTTCGACCTCCCCGAGGGGGAACTGGAGTTGGGCATCGGCATCCACGGCGAACCGGGACGCGAGCGGCGTCCGATGATGACCTCCCGCGAGATCGCGGACTTCGCCGTCGACGCCGTCGTGGAGGACCTCCGCCCGTCCGGTCCCGTCATCGCCCTGGTGAACGGGATGGGCGCCACCCCGCTCCTCGAGCTGTACGGGTTCAACGCCGAGGTGCAGCGCGTCCTGGGCGAGCGGAGTGTGCCGGTGGCCAGGACCCTCGTCGGGAACTACGTGACCTCGCTCGACATGGCCGGCTGTTCCGTGACCCTGTGCGAGGTTGACGAGGAGCTCCTGCGCCTCTGGGACGCGCCCGTGGAGACGCCCGCGCTGCGCTGGGGCCGGTGAGACGAGCGAGGGAAGAGGAGACCGACATGACGCAGACCTTCGACGCCGACTTCCTCGTGCGCTGGCTGGCCGCCGTGGCCGAGGCCGTCGACCGGGAGGCGGACCGGCTCACCGAACTCGACTCGGCCATCGGCGACGCCGACCACGGCGCCAATCTCAGGCGCGGCTTCGCCGCCGTGACCGAGACCCTGGCCAAGGACCCGCCGGCAACGCCCGGCGCGGTGCTCACCGCCGCCGGGCGGCATCTGATCTCCACCGTGGGCGGCGCTTCGGGGCCGCTGTACGGCACGCTGCTCCGCCGTACCGGCAAGACGCTCGGCGACGACGAGCGTGTCACCCGCGAGCAGTTGGCGGAGGCGCTCGGCTCCGGCGTGGCCGCCGTGTCCCAGCTGGGCGGCGCGCAGGTGGGCGACAAGACGATGCTCGACGCGCTCGTGCCGGCCGTGGAGGGGCTGCGGGACTCGTTCGGCGCGGCTCGCGCGGCGGCCGAGGAGGGCGCGCTCGCGACCGTACCCCTGCGGGCGCGCAAGGGCAGGGCCAGCTATCTGGGCGAGCGGTCGGTGGGGCACCAGGATCCCGGGGCCACGTCCTCGGCGCTGCTGTTCGCCGCGCTCGACGAGATCGCCCGTACGGAGACCGCGGACGCCGAGGAGACGTCATGAGCAGGGGGAACGGGACCGGCCCGGATGCGGTCGAACCCGGCACCGCCGGTTCCGGTTCCGGCGCCGGATCGGGTGGCGGTGCCGGTGCCGGTTCGGGTGCCGTCGGCATCGTGCTCGTCTCGCACAGCGCCGCCGTCGCGACCGCCGTGGCCGAGCTGGCCCGGGGGCTCGCGGGCGGCGGTGACCTCGCCCCGATCCGTCCGGCCGGCGGGACTCCCGACGGTGGTCTCGGAACGAGTTCCGAGCTGATCTTGGAAGCGGCGAAGGCCGTCGACCGGGGCGCCGGTGTGGCGGTCCTCGTCGATCTGGGAAGCGCGGTGCTCACCGTGAAGGCCCTCCTCGCCGAGGGCGACGAACTGCCCGAGGGTGCCCGGCTCGTCGACGCGCCGTTCGTCGAGGGCACGGTCGCCGCCCTGGTCACGGCGAGCGCCGGCGGGGACCTCGACGCCGTGGCGGCGGCCGCGTCGGAGGCGTACGCCTACCGCAAGGAGTGAGGGCGCGGGACGCTCCTCGCGGCGCTCACGGCGGCGGTCGTCGTGGCGCCCGGTGCCCTCGCGGCCCTCGTGCGCCACGGCAGGAACAGCCAGGCGGCGGGAATCCGGGGGATCCACGGCCCCGCCCACGGGACCCGGCAAGCGCCCACATTGTGATGTACCTGGTCAACGCACTAATGTCGCAGGGCCTTGGTGTACGGGAAACCGGTGCAGTACCGGTGCGGCCCTCGCCACTGTGATCGGGAGGTCCGGCTCCACCCCCGCGGGAAACGCCCTCGGGGAAGCCACTGGACCACGTCGGGAGACCGTCGTGGTGTGGGAAGGCGGAGTCGGGCGGAATGACCGTCAGCCAGGAGACCGGCCAGGGTGCGTTGTCCATCCACGAGGTGCTGGAGAGGGTCTCCCAACCATGCATATAGCCGAGGGGTATCTGCCCCCTGTGCACGCGGCCGCCTGGGGCGTCGCGTCCGCGCCGTTCGTCGTCCACGGGGTCCGCGCGCTGACCCGCGAGGTGCGGTCGAATCCTGAGTCCACCCTGTTGCTCGGCGCCGCCGGCGCCTTCACGTTCGTCCTGTCGGCACTCAAGTTGCCCTCGGTGACCGGTAGCTGCTCGCACCCGACCGGTACAGGTCTGGGCGCCATCCTGTTCCGGCCGCCGATCATGGCGGTCCTGGGGACGATCACCCTGCTCTTCCAGGCCCTGCTGCTCGCCCACGGCGGCCTGACCACGCTCGGCGCGAACGTCTTCTCGATGGCGATCGTCGGACCCTGGGCCGGGTACGGGGCCTTCGTTCTGCTGCGCCGGTTCGGCGCGCCGCTGATGGTCGCCGTCTTCTTCGGCGCGTTCGTCGCCGACCTGTCCACGTACTGCGTGACCAGCGTCCAGCTGGCGCTCGCCTTCCCCGACCCGGGCAGCGGCATCCCCGGCGCACTCGCCAAGTTCGGCGGGATCTTCGCCGTCACGCAGATTCCGCTCGCGGTCAGCGAGGGCCTGCTGACCGTGCTCGTGATGCGCCTGCTCACCCAGTCCAGCAAGGGCGACCTGGTCCGGCTCGGTGTCCTCGCCGGACGCACGTCGGAGCGCCGCGAGGAGGCGACCGCGCGATGAGCCGGAACACGAAGATCAACGCCCTGCTGCTGCTCGTCGTCGCGGCGCTCGCGGTCCTGCCGCTCGCGCTGGGGCTCGGGGACCACAAGGAGGAACCCTTCGCGGGGGCCGACGCGGAGGCCGAGACGGCGATCTCGGAACTCCAGCCCGACTACGAGCCGTGGTTCAGCCCGCTCTACGAGCCGCCCTCCGGTGAGATCGAGTCGGCGCTGTTCGCCCTGCAGGCGGCCCTCGGCGCCGGTGTCCTGGCGTACTACTTCGGCCTGCGGCGTGGCCGCCGACAGGGGGCGGCGCGGGCGGAGACGGCCGGGCCGGCCGATACCGACGCCGATGCCGATGCCGATGCCTCGACTGCGGTCCCGACCGCGAGCGCGACCGCGGACCACGCGGGCGGCTCCGGTGGCGGGTCCGTCGGCGGGCCGGGCGCGTAGCCGCCGATGCTGCCGATCGACGCGGCGGCGCACAGCAGTCGCTGGCGCCGCCGCCATCCCGCCGAGAAGGCGCTTCTCGGCTTCGGTCTCACCCTGTGCGCGGTCGGTCTGCCGCCGTGGCCGGGCGCGGTGCTCGTCGCGGCGGCCACGCTCACGGTGCTGCTCGGTCCGGCCGGTGTGCCGGGCCGGGCGCTGTGGCGCGCGTTCCGGATCCCGCTCGGGTTCTGTGTCACGGGCGCGATTCCGCTGCTCTTCGAGGTGGGCAGCGCCCGGGGGCTCGTGGCCCTCGCGCCGGACGGTCCGACGCACGCGGGCGAGTTGCTGCTGCGGACCGCCTCAGCCTCGCTCGGGGTGCTGCTCTTCGCGTTCACGACGCCGGTGTCCGACGTCCTGCCCCGGCTGGTAGGGGCCGGGGTGCCGGCGCCGGTGGTGGACGTGGCGCTGGTGATGTACCGGATCATCTTCCTGCTGCTCGACGCGATGTCCAAGATCCGGCAGGCGCAGGCGGCCCGGCTCGGGCACACCACGCGGGCCGCGACCTGGCGTTCCCTCGCGGGCCTCGGTGCGACCACCTTCGTCCGGGCCTTCGACCGGGCGCAGCGCCTGCAGTCGGGGCTCGCCGGGCGCGGGTACGACGGGACGCTGCGGGTCCTGGTGCCCGCGTGTGCGCTGTCCCGCCCGTTCCTCGCGGCGACGGGCGCGCTGCTCGCCGGACTCGTCGCCCTCACCCTCGTACTGGAAAGGCTCCTTCCGTGACGTCTCCGACCCCTGTCGTGGAACTGGTGCACGCCGGCTTCGCCTACGAGGACGGGCCCCCGGTCCTGTCCGGCGTGGACTTCGCCGTCGCGGAGGGGCGGGCGGTCGCGCTGCTCGGGCGCAACGGCAGCGGCAAGACGACGCTGCTGCGCCTGCTCAGCGGCGGGCTGCGGTGCGTGAGCGGCTCGCTCCGCCTGGACGGTACGGAGGTGGCGTACGACCGGAAGGGACTGACCCGGCTGCGGACGACCGTGCAGCTGGTGGTGCAGGATCCCGACGACCAGCTGTTCGCCGCGTCGGTGGAGCAGGACGTGTCGTTCGGTCCGATGAACCTGGGACTGCCCGAGGAGGAGGTCCGGCGACGGGTCCGCGAGGCCCTGGAGGCGCTGGACATCACGGCGCTCGCCGACCGGCCGACGCATCTGCTCTCGTACGGGCAGCGCAAGCGGGCGGCGATCGCGGGCGCGGTGGCGATGCGCCCCCGGGTCCTGATCATGGACGAGCCGACGGCCGGTCTCGATCCGCACGGGCAGGAGCGGCTGCTCGACGCGCTCCAGCGGCTGCGGGAGGCCGGTACGACGGTGCTGATGGCCACGCACGACGTTGATCTGGCGTTGCGCTGGGCGGACGAGGCGGCGGTGCTCGCCCCGTCGGGGCTGCGGACCGGGCCGGTCGCGGAGCTCCTCGCGGACGACGCGCTGCTCGACGAGGCCCGGCTGCGCCGCCCCTGGGGTACGGCGGTGGCCCGGCTGCTCCGTACCCACGGCCTGCTGGCGGAGGGGGCGACCGAGCCGCGGACGCCGGAGGAGCTGGACGCGTGGCTCGGTGCGGCGGCGGCTCCGTTCGGTACCGAGTAGCTCGGAGCGGGCGGCCACCGGAAGCTACCGAGTAGTAGACATCACGTCCCGAATCTTCTGCAACTAGTTGCACAAAGGGAGGGGGTCCCCTAGAACTGAGGGCGACGATCCTGCGCGAGGAGGCGCCCGCATGACCCCGTACCCGCACCTGCTGAGCCCGCTCGACCTCGGGTTCACCACCCTGCCCAACCGGGTGATCATGGGATCGATGCACGTCGGCCTCGAGGAGACCGAGCACGGCTTCGAGCGCATGGCCGCCTTCTACGCCGAGCGGGCCCGCGGTGGCGTGGGCCTCATCGTCACCGGTGGCATCGCGCCCAACGACGCCGGCCGTCCCTGGGACGGCGGCGCAAAGCTCACCACCGCCGACGAGGTCGCCGAGCACCGGCTGATCACCGACGCCGTGCACGCCGAGGGCGGCCGGATCGCCATGCAGATCCTGCACTTCGGCCGGTACGCGTACCACCCCGCGCTCGTCGCGCCCAGCGCCCTCAAGGCCCCCATCAGCCCCTTCGTACCGAACGAGCTGACGGACGCCGAGGTCGAGCAGACCGTCGAGGACTACGCCCGCTGCGCCGAGCTCGCCAAGGAGGCCGGCTACGACGGCGTCGAGGTGATGGGCTCCGAGGGCTACCTCATCAACGAGTTCATCGCCGCCGCGACCAACCAGCGCACCGACCGCTGGGGCGGCTCCTACGAGAACCGCGTCCGCTTCCCGCTGGAGATCGTCCGCCGGATCCGCGAGCGCGTCGGCGAGGACTTCATCCTCGTCTACCGCCTCTCCATGCTGGACCTCGTGCCCGGCGGCTCCACCCTGGAAGAGGTCGTCCAGCTCGCCAAGGAGATCGAGGCCGCCGGCGCCACCATCATCAACACCGGCATCGGCTGGCACGAGGCGCGCATCCCCACCATCGCCACCTCCGTGCCGCGCGGCGCCTACACCTGGGTGACGAAGAGGCTGATGGGCGCGGTCTCCGTGCCGCTCGTCACCAGCAACCGCATCAACACCCCCGAGGTCGCCGAGGAGATCCTCGCCGACGGCCGCGCCGACCTCGTCTCGCTGGCCCGCCCCTTCCTCGCCGACCCGGAGTTCGTCGCCAAGGCCACGGCCGACCGCGCCGACACCATCAACACCTGCATCGGCTGCAACCAGGCCTGCCTCGACCACACCTTCAACCTGAAGATCACGTCCTGCCTGGTCAACCCCCGCGCGTGCCACGAGACCGAGCTGGTCCTCTCCCCCACCCGCCGTGCCAAGCGGATCGCCGTCGTCGGCGCGGGCCCAGCGGGCCTGTCCTGCGCGGTGTCGGCGGCCGAGCGCGGTCACGCCGTGACCCTGTTCGACGCGGCCGCCGAGATCGGCGGTCAGCTGAACATCGCCAAGAAGGTCCCCGGCAAGGAGGAGTTCGACGAGACGCTGCGCTACTTCCGCGTGCAGCTGGCCGAGCGCGGGGTCGACGTCCGTCTGAACACCCCGGTCTCCTCGTCCGACCTGGGCGACTTCGACGAGGTCGTCGTCGCCACCGGCGTCTCCCCCCGCACCCCCGGCATCGCGGGCGTGGACCACCCGAGCGTCCTCAGCTACCTGGACGTGCTGCGGGACGGCGCGCCCGTCGGCGAGCGGGTCGCCATCATCGGCGCGGGCGGCATCGGCTTCGACGTCGCGGAGTACCTGACGGACGGCGGGGAGGGCGCGAGCCAGGACCCCGAGACGTACTTCCGCCAGTGGGGTGTGGACACCTCGTACGAGAACCGCGGCGGGCTGCGCGCCCCCGAGCGCGGCGCGCCGCCCCGCCAGGTGCACCTGCTCCAGCGCAAGGAGACCAAGGTCGGCGCCGGCCTCGGCAAGACCACGGGGTGGATCCACCGCACCGAGCTCAAGCACCGCGGCGTCGCGATGGTCGCGGGTGTCTCGTACGACCGGATCGACGACGAGGGCCTGCACGTCACCATCGGCGGCGAGCGGCAGCTCCTGCCCGTCGACACCGTCGTGCTCTGCGCGGGCCAGGAGCCGCGCCGGGACCTGTACGAGGAGCTGGTCGCGGCCGGCCGCGTGGCGCACCTGATCGGCGGCGCCGACGTGGCCGCCGAGCTGGACGCCAAGCGGGCCATCGACCAGGGCACCCGCCTCGCGGCCAGCCTGTGATCACCGTGGCCGGCCACTCCTAGGATGCGTTCATGTCCCTCCCGCACGCGATCCTCACCGCGCTGCTCGAGAAGCCGTCCTCCGGTCTCGAACTGACGCGCCGCTTCGACAAGTCGATCGGCTACTTCTGGTCGGCCACGCACCAGCAGATCTACCGCGAGCTGGGCAGGCTGGAGCAGGCGGGGCACATCCGTGCCCTGCCCGCCCCGGTGCCGGTACGGGGGCAGCGCAAGGAGTACGAGGTGCTGCCCGCGGGCCGCGAGGAGCTCGGCACCTGGGTGGCGAGGTCCGAGGACCCGAAGCCGATGCGGGCCGCCCTGCTGCTCCGGATGCGGGCGGCCGCGGTGGTCGGCGCGTCGGGTCTGCGCGCCGAACTGACCCGTCATCTGGCGCTGCACCAGGAGCAGTTGGATGAGTACCTCGCGATCGAGACCCGCGACTTCCCGAGCGAACGCCGCCGGTCGGAACCCGACCGGCTGCGCCATCTCGTCCTGCGGGGCGGGATCGAGATGGAGCGCTTCTGGGTGGAGTGGCTGACGGGGGCGCTGGCGGAGCTCGGGACGGAGTGACGGCCCGACCGGGTCCTCTCCGGACCCGCCCGGGCCGCCGCGTTCAGGCGAACCAGAGACCGGAGCACTGCAGTCCTGCCGGAAGCGGGGCCAGTCGTACAGGGCCACGGTGCGGCGGATCGCGCGCGGTGTGTCACGTACCTCACCCTCGCCGGGCTCCCGGGCGGCCGAAACCGGGTGGCGGTGCCGCCCATGGACACGTACCCCCGTGGATACTGGGTCGTTGGAGTTCCGACGACACGAAAGGGCGGGTATGGCCGACGACTTGGAGCACCGCGCGACACGTCACGCGGTGGTCATCGGGGGAAGTCTCGCCGGGCTGCTGGCCGCCCGGGTGCTGGCCGAGCACGCGGAGCGGGTGACGATCGTCGAGCGCGACCGTCTGCCCGAGGGCCCGGAGGCGCGGGCGGGCGTCCCGCAGGGCAGGCACCTGCATGTGCTGATCGAGGGCGGGCAGCGGGCGCTCGACGAACTGCTCCCGGGCTTCACGGACGAGTTGACCGCGCTCGGGGCCCCCACGGTGGGCGCTCCCGCGGACATGGTCCAGTGGCAGAACGGCAACTGGTTCCGCCGCACCCCCGCCACCACCCGCCACTTCACGGGGCCGCGCCCCCAGCTGGAGTGGCTGGTGCGGCAGCGGGTGCTCGCCGATCCGCGCATCGAGCTCGTCGAGGGAACCGAGACCGTGGGCCTGACGGGCGACTCCTCGCGGGTCAGGGGCGTACGGCTGCGTGAGCGGGGAGCCGGGGCCGACAAGGAGACGCGCACCCTGGCCGCCGATCTGGTCGTGGACGCCTCCGGGCGCTCCACGAAGGCCGCCGACTGGCTGGCGGGGATCGGCGCGGAGGCCCCGCACGAGGAGACCCTGGACACGGGTCTCGCGTACGGCACCCGGGTGTACCGGGCCCCGGCCGATGACGACACCGACGCGACGGGCTACTACATCGTGCCCAACCCCGCCCAGGTGTACGGAGGCGTGGTGCTGCCCCTGGGCGACGGGCACCACCTGGTGACCCTCTCGGGGTTGCGCGGCGACGAACCGCCCACCGAGGAGGGCTCGTTCGAGGAGTACGCGAAGCGGCTTCCGCATCCGGTGATCAGCGACTGGCTGGCGCGGGCCGAACCGGTCTCTCCGGTGTACGGCTTCCGGAAGACCGCCAACATCCGGCGCCGGTACGACCGTCCGGGCCGGCGCCCGGCCGGTTTCCTCGCGATCGGCGACGCGCTCTGCGCGTTCAATCCCATCTACGGGCAGGGCATGGCCGTCGCCGCGCTCAGCGCGGTCGCGCTGCGCCAGGCCCTGGCCGACACGAAGCGCACTCCGACCACGGGTGCCGTGCAGCGCGCGCTGCTCGACGCCTCCCGGCAGGCCTGGGACATCTCGGCGGGCGCCGACAAGAAGATGCCGGGTGCGACCGGTGACGCGGCCCGGCCGGGCCCGCTGGACCGGGTCGTCGGCTGGTATCTGGGCCGGGTGGTGGAGCGGGCCGCGGGCGATCCGGCCGTGGGCGCGTCGTTCCGTGCGACGATCACCCTCACCGCCCCGCTGACGAGCCTGTTCGCTCCCTCGGTGGCGCGGGCGGTGCTCTTCGGACCGGTCGGCGAGACGCCGTCGGGACCGCCGCTGCGCCGCGACGCGTAGGGAGCGGCTCCCGGGGCCGGGCCGCGGCCGTGCGCCCGGCCCGGCCACCGGGTGGCGGGGTCGCTTCGGCACGCCCTCCTCAGGCCCCGGGCGCCGCCACCACCACCCCGGCGGCGATGGCGCCGCCGAGTGCCGCGTAGTCGTCGGCGTTCTGGCCCGCGTAGGCGTGGGCGAAGTCGGCGACGGCGCGGTCGAAGATGTCCGAGCCGCCCAGGTACGCCGCGATCGCGATGCGGTCGCCGGAGCGGGCGTGGGCGCGGGCCAGGGCGCGGCCGCAGAGCCTCGCGTAGTCCCGCAGCATGGTCGCGGACATGGTCTCCACCTCGGCGGAGCCCTTCATGTCGCGCAGCTGGCGCCAGTAGAAGTGGCGCTTCTCGGGTCCGGTCATCCAGCCGAGGAAGATGTCGCTGGCGGCCTGGGTGAGGCGCTGTCCGTAGACGACGCGGCGCCCCTGGTGTGGGTACGCGCTCGGCTCCAGGTACGGCTCGAGGACCGAGCTGACGGCCTCCTTGATCTGGAGGATGAGCGGGTCGCCGTCGTCCCGGCCTTCGAGGAGGAGGACGAAGCAGCGGGTGCCGACGCTGCCGACCCCGACGACCTTGCGGGCGGCTTCGAGGAAGCGGTAGCGGTCGAGGAGCACTCGTCGCTCCTCGGAGAGCGAGCTGCGGTAGTCGTGGTAGATCTTGCCGAGGGTGACCCGGTCGATGTCCGTGGTCCGTTCGAGGAGCGGCGGGTCGTCGACGAAGTGCCGCTTCCCGGTCGCGTCGGTCTCGGTGAGCTTGGCGAGCGCGTGGAGGCTGGTGCGCCGGCGGGCGCGGGCGAGCCGGTTCTCGAATCGGGCTCGTTCGTCGCGGCGCACCAGGGGGACGAGGTCGTCGGCGGCGATCCGCTCGTACCAGACGGTGAGTTCCCCGAGGTCGGCGAGCCGTCGCATGGTGGTCCGGTACGACTCCACGGCGACGAGGGCAGCGCGGCGGGCCTTGGCCCTGCTGCTGCCGTTCTGGAGGGCGGCGACGGTGATGCTGGCGGCGAGCCTCTTCACGTCCCATTCGAAGGGTCCTGGGAGCGTCTCGTCGAAGTCGTTCACGTCGAAGAGGAGCGTCCGTTCGGGTGAGGCGTACACCCCGAAGTTGAGGAGGTGGGCGTCGCCGCAGAGCTGCACGGTGAGTCCGGTGTGGCGCTGGGCGGCGAGATCGGCGGCCATGACGGCGGCGGCGCCGCGGAGGAAGGCGAAGGGGGAGGCCGCCATCCGGCCGTACCGGAGGGGCACGAGGTCGGGCAGCCGGTCCTGGGCCTGGCGTTCGAGCACGCCGATGGGGTCGGGGCGCTGGGAGCTGGGTATCCAGCGGCCGTGGGAGGAGCGGGGGACGCGCTTGCGGGCCGCCCGGCCCTGCTCGGCACGCTCTGACGGTGTCGTCATCCGGCCTCACCCGCCTCGTCCGCGGTCACGGTCTCGTCCCCGTCACCTGCTACCTCATTACAAGATGACTCGCTCGTTTCGGCCACTCTGGAAGGCAGCCCTGGCAAAATGGTTTAGACCAATGATAGGAATTGGTGACCCGCACGACCCATGCGGTCACGCTGAGCGAAGAGAGGGTTTGATCATGGCCGAGCCCGAATCCGAGGCGGCGGCAGACGCGCCGCTCTATCTCCGGGTCGCCGCCGCGCTGCGCGAGGACCTCGTCCACCGCCGCATCTCCCCCGGCAGCAGGCTCCCTTCGGAACGATCCCTGTCCCAGCGCTACCACGTCAACCGTCAGACGGTACGCAGTGCGCTCCAACTCCTCCGGGACGAACGGCTCGTGGTGACCGACCGGCGCGGCACCTTCGCCGCCTCCGGAGCCGAGGCCGGGAGCGAGCCCGTCGCCACGGCCCTGACGGCCCGCCGGCCGTCCTTCCCGGGCGGCCCTCGGGCGGCCGAGGCACTGGTACGGGCCTCGCTCACCTGGGAGCCCCCGCCCACGCCGCTGACGGCGCGCCTCCTGCTCACCCCGGGCGAGCCGACGCTCGTCCACCGGCACGTGGTGCTCGGGCCGCAGGGAACGGCTCTCCAGCGGGCGGTGTCGTGGTTCTCGCGGCCCGCGCTCACCGAGATCCCGCAGCTCGCGCGCTACCGGCGGGGCCGGGACTGGCGCCAACAGCCCGATCTGCGGCTGCTCTACCACTGGATGCACCAGGCGGGACTGCGGGTCACCCACCGGGAGTCGGTCGGTGTGCCCGGCCCGGCCACGACGACGGCCGGCGGCGCGGCCCGGCTGATCGTCCACCGGGTGGTGAGCGACCAGCACGGGCACGCGCTGGAGATCACGGACATCGACTTCTCGGCCCAGTCGGCGGCCTGGACGTACGAGTTCAGCGCCTGAGGGCGGGCCGGTTCCTGTCCGGTCACAGGGACAGGAACCGGCTCTGTCCGGCCTCTCCGTCAGATGATCCCTTCCGAGATCTCCGCCTCCTCGCGGGCGTTGCCGTACGCCGTCGGCGTGCCGTACGAGCGCCGGGCGACGTACCACCAGACGCTGGCCAGCACGAGCACGACGGCCAGCGCGATCACGGCGTAGTTCATGGTGTCGACCGTCACCGGGGACTTCTGCGGCAGGCAGAACAGCACGGTCACGAACGCCACCCAGACGACGGCCGTCCAGCCGATCGGCCTGCTCCAGCGACCCAGGCTCCACGGGCCGGGTGTGAACCGCTTCCCGGCGCGCAGGCGCAGATAGATCGGGATCGCGTAGGCGGGCGTGATGCCGATGACGTTGATCGCGGTGACGGCACCGTAGGCGGTGGCGGAGTACAGCGAGGGGAGGGCGAGCACCGCGGCCACGGCCACGGCGAGCCAGACGGCCGGCACCGGGGTCTGGGTGCGGCCGCTGACCTTGCGCCAGATCGCCGAGCCGGGCAGGGCGTTGTCACGGCTGAAGGCGAAGACCATGCGGCTGGCGGCGGCCACCTCGGCGTTGCCGCAGAAGAGCTGGGCGACGATGACGACGAGGAGCAGGGCGGTGGCGCCGCCGGTGCCGAGCGCGTCCAGGAAGATCTGGGCGGGCGGGACGCCCGTGGCGCTGTTCTGCGTGGCGGTGTAGTCCTGGATGGCGAAGCTGAGCCCGGCGAGCAGGGCGAATCCGGCGAGCCAGGAGACCCAGATGGCCCGCACGATGCCCCTGGAGGCGGCGACGGAGGCGTTGGAGGTCTCCTCGGAGAGGTGGGCCGAGGCGTCGTAGCCGGAGAACGTGTACTGGGCGAGGAGGAGGCCTATCGCGGCGACGTAGAACGGGTTGGCCCATCCGGTGTCGTTGACGAACTCGGTGAAGACGAAGTCGACGGACTGGTGCCGGTCGGGGATGAACGCGAGGGCGCCGACGATGATCGCCACGCCCGCGAGGTGCCACCAGACGCTGATCGAGTTGAGCACGCTGACCAGGCGGACGCCGAAGAGGTTCAGGACGGCGTGGAGCAGCAGGATCGCGAGGAAGATCAGGAAGGTGGAGCCCGCGGTGGGTTCGAAGCCGAACTGGAGGTTGAGGAAGGCGCCGGTGAAGAGAGCGGCGCCGTAGTCGATGCCCGCGATGGCGCCGAGGAGACCGAGCAGGTTCAGCCAGCCGGTGTACCAGCCCCACCGGCGTCCGCCGAGCCGGTCGGCCATGTAGTAGAGGGCGCCGGAGGTCGGGTAGGCGCTGGTGACCTCGGCCAGGGCGAGGCCCACGCACAGCACGAAGAGACCGACACCGACCCAGCCCCAGAGCATGACGGCGGGGCCGCCGGTGCCCATGCCGAAGCCGTACAGGGTCATGCACCCGGAGAGGACGGAGATGACCGAGAAGCTGATCGCGAAGTTGCCGAAGCCGCCCATGCGGCGGGCGAGGACGGGCTGGTAGCCGAGTTCTCTCAGCCGCGCCTCCTCGTCCTGCGCCGGGGGTGGCTTGCGCAGCGCGTCGGTGGGGTCGGGGGCGGTGCGGGACATGCGTTCCTCCGGGGACGGGGGGGTGAGCGGGGGGGGAGGTGGGGGCGAGGTGTGTGGCGGTGTGTGCGGGGGGGGAACGGGACGTGGGAACGGACCTCAGTCGCCGAGACAGCGGGCGCGCGCCCGCAGGAAGACCTCTTCGGCGAGTACGCGGTCGTCCGGATGAGGAGTCCGGTACGCCCACGGCAGGGTCGTGTAGTACGGGCCGAGCGATTCGAAGACCCGGGCCGCGTCGGTGAAGCGGAGGGCTCCGAAGAGGGCGTGCGCCAGGTGGTTGACGTCGAGCAGGGAGGCCTCGTCGGTGGCGCAGAAGAGGAACCAGGTGTCGAGGGCCCGCTGGGCTTCGCGCACGGCGTCCTCGGCGACCCAGTGCAGGTCGAGGGCGCGTTCGTGGCCGCGCTCGCGCCGGTAGCGTTCGACCCGGACGTACAGCGGGAGGACGTGCAGGGCGGAGCCGACGGGCGCCGAGGAGGCTGCCCAGTGCGCGTAGTTGACGGCCTCGGAGAGGGGTCCGGGGCGTCGGGCGTACACGAACTGGAGCATGCGGTGGTGCGCCTCGCGGTTGTGCGGGTCGCGCTTCTCCGCCTCCGCGAGCAGGCCCCAGGGGCCGGGCGGCAGCATGGGGGCCGGCGGGGACAGCCGGTGCTCCTCCATGCGCTGGCGGCCGTCGAGGGCGGCGAGGGCGATCAGGCCGACCCAGGGCACCGGGTCGTCGGGGGCCAGGTCGGCGGCCTCCCGGCACGCGGTCCAGGCCTCCTGCCACAGCTCCCGGGTGCGGGCGTGGCCGGCGCGGTGCGCGCGGACGGCCCGCTCGACGGTCACGCGGCTGTGCATCACGGTGGCGGCGAGGCTACCGGGCTGTTCGGTCCGCCACATGTGGACGACGTCGGTGCCGGCGGCGACGGCGGCGAGGACCTGGGTGCGCCGGGTCCAGCCGTCCCAGCCCGTCGTCTCGTCGAGGAGCCGCGCCATCGCCACCCAGCGTCCGGTGCGTAAGTCCTGGACGGCGTTGCGCAGGGCGTGGTCGTGGCCCGCGGGGTGGTAGACGGGTCTGAAGCCGTGTCCGGCCATCAGGGGGTGGTGCGTGGTGTGGATGACATGGGTCCTCGGTGGATGGGAGGGGGTGGTCAGTCCCCCGGCGGGCGTCCCGGCCGTTGATCGGCGATCACTATAGAGGGCTCTGGATCCGACCGGTCCACTTTCCTTCCTGACCGTAATTATCAAGCCAACGACTGAATTTGACTTACTGTCAGGTTCGGTCGCGGACCTGACGGGATCACCCGCCGGCGCTTGACGGAGGGCCTCCACGACGGCACCCTGACCCTTTTCGGTGATCGGACGATCACCGAACGTCCAGGGGCAGGAGCAGCACGATGACGGGCGGCCCGGTACTCGCCGTCGACCAGGGCACCTCGGGCACCAAGGCCCTCGTCCTCTGCCCCGAGCGCGGAGTCGTCGGCAGCGGTACGGCTCCCGTACGGCCCCGGTACCTGCCGGGCGGTCTGGTCGAGGTCGACCCCCGTGAGCTGTACGACTCCGTGGTCACCGCGGGCCGCGCGGCGCTCGCCGAGGCCGGCACGCCGGTCGTCGCCGTGGGCCTCGCCAATCAGGGCGAGACGGTCCTCGCCTGGGACCCCGCCACCGGCGCGCCGCTCACCGACGCCCTGGTCTGGCAGGACCGCCGAGCGGCCTCCGTGTGCACCGAACTCGACGTGTACGCAGAGGAGTTGAGGCACCTGACCGGCCTCCCCCTCGACCCCTACTTCGCCGCCCCCAAGATGGCCTGGATCCGCCGCCACGCCACCGGCGCCGGCGTCGTCACCACCAGCGACGCCTGGCTCGTCCACCGGCTGACCGGTGCCTTCGTCACCGACGCGGCGACCGCCGGACGGACCGGACTCCTCGACCTCGACACCGTCGCCTGGTCGGAGACCGCCCTCGACCTGTACGGCCTGGGCGGCGAGCGCCTCCCCCGGGTCGTGGACTGCGACGCGCCCGTCGGCACCACCACCGCCTTCGGCCCGGCGCTGCCGCTCACCGGCCTGCTGGTCGACCAGCAGGCGGCGCTGCTCACCCAGAGCGCCGACGACCCCGCCGCCGCCAAGTGCACGTACGGGACCGGCGCGTTCCTCCTCGCGCAGACCGGCCCCGTACCCCGGCGCGCGTCCTCGGGCCTGGTCAGCTGTGTCGCCTGGCGGCTGGGCGGACAGGTCGCCCACTGCCTGGACGGCCAGGTGTACACCGTCGCCTCCGCCGTGCGCTGGCTCACCGACCTCGGCGTGATCGGCGGGGCGGCCGAGATCGACCCGGTCGGCGGAGGGGTCCCGGACACCGGCGGCGTCACCTTCGTGCCCGCGCTCGCCGGGCTCGCCGCGCCCTGGTGGCGGGGCGACGTGCGCGGCTCGCTCACCGGGCTCGGCCTGGACACCGCACCCGGCCACCTGGTCCGCGCCCTGTGCGAGGGCATCGCCGCGCAGGTCGTGGAACTCGCCTCGGCCGTCGCCTCCGACCGGGGCGCGCCGCTGACCTCGCTGCGCGCCGACGGCGGCCTCACCCGGTCCGCGCTCCTCATGCAGACCCAGGCGGACCTCCTTCAACTCCCGGTCGAGGTAGCGTCCTTGCCCGACGCGACGGCGCTCGGCGTGGGCGCGGTGGCGCGGCTCGGCCACGATCCGGGGCTCACGCTCCGCGAGGCCGTACCGGAATGGAAGCCCTCGGCCGTGTACGAACCCCGGATCTCGGGCGACGAGGCGGGCGAGCGCCTCGCGCGGTTCCGGGCGGAGGTGGCGGCGCTGGTCGAGCGGGCGGGGCCGGGCTCCGGGGCGGCGACAGGCGAGGGCTCCGGCTCGGGTGCCGGCTCCGGGTCAGGCTCGGGATCGGGCTCCGGGTCAGGCTCGGGATCGGGATCGGCATCGGGTGCGCCGACACACGAGGGCTCCGGCTCCTCATGAGTGTCACCCGTACAGGCCCCCTCCCCGCGGGCTCCGACGCGACCTACGACGTCGTGGTCGTCGGCGCGGGGGTCGTCGGTTCCGCGATCGCCCGGACGCTGGCCCGCCACCCCCTGCGGGTCGCCCTCGTGGAGGCCGCGAACGACGTCGGCGACGGCACGTCGAAGGCCAACACCGCCATCCTCCACACCGGTTTCGACGCTCTGCCGGGCACCCTGGAGGCCACGCTCGTCCGCGAGGGACACCGCCTCCTCTCCTCGTACGCCCAGGAGACCGGCATCCCCGTGGAGCCGGTCGGCGCCCTGCTCGTCGCCTGGGACGAGCAGCAACGGGCCGTCCTCCCCCGCCTCGCGGAGAAGGCCGGGCGCAACGGACACCACACGACACGACTGCTCACCGCTCCCGAACTCCTGGCATGTGAACCGCACTTGGGACACGGGGCGCTCGCCGCGCTCGAAGTGCCGGGCGAGTCGGTGATCTGCCCGTGGACGACCACCCTCGCGTACGCCACCCAGGCCGTCCGCTCGGGCGTCGACCTGCACCTCGACTGCCGGGTGGAGAAGGTCCGTCCGGGCGATCCGTACCACCGGCTCGTCACCCGGCGCGGGGTGCTGCGGACCCGGCACCTCGTCAACGCCTGCGGCCTCCACGCCGACGCGTTCGACGCGCTGGTCGGACGCGAGGACTTCACCGTCACTCCCCGCCGGGGACAGCTGCTCGTCTTCGACAAGTTCGCACGCGACCTGGTGCGGCACATCCTGCTCCCCGTGCCGGGCCCGCTCGGCAAAGGCGTGCTGATCGCGCCGACGGTGTACGGGAACGTCATGCTCGGGCCCACCGCCGAGGACCTGGACGACAAGACCGCCACCGGCACGACGGCCGAGGGACTCGCCGGACTCCGCGAGCAGGGCGGCCGGATCCTCCCGGCGCTGTTCGACGAGGAGGTCACCGCCGTCTACGCGGGGCTGCGGGCCGCCACCGGGCAGGAGGACTACCGGATCGCCGCGCATCCGGCTCTCCGGTACGTGACGGTGGGCGGGATCCGGTCCACCGGGCTCACCGCCTCCCTGGCCATCGCCGAGCACGTCCGCGGGCTGCTCGCCGACTGCGGTCTCGACCTCGGGCCCGAGCGGCCGCTCGCCCGGCTGCGGATGCCGAACCTCGGCGAGGCCTTCCCCCGCCCGTACCGGGACGCCCGTCTCATCGCCCGGGACTCCGACTTCGGTGCGATCGTCTGCCACTGCGAGCGGGTCACCCGGGGCGAGATCCGGGCCGCGCTCACCTCGACGATCCCGCCGGGCGGCCTGGACGGACTGCGCCGCCGCACGCGCGCGCGTGGCGGCCGCTGCCAGGGGAACCACTGCGGCGCAGAGGTACGGGCGTTGTTCGAGGAGCACGCGGAGCACCGGGAGGGGACCCGGTGAACCGTACGGACGCGGTCGTACGCGGACGAGGAGGGGCCCGGTGAACCGTACGGTCGACGTGCTGGTGGTCGGCGCCGGGCCCGCCGGTCTTGCCGCGGCCGCCCGCCTCGCCGCGGCGGGTGCGGGCAGCGTCGAGGTCCTGGAGCGGGATCGGGCCGCCGGTGGCGTCCCCCGGCACTGTGCCCGTCCGGGATTCGGCGCGGACACCCGGGGCCGCCCCCTGGACGGTCCGGGCTACGCGCGCCGCTCGCTGCGCGCGGCCCTGCGCGCCGGGGCCACGGTCCGTACGGGCGTGTCCGCCACCGGCTGGGCGGGGCCGCTCACACTCGACGTCACCGCGCCGACCGGGCTCGAACGCATCCGGGCCCGCGCGGTCGTCCTCGCCACCGGGGCCCGCGAACGCCCCCGCAGCGCACGGCTCGTCCCGGGGTCGCGGCCCGCCGGAGTCCTGACCACCGGCGAGCTCCAGCGGATCGTCCTCCGGTTCGGGGCGCGGCCGGAGCACATCGGGCGGCGGGCGGTGGTCGTCGGTGGCGATCCCGTGGCCCGCGACGCCGTGCGGACGCTGCGCGCCGCCGGGGTCGAGGTGGTGGCCGTCGTCTGCGAACGCCCGGCGAGAAAGGCGGCGTTCGGGGCGGTTCCGGTGCTCGGCGGCGCGGTCGTGTCGGAACTCCACGGCCGCGGGCGGCTCACCGGGGTCTCGGTCCGGGGCGGGGCCGACGGTGCGGCGCGGCACACGCTCCGGTGCGACACCGTGGTGTTCACCGGGGACTGGATCCCGGACCACGAACTCGCCCGCGCCTGCGGGCTGCCGCTCGCGCCCGGCACGCGGGGCCCCGCGACGGACGGCGCCTTCCGCACCGCCTCCCCCGGGGTCTTCGCGGTCGGCAACGTCCTGCGCGGCGTGGAGCCCGCGGTGGTGGCGGCAGCGGAGGGGCGCGCGGTGGCGGCGGCCGTGGTCGACCTGCTCGAAGGAGGCGCCTGGCCGGAGGCCGGGGTGCCGGTGGGAGTGCCGAGCGGATCGACGGGACCGCTGCGGTGGGTGACGCCCGGTCTGCTCGGCCCGACGGCCACGCCTCTGCTCGTCAGGCCGAAGCACCGGCTCGAACGCCCGGTCCTGACCGTCACCCAGGACGGCGTCCCGCTGCGGCGGATGCGGCTGAGGGGCTCGCTCGTCCCGTGGCGTTCGGTGCGGTTGCCGGCGGCGCGGTGGGCGGACGGGGTCGACCTCGGGGGCGGTCCGGTGGTGGTCAGCGCCGAGGAGTGACGTGTGCCGCGGGGGTCCTTCGGCCAGACTTGCCCGCATGTCTGACAAACGCAGTGCGGGTCTGCTCGTCTTCCGCCGTACCGAGGACGGTGGCGTCGAGGTACTCATCGGTCATATGGGCGGGCCCTTCTGGGCGTCGCGGGAGCAGTCGGCCTGGTCCATCCCCAAGGGGGAGTACGAGCCGGACGAGTCCCCGGAGGCGGCGGCGAGCCGCGAGTTCCTGGAGGAGCTGGGACTTCCGGCGCCCGAGGGCGCGTGGCTCGACCTCGGCGAGAACCGGCAGCGGAACGGGAAGCTCGTCACCGTCTGGGCCGTCGAAGGAACCCTCGACCCGGCCGCGATCGTGCCGGGCACCTTCACCATGGAATGGCCGCCGCGCTCCGGCGTCCAGGGGGAGTTCCCGGAGATCGACCGGGTGGGCTGGTTCGGCCCCGAGGCGGCCGCCCCGCTGCTCGTGGAGGGTCAGCGGGTCTTCCTGGAGCGGCTGGTGGAGCGGCTCGACGGGCGGGGCTGAGGGCGATTGTCAGACCCGTACGAGAGGGTGGTGAGCGCCGAACTGTCGAGAGGGAGCCCGACATGACCACGACCACGATCACCGCCAGCGAGCGCGCGGCCGCCCAGGCGTACCTGCGGTTGCTCGAATCCACCCAGGCCGTGCTGACCGATCCGCAGCTCGCCCCGTACGCGGGGGTGATGCTCACCCATCCGATGGCCGAGGCCGACGAGGCGCTCCGCGCGGCCGGCCTCGTGGGGAACGAGGCCCGGCTCCTGCGGCTCGTCTCGTCCCTGCGCACCTCCCCCGCGACCGCCTGGGGGCGCACCGGTTGAGGAACTGAGGAGGGGTCTCCAGGTCCGGAGGGAGCCGGGGGCGGGGGCGGGCCGCCCCTTCCCCCGCACGCCTCGGTGGCCGTCAGCCGCCCGGCCGGACCGGGAGCGTCCTGACGCTGTTGCCGACGAAGCCGGCGTGGCGGGGCAGCTCCGACTCCGGGACGGCCAGGTCCAGCTCGGGAAAGCGGGTGAAGAGCGCTTCCAGGGCGATGGTGGCCTCCATCCGGGCGAGCGGGGCGCCCAGGCAGTAATGGGGGCCGTGGCCGAGCGACAGGTGCTTCACCGTCGCCGTACGGGTCACGTCGAAGCGGTCGGCGTCCGGGCCGTGGGCCTTGGTGTCCCGGCCCGCCGCCGAGTACCCCGCCAGCACCGGCGTGCCCCGGGGGATCAGGGTGCCGTCGACCGTCAGGTCTCGGGTCGGATAGCGGAACGGGAAGTAGCTGACCGGGCTGTCCCAGCGGAGCGTCTCCTCCACCACGTCCGCCCAGGTCGCGCGGCCCTCGACGACCAGGGCGAGCTGGTCGCGGTGGGCGCAGAGCGCCCGGACGGCGTTGGTGAGCAGGTTCAGGGTGGTCTCGTGGCCCGCGACGATCAGCAGGAGCAGGGTGCCGATCAACTCGGCCTGGTCGAGCCGGTCGCCGTCCTCGTCGCGGGCCGCGATGAGCGCGCTCGTGAGGTCGTCGCCGGGGGCGGCGGCCTTGGCGGCGGCGATGGAGGCGAGGAGTTCGACGAGTTCGCGGTTGGCCGCGACGGCCTGCTCGGGCGTGGTGTCGGTCGCGACGACGAGGCTGGAGAGATGGTGCAGTCGGTCCTGGTGGGCCGCGTCGACGCCGAGCAGTTCGCAGATGACGCCGAGCGGCAGCGGGAGCGCGTAGTGACGGCGCAGGTCGGCGACGCCGTCACCGGTCACGGCCGCCTCGGCGAGCCCGTCGAGGAGCCCGGCGGTGACCGCCTCGACGCGCGGGCGGAGTTCCGCCACCCGGCGGGTGGTGAAGGCGCTGCTCACCAGGGTGCGGAGACGGCGGTGGTCGTCGCCGTCCGCGGTGATCATGCCGGGCACGGTGGCGAAGGTCCGCAGGGGCCAGCCGTCGGGTATGCGGCCCTCCGCGAGCGCGGTGAAGTGCTGGGGGCCCTTGGCGACGTCCGGGTGGGAGAGGAAGTCCCGCAGGGCGTCGTGGCCGAGGACCGCCATGCCGTCGATCTCACCGGGGAGCACCACCGGGGTGACGGCGCCTTCGGCGAGGAGACGGGCGTTGTAAGCGTGGGGGCAGCCGCCGGTGGGGTCGGGGCGGTGGGGTGGGCGGGGGGTGGGCGCGGGCAGTGCGTTCACTTCGGCAGCTCCTGTCTGCGGGCCTTCGGGGGCGGAACCAGAGCGGTGTGGGGCCTGGGGGCATAGGCGCGTGCGAGGGCGCCGTCCGGTCCCGTCCCGGGGTCCCCCGGACGAAGTCCGGGGGACCGGTGGCCCCCTCGGGGTGGGTGGGGCGAGGTCGGGGACGTGCGTGTGCGGGTCGAGCCTACGGTCGATTCTGTTCCGCTCGTGGGGAGTTGTGCGGAGCGGGGGCGCCTCGGCCCAGGAGTTCGGCCAGGCCTCGGCGGGTTGCCGCCACGACGACCCGGTCGTCCGGTTTCAGGACGCGGCCGGGGTCCAGACGCCAGGCCTGGCCCGTCCCGGGCTTCGTGCCGCCGCCGTCCATGGCGATGACGCGCCACTTGCCCGGGTGGAAGGCCTCGGCCACGGTCAGGCCGTCCAGGAGGGGGTGGGCCTCGACGTCCACCGCGGCGAAGAGGAGGACCCGGCGCTCGACCGGTACGGCGCCGAGCACCTGACGGCCCAGCATCGCGCCCGCGAAGGCGGGTGCGGCCAGGTGGGAGACGCTGCGGCTACGGGTGAGGGCCGCCGGGTGGGCCGTACGGAGCGTGCGGAAGACGGCCGTGGCGAAGTCGTCGTCGTACAGGCGCAGGACGACCCGCAGGTCGGGGCTGACGGCGCGGGCGGAGAGCGCCGCCTCCAGGTTGGTGATGTCGATGCTGGTCAGGGCGAGCAGGGCGTGGGCGCGGTCGATGCGGGCGGCCTCCAGGACGCCCTCCTCCGTGACGTCGCCGATGACGGTGGGGACACGCAGCCGTCTGGCGACGGCGATGCCGCGGGCCTCCGGATCGGACTCGACGCAGACCACGGGGATGTTCAGCCGGCGGAGTCGGGCGAGGACGCGGGTGCCGACCTTGCCGAGGCCGAGGAGGACGACGTGTCCGGAGAGTCCGCGCGGCGGCCGGCGCAGGGTGGTCGCCGTACGGAAGGTGCCGAGGCCCTCGATGAGGGCGGCGACGATGACCGGCAGCAGGAGCAGTCCGACGAACCCGGCGAGGATCTGCAGGACCTGGCGGCTGGTGGACTCCCCGACGGCAGGGTCGCCGATGGCGAAGATGTCGAGCAGCGTCAGATAGGCGGCGTGCAGCGGGTGGTCGCCGGTGGTGAAGGTGGAGGCCAGGGCGAGCGCGAGGACCGCGGCGGCCGCCCCGGCCAGGGACCAGCGCAGTCGGCGCGAGAAGAGCGAGGCGACCGGCAGCGCGGAGGCGGCGAGCCGGGCGGATGCCAGGGCGGGGCCCGCCGCGGTGACCGCTTCGAGGGTGACGGCGGCCCGGCCGGTGGCGGCGGCCACCGTGCGGTCGTCCGGCAGCAGTCGGGGGCCCGCGTCGCCACTCCGCTCGGAGCCCTCGCAGCCCGCCGGGTCGCCGGCCGTGGCCGAGAGCAGGGCCAGTGTGCACAGCCCCGGGTCGGGGGCCTCTCCGGCGGCGGGCAGCCGCTCCACGGCGTGCAGGAGCAGTCCGCCTGCCTGGACCACCTTGCTGGTGCCGGCGACGGCGGCCGCGGCGAGGCCGGGGGCGGCTGTGTCGACGTCCGAGAGGACGGTGGTGGCGGCGGCCGGCTTGTCGGGGTCGAGGCCCGGTTCGGCGACGGCGGCGGCCTGGTCGAGGAGGGTCTCCAGGTGCTGGCCGAGCTTGCGGTTGTAGAGCCGGATGACGAGGCGCAGCCGGGGGTTGAGGCGGCGGGCGGTGAGCGCGGCCCGGATGTTGGTCTCGTCGTCCTCGTGGACGAGGGCGAGCGCGGCGGCCCGCTCCACGCCGGCGTCCGTGAGGGCCCGGTCGTCGGCCTCGGCGGACTCGACGACGTGCAGGGTGCCTGCGGGTTCACCGCCGTCCGCGCCGGACGCCGTCGGGGCGGCCGGGACGGAGGTGCTGGGAGCGCCCGCGGGAGCGGGGGCGCCCGTGGTCCGGATGACGGCGGCCGTGACGCGTCCGAAGAGGGCCAGTGCCCGGCCGGTGCGGGCGGTGGGCGTGCGCGGCGCGTCGGGCCGTACCGGCACGAGGAGGGTGACCTGCTCCCCGTACACCTCGTGCAGTTCACCCGCGAGACGGTGGGCGAGGGCGTCGTCCCCGCAGACGATCATGTGCCCGGCGGCGGTCTGGCGCGGCTGCCGCTCGGCGCGGAAGGCGGTCGCCCCGAAGGGACCCCCGCCTGGCGCCCCGAAGGGACCCCCGCCGGAGGCCCCCGAGGACCTGGCGGGGCCCGGAACGGACCGGGAGGCCGGTTCGGCGGGAGGCGCTCCGACGCTCTCGGCCGGAACGCCGTTGCTCTGGTACGGGTGTGAGGGCACGTCACAAGGATGCCCTGCGCCACCGACAGCGGGCCGTGGAGGGCGCCACCACCCGGGCGGGATCACGACTCGCCGCCGTACGCCACACCCGCTACGCCGGTCGGCGCACTCCGATCTGCGCGTTCCGCACCTCCTTCCTACGGTTACTGAATGATCGTCACGTCAGCTGTCCGTCATGCTGCCGCCGGTACCGCGGCGGTGCTGCTCGTGCTGCCCGTTCCGTCGGCCACGGCATCTCCCGTCATCTCGACCGCGACTGTCTCCTCGACCGCGAGCGTCACTGCTACCGCGAGCGCCGCTTCGACCGCGGCAGTCCCTTCGACCGCGACCGTCACCGCTTCTCCCGGGGCCCTGCGGACTTCCCTCCATGAGCCCACGCCGCCCGCGCGCCGGCACGTCGACCGGGCCCGGCTCGACCTCAAGGGCACGCAGGTGCAGCCCCTGCCGGGCGCGCCCGACGTGCCCTCGATCTCCGCGCTGTCATGGGTGATCGCGGACGCGTCCTCGGGCGAGGTGCTCGCCGCGCGCAACGCCCACCGGAAGCTGCCGCCGGCCAGCACCCTCAAGGCGTTGTTCGCCCTCACGGCGCTCCCCCACCACGAACCCTCCGAGCAGCACACCGTGGCCGATTCCGAGCTGACCGGGATCGGGGACGGCAGCAGCCTGGTCGGGGTGAAGGAGGGGTACACGTACAAGGTCTCCGACCTGTGGAACGGCGTGTTCCTCAGTTCCGGGAACGACGCGGTGCACGTCCTGGCCTCGATGAACGGCGGCTGGGAGTCGATGTCCCGGCAGATGCAGGAGAAGGCCAGGTCCCTGGGCGCCCTGGACACCCGGGTGGTGTCCCCCGACGGGTACGACGCCCCGGGCCAGGTGTCCTCCGCGTACGACCTGGCGGTGTTCGGCAGGGCCGGGCTGCAGGACCCCGCGTTCGTCCGGTACTGCTCGACCCGGTACGCCGACTTCCCGGCGGGCTCCTGGTCGTACGGCATCGCCAACACCAACCGGCTCCTGACCGGGGCGGACGGAGTGGACCGCTACCCGGGGCTCATCGGGATCAAGAACGGCTACACGAGCAACGCGGGCAACACGTTGATCTCGGCGGCGCGGCGCGGCGACCGGACGCTGGTCGTCACGGTGATGAACCCGCAGAGCGGCGGTGGACTCGCCGTGTACGAGGAGGCGCGCGAACTCCTGGACTGGGGCTTCGAGGCGGTGGACCGGGTCCAGCCGGTCGGCTCCCTGCTCCCCGTACCCACAGAACCGGCGAAGGCGGCGGCCGGTTCGGGCAACCGCGCGGTGGCGGTGGCCCGGGAGAGCCGCGAGGCGAAGGCGGACAGTCGGGCGCCCCGGGCCGGAGCGGAGGCCGCGGCCGCGCCGGCCGAGGACCCCGCGCGCGGGGAGGAGCCCTCGGGCGCGTCGGCCGGCCTTCCGCTGGCCCTGGTCGGCTCGGCCTGCGCAGCGGCGCTCGCGCTGTGGGGCCGACGGCGCAGGACCGCCCACCGGGCGGGCTGACGGGAGGGGGCCGGACCGGGCCCCCTCGTCGACGACGGTTCGGCCGGTGCCGCACCATCCCTCTTCTAACCTGCCGAGACGCCGTCCGGGGCACGCTCGGACGGCCTTCCCGAGGGAGTGATGTGATGGCGGACCGGACGCTCGCACGGCGGATCGCCGAGCGGTTCCGCGAGGTGAACGGCGACCATCCGATGACAGCGGCCGACGACGCGTACGTCACCGCGCAGTTCGTCCCGCTGGAGGCCCTCTGTGCCTCGCTCGGGCGGGACTCCGACGCGGCCAGGCGGCTGATGCTGGGTCGGCTGCTTCCGCTGCCGGGCTATCTGCGCTCCGACGGCGCCGAGATGGTGCCGCGCGATCTGTTCCGCCTCACCGATGCGGCGGGCGGATCAGAGCGGCTGCGCGCCTGGTTCACGGCGCACTGGGAGGACGGGGAGCGGGGGGAGGCGGAATGGGAGGCGTATCTGAGCGGCCGGTACGTCTGTCTGCACTCGGTGACGCCGGCGCACATACGGCGCAAGGACGAACTGACGGCGGAGATCACCGGGGCGCTGGCCGCGGCGAGGGCCGGAACGACGGACGGGGTCCCGGCCGCGGCCACGGACGGAACCGCGGCCGCGACGACGGTGGGAACCGCGGACCGGACCCCGGCCGGATCGGCGGACGGGCCCGGGCCCTCCCCCGAGTGGCGGGCCGCGCTCCACGCGCGCGTGGACGAGCTCGACGCGCTGGAGCCGGCGTTCACGGCGTACGACCGGCTGCGTTTCGGCGGCCCCACCTCCCGGGACGTCTGCGTGGACGCGCCGCGCGCTCTTGTTCCGCGCGTCGGCCCGGCAGCCTGAGAGCACGGGCCGCCGGGGGCGGCCGGGCCGACGTCGGACCTCGGGCCTCGGGCATCGGACGTCGAACCTCGGGCCTCGGGCCTCGGGCCTCGGGCCTCGGGCCTCGGACGTCGGACCTCGCCCTCAGGCCCCGCACGTACGCCGTCAGGCCCCCACGTACGCGGCGAGGTGCTCGCCCGTGAGCGTGGACCGCGCCGCCACCAGGTCGGCGGGGGTGCCCTCGAAGACGATCTTGCCGCCGTCGTGACCGGCGCCCGGGCCGAGGTCGATGATCCAGTCGGCGTGGGCCATGACCGCCTGGTGGTGCTCGACGACGATGACCGACTTGCCGGAGTCCACGAGCCGGTCGAGCAGGCCGAGCAGCTGCTCGACATCGGCGAGGTGCAGACCGGTGGTCGGCTCGTCGAGGATGTAGACGCCACCCTTCTCGCCCATGTTCGTGGCCAGCTTGAGCCGCTGGCGTTCGCCGCCGGACAGCGTGGTGAGCGGCTGGCCGAGGCTGAGGTAGCCGAGGCCGACGTCGGCGAGACGCGCGAGGATGCGCTGGGCGGCCGGGGTGCTCGCCTCGCCCGCGCCGAAGAACTCCACGGCCTCGGTCACGGACATCGCGAGCACCTGGCTGATGTCACGGCCGCCGAGGTGGTATTCGAGCACGGAGGCCTGGAACCGCTTGCCTTCGCAGTCCTCGCAGGTCGAGGTGACGCCGGCCATGATGCCGAGGTCGGTGTAGATGACACCCGCGCCGTTGCAGGTGGGGCAGGCGCCCTCGGAGTTGGCGCTGAACAGCGCGGGCTTCACCCCGTTGGCCTTGGCGAAGGCCTTGCGGATCGGGTCGAGCAGCCCGGTGTACGTCGCCGGGTTGCTGCGGCGCGAGCCCCGGATGGGGCTCTGGTCGACGGACACGATGTCGTCGCTCGCGGGGATCGAGCCGTGCACGAGCGAGCTCTTGCCGGAGCCGGCGACGCCGGTGACGACGGCCAGGACCCCGAGCGGGATGTCGACGTCGACGTCGCGCAGGTTGTGGGTCGCCGCACCGCGGATCTCCAGGCTGCCGGTGGGCTCCCGCACGGTGTCCTTGACGGAGGCCCGGTCGTCGAAGTGCCGCCCGGTGACGGTGCCGCCGGTCCGCAGCCCGTCCACGGTGCCCTCGAAGCAGACGGTGCCGCCCTCCGTACCGGCGCCGGGGCCGAGGTCGACGACGTGGTCGGCGATCGCGATGGTCTCCGGCTTGTGCTCCACGACGAGCACGGTGTTGCCCTTGTCCCGCAGCTGCAGGAGCAGTTCGTTCATCCGCTGGATGTCGTGCGGGTGCAGGCCGACGGTGGGCTCGTCGAAGACGTACGTGACGTCGGTGAGCGAGGAGCCGAGGTGGCGGATCATCTTGACGCGCTGCGCCTCGCCGCCGGACAGCGTGCCGGCGGGCCGGTCGAGGGAGAGATAGCCGAGACCGATCTCCACGAAGGAGTCCAGGGTCAGCTGGAGCGCGGTGAGCAGGGGCGCGACCGAGGGCTCCTTCAGGCCGCGGACCCACGCGGCGAGGTCGCTGATCTGCATGGCGCAGGCGTCGGCGATGCTGATCCGCTTGATCTTGGACGACCTGGCGCCCTCGGCGAGTCGGGTGCCGTCGCACTCCGGGCAGGTGGTGAAGGTGACGGCCCGGTCCACGAAGGCCCGGATGTGGGGCTGCATGCCCTCCTTGTCCTTGGCCAGGAAGGACTTCTGGATCCGGGGGACGAGTCCCTCGTACGTCATGTTGATGCCCGCGATCTTCATGCGGGTGGGCTCGTGGTGGAGGAAGGCCTGGAGTTCCTTCTTCGTGTACCTGCGGATCGGCTTGGCCGGATCGACGAGGCCGGATTCGCTGTAGAGGCGGTAGTTCCAGCCGCCCGGCGTGTAGCCGGGGATGGTGAGCGCGCCCTCGTCGAGCGACTTGGAGTCGTCGTAGAGCTGGGTGAGGTCGATGTCGGAGACCGTGCCCCGGCCCTCGCAGCGGGGGCACATGCCGCCGGTGCGGTTGAAGGTCGCCTTGACCGTCTTCTTGTCGCCGCGCTCGACCGTGATGGCGCCGCGCGCCGTGACCGAGGGGACGTTGAAGGCGTACGCGCTGGGCGGGCCGATGTGCGGCTTGCCGAGCCGGCTGAAGAGGATGCGGAGCATCGCGTTGGCGTCGGTGGCGGTGCCGACGGTGGAGCGCGGGTCGGCACCCATGCGCTGCTGGTCGACGATGATCGCGGTCGTGAGGCCGTCGAGCACGTCGACCTCGGGCCGCGCCAGCGTGGGCATGAAGCCCTGGACGAAGGAGCTGTACGTCTCGTTGATCAGCCGCTGGGACTCGGCGGCGATCGTGTCGAAGACGAGTGAGCTCTTGCCCGATCCGGAGACGCCCGTGAACACCGTGAGCCGGCGCTTCGGGATCTCGATGCTGACGTCCTTGAGGTTGTTCTCCCGCGCGCCGTGCACACGGATCAGATCGTGCCGGTCGGCCGGGTGCGGCTGCTTGTCCGCCCTGGGGGCCTTGCTCATCGTCTCTCCAGCTGTCGCGCGGGGCCGAAAAACGGACCGGCGCGGTGCGTCGTGGGCGACGGCGGCCGTATCGCGAGGTCCATGACAGCCACGCTAGCGGCGGCCGGATGCGGACGCTTCTCACATCCTGATCGGATGATCCTGACCGAGAGGCCTGACCGACAGGCCCTGACCGAGGCGTCCCCTTCAGGCTCCCGGGAGGCCCTCCAGCGTCGGCCGCGACGTCGGGCGCGTTCCGGCCACGTAGTGCTCGGCCGCCTGGACGGCCTCGCGGGCGGTCCGCTCCCCCATCAGCACGCACAGCGTGTACGCCGTGTCCTCGAAGCGCCGGCGCGCCGACAGGTCGCACGGTCTCGCCAGCACGGTCCGCTCCTGGTCGCGGTAGTGCCGGAGCAGCCGTTCGACCGTGTTCCTGTCGGGCAGCAGCATCGCGTCCTCCTTCTCCTGAGTCGCTCCATACTCCCGGTCGTCGGCCACACTCGCGACCGACACGGACACGCTGTGTGACGGACGGGTGTCCGGGACGCCCCCGGAGTGCGGTTCCGACGCCGATGGCGGAGGGTCGGAGTCATGAACCCGAGCGAGATTTCGCGGGTGGTCGTCACCGGCGCCACCGGCAACGTGGGCACCAGTCTGGTACGGCTCCTGGCGCGCGAGCCGCGCGTCGGCTCGGTGTTGGGTCTCGCCCGGCGCCGGCCGGGACTCGAACTGCCCGGGGTGGAGTGGGCCGAGGTCGACCTGTCCCGGGAGGGCGACGAGCCGCTGCTCGCGCGGCACGTCGCCGACGCGGACGCGGTGGTGCACCTGGCCTGGCGGTTCGGGCCGACCCACGATCCGGTGGAGACCTGGCGGACCAACGTCCTGGGCTCGGTGCGCGTCTTCGAGGCGGTCGCGGCGGCGCGGGTGCCGGTCCTGGTGCACGCTTCCTCGGTGGGGGCGTACTCGCCGGGCCCGGCCGGTGGTGCCCCGGTGCCCGAGGCGTGGCCGACGCACGGCTGGCCGGGTGCGGCGTACACACGGGAGAAGGCCTATCTGGAGCGGGTCCTGGACACCTTCGAGCGGGACCATCCGCTGATCCGGGTGGTGCGGATGCGGCCGGCGTTCCTCTTCAAGGAGGAGTCGGCGAGCGGGCAGCGAAGGATCTTCGCGGGGCGTTTCCTCCCCGGGCAGCTGGTGCGGCCCGATCTGCTGCCGCTGCTCCCGGAGTTCGACGGGCTCCGCTTCCAGGTCCTGCACACCGAGGACGCGGCGGACGCCTACGGGCGGGCGCTGCTGCGGGACGTCCGCGGCGCGTTCAACCTGGCGGCGGAGCCGGTGATCGACGGCGCGGTCCTGGGCGAACTCCTCGACGCCAGGCCCGTGCGGGTGCCGGCGGGCGCGGTGCGGGGCGCGCTGTCGGCTGCCTGGCACCTGAGACTCGTTCCCGCGTCCCCCGGCCTCTTCGACGCGATGCGGCACATGCCGCTGCTCGCGACGGAGCGGGCCCGGAAGGACCTGGGCTGGGAACCGTCGAGGAGCTCCCTGGAGGCCCTTGAGGCGTTTCTGCGCGGCGTGCGCACGGGTGCGGGCGACGACACGGGTCCGCTGGCGGGCCACCGCGTCGGCTGACCGGGGTGGCCGGGAGCCCTGCTCCCCGACCGCCCCGTCCTTCGTCCGATGGTGCTCCGTCCGCGCGGTGTGCCGGCCGGCCGGGGCCCTCTGTCAGTCGGTCGGGCCGGACCAGTCGACGAGGCGGATGCCCGCGCCCGCGGCCTCGCGGCCCCGGCAGTGGGAGCGGTGGCGGCGCAGGATGCCGTCGATGTCGAGGCGGTGGGCGAACTCGGGGCGCGCGGCGAGGCGTCGGGCGTAGGACCAGAGGGCGGGGTAGCCGGCGACGCGGTCCATCGCGGCGGCGTCCAGGTGCCAGCGGTGGACGGTGTCGAGCTGGACCAGGGTGACCCAGACCTCCACGTCGGCCGCGGTCGGCGCGTCGCCGAGCACGTACGGGTGGCGGGCGAGGCGGCGCTCCAGGGAGCCGAGGGCCGCGAAGAGGACGGTGAGGGGGTCGTGGTGGGCGGCCTCGCCGTCGAGTCCGAGCTCACCGGCGCGCTGGGCGGCCCGGTTGATGCTCCGCTCGCAGAGGTCGGCGATCGCCTCTATCTCACCGCGGTGCTCCTCCGGCAGCAGCTCGGGGCCGTCGCCGCGGAAGCGGAGGGCGAGGTCCCGCAGGATGTCGGGGACGTGGGTGCTGACGATCCGTCCGGTCCACCCGTCGCTGAGGACGGGCGCCGCGGCCGGCCCGTCGTAGAGGTGCGCGCTCGCCTCGTACAGCGGGCGGAGGGCGGCGTACCCGCCGTCGGGCGTGTCGGGACTCTCGGGCAGTACGGAGAGCGGGAGCGTGTCGTCGAGTCCGAGCAGGCTGTGGGTCAGGGCGATGCTCAGACAGCCGGGGTCGTACGGGGCGACGTGGAGGCGGTAGCGGTGCGGTACGGCGTAGTGGCCGCTGTGCACGTCGCGGCCGATCCGGCCCCGGAAGGCGGGCACGGCGGAGGCGGGCAGCAGCGAGGAGGGTACGACGGACATGCTTCTCCCTTGAGGGTGCTCGGTGCTGGGTCCGGGCGGCGCGCGGCGCGGCGCCGGTCGCGGCAGCGCGACCACGGCACCGGCCCACGGGACCCGGAGGCAGCAGAGGTACGGGAAGAGGAGAGGGGCGCGGCACTGCGCCCGCGGGGGCGACGCCCCCTCGGCGAACAGACCCTCAGCGGGTGGTGTGGACCACCCGGCGGTGCCCGCGACTCGCCGCGCTGCAGACCCGCAGCAGGTCGATGTGGCGGCGGGAGGTGAGGGGCAGGGAGCGCGGGAGGGGTGCGGCGAGTGGCGTGTCGCGTCGACCGCTGCGTCCCATGGTTCCCTACCTGTTCGCTCGGTTTCCCCGTCCTGAGTGTCCGACCGGCCCAGGACGACGTCAAGGGTGCGGTACGGGCCACCTGGGGCAAGCGTGCGGAATAATGCGCGCATGCGCATTTCAGCCAGGGCCGACTACGCGGTGCGTGCCGCCCTCCAGCTCGCCGCCGCCCAGGACGCGGGTCCGCTGAAGGCCGAGGCCATCGCCGAGGGTCAGGGCATCTCGCACAAGTTCCTCGAAGGCATCCTCGGGGACATGCGCAAGGGCGGTCTCGTCCAGAGCCAGCGCGGCGGCAACGGCGGTTACTGGCTGGCCAGGCCCGCGGAGTCGATCTCGGTCGCCGAGGTCATCCGCTGTGTGGAGGGCCCCTTGGTCTCGGTCCGCGGGGAGCGGCCGCCGGACCTGTCGTACACCGGTCCGGCCGAGTCGCTGCTCACCCTCTGGATCGCGCTCCGGGCGGGTGTCCGCGAGGTGCTCGGGGTGTCGCTGGCGGAGGTCGCTGCGGCCCAGCTGCCCGACACGATCGTCGCGCTCGCGGACGACCCGGAGGCCTGGACCAACCCCTGAGCCCTCGTGCCAACCCCTCGCGACCTGCGCAGAGGTGACTCCTTCTCACCTGCCGAGACGGCCTTGTCCAGCTTACGGACGCCCCTTGGGGCGGCGGCCTCCCCTCTGCCACTATCCCTACTATTCCAGTGGGGATACGACGAACCATGTGAGGTGACGTGAGTACGCCGAGGAGATCGCCGAAGAGACCAGCGATACGCACCACCTCCGCACCGGCCGCAGGACCCGTCGCACGCCTCGCCGAACGGCCCGGCGAGAGCCCGGTCGACCGGCCCGCCGACGACGCGATCTGGCCCCGCGTCACCCGCGAGCTCGCCGACGACCTCGCCGTGGACGCCCTCGCGAGGGACCGGGCGGGCAAGGAGCCGTTCGACGAGGTCGCCCGCCTCCAGGAAGCCGGGCTTCCCGCCCTTCTGACGGCCCCGGGCCCGAACCGGCGGGGCGCCGAATGGCAGGCGGCGTGTGCGGTCGTACGCGAGATCTCCGCCGCCGACAGCTCCGTGGGCGAACTGCTCGCCCACCACTACGCCCTGTCCTGGAGCAGCCGCTTCTTCGGCGGCCCCGCGCGGGAGCCCGGCGCCCCCCTCGCGAACGACCACCCCCTCGACGTACGCACCACCGAGGGACGCTGGCTGCTGGCCGGGGGTGTCGAGGCAGCGCGCCCGGAGACCGGCGCCGGCCTCACGCTGACCCCCGCCGGCTCCGGCGGCGGCTGGATCCTCGACGGGACCCGTACCTTCGCGTCCGCCGTGACGGTCGCCGACCGGCTCGTCGTCGGGGCCCGCCCCGGCGGCAGCGGCGACCTCTTCGTGGTCCTGGTGGACCCGGCCGAACCCGGGGTGTTCACCGACGCCGGGACGGAACGGGTCGGCCAGCGGCTCGCCGGCGCGGGCACCGTCACCTTCGACCGGGTCCCCGTGGCACCCGAGGACGTCCTCGGCACGCTCCCCCACGACGAGCACGCCGTCGCCCCGTTCTCCACCCTCGCCCCGCTCGTCCTGCGACTACTCCTGGTCCACGTCGGGCTCGGCATCGCCGAGGGGGCGCTCGCCGAGGCCAGGGACATCAGCCGCGCCGGTCACGCCGGACCGGCACCGGCGGATCGTTCCGGCGGCGCCTCCGACGGCTCCGTACCGGCCGGCGCCGGGGACGACCCGTACCTCCTGCTCGCGTACGGGGAGCTGGCGACGGCCGCGCACGCCGCCGCCGCCGTGGTGGAGCGGGCGACGGACGCGATGACCCACGGCCTGCTCGCCGCCTGGTCGCTCGGCGTGGAGGAACGCGCCGACATCGCCGTCCTGGTGGCGGCCGCCGAGACCGTCACCGGCCGGGCGGCCGTCCACATCACCACCCGCATCCTCGAACTCGTCGACGGAACGGCGGGCGCGGACGCCCGCGCCGGGGGTCCAGGCTTCGACCGCTTCTGGCGCAACGCCCGCGCGCTGACCGCCCCCACCCAGGCGGCCCACCGGCTCCGCGACATCGGCGACCACTACCTCAACGGAACCCACGCGCGGCTGACCCTGCTGGCCTGACTGCGGGGGCGCGGCCCCTCCCCGGATCGATACGACGACCCCCAGGGGACGGATCGAACGACACCCGCAGGGGGCGAAGGGACGGACGGACCCGCATGTCGGGACGTCCGGCCCTCACGCCGGGCGGCCGAAGGGCCCAAGCTGGGTGGTACGCGGTCCGGCCGTCCGGCGGGGCCCGACACGGCAACCCACGGAGGCAGCCTGATGAGTCGTGAGATCGTCGCAGGGGTGGACGGATCCCCGGAGAGCCTCGCCGCGGCGGACTGGGCCGCCCGCGAGGCGCTCCACCGGGACCTCCCGCTACGGCTCGCGCACGCGTGGCGCTGGGAACCGGTCGACCTCCCGCTGGTCCAGGACCGCGCGGGCCAGGAGCGCGTCGCTGACGCGGTCCTGCGCGAGGCGGAGGCCACGATCGGACAGCGCTATCCGAAGCTCACCCTCACCGCCGAGGTGCTGACCGACACGCCGGTCGCCGCGCTGCTCGGCACCGAGGACCGGGCCGAGATGCTCGTCATCGGCTCGCGCGGGCACGGGGCCGTCACCGGGTTCCTGCTCGGCTCCTACGGCCAGCGGATCATCGCCGACGCCTCCCGCCCGGTGGTGGCCGTCCGCTCCCGCGACGGCGATCCGGCCGAACCGCCCACCGGGCACGTGCTCGTCGGGCAGCTCGGCAGCCCGGAGGACAGCGCCGCCGCCCTGGGCTTCGCCTTCGCGACCGCCGCCGCGCGCGGTGCGGCCGTGCGGGCCGTGCGCGCGTGGAGCCTGCCGGCGCTCTACGCGTACAGCCCGGCCTCGATGCGGCTCGCCGACGAGGCCGGCGGACTGGTCCCGTACGAGGAGAAGGCCCTGCGCGAGGCGCTCGCGCCCTGGCGCGAGCGCTACCCGGACGTGTCGGTCACCGAGCACGTCGAGCTGGGCAGCGCCGGCCAGGTGCTGCTCTCCGCCTCGGGGGCCGCCCAGCTCCTCGTGGTCGGACGGCGGGCCAAGCGGGGCGCCGTCGGGCCACGCATCGGGTCCGTGGCCCACGCGGCCCTGCACCTCGCGCCCTGTCCGGTGGCGGTCGTCCCGCAGGACTGAAAGGGTGCGATACAGGTTGACGCGCGGGGTTGACGCGTCACGTTGACGAGGAGTGTCGGGGTGGCCGGGGCCGGACAGTGTTACCGCCGTCGCCCCGGTGGCTCTCCCCAGCGCCGGACCGTTCGGCGACCACGGCGAGAGAGCGGAGCTCCATGCGGCACCACGACCGTCCCGGTCACGACGGCACCCCCGAAGACATCCCGCACCCGAACGATGCCGTACGGGACTTCGCCGCGGACCCCTCCGCGGCGCACGGTCCCGCGACGGCGGACGCTCGGACGGCGGCGGACCTGCCCGCGGCGCGCGGGGGCGGCCGGCACCGCAAGGGCGGCGGAGCGAGACGGCGGGCCGCGCGCCGGCCGTCCTTCCGGACCGCCGTCACCGTCGCCGGTTCCGCGGCCGCCGTCCTGACGGTGGCCACCGGGATGTACGTCGCCTCCCTCGGGGCCGGTGGCACGACCGCCGCCCCCGCGGCCGCCGAGCCGGTCGTGTCGCTGCGTCCCCCCTCTGCCGGCGGGGGTGCGGATGCCACGCCGGAGACCGTACGGGCGGCGGGCGGCGCGCGGACGGCGGAGGCCGTACGGGTGATCAGGACGACTCCCTCGCCGCCGTCGGCGCCGTCGACCGCCGCCACGCCCTCCCCCCGTGCGGCGGGCACGGCACCGGTCGGCTCCGCACCGGCGGCGCCCGGGCCCGAGACACCTCCCAAGGCGGAATCGGAACGGCAGCCGGAGCCGCCGCCCGCACAGGCCCCGGAACAGCCGCGGCCGGCACAGCCCCAGGGGCGGCAGCAGGAGCAGGGTGCGGCGCCCGGGGCGGAGGCACCGGCGGGCAGGGCCGCGCGGTTCGTCCAGGACGTCATCGCGCTCGCCAACGCCGAGCGGGAGAAGGCCGGTTGCAGCCCGCTGCACTCCGAGAGCCATCTCCGGACCGCCGCCCAGGGCCACGCCGACGACATGTCCGCCCGCGGCTACTACGAGCACGACAACCCGGAGGGCCGCGACGCCGGCGACCGGATGACCGGCGCAGGGTACGCCTGGTCGACCTGGGGGGAGAACATCCACCGCGGTCCGAAGACCCCGGCCAGGGCGATGGAGGACTGGATGGACAGCCCGGGCCACCGGGCGAACATCCTCAACTGCTCGTTCAAGGACATCGGCGTCGGGGTGACGCTGACGGCCAACGGCCCTTGGTGGGTGCAGAACTTCGGCGCCAGGCGCTGAACCGCCCGACCCGGCCGTCAGGAGGCGGGAGCGGCGAGCTTCTGCACCCAGATCGTGCCGCCGGGACCGGGCGCCGACGCCACTCCGGTGTCCCGGTACCGGCAGTCGAGCATGTTCTCCTCGTGCATCGACCCGTCCGTCCAGTCGTCGACGACGGACGCCGGGTCGGCCGTGCCCTGGTCCAGGTTCTCGGCCCAGGCGCTCCACGCGTAACCGGCGGCGGTGATCCGGGTGTCCGCGAACTCGCCCTCGGGGCTGGCGTGTCCGAAGTAGCCGCGCGCGGCCATGTCACGGGCGTAGCCGCGGGCCGCTTCGGTGAGCCGGGGGTCGATGCGAAGCGGGGCGCAACCCGCCTCCGCCCGCAGCCGGTTGACGAGTCCGGTCACCCGCTCCTCGCCCGTGGGCGCCGGTGTGGGGCGCGGGGTGCGGCGCGGGGTCGGGGGCGTGGTCGTCGGCGGGGGTGTGGCGGTGCGGGTGGGGGTCGGCGTCGCCGGGGGCGTCGTCGGGGCGGGGGTCGCCGGGGGTGCGGCGACCGGGCTGCCCGGCGCCATACGCGTGTGCGGCTCCTGGGGTACGAGGAGGGCGACCGCACCGAGGACGGCGACGGCCGCGGCTCCGGCGACTCCGGCCCGGCGCAGGGGCGTCCAGCGGGTGACGCCGTCGGAGACGACCGGGTCAGGTGCGGTCCCGCCGGTCCCCGGCGTGTGCGCCACGGAGGTGTCGGGGGCGGCCGGGTCGGGGACGGCCGTGCCCGGGACGCCGGTGCCCGGGAGGTGCGCGTCCGCAACGGCGGTGTCGGACGCCACGGTGTCGAAGGCGACGGGTGCGGCGGTGGGGCCGTCCGTCAGCCCGATCACCAGCGGCGGTACGAGGCCGAGGCCGACGAGCAGCCCTTCGACGGGGGCGAGGCCGCTGCGGCCGGTGACCCTCGCCGTACAGGCGGCGCAGGTCCGTACGTGGCGGGCGACGCGTTTGCGCCAGAGCGGGGAGGGGCGGCCGTCCCAGGCCGTGACGGTCTCCGCCAGGTCGGGGCAGATCGGCACGGCGTCGAGGGCGCGGACGACGGCGCGGCCGGTCTCCAGGCGCTCCTTCATCCGCTGGACGCGGACCGCGGCGTGCTGCGGGGATATCCCGCCGAGGCCCTCGGCGAGCTCGGCGCGGGTCAGCTCGCCCGCGGCCTCCAGCCACCACAGGGCGAGCAGTTCGCGGTCGTCCTCGTCGAGCCAGCGGGTGGCACGGGCCACGTCGCGGCGCTGGCCCGACAGGCCGAGCCGGAGGATGGTGACCTCGGTGAAGTCGCCGGCGGCCGGGTCGGCGAGGTCGGTGGCCCGGTCGAGTCCGGGCACGGGTGCCTGCTGGCGTTCGCGCCAGCGGCGGCGGATCCCGTTCATGGCGATGGCGACGAGCCAGGACCGGAACCGGGCCGGGTCGCGGAGGCCCGTCAGGCCGTCGAGGGCGCGCACCATCGTCTCCTGGACGATGTCGTCCGTGTCCGCATGGCCGTCGAGGGCCCGGCCGACGATGTTGTGGACGAGGGGCAGGTAGGCGCGGACCAGCGCGTCCCTGGCGTGCGCGTCACCGGCCCTGGCGGCCTCCACCAGCGCGGTGGTGCGGCGCTCGTCGCTGTGCATGGATCTGCTCCCTCATCCCTGGTGCGAGTCCCCCGTGGTTCGGAGACCCGTGGGCGAGGGAGGGATAACACTTATCGGTGATCGGCGCCGACGTCCATCACAGCGGTGGTACGGGCAGAGTCGGGACCGTGGCCCCGTGCCCCTCCCGGACGGCTGCCACGACGGCGTCGTGCAGATCGCGGCTCTCCTCCTCCGACGCGCACGGAACGGGACTGCCCGACATGGTGAACCAGTCGGACGCGCCGCTGTACTGCACGGCCACGCGTGCCTCGCTGTCGGCCCAGGTCGTGTGCACGGTCAGATCGCCCGTGACGCATCCGGCCTCGACGGTCAGCACCCCACCTCGCCCGGTGTAGACACCGGCGGTCGTCCAAGATGCCCAGCTCATCCATCCAGGTTCACACCCGGACGGCGGATGCGCCACCGACGGGACCGCCCCGGTCGGAGGAGTTCCGTCCGGGGCGGCGCCACGCGTGTGCTCGGCGGGGCGTGGGAGGCGGTGGGCCCCCCGTGCCGCGTCAGGCGAGGGAGGCGACGGCCTCGTTGAAGGTGGCGGACGGGCGCATCACGGCCGCGGCCTTGGCCGGGTCGGGCTGGTAGTAGCCACCGATCTCGGCCGGGGAGCCCTGGACGGCGATGAGCTCGTCGACGATCTTCTGCTCGTTGGCGGAGAGGGTCTCGGCCAGCGGCGCGAAGGCCTTGGCCAGCTCCGCGTCCTCGGTCTGGGCGGCCAGCTCCTGGGCCCAGTACAGGGCCAGGTAGAAGTGGCTGCCGCGGTTGTCGATACCACCGAGGCGACGGGTCGGCGACTTGTCCTCGTTGAGGAAGGTGCCGGTGGCGCGGTCGAGGGTGTCGGCGAGGACCTGGGCGCGGGAGTTGCCCGTGGAGGTCGCGAGGTGCTCGAAGCTGGCGGCCAGGGCGAAGAACTCGCCGAGGCTGTCCCAGCGGAGGTAGTTCTCCTTGACGAGCTGCTGGACGTGCTTCGGGGCGGAGCCGCCGGCGCCGGTCTCGAAGAGGCCGCCGCCCGCCATCAGCGGGACGACCGACAGCATCTTGGCGCTGGTGCCCAGCTCCAGGATGGGGAAGAGGTCGGTCAGGTAGTCACGGAGGACGTTGCCGGTGACGGAGATGGTGTCCTCGCCGCGGCGGATGCGCTCCAAGGAGAACGCCGTCGCCTCGACCGGGGACAGGATCTTGATGTCCAGGCCCTCGGTGTCGTGCTCCGGCAGGTACTGCTTGACCTTGGCGATCAGCTGGGCGTCGTGCGCGCGGTTCTCGTCCAGCCAGAAGACGGCCGGGGCGCCGGTGGCGCGGGCGCGGGTGACGGCGAGCTTGACCCAGTCCTGGATGGGCAGGTCCTTGGTCTGGCAGGCGCGGAAGATGTCGCCCTCGGCGACCTCCTGCTCCAGGACGACGTTGCCCTCGGCGTCGACCAGGCGGACGGTGCCGGCCTGGGCGATCTCGAAGGTCTTGTCGTGGGAGCCGTACTCCTCGGCCTTCTGCGCCATGAGGCCGACGTTCGGTACGGAGCCCATGGTCGACGGGTCGAAGGCGCCGTTGGCGCGGCAGTCCTCGATGACGGCCTGGTACACGCCGGAGTAGCTGTGGTCCGGGAGGACCGCGAGGGTGTCGGCCTCCTGGCCGTCCGGGCCCCACATGTGGCCGGAGGTGCGGATCATGGCCGGCATCGAGGCGTCGACGATGACGTCGGACGGCACGTGCAGGTTGGTGATGCCCTTGTCGGAGTCGACCATCGCCAGGGCGGGGCCCGCGGCGAGCTCGGCCTCGAAGGAGGCCTTGATCTCGTCTCCCTGCGGGAGGGACTCCAGGCCCTTCAGGACGCCGCCGAGGCCGTCGTTCGGGGAGAGGCCGGCGCCGGCGAGCACCTCGCCGTACGTGGCGAAGGTCTCGGGGAAGAAGGCGCGGACGACGTGGCCGAAGACGATCGGGTCGGAGACCTTCATCATCGTGGCCTTGAGGTGCACGGAGAAGAGCACGTTCTCGGCCTTGGCGCGGGCGACCTGCTCGTCGAGGAAACTGCGCAGGGCGGCGGCGCGCATGACGGCGGCGTCGACGACCTCGCCGGCGATGACCTTCAGCGGCTCGCGGAGCTCACTGGTGGTGCCGTCGGCGGCGGTGAACTCGAAGCGGAGGGTGTCGTCCTTGGTGACGACGACGGACTTCTCCGTGGAGGCGAAGTCGTTGTCGCTCATGGTGGCGACGTTGGTCTTGGACTCGGGGGTCCAGGCGCCCATGCGGTGCGGGTGGTTCTTGGCGTAGTTCTTGACCGAGCCGGGGGCGCGGCGGTCGGAGTTGCCCTCGCGCAGGACCGGGTTGACGGCCGAGCCCTTGATCTTGTCGTAACGGGCGCGGACGTCCTTGTCCTGGTCCGTCTGCGGGTCGTCCGGGTAGTCCGGGAGGGCGTAGCCCTGCGCCTGGAGCTCGGCGATCGCGGCCTTGAGCTGCGGGATGGACGCCGACACGTTCGGCAGCTTGATGATGTTGGCGCCCGGCGTCTTGGCCAGGTCGCCGAGCTCGGCGAGGGCGTCGGCGATGCGCTGGCCCTCCTCCAGGAACTCGGGGAAGACGGCGATGATGCGGCCCGCGAGGGAGATGTCCCGCGTCTCGACCGTGACGCCGGCCTGCGAGGCATACGCCTGGATCACGGGCAGGAACGAGTACGTCGCCAGGGCAGGCGCCTCGTCAGTGTGGGTGTAGATGATGGTCGAGTCAGTCACCGGGTGCTCCGCTCCACGTCTGCGTATGCGAGATTGCTCGACATCAAGATATCTCGTGATCGAGGTCCTCGGTAAAGGGCCCCACGAGCTCGCCGTCCCGGGGTACCCCAGCGGCCTCGACGAAGGGCCCGCCGAGCCGGTACGGGGTGGGGGCGCCCTCGACGTCCACGCGGCGGAGCAGGCCGAGCAGGACGAGACCGGCGCCCGCGACCACGCCGGCGGCGAGGGCCTGGCCGCAGCGGTGGGCGAGGCGGAGCTCGGCCGGGTCGTAGGGGGCGGCGCTCGGCAGGGCGAGGGTGTCGCCGAGGAGCCAGAGGCCCACTCCGAGCCCGCCGACGGCGATCAGAGCGAGCGGCACGGTCACCGGGAGGCCGGGGAGGCTGGGCCCCCGTCGGGCGCCGGGGCGCACCTTGCCCTTGCGGGCGAGGACGGCGAGGGCGCCGCAGAAGACGGCGAGGACCACCAGGGCGGCGGCGATGACGTCGCCGGGCCGGTGCTGGCCCGCGGCGATGGTGTAGGCGCCGACGCCGACGGCCCAGAGCGTGGCGGCGCCGACCGCGACGCTGCGCAGCCGGTAGGGGACGACGAGGGCCAGACCGAAGGCGATGCCGAGGGCGAGCGTGGTCTGGGCGCTGGGGAAGCCGGTGGACAGGAGCCCGCCGGCGTCGGCGAGCCGGGGGCGCGGTGCGTAGCGCTGGAGGAGTCCGGTGAGGGCGAGGGCGGTGACGACCGCGCCGGCCGCGAGGCCGGTGAGGGCGTACCGCTTGCGTATCAGGCCGGCGGCGAGCAGCAGGACGCAGCCGAGGACCAGGGAGAGGGTGGTGAGCCCGGCGAGCGAGGGGTGCTCGCGGAGCGCGGTTGCGGCGGCGCTGTCGGCGCGCCTGCCGGTCATGGCCGCGTCGCCCCAGCGACGGCCGGTCGCGGTGAGCACGAGGCCCGCGTAGACGACGGTCAGCAGGAGGACGGCCCCGAGGCAGCCACGCCGGGTCCGGGTGCGGGCTCGGGTGCTGAACGATCCGGCGGCCTCGCCTGCCACAGCGGCGTACCACCAGCTGTCACCGGTCTCCAGCGGCCTCGGGGAGCCGCCGACGCGGGGCCTGTCGTAGGAAGCCATGCCCCGATTCGAACCCACGCGCGGCGGCCCCGCCCGCTGGGCGCACCCGAACGAAGCGCGTCGGGCGCGGTCCGGCGGGCGCGGCCCCGGACGGCGGTGGGGGGGGCGGCTCCGGGGGCCGCTCTGCTCAGAGGTCCGGGCTCGGGCGCTGGGCGACGATCGCGAGGATGAGCCCGCCCAGCAGGGCGAGCAGGGTGACGACTCCAAGCACGTGGCCCGCCTCGCCCTCGTCGAGGAGCAGCCCGGCCGCCTGGGCGGCGAAGGCCACCGCCATCACCAGCTGTGCCCAGCCGAAGAGCCGGGTCCGGTAGACGCGGCGCCGTTGGAACGGCAGGATCCAGCCGGTCCGGATCGCCGCCACTCCGCCGGCGACGAGCAGCACCGCGAGCACGCTCGGCACGGCCAGGAACCACGACATGTTCCGCCCCCCTCGACTCCCGGTGGACACCCGGAGCGGTCGCGATCATGCCACAGCGAGGTGACGGGAACCCGTACGGTCGTGCCGCCGGGTCCCGTACAGCGTGAACGCCGTGTTCACCAGGGCCACATGACTGAGCGCCTGCGGCATGTTGCCGAGCTGACGCCCGCTCACCGGGTCCCATTCCTCGGCGAGGAGGCCGACGTCGTTGCAGACGTCGAGGACCCGCTCGAAGACCTCGCGGGCCTCGTCGGGGCGCCCGGTCATGGCGAGCGCGTCGGCGTACCAGAACGTGCAGGCGACGAAGGCTCCTTCGGTGCCGCCGAGGTCGTCGAGCTCGTGCGTCCCGCCGTCCCGTACGTCGCCGTAGCGGCGGAGGAACCCGTGGTCGTCGAGCCGCGCCATGGCTCGGACGGTGCCGAGTACGCGGGGGTCGCCGGCCGGGAGGAAGCCGAGCCGCGGGATCAGCAGGGCGGTGGCGTCGACCTGGCGGCTTCCGTAGTACTGGGTGAAGGACTGCTGTTCGTCGCTCCAGCCCAGGGCGCAGACCTCCGCGCGCAGTTCGCTGCGCAGGGCCTGCCAGTGCCTGAGCGAGCCGCGGAGCCCGGCGACCCGGGCGAGGCGGACGGCGCGGTCGGCGCCGACCCAGGCCATGACCTTGGAGTGGACGAAGTGGCGTCGTGGGCCCCGGACTTCCCAGATGCCTTCGTCCGGCTCCTGCCAGCGCTTGCCGAGGAACTCCAGGAGCGAGGCGACCAGCGCCCAGTCCGGGGCGTCGAGGGCGACGCCGGCCCGGACGGCCGAGTACACGGTGTTGAGCACCTCGCCGTAGATGTCGAGCTGGAACTGGTCGACGGCCGCGTTGCCGAATCTGACGGGTCGTGAGTTCTCGTAGCCCGGCAGCCAGTCCGCGTGCGTCTCGGGCAACTCCCGCTGCCCCTCGACCCCGTACAGCGGCTGGAGGTCGACGGGGTCTCCGGCGACGGCGCGGACGAGCCAGTCCTTCCAGGCGAGCGCCTCTCTGCGATAGCCGCCGCGCAGCAGGCAGGACAGGGTGAAGGTGGAGTCGCGCAGCCAGCAGAAGCGGTAGTCCCAGTTGCGCTGCCCGCCGAGGGACTCGGGGAGGGAGGCGGTGGCCGCGGCCACGATGCCCCCGGTGGGGGCGTAGGTGAGTGCTTTGAGGGTGAGGAGGGAGCGGATGACCGCCTCGCGCGCCGGCCCCTCGTAACGGAGTGCGGCGGCCCAGTCGTTCCAGAGGGCGAGGGTGCGGGTGAGGGTGGCGTCGATGTCGGCGGGCGGGGTGACGGGCGGCGCGGGGGCGTGTGAGGGGCGCCAGCCGAGGACGAAGGAGACGCGGCGGCCGGCGGTGACCGTGAAGTCGACCGTGGCGCGGTCCGGGGTGACGACGGGCTCGACGCCGGACTCGCAGGAGAGGTACGCGGCGTCGGGTCCGGCGACCCAGGCGACGGTACGGCGGTCCACCGAGCGGGTCCAGGGCACGATGCTGCCGTGGTGGAAGCGGACCCTCAACTCGCTTCGCACGTCGACCTGTCCGGCGATCCCCTCGACCACCCGGACGATGCGCGGGGCGTCCTCGCTCGGGTAGCGCGGGGGCATGAAGTCGGTGACGCGGACGGTTCCGGTGAGGGATTCCCAGAGGGTGTCGAGGACGAGGGTGTCGCCCCGGTAACTCCTGCGCGTGCAGCGGGCTCTGCCGACAGGGGCGAGGAGCCAGCGGCCGTGCCCCGGATCGCCGAGCAGGGCCGCCAGGCAGGCGGGCGAGTCGAAGCGCGGCGCGCACCACCAGTCGACGGACCCGTCGGTACCCACGAGAGCCGCGGTCTCCAGGTCGCCGACGAGGGCGTAGTCCTCAATTCGCCCTGCCATGACGGGATTGTATGTCTGATCGAATCTCCGTGCAGAAGGAGCGGGGAATAGTTTCGTCGCGGTGCGCATATTCTTCCTTCTTTCTTGACGGCATCGTCCGCGGCGCAGGATCCTGAAGTTCGCGGGTTCTCCGCGCGGAAGGCCGTACCAATGAGTAGCGATTCGCATCCCCTGCGCCGTTCGACCGACCGCGCACCCGATTCCGGAACGCGCACGGTGAGTCTCGTCCTCACGGTCCGCCCCGGCGGCGGGGACCCGCGGCCGACTCTCGATCTGCTCCTCGATCAAGTGCCGTCGAGCGTGGGGGACGTGGTCCTGGTCGGCGGCCCGCCCGGTGAGCGGCGGATCCGCAAGGGGCTCACCGTGCGGGGGCTCGGGTCCTGGGACTCCTCGCGCGGCGACGTTCCGCACGCGGGCCTGCTCGCGGCGACGGGTGATCTGGTCGTGCTGATGAACGCCGACGGCAGCATGTCGCCGCACGAGATCCCGCACTATCTGCATTACCTGGAAAGCGGTTACGACTTCGTCAAGGGATCACGCTTCATCGCGGGCGGGGATTTCGCCGACTATCCGCTCTCGCGCCGGCTCGGACATCGCGCGCTGCTTCGGGTCGCGCGCCGGATCTACGGCCAGCACCTGACCGATCTCTGGTACGGGTTCTGCGCGTTCCGGCGCTCTTTCGTGGATCTCCTCGACCTGCGCGAGGACGGGGTCGAGCTGGGCGCCGAACTGGTCACCCACGCCCTGCACTACGGCCTCCGCGTCGCCGAGGTGCCCAGCCTCGAACGGCCGTGTCTCCACGAGCCGGTCCGCCTCCGCACGATCCGCGACGGCACGCGGATCCTCGGCACGCTTCTCGACGAGCGACCGCACAACACCCTGTCGCGGCTGGCGCACCGGCGGCGCCCGCGCGCCGCCCGCACCTCCTCCGGTTGACGAATCACCCGTAAGGGTGCTACCGCTGGAAACAGCACTATTTCAGGACAGACCCTCGGCAGGGTCGGTTGCCGGAAGAGGTACGTCGTGGCCTCCAGCCAGTTCGACCGATCGCCGGCGGCATCCGCACCGCATCCTCTGCGGCGGATGACCGACTGGCCGCTCGTGGACGCCCGGCGCCGCACGCTCTGCCGCCCCGCACACCGCCCGACCGCCCACCCGGCACGCCGGGCGGCCGACCGGATCACCGCCACCGCCCCTCCCCCGATGAGCCGGGCGTGCAGGCCGCGGGGATCGGCACGTCGGCGCCGCGCCCGTACGACGCGTACGCGCACGCGCACCGCGCGGCGAAGCCGCGGCTCCGACGGTCCGGCCGGGTCGTCCGAACCAGCGCCGACGGGGGCCTGCGGACCCCCACCGGCCGGCGCTCGCGCACCGCACCGTCCGGGAGAAGCGCGTCATCACCGACCCGGTGAAGCCCGTCCTCACCGACCCCGTGAAGCCCGTCGTCACCGACCCCGTGAAGCCCCTCATCACCGCCCCGGTGAAGCCCGTCGTCACCGACCCGGTGCAACGCGCCCGCACCGACCCACCCCCGCACTGATCCCCCGCGCGCCGGTGCGCCCCGCGCCCCGCGCCTTCCCCCGAGGAGGCGTGGCGTGATGGCCACCGCCCGCTCACACGCACCGCTCGCCCATCGGCTCCGCCGCCCGCCGGTGGAGCTCGAACTGCTCATCCCGGCCTACAACGAGCAGCGCAGGCTGCCCTCGACCGTGGCCGCCACCGTCGACTTCCTGGCCGGACGGCCCTGGTCGACGGCGGTCGTCGTGGTCGACAACAACAGCGCCGACGGCACCCTCGACGTCCTGGAGCGGTTCGCCGACTCCCCCGTCCCGGTCCACGCCATCGGGTGCAGCGACCAGGGCAAGGGCGCGGCGGTACGGCGCGGGATCGAGACCTCCTCGGCACGGTTCATCGGCTTCGCCGACGCCGACAACGCCACCCCCGTCGAGACCCTGGACCGGGTGATGGAGCTGCTGCGGGCCGGCCACGGGGCGGTCATCGCCTCGCGCCACGCACCGGGCGCCCGGCTCGACGTGGAGCAGTCGGCCCTGCGGCGCGGCGGCGGCCGGCTGTTCCGTTCGCTCGCGCATCTGTCGCTGCCCGGGGTCACCGACACCCAGTGCGGGTTCAAGTTCTTCTGCGGTCCGCTCGCCCGCGCGATCGCGCGTGACTGTCACATCGACGGCTTCGCCTTCGACGTGGAACTGCTCGCCCATGTCGTACGGGCCGGGCGGGACGTCGTGGAGGTGCCGGTGGTCTGGCACGACGTACCCGGCTCGACGTTCTCGGCACGGCGCGACGGGTTGCGCTCGATGGCCGATCTCCTGCGCATCTCGCTGGCCCGGTGATGATCATGACCGCACTCGACCGGCTCGCCCGTACCGACCTCGCCTTCCTCAACTGGCGTGACCCCACACACCCCGACGCGGGTGGGGCCGAGGCGTACTGCTGGGAGATCGCCCGGCGGTTCGCGGCGGCCGGAGCCCACGTCACCCTCGTCTCGTCTCGGTACCCCGGCTCGCGTGCCCGCGAGTACCGCGACGGGATCCGCGTCGTGCGCGGCGGCGGCACGTTCGGCGTGTACGCCGCCGCCGCGGCGCACCTGCTGCGGAACCGTCACGCGTACGACGCCGTGGTCGACTTCCAGAACGGGATCCCGTTCTTCTCGCCCCTGTTCACACCCCGCTGGACCGCGGACCTCTGCGTCATCCACCACGTCCACCAGCACCAGTTCGACACCCGGTTCCGTTGGCCGATGAACACCGTCGGCCGGGTCCTGGAGAAGCAGGTCAGCCGGCGCGTCTACCGGGGCCGGCCCGTGGTCGTCGTCTCGCCCTCCACCCGCGAGGGCACCCGGCGGGAACTCGGCTTCGGCAATCCGATCCACATCGTGCCCAACGGGCGCCCCCACCCCCTGCTCACGGGTCCCGCCGGGCAGCGGTCGGCGACCCCGGCCCTCACCGTCGTCAGCCGGCTCGTACCGCAGAAGCGGGTCGACCTGATTCTGCGGGCCATGCCGGCGCTGCTGCGCCGTCTGCCGGAGCTCCGCGTCGACCTGTGCGGGGACGGCCCCGAGGGCGAGTCGCTGCGCAAGCTCGCCGCCGGTCTCGGCATCGGCTCCGCCGTCGAGTTCCACGGACACGTCTCCGACGAGCGCAAGCAGGAGCTGTTCCACCGAGCGTGGCTGACGGTCGTTCCGTCGGTCGCCGAGGGCTGGGGTCTCGCCGTCATCGAGGCGAACACCGTCGGCACCCCCGCGCTCGCCTTCGACGTACCGGGGCTGCGGGACGCGATCCGCCCGGGCGTCAACGGATGGCTCCTCGCCCCCGACGCGGACCTGGCGGCCGGTATCGCCTCGGCCCTCGACGCGCTGTCCACCCCCGAGGCGCGGGCCCGCACCGCCGCCCGCTGCCGCGCCTGGGCCGCCGCCTTCTCCTGGGACGCCAGCGCCGAACGGCTCGCCCAGGTCGTCGTGGAGGACCTCCAGCGCATCCGCCGGCACCGGCGCTCGCGCCGCTCGGCCAGCGACCTGTCCGTCGTCACGCGCTTCACGTCCCCCGACCCCGAGTCCACCGAGCGTGCGGTCCGCCGCGCGCTGCGGCAGACCGACGCCTGGCAACGGAACGGCGCCGCCTTCCGGTTGCTGCTCCACGGCTGCGACGAGATGCGGGCGTTGAGCGCGCTGCGCCGCCTCGACGTCGCCGAGGCCGACATCGTCCTGGCGAACGGCCACGACGTCCTGCTCGGCGCGGCCGAGCCCGGTGAAGGGTCCGTCGGCGGTCCGGACCCCGGGCGGCCGTCATGACCTCCGCCGCGCGCGTCGCCGAGCGGTCGCCCGTCCACCAGGACGAGGTCACCGCCGTCCACGGCGCGCGCTGGATCGCGACCGCGGTGGTCGTGGTCGGCGCGGTGAACTACGCGTACACCCTGATCCTCACCCGGCTCCTGGACGTGTCCGGGTACGCCACCTTCGCCGCCGGTCAGGGGCTGGTCGTGTGCACCGCGGCGGTCGCCGTGGTCACCGTGCCCTGGATGCTGGCCCAGGCCCTCGCCCGGGCAGGCTCGGACGCCGAACGGGGCGAGGCGGTCCGCTTCGCGATGATCACGGCCGTCGTGGGCGGAACCGTCGCCGCGGTCGCGGTGGGCTGTGTGGCGATGGAGTTCGCGGGCACCCTGACGACCCTCGCCATCGCGGGTTCGACCCTGGCCATCTACGTCACCCGGGTCAGCGTCGGGTGGCTCCAGGGCACCGAGCGGCTGCGGACCCTCGCGGTCCTCACCGCCGTCGAGGCCCTCCTCAAGTTCGGCGTGGGACTCTTCTTCGTGACGGCGCTGGGGCTCGGCGAGACGGGCGCCCTCGCCGCCTTCGCCGTCGCCGTACTGCCGTACGTGTTCTTCCGGCCGAACCGGTTCCGCAACGAGCCACGCCGGCCGTGGCGCGCGGTGAGCGCCGACCGGGACCTGTGGCGGCGGGCGTCCGGCGTCGCCTCGCTCCAGGGGGTGGTGGCGCTGCTCGCCTCCGTGGACATCGTCCTCGTCGCGATGCTGCCGACCGACCGCGCGGCGGCGGCCAGTTACCAGGCGGCGGTCATGCTGGGCCGGGTCCCGCTGTTCCTGGCCGGGGCCGTCTCGATCGCCTTCCTGCCCGCGCTCTCGCGGCGCCGGGCGGGCGACCCGCTGACGGCGAGCGCGCTGCGGATGTACCTGACCGTGGCGCTGCCCCTGACGGTGGTGGCCGCGACGGTGCCGAACGCGCTCATCACCACGGTCTTCCCCTCGGGCTACTCGATGGTCTCCACGCTGATGGCCTGCACGGCGACGGCGGGCCTCGCGCTCGGCGCGCTCGCCCTCCTCGTGACCTTCGCCCAGGCCGTCGACGACTACGCGTGCCTGCGCACGCTGCTCGTGGGACTCGGCCTGTACGTGACGGCCCTGGCGACCGGCTGGGCGACCGGCGGCGTGCTGGGCATGGCGATCGGCGGGTTGTGCGGAACGGTCGCCGCGCTGGTCCTGCTGGCCGTGCGGCACTCCCGCCGGCACGGGTTCGGGGTCGCCGAGCGGCCCTTCGGCCGGGTGGTGCTGCCCCTGCTCGCACTGGCCGCGGGCCTTGCGCTGCTCCGCCCGTTCACCTACGTGTGGTTCGCCGCCGCGCTGGTGGTCACCACGGTGGCCCTGTGGCGGTTCTTCGGACGGCGGCGGACTCCCGCACTCGGGACCGGCCCCGACGGCGGACCCGGCGACGGGCCCGTGGCAGGGCCGGGGAAGGCGCCGCCGAACGGCGGGACCGGGGCGGCTCCGGAGGCGGAGCCCGCACCCGGGCGGCGGGAGCCGCCGCCCGCCGAGGCCGCAGGGACCCGGGCCGCGGTCCACGACGAGCACGCCGTGAACCTTCTCGTCGACGCCGTGTGGCGGGGTCGGGTCCGGCCCGCCGCGGACGAGGAGCTCCTCGGTGCGCTGGCCGCGGCCCGGCGCAACCAGGTCGAGGGCCGGCTGGCCCGCGCGTACCCCCGTCAGCTCGCGGCCACGCTCACCGAGGTGGAGAGCGCGACCGGGCTGTTCCGGCGGAACCTCGTCGAGTCCACGGACCGGCTGCGGGCGGCGGGCATCCCGACCGTCCTGATCAAGGCCGATCTGGCGGGGGACTACGTGTACGGCAACTTCGACCTGGTGGTGCCCCCGGGGCGTCTGCGGGCCGCGCAGGCCGCGCTCGACGGCTGGTACGCGCACCGCACGACGTACTGGCTGGAGCACTCGACGAAGGTGCTCCTGGAACCCCCGAACGGCCCGGCGGCCCATCTGCACGGCTCGGTCTCGTGGTTCGGCGTCCCCGTGGTGCCGACCGACCGGCTCTTCGCCCGCGCCGAGCACGTCCCACGGCCCGGCCCCGCGAGCGGACACACCGACGGGCACACCGACGGACACACCGACGGGCACGCGAACGGCTCCCCGGACGGGCACCCGCGCGACGCCGAGGACGGCGACACCGCGGACGACGGCACCGACGGGTACGCCTGGCTGACGCCCTGCCCCTCCGACCGGCTGCGGATCTGGCTGGCGCACGCCCTCTTCCAGAACCTGACCCTGGACCTCTCCGAACTCCTCGCCCTGCGCTCGCTCCTCCACCCCGACGTCGTGGCCGAGGCCCGTCACGAGGCCGCCCGCGAGGGCTGGTCCGCCGGCGGCCGGGAGGCGCTCGACACCGCCGTCGAGGCGATGGCACGGCTCGACCGGGGCGAACGCGTGCCGCTGCCCCTGCCGCTCCCGGTGGCGACCTCCCTCCGGGTGGGGGCCGAACACTCGGGCCACCTCCTCGGCGAGGGCCGGCTGCGTGCCGCGACCCGCGAGGCGTCCCTGCGGGTGCCGCTCGTGGTGACCAAGAAACTGCGGAGGCGAGTGCCATGACCAGCTCCCACCGCCCCCTGCTGGTCGCCGTGTCCGGGCCGGACGGGGCAGGCAAGTCCTCGCTGGTCTGCCGGCTCGCGGCGCTGCTCGACGAGAGCGGCCTCACCGTCGTCGCCCTGCACTGCTACGGCTGCTTCCTGTGCCGCGGGTTCCCGGTCCCCCCCAAGGCGAGTGAGAGGGGACCGGGCGGGGGCGGGTGGGCACGGCGCGCCACGGATCCCAAGCGCCGGGGATCCCGGCTGCGCCGTGCCCACGCGCTGCTGGACGCGGCCGAACTGGCCGCCCGGATCGCGGTCGCCGAAGCGCGGGCCCGCAGGCGCGCGCGGGGCGGGGAGTCCGTGGTCCTCACGGACCGCGGGCCGCTGGACGGCCTGGTGAAGTTCGACCTGCCGGGCCGCTCGGCGGCGGCGTCCGTGTTCCGCCGGATCGCCGACCGCTACGGACTGACCCTGCTCGTGGAGACCGGACCCGACACCCTGCGGGACCGCGGCTGGGAGGAGGTCGCCGGTCCCCCGGCCCTCTGGTGGGCCCGCTACCGGAGCTGGTCCCAGCGGCTGCCGCGGCTTGCGCGGATCGACGGCGAACGGTCGCAGTCGCTGGTCGCGGGCGAGGCGCTCGACCGGATCCTCGACGCGGTCCGGGACCGGGAGCGGATCCGGCACACGACCCTGCGGCGGCGGCACGTGGTGGTGTCCATCTACGACGACGCGGAGAACCCCGCCTACCGGGGCGGTGGCGCGCTGGTCGTCGGCAAGGTGGCCCGCCGGCTCGCCGAGGACTTCCGGGTGACCGTCGTGACCGCCGGCCGCGACAGCGGCAGCGAGGAGCGCAACGGCATCCGCTACGTCCGGCTGCCGGTCTGCCGGGCCGGTCCGCGCGCCGGCCAGCTGCTGTTCCTGACGCTGCTCCCGTTCGTCGCCCGCCGCATCCGCCACGACCTGTGGCTGGAGAGCTTCACTCCCCCGTTCTCGACGAGCTTCCTGCCCCTGACGACGGCCGCCCCGGTCATCGGCATCGACCAGGGCCGCAGCGCCGAGGCCCTGTGGCGGCGCTACCACGTCCCCTTCTTCCTGGTCGAACGGCTCGGGCTGCGCTGCTACCGGCACATCGTGGTGATGAACGCGGCCGACGGATCGGAGATCCGCCGGCACAGCCCCCGGGCCGACGTCCAGGTCATCGCCAACGGGGTCGAACACCGGGACCTCGACGAGAGCCGGCTGGGCGGCGGGCAGTTCATCCTGTTCCTGGGACGCGTCGACACCTGGGTCAAGGGCCTCGACCTGCTCCTCGACGCGTACGAGAGCGCCGAGCCGCCCCTGGAGCTGCTGATCGCGGGCAGCGGCACCCCGGCCGAGGAACGCCGGCTCGCCGCACTCGTGGCCGCCCACGCCCGCGGAGCGAAGCCCCGGATCCACTGGGTCGGATACGCCGAGGGCGACCGCAAGCGCCAACTGCTGCGCGACTGCGCCTTCCTGGTGGTGCCGTCCCGCCACGAGACCTTCGGTCTCGTGGCCCTCGAAGGCATGGCGTACGGCAAGCCCGTCCTCCACTTCGATCTGCCCGCGCTGCGCTGGATGCGCGACGGCGGCGATGTGACCGTGCCGCCGTTCGACGTGGCGGCCTTCGGCCGGCGGATGAACGAGCTGGCCACCGACGCGGCGCTGCGCCGCCGGCTGGGGCGGCGCTCCGGTATCGCCGCCCAGCACTACACGTGGGACGAGATGACGGGCCGCTATCTGGCCCTGGCCCACAGGCTTCTGGACACTCCCGCGCCCGCACGGCGGCCGAGGAGGAAGAGGGGTGCGTCATGGCAGTCGACCCGCTGACCGGGTTCGTCCGGACCGTCGTCGGCTCGGACGTCCCGATCCTTGTGCTCTCGCCGCACCTGGACGACGCCGTCCTGTCCTGCGGCGGGCTGCTCGGATGGGCCGGGCGCCGGGCGCCGGTGACCGTCGCCTCCCTCTTCACCGAGGCCGCGCCGCCGCCGCACACCCTGTCCGCCCGCCAGTACCTGAAGCAGACCGGCGCCGAGAACGCCGAGGAACTCTACGCCGAGCGCCGCGCCGAGGACCTGCGGGTCCTGGAGCGGCTCGACGTCGGGTGGTGCCACGTCGGACTGGTCGACGGGCTGTTCCGACGGCTGCCGCGGCCGCGCCCGGGCACCGCGCGTCTGGCCGGGCTGCTGCCCGAACTGACCCATGTGTACCCGACGTACCGGCTGCACCTGTCCCGGGGCCGGGTCTCCCCGTACGACGAGGAGACGCTCCGCGCCGTGGGCGAGACGATCGACGCCCTGCTGCCCGGCACCGACGGCGGCCTGGTCCTCGCCCCGCTGGGCGTGGGCGGGCACGCCGACCACGTCCTCGTCCGCACCGCGGCGGAGCGGTGCGGGCGCCCGGTCGTGTACTACAGCGACTTCCCGTACAACCAGCACGCCGATCCCGACGCCCGGTTCACCGCCCGGCACGGTCTGGTCGCCCGCGACTGGGAGCGCGGACTCGACCGGAAGGCCGAGCTGATCCAGGGCTACGGGAGCCAGGCCGACGCCATGTTCCCCGAGGGCCGCGTCCCCACGGCGCCCGAGGTCTACCTCTTCCCCGAGAGCGCGGACGCGACGGTCCGCCCCCGGCCGACGCACCCGGCACCGACGCGCGGAGCCCGCGGGATCCGCACTCCGAGGGGTGTGTCGTGACGATCCCGCGCACCGCTCCCTCGTCCGCCCGGACCGAACCGGCCACCCCTGCCCCGCCCTCACCGGCACGTCGGCGCCTCCGGCTCGGCTCGGTGCCGACCGCGGTGTACGCGGCCGCCGCGGCGCTCCTCACCGTGACCCTCCGGCTGGTGGAGATCAGCCGGGCGGGCGACCTGTTCATCGACGAGCCGATCTACCGGCAGCTCGGGGAGAGCGCCGCGGCGGGCGGCTTCCCCCGCACCGACGAGGGCCTGTTCTTCCTGCACCCGCCCGGCTACTTCTACGTGGAGGCCGGCTGGACCAAGCTCGTCGGGGAGCACTCCGACATCATCGCGGGCGTGCACTCCTCGCGGGTGCTCAACGCGCTCCTGGCCGGGGTCACCGCGGCCCTCGTCGTCTTCCTCGTCGCCCGGGTGCGGTCGCGCGGCGCGGGCGCGGTCGCCGGTCTGGTCTTCGCCCTGGACCAGTTCTGCATCCGGCAGAACAACCGGGTGCTCCTGGAGACCGGGACGATGGTGTGGATCCTCGCCGGCTATCTGGTCCTGGTGGGTCTCACCCGCGCCGAGCCGCCACCCCGGCCGCGGGCCCGGGCGCTGCTCGCCGGGGTGTTCTTCGGCCTCGCTGTCCTGTCGAAGGACCACGCGGTGCTGATCACCGTGCTGCCGCTGCTCGCCGCCCTGCTGCTCGGCTGGGGTCCGCCCCGCAGGCTCGTCGCCCTCACCACCGGGGTGACCGTGCTCTCGTACGTCGTCTACGTGGCGTTCCTGTCCGGGTTCGGGCACTTCGACGAGTTCTGGGAGGCCAAGACGTCCGGGGTCCGCCGCCTCCTCGGAGTCGTCCAGGAGACCGGCTTCAACGCGGAGGGCACGCCCTCGCTCTCGGGCCGGCTCCTCGCCGAACTCCCGGGGTACGCGGGCACGTATCTGCTCCTCGCCCTCACCCCGGTCGCGCTCTTCCTGCTGCTGCGCCGCAAGGAGCCGGTGTACCGGCTGCTCGCGCTCTTCCACGCCTCGGCGATCGTCACCCTCGGGTACGCGCTCGGCGTGGGCACCCTGGAGGAGCAGGCCCTGTACCTGTTGTTCGTGCCCAACCTGGTAGCGCTCGCGGTCACCGTGCCGATGCCGTCCCGGAGCCGGCCCGGACTGCGCCTGGCTGCCTGGACCGCCCTGGTCGCCGTGGTCGCCGCCCCCGCCGCGGTGTACGCCCGCGACCGGTGGACCCCCGACGACGGCTTCGAACGTCTCCGCGCCCATCTGCTCGCCCATGTACCGGCGGGCAGCGGGATCGTCACCGTGGACGGGCAGCGGACGCGCGGTGTCACCAACTGGGCCCTGATGGACACCTACCGGCTCGGGCACTGGGCGGCCCCCGAGGAGCAGGCGGTCAACGACGCCCCGTACGTGATCGTGCCGTGGCGGGTCATCGAGCAGGGATACGGGCGGTACTCGCTCGCCGAGGTGCGGCGGCTCACGGAGGGGCTGCGGCCGGTGTTCGCGTTCGACGGCCCCACATACGGCACTCTCGCCCTGTACCGCCTGCCGTCGCCGCTGCCCGGACCGAGCCTGACCGCGCTCGCGGTGCCGGGATCGACGGTGACGGGCCCTCTGCTGCCCGCCCCGCCACCCCCTCCGGCGGAGCGCGGCGACGGCCTTCCCGCGACGGGAGCGGGCGATGCGCCACGGTGAGCGGCGTCCCCGCGTCCTCCTGCTGACCAGCAGCCCGCTGGACGGGGCGGAAGGGTGTGACGTGCGGCTCGCCGCCGACGTCCTCGGGGCGCTGCCCGACGTCGACTTCGTCTGGTTCTCCCAGTGGCCGGGCCGCCGGCAGTCCCCGCCGGGGCGCGGCCGGGCGGTGCGCATCCTGTCAAGCGACGGTGTGCCGCACGTTCCCGAGCGGATGCAGTCCGCCCTCTTCGGCGCGGTCCAGTCCCGCCGGGTCGACCTGGTGCACGCCTTCCTCACCGTCGGCCGTACCTTCCCGGCCTTCTCGTGGCTGCGCCCGCTGCTGCTCGGGAGGCGACCGGTCGTCCACACCGTGCCCGGGGTGATGAACACCCGCTTCCTGAACCACGTCAGGCCGCTGGGGACGACGGTCGCCCTGTCGGAGTCCATGGCACGGCGGCTGCGGGCCGCGGACTTCGCGGACGTACGAGTGATCCCGCCCATGATCGGCCTGGACGAGTGGCCCTACCTGCCGCGCCCGAAGGGGTTCCCGGTGGTGCTGTTCGCGGGACACCACGATCCGCACGGCGGTGCGGAGACGGCGATCGACGCGGCGGCGGAGGCCGTACGGACGGGGGCGAGCTTCCACCTCGTGCTCGCCATGCGCGGGCGTCCGGGGCAGGACAACGCGATGCTCGACGAGGCGCTTCGGGAGCGGGCCGGGGCGGCGGGGCTCACCGACTTCGAGGTGCGGGGGTACGTCGAGGACATGCACGCGCTGCTCTCCGGCGTGCATGTGCTGCTGTTCCCGCCGGCCGTCCTCGGCGGCAAGGCCGACATCCCGCTGACCGTCCTGCAGGCGCTCGCCTCGGGGCGGCCGGCGATCCTCAGCGACCTGCCCCAGTTCGCCGACTTCGGTCACGCGGTGCTGCGGGCCCCGGCGGGCGACGCGCGCCGCACCGGGCAGCAGCTGGCGTGGCTGCTCGACCAGCCGCGCTCCTGGGACGTGCTGGCCGACCGGGGCCGGGCGCTCGTGGAGGACCACTTCGGTCCCGAGCGGTTCGCGGCCCGGTACGGGTCCCTGTACCGGGAGCTGCTGTCGTGACGGCGCTGTGGTGGACCGGATCCCGTGGTGTGTCGGTCGCGCTGGCGGTCCTCGCGGTCCTCGTGCTGCTCGTGGGGGCGTTCGCCGTGCTGCGGAGCGAGCCGACGGACCCGGAGCCGGAGCCGTACTGGTACGGCACCCTGCAGACCGAGCCGGACCGGGCGGTCACGGAGTACGAGCACGGCATCCAGGTCGCCCATCTCCAGATCGACTGGAGCAGGCTGGAGCCCGAGCAGGGCGTGTACGACGAGGAGTACGCGCGCGAGGTGCGGGAGGAGCTCGCCGTCTTCCGGGACGCGGGGCTGCGGGTGGAGGCGGGGCTCGGTCTCAACCATCCGCCGCCGTGGCTGCCGGACGCCTTCCCGGAGTCGGTCTTCGTGAACCAGTTCGGGGACCGGTCCACCGGTGTCCCGAACATCGTGTTCAGCGAACCCGTCCGGGAGCACATCACCGAGTACGCGCGCGCGGTGGACCGGCTGATCGGTCTGGAGAACTTCTGGGCGGTCCGGATCGGCGTCAACGAGAGCGGCGAGTTCGCCTATCCGACCCCGCTGTCGGAAAGCGACGGTCCCGCCGAGTTCTGGGCGTACGACAGCCACGCCCAGGCGCGCAGCCCGTACCCGGGGTGGCGTCCCGGGGAGGCCACGTACCACGGGAAGCCGTTCACCCGGGAGCAGGTGGCCCGGTGGTTCGACTGGTACGCCGGGGCCCTGGCCGGGGCGGTGAACTGGCAGCTGGACCTGTACACCTCGCTCGGGTACGAGGGGGCGCTCAAGATCCTCGTCCCGGGGGCCGGCTTCTACCCCTCCGACCTGCGGGCGGCCGTCGACGCCCGGCTCGTCGGCACCCCGGCGATCCGGCTCGTCGCGCGCGGCGCCGGGTTCTTCCTGACGCTCCCGCTGGTCGAGCACCGGGACACGGTACGGATCGTCACCACCGCCCTGGTGGACGGGACGGGCGACCCGGACGACAACGGCTGCGAGCCCGCCGACGCGAGGACGGACGTCGACGCCCCGCCCGACGCGCTGGTGCGCGACTGGTCCTCGGCGCGCTGGGTGGTGGCGGTGGCCAGGAGCGCGGGCTTCAACCGGCTGACCGGGGAGAGCGCCGGGCCGCAGGTCTCCCCTTACCGGCCCGGGGTGACGGAGACGGCGTACAAGCAGATGGCGTCCTGCGGTCTGGAGGGCGTCATGTGGGCCTTCGACGGCAATCTGTACGACGGGACGCCCGGCTCGTCCCTGCGGGAGTACGCGGAGACGATCCGGCGTCATCCCTGAGGCGCGGGGGCGCCGGCGGGGGTGCGGGGCCAGGTCGGCGGCCCGTCCGGTCGCTCGGCGGCGAGGAGCAGGATGCCGGTGTCCCCGTACTCGGGCAGGGTGAGGTCCTTGGCGACCCGGGCGATCCGCAGGCCGGTGGTGCGGGGCGCGAAGACGGCCCGCAGGGCGGCTTCGTCGACCGGGCAGGCGGGCCAGACCGGCCCCTCGCCGATGCGGTAGCTCGGCATGCGTTCCATGAACGCGGCGAGGAGCCGTCCGCCGGGGCGGACGGCTCGCACGAAGGCGTCGCAGAACAGGGTGAACTCGGCGGAGTCCTCGGTGACGCTCTCGGCGACGAAGTTCATCGAGGCGAGGTCGTACGTGCCGGGCGCCAGGTCGTCGATGCCGCCGGGCACGATCCGCACCGGGCGCAGCGCCTCCGTACTGCTCTCGGGCAGGGCGGGGTCGAGGGAGCGGCACAGGGAGTAGAAGGGCTGCCAGCTGGCGTCGGGGCCCCCGTCGAGCTGGCGGCGCAGGTAGCGGAGGTTGGCGGCGCTGGGTTCGAGGGCGTCGATCCGGCGGCTCGCGGCGCCCGCGAGCATCAGCGGGTAGAGGTTGGGGCCGGCGCCGAGTTCGAGGGTGCGGGCCAGGCTGCCGGGGGCGATGTGCCGGTAGACGGCGGCGTGGTGGTGGATGACGCCGATGTCGCACGGGTGGAGCCTGCGGTAGTTCTCGGCGAGGTAGTCGGTGACGGGCCAGGCGTCCCAGTCGGCGTCCTGGTTGCGGCGCACCCGGGTCGGGCCCATCACGGCGGCTCCGGTCCCCGGGCGGCCGTGACGGCGGAGGGGCGTGCGGCGCCGGCGGCCTGCAGGGAGAAGCGTGCGGCGAGCAGGGTGAGCGCCGTGCAGAGTTCCTCGATCTCCTCGTCGGTGTTGGCGGCGGTGATCTGGACGCGGAAGCCGACCCGGTCGCGCGGGACGAGCGGGTAGGAGGCGAGGGTCACGTAGATGCCGTGCTCCCAGAGGAAGCCGGCGACCTGGTCGAGGTCGTCGGCGTCGGTGAGCGGGATCTCGATGATCGGCAGTCCGTCGGTGTTGGGGGTGGCGATGCCGAGGGCGCGGACGTGCGCGAGCACCCGGGCCGTCTTGCGGTAGAGACCGGCCCGGATCTCGTCCCCGCGCGCGTCGTTGACGTCGAGTCCGGCCAGGGCGGTGGCGAGCGAGGCCGTCGGCGAGGGGCCCGAGTAGAGGTACGGGGCCGCCGCCACCTTGAGATGGTCCTTGAGCCACTTCGGGACGGCGAGGAAGGCGAGCAGCGAGGAGAACGCCTTGGAGAAGCCGCCGACCAGGACCAGGTCGTCGTAGGTCTCACCGAGGTGGCGGACGATGCTGTTGCCGCGCGAGCCGTAGGGGCTGGTCTCGCTGGGGAGCCGCTCTCCGATGACCCCGAAGCCGTGGGCGTCGTCGATGTACAGCAGGGCGCCGTTCTCGCGCGAGACCCGGGCCAGAGTGGGGAGGTCGGGGAAGTTGCCGGTCATGCTGTTGACGCCGTCCATGCAGATGAGGCGGTTGGCGTCGGCGGGCGCGCCGCGCAGCAGCGCCTCCAGCTCGTCGGGCCGTTCGGCGTGGAAGCGGTGGATCTCGGCACCCTGGCCGCGGGCGGCGACGCACCCGTCGTACACGGTGCGGTGGGCCTGTGCCTCGACGAAGACCTGTCCGGTGCCGGCGAGGAGCGGGATCACCGACTGGTGGATGAGGGTGATGGTGGGCAGCAGCAGCGTGTCGGAGGCGCCGAGGAGTTCGGTGAGCCGCTCCTCGATCCGGGGGTAGAGCCGCGGGCTGCCGATGAGCCGGGACCAGCTGGGGTGGGTGCCCCAGCGCCTGACCTCCGGCTCGATCGCCTCGATGACCGTCGGATCGAGGTCGAGACCCAGGTAGTTGCAGGAGGCGAAGTCGATGAGCCAGTCGTCGCCGACCCGGATACGGCGGCCGTCGATCTCGTCGATGACGGCGTCGCACATGCGGCTGGTCCGGTGGAGGTGTTCGAGGTCGCGCCAGCGGGACGCGCGCGGGGGGCGTCCCGCCCGGGCGGCGGGGCGGACGGCGGGCCGGGCGGGCGGACGCTCCCCGGACGGCGGGGCGCGGTGCAGATAGGACTCGGCCTGGTGGGCGGTCATGGGGCGGGCGAAGAGGTAGCCCTGCCCGTACCGGCAGCCCATGTCGGCGAGGAGCGCCCGCTGTTCCTCGTTCTCGATGCCCTCGGCGACGACCTGGAGACCGAGGACGTCGGCGATGCGCACGATGCCCTCCACGAGCGCGACCTGCTGCGGGTCGGTCGTGATGTTGTCGATGAACGACTTGTCGACCTTCAGGACGTCGATGGGGAACTCGCGGAGGTAGCTCAGCGAGGAGAACCCGGTGCCGAAGTCGTCGATGGCGATGGAGACGCCCAGGTCCTTCAGGGCCGCCATGGTGGTCCTGATCTGGGCGTCCCTGCGCATCAGGACGGTCTCGGTCAGCTCCAGGATGAGGGAGCCGGGCGCGAGCCCGGAGGAGTGCAGGGTGCGGCGTACTCCTTCGAGGAACCCCGGGTCGCGGAACTGGCGGGCGGAGACGTTGACACTGGCGTACAGCGGGGACTTGCGGGGGCGGGCGCGCTGCCAGCGGGCGATGTCGAGCGCCGCGTGTTCGAGGACCCAGGCGCCGAGCGGCATGATGTGGCCGCTCTCCTCGGCCAGGGCGATGAACTGGTCCGGCGGGACCATGCCGCGGCGGGCGTGCGGCCAGCGGATGAGCGCTTCGAGGCCGGCCGGCGCACCGTCGCGGACCTCGACGATCGGCTGGTAGCGCAGGGCGAACGCCTTGTCGGCGATGGCCGTGTCCATGCCCGCCTGGAGTTCGTGCCGGGCGACGAGCCGGGAGTGGAACTCGGGGTGGAAGAGCCTCCAGCGCTTCTTGCCGGCCGCCTTGGCCGCGTACAGGGCGAGGTCGGCGTGGCCGAGGAGTTCCTCGGCGTGGGCGCTGTCGAGGACGGTCGCGATGCCGACGCTGGTCGACACCGAGACGGCTCCGTCGGTGAGGTGGAAGGGCTGGCTCAGGGTGTGCACGATCTCCGCCGCGAGGGTCTCGGCGTCGCGGGGTTCGCGCGCGCCCTCGATGAGGACGGCGAACTCGTCGCCGCCGAGCCGGGCCGCGGTGTCGGTGAGCCGCAGGACGGAGGTGAGGCGGCGGGCGACGGCGACCAGGAGTTCGTCGCCCACGGAGTGCCCCATGGTGTCGTTGACGACCTTGAAGTCGTCGAGGTCGACGAAGAGCATGCAGGTCAGGGTGGATTCGCGGCGTCCCCTGAGCAGGGCCCGCTCGACGCGTTCGAGGAGCAGGACACGGTTGGGGAGCCCGGTGAGGGAGTCGTGGAAGGCCCGGTGCGTCAGCTCGCGTTCCAGTTTCCGTTGTTCGGTCACGTCGCGGAGCGTGAGGACGAGGCCGTGCACGGTGTGTTCGTCGCGGAGGTTGCTGCAGCGGACCTCCACCTCCAGGTCGGCCGAGCCGCCGTGGAGGAGCTTCCAGTCGTCCCGGGCGTCGACGGCCGCGCGGGTGCGCGCGTCGGCCAGGACGCGCAGGGCGGAGGCCGTGTCGGCGGGGGCGACGAGGTCGGTGAGGGGGGTGCCGGGGAGCAGGGAGCGGCCGAACATGGTCTCGGCGGAGGGGCTCGCGTACCGGACGGTGTCGTCGTCGTCGACGATGAGGATGACGTCCGAGGTGTTGTGCACGAGGGTGCGGAAGTAGGCCTCGCTGGTGCGGCGGTTGACCTCCTCGCTGAGGGCGAAGCGTTCGAGGGCGAGGGCCGCCTGGGAGGCGAGGGACTGGGCCGGGCCGGAGATCTCGGCGAGCTTCTTCTCCGGGCCGGCGATGAGGAGGACGCCGAGCAGCGGTTCGGGGCCCGCCGGGGCCTGGAGTTCCAGGGGGCAGAGCAGTGCGAAGGCCTCGGGGACGAGCTCCGCGGCGACGGCGGGGTCGAGCCGGGACACGGGGATGAGCCGGGTGCCGTCGGAGACGGTGTCGGGCCAGGCGGTCCCCGGGGGCTGGGGCCGGTCGCCGGCGGGACGGACCGGATCGGAGGGGGCAGGGGCCTTGCCGGACGCGGAGGCGGTGGGAGGCCCGTTCCCGCCGGGCGCGTTCGCGGTCGGGGTGGAGGCGGGCGAGGTCGGCGCGAGCGACGTCCGGGATGCCGCGGACGGCGGCCGGGTCAGGTCGTCCGTGCGGCAGCTCCACGGGTGGGCGGTGGTGGCGACGCCGCTCAGGCCGCCCCGGCGGTCCCTGGTGAGCAGGAGGACCTGGTGACCGGTGCCGGGTCCGAAGAGGGTGGCGGACGCGGTCTCCACGGCTCCGGCGACCTCGCGGGGGCTCAGGGCGGCGACGAGGGAGGCGGCGGCGATCCGGAGGCTGCGCTCGCGCGCCTCGGCCTTGCCGTGGTCGTTCATCATGCCCCAGAGCCGGGCGAGGACCAGCAGGAACATCAGCGCCGAGAAGATCGCGATGACGGCGATGTCCTGGTCCCGGTCGTGCCGCAGCGACTGGAACAGCAACAGGGCGGGAGCGACGAGCGAGGCACCCGCGAGCAGGGCGAGCCGTCGCTCGGCCACGTGCGGCGCGGGCTCGGGCGCGCGCTCGGTGAGTCCGGTCATGGAGGGGTGGAGTGCGGCGAGCCCCCAGGCGGTGAAGAAGACGACCCAGCCGAGGTCCCAGGGGGTGCCGACCTGCCAGGTGCCGCGCAGCTGGAGCGTGCCGTAGATGACGTCGGAGGCGAGGATGCCGCAGGTGCCGAGGGTGAGGAGTTGCACGGACCGGGATCTGAGGCCGCCGGGCACGAGCAGCCGGGCGAGCATCGCGAGCATCAGCACGTCGCCGAGGGGATAGGCGATGGAGATGGCCTTCTCGATCCAGCTCATGTCCTCGCTCCTGGCCAGCGGGGTGATGAGGTTGACCCAGGAGAGCAGGGCGAGGCCCGAGGTGAGGATCAGCGCGTCGAGGACGACGCCGAGGTCGCGGCCGACGGCCCGGTAGCGGATGAAGCCGAACAGGCCGATGGCGAACAGCGGGTACGTGGCCAGGTACAGGGCGTCGGCGACGGAGGGGAACGGCCTGGTCTGGCCGAAGAAGGCCTCCAGGGCGTTGTACGCCGTGTCGCCGCCCACGAAGGCGAGGTTGGCGGCGGCCAGCACCAGCCAGGGCCAGCGCCGGGACGGCTTGTGGAGGTGGACGCCGACAAGGATGGCGGCGACGCCGCCGAGGCCGATGAGCGCCCAGAGCACGGTGTGGCGCTCGGGGAACTGCAGGTAGGCGGCCGTCAGCGCGGCCACGATGACGAGGTACACCAGGGTCCAGCGGCGCAGTGACCCGGTCGCTGTGAACGGCCGGTTCGGCTGGCGCAGCGACATCGTCGACCGCCCCCTTGCCGGGTCGGACGGACGCCGTCGGGAGCGCCCTGTTCGCGGATAGGACCCCGTACGGTGTCCATTCTCCGGGGCGCCCGGAGCCCCTGCATCTCGGAGCGGGTCGCGTGGGGACCTCAGCGCGTACGAGGGCGGGGTGGCCCCGCGTCAGGAGGAGGCGGACGGCCGGAGGGACTCGGCGTCAGGAGGAGGCGGACGGCCGGAGGGACTCGCGTCAGGAGGAGGCGCGGACCACGAGTTCCGTCGGGAGCATCCGGCGGGGCTGCTCGTCCGGCTCGCTGGGCTCGGCGATCTCCTGGAGCAGCAGCCGGGCCATGGTGCGGCCCATCTCCTCGATGGGCTGGCGGACGCTGGTCAGCGGCGGGTCCATGTGCCGGGCCACGGCCGAGTCGTCGACACCGACGAGCGCCACGTCCTCGGGGACCCGGCGGCCCGCCTCGCGCAGGACGCTGCGCGCGCCCGCGGCCATGACGTCGGACGCGGCGAAGACGGCATCCAGGTCCGGCCTGCGGCCGAGGAGTCGGCGCATGGCGTGCCGCCCGCCCTCCTCGGTGAAGTCCCCGGTGGCGACCAGCGATTCGTCGGCGGCGAGTCCGGCCTCCGCCAGGCCTTCCCGGTAGCCGTCGAGCCGGCAGCGGGCCACGTACATGTCGAGCGGTCCGGTGATGGTGGCGACGGCGCGGCGGCCGCGTGCGGCGAGATGGGCGACGGCCGTCCGGCCCGCGCCGGTGTTGTCGGAGTCGACGAAGGCGACGCGCTCGTCCTCGGTGCGGCGGCCGTTGAGGACGGCGGGCAGGCCGAGGGCGCGGACCTGGTCGGGCAGAGGATCGGAGGCGTGCACGGAGACGAGGAGGACGCCGTCGACGCGCTGGGCGGCGAGGTACTGCTCGAAGCGCTGCCGCTCCTGCTCGCTGCGGATCAGGGTGAGCAGCAACTGCTTGTCGGCGTCGGCGAGTTCGCTGCTGACGCCGCGGATGATGTCGAGGAAGTACGGCTCCGCGAAGAGCCGGGCCTCGGTCTCGGGGATGACGAGCGCGACGGCGTCGGTCCGGCTGCCCGCCAGGGCGCGGGCGGCCCGGTTGGGCACGTAGCCGAGCTCGGCGACGGCCCGCTCGACGGCGGCCTTGGCCTGTTCGCTCACCCGGGGGGAGCCGTTGATGACCCGGGAGACGGTGCCGCGGCCGACTCCGGCCCTGGCCGCGACCTCCTCAAGGGTGGGCCTGCCGGTCTGCCGCCCGCTCACCGCCATGTGCCGCTTCTCCCCTCGGGCCGCCGCCCCGCCTGCGTGTGCACGCGAACCTATCAGGCGGGGCGGGGCGGTCCCGGGGGCGCGGCGGAAGGGCCCGGGGAACGCTCAGGCGCCGGTCGGGGCGAGCTCGGCCATGGCGCCCCAGCCCTGCTGCGGGACCTCGACGTTGATGATCTCGGGGGTGGTGGCGATGGCTCCGGCCATGGCCTCGAGACCGGCCGTGAAGTGCGGGGAGGCGACGTGGGCCGCGCCCGCCGCGGCGTCCGCGAAGGCCTCCAGGAGGACGAAGACGTTCGGGTCGTCGACACTGCGGGACCAGTCGAAGAAGAGGTTGCCGGGCTCCTCGCGGGTGGCGCGGGTGAAGTCGGCGACCAGGTCGAGCCAGCGGTCGGCGTGGTCGGGGCGGGCGGTGAAGCGTACGGCGATGAAGATCATGCGACCAGCCTGCGGCGCCCGGGCCCGCACGGCCAGTCGGTCCGGTCAGGATTCCGGCAGAGCCGGAAACCCGGGTACGGCACGGGTGAGCGCCGCACGGATCTCGCCCTGCCGCCGGCCGAAGTCGGCGGTGGGCAGCGAGACGGACAGGGCGTGCACGATGCCGTCGCCGCGCTCGGGCAGGGCGACGGCGAGACAGGTGTACGCGGGGTCCGCCTCGCCCACGGACACGGCGACGCCCTGCCCGCGCACCCGGTCGACCTCGGCCTCGAAGCGCTCGGCGCTGGTGATCGTCCGCTCGGTGAAGCGGGCCATCCCGTGCTCCGCGAGATAGCGGCGGCGCAGCGGGCGCGGCAGCGCGGCGAGCAGCGCCTTGCCGTGGGCGGTCGCGTGGGCGCGCTGCTCGGGGCCCGGCGCGAAGGGGTGGGCGGCGTCGGTGACGGGGGCGGTGGTGTCGACGACGGTGATCAGGCCGTCGCGGTAGGCGGTGTGGTAGGCCTCCGCGCCGGTGGCCCGCCGCAGCCGGCCGAGGAGCTCGCCGGTGCCGGCGCCGAGCCCGTGGTGCCGCTGGTGGGAGCGGTGCAGGGCGGGGACGCGGGGCCCGGGGGCGTATCCGTCGGCGGTGCGGACGAGGTAACCGCGCGCGAGCAGGGGCCCGGTGAGGTGGTAGACCGTCGAGAGGGCGCAGCCGAGGTGCCTGGCCAGCGCCTTCGCCCCGACGGGCCGGTCGGCGTCGGCGACGGCGTCGAGGACGGCGAGGGCCCGGTCGACGGACTGGGGCCCGGGGCTCGGGGACGGGACAGGCATCGGTCCAGCTTAGGCGGGCGGGGCGGGAGTGCGGCTGCCGGGCGCCCGGGCTTGTCGGTCCCGCCCCGGCCTGTCGCGCCCACCCCGGCCTGGGGGCGACAGCCCGGCAGCCCGGGGGCGACAGGGCAGGGGCGGAGGCGACAGCCCGTAGGCGACAGGGCGGGCGACGGAGCGAGGCCGGGAACCCTCTGTGCCCCCTCCGCTCCCCTCCGTATCCCCGCAGGTCAAACCCCCCTTATGTGCATAAGCCACTCTTTCGGCGTACCGTCGAGTGTTCCCCTGATCCTCGACGCCACGGGAGAGCGCGTGCCCCGCTCCACGACCCACCATGCCCCGACGCCCCGCGAGGGGCGCCGTCCGCGTCTCAGGACAGCGGCGATCGCGACAGGCGTGGTCGCCGTCGCCGCGGGCGGCCTGTACGTGGCGGGGCTCGTCGCCACCGGCGACGACATATCCGCCGGCACCCGCGTCGGGGGCGTCGACATCGGCGGTATGAGCCGCGCCGACGCCGAGGCGAAGCTGGCGGCCCAGGCACCGGCCGCGTGGAGCGCGCCGATACCCGTGCGGGTCGGCGACAGCGACTCGACCGTGACGCCGGCGTCCGCCGGACTCACCGTGGACCTGGCGAAGACCGCCGAGCTGGCGGCCGACCCCTCCCGCGACCCGTTCACCGTCATCGGCCGGCTCTTCTCGTCCGGCGACCGCGAGATCGAGCCGGTCCTGGCGTACGACGCGGGCAAGGCGAACGCCGCCGTGGCAGAGCTGGCCAGGAAGAACGACCGCGCGGTGCGCGAGGGGGCCGTGGCCTTCCGCGAGGGCAAGGCCGTCGCGACCCGTCCCGTCACCGGCCAGAGGCTGGACGCGGGCAAGGCCGTCGAGACCCTGCGCGCCGCCTACCCCGCCGCCACCGGCGCCTCGCCCGTCACGCTCCCCGTCGCCGTGACCGAGCCGAAGCTGCCCGCGGCCGAGGTGAACCGCTTCCTCGACACGTACGCGAAGCCCGCCGTCTCGGGTCCTGTGACGCTCACGGCGGGCGCGGACCGGCTGCGGATCTCCGCCGCGACGCTCGGCGACCACCTCACCGTGAAGAACGAGAACGGCCGGCTGACCGCCGACCTCGACGCCGAGGCACTACTGCGGGACCCGGACGTGGCGGACCCGGTCTCCTCCCTGACCGGGGCGCCCGTCGAGGCGGCCCTCGGCGTGCGGGACGGCAAGGTCGTCGTGGAGTCGGAGGGCAGGCCGGGGCACGAGGTGACGGCGAAGGCCCTCGGCGACGCCGTGCGCCCGCTGCTGACGCGGTCGGGCGACGCCGCGCGTACCGCCGCCGTGGCCACCACGGTCACGCAGCCCGAGCTCACCTCCGGCTCCCTGGCGCGTCTCGGGATCACCGAGCAGATGTCGACGTTCACGGTGAACTTCCCGAGCGCCCCCTACCGGACGACCAACATCGGCCGGGCAGCCGAGCTCATCAACGGCTCGCTCGTGCAGCCCGGCGAGGTCTGGAGCTTCAACAGGACGGTCGGCGAGCGCACACCGGACAACGGATTCGTCGACGGCACGATGATCCTGGACGGCCAGTACCGCTCCGCGCCCGGCGGCGGTGTGTCGGCGATGGCCACCACCATGTTCAACGCCATGTTCTTCGCCGGGGTGAAGCCCGTCGAGTACGGCGCCCACTCCTTCTACATCGAGCGCTACCCGGCCGGCCGCGAGGCGACGGTCGCCTGGGGCCAGCTCGACCTGAAGTTCCGCAACGACACCGGGAAGCCGATCTACATCAAGGCCGGCGCGACGGACTCGTCCGTCACCGTGAGCTTCCTCGGCACGAAGAAGTACGACTCCGTGGAGGCGGTCGCCGGGGAGCGCACCAACATCACGCAGCCGAAGAAGGCCGAGGGCACCGGCAAGGCCTGTGTGCCGCAGCCGCCGCTGGAGGGCTTCGACATAGCGGTGGACCGGGTCTTCAAGAACGACGGCGTCGAGGTCAAGCGGGAGACGTTCAAGACCCACTACACACCGCGCGACGAGGTCACCTGCAAGCCGGTCGACAAGCCCGGCGCCGACACGCCCGACCAGGAGACGGCCGCCAGGTGACCGGCGCGTGGCCGGCGGGGAGACGGACGCCCGGAAGGGTGTCTTCCCGTACGGCCGGGGCATGACTCCGGAGCACGGCCCACCAGGCCAGGGCCGCCCTCAACCGTCCGGAGGCCCGCCTTGGCGCAGTGCAGCGACCCCTTCGAGCGGCTCCTCTCCGACGCCGTGCGCGCGGGCGTCTGCCCCGGCATGGTGTGGGCCGTGGGCGACGCCCGTACGCCCCTCTCCGCGGGGGCCGTCGGTCTGCTCGACCCGGCGCGGCCGGACGAACCGATGCGCCACGACACGCTGTTCGACGTCGCGAGCCTCACCAAGATCCTCGCCGTGTGGGCCGTGATCGGCACCCTCGTCGACGCCGGGAAGCTCGATCCGGCGGCCCCGCTGGGCAGCTACTGGCCCGAGGCGGCGGGGCGGCCGCTGGCCGATGTGACGGCACATCACCTCCTCACCCACACGGCCGGCATGCCGCTCCGCGCCAACCTCCGGCACCTCTACGGCTCCGATCCGCAGGACGTGCGGGACGGGGTCCTCGCCGAACGCCTCCGGCACCGGCCCGGGGAGGCCGTCGCGTACACCGACCGGGCGGCCCTGATCCTCGGCTACCTCGCCGAGCACCTCACCCGCCGCCCGCTCCCCCGGCTCGCCGAGGAGCGGGTCTGGACCCCGCTGGGGATGACGGAGACCCGGTACGGCCCGCTGCCCGCCGCGCTCAGGGAGCGGTGCGCGCCCACCGAGTACGACGAGGAGACCGGGCGCCACCTCAAGGGCACCGTCCACGACTTCTCGGCCCGGCTGCTCGGCGGCGCCTGCGGGATCGCGGGGGTCTTCACGACCACCGGCGACGTCGGACGGTTCCTGCGCCACCTCCTCGCCCCGGTGCCCGGCACCTTCTCCGCCGAGTGGACGGCCCGCTCGCTCCGTGTCCACACCGGCGGCCTCGAACCTCCCCGCGGCCTGTTCTGGCACCCGGCGCCTGGCACGGGACCCTCGGACGGCGTCTGGTCCCACTTCGGCTTCACCGGCACCGGCATGTGGGTCTCGCCGGCCCGGGACCGCTGGGCGGTCCTCCTCACCAACCGCCTCCACCTGACCAGGGACCCCGGCCCTCTGGCCCGCGTCAGGGAGGTGTTCCGGACCCTCGCCTTCCCGTGACCCACCCCGGGCGTCGAAGGGCAGGTCGTGAGCTTGGACACCCCTCTGAGGGAGCCGTCGGACCGGGGGTTACCATATGAGCGCCGCCTAGCTCGAAAGATAAACTTGTGACTGTCAATGACGACTCGTTCACCAGCTGGAAGAACCGCGAGGAGATCGCGGAGTCGATGATCCCGATCATCGGGAAGCTGCACCGGGAGCAGGACATCACCGTCCTGGTCCACAGCCGCTCCCTGGTGAACAAGTCGGTGGTCAGCATCCTCAAGACCCACCGGTTCGCCCGCCAGATAGCGGGCGAGGAGCTGTCGGTCACCGAGACGCTTCCATTCCTCCAGACGCTCACCACCCTCGATCTCGGCCCGTCCCAGATCGACATCGGCATGCTGGCCGCCGACTACAAGACCGACAACCGCGGTCTCACGGTGGAGGAGTTCACCGCGGAGGCCGTCGCCGGTGCCACCGGTGAGAACAAGATCGAGCGTCGCGACGGACGCGATGTCGTCCTCTACGGCTTCGGCCGCATCGGGCGCCTCGTCGCCCGCCTCCTCATCGAGAAGGCCGGCTCGGGCAACGGCCTGCGCCTGCGCGCGATCGTCGTCCGCGGCGGTGGCGAGCAGGATCTCGTGAAGCGCGCCTCGCTGCTGCGCCGCGACTCCATCCACGGTCAGTTCCAGGGCACGATCACGGTCGACGAGGCGAACAGCACGATCGTCGCCAACGGCAACACCATCAAGGTGATCTACGCCAACGACCCCTCCGAGGTCGACTACACGGCGTACGGCATCGAGAACGCCATCCTGATCGACAACACCGGCAAGTGGCGCGACCGCGAGGGCCTGTCGAAGCACCTGCGCCCCGGCATCGACAAGGTCGTCCTGACCGCGCCCGGCAAGGGTGACGTGCCGAACATCGTGCACGGCGTCAACCACGACACGATCAAGCCGGACGAGCAGATCCTCTCCTGCGCCTCCTGCACCACCAACGCGATCGTGCCGCCGCTGAAGGCGATGGACGACGAGTACGGCGTGCTGCGCGGCCACGTGGAGACGGTCCACTCGTTCACGAACGACCAGAACCTCCTGGACAACTACCACAAGGCGGACCGCCGCGGCCGCTCCGCGCCGCTCAACATGGTGATCACCGAGACCGGTGCCGCCTCGGCCGTCGCCAAGGCGCTGCCGGAGCTCAAGGCCCCGATCACGGGCAGCTCGATCCGCGTCCCCGTCCCGGACGTCTCGATCGCCATCCTGAGCCTGCGCCTGGGCCGCGAGACCACCCGCGACGAGGTCCTCGAGTACCTCCGCGACGTCTCGCTGCACTCGCCGCTGAAGCGTCAGATCGACTTCACCACCGCCCCCGACGCGGTCTCGATGGACTTCGTGGGCTCGCGCCACGCGTCGATCGTCGACGCCGGCGCGACCAAGGTCGACGGCGACAACGCGATCCTCTACCTGTGGTACGACAACGAGTTCGGCTACTCGTGCCAGGTCATCCGGGTCGTCCAGCACGTCTCCGGCGTCGAGTACCCGACCTTCCCGGCCCCGGCGGTCTGATCTCCACCCGACCACCGGCACGGCGGCGCGCCGCACTTCCTCCGGGAGGTGCGGCGCGCCGCCGTCTGCCGTCCCGCTCCCTCCCCCGCCGCGCGAACCGGCCGCCGCCGCCCGGCGTCCCTCCCCGCATGGACACGTTCACGCACGGGATACGCCAGCTCCTGCGGTTCGCGGTACTGGAGGCGCGGTGCTGCGCCTTCGCCGTCGCGCTCGTCGGGGGGATCGCCGTCTCGTCCCTGCTGCCCGAGCTGCCGATCGCCCGCTACGACCTGCTGCTCCTGTACGGGATCGGCCTCACCGTGGTGGCCTGGAAGGTCGGGTGGGACACGGGGCGGGACATCGCGGTGATCGCCGCCTGCCACGCCACGGGCCTGCTCTTCGAGTTGGTCAAGGTGCGGATGGGCTCGTGGAGTTATCCGGAGGACGCGCTGACGAAGGTCGGCGGGGTGCCGCTGTACGGCGGCTTCCTGTACGCGGCGCTCGGCAGTTACGTCTGCAGGGCCCGGCGCCTGTTCGACCTCCGGCTGACGGGCTACCGGCCCCGCGCGACGGCCGCGCTCGCCGCCGCCGTGTACGTGAACTTCTTCAGCCACCACTGGCTGCCCGACGCCCGCTGGGCCCTGGCGGCGCTGCTTCTCGCGGCGACGGCGGGAACCTGGGTGCGGTTCCGGGTCGGCGACCGGGACCACCGGATGCCCCTGGCCCTGTCCTTCGTCCTGATCGGCTTCTTCCTCTGGGTCGCGGAGAACGCGGCCACGTACGTCGGCGCCTGGAGCTATCCGCACCAGTTGGACGGCTGGCAGCCGGTGTCCCTGGCCAAGTTCGGCGCCTGGGCGCTGCTGATGACGGTCACGTTCGTCCTGGCAATGCCCTCCCGCTCGGCACGACACGAGAATTGAAGCAATTTCGTGCACCGGTCCAGGGGACGTGGTACAGTCGACAGCAGTTGCAGTCGTGGTTCCCAAAGAAACTTACAAGTGCCTTTGACGATTCGACATCGTCAGGCACTTTCTGTGTTTTCGGTGCAGTTTTCCGGACGGGGCAATCATCACGGCGACGCCGGGGTCCGCACAGTGCGGCCCCCAGGGCTACGCCCCGAAGGAGAATTGACATGGCTAACGGCACCGTGAAGTGGTTCAACGCTGAAAAGGGCTTCGGCTTCATCGAGCAGGAGGGTGGCGGCCCGGACGTCTTCGCCCACTACTCCAACATCGCCACCTCTGGCTTCCGTGAGCTCCAGGAAGGCCAGAAGGTGACCTTCGACGTCACGCAGGGCCAGAAGGGCCCCCAGGCGGAGAACATCCTCCCCGCCTGACGTTGACACGTCCGACGCAGCCGGTGTCCTCACCCGTGTGGTGAGGGCCCCGGCTCGTCGCATTTTCCAGGCTTTTTCATATATTCCCGGGCTTTTCACCGACCGGTCGCCGATTTCATCCCCTCGGCGTGGCCGGATCCGTACGCCCGTGGCATTCGGTACGTTCCAGTAATTCATCGGGCCCGCGGCCCCACGCGAATTCCTCGAAGCGCACCGTTTCGAGGAGGACCCATGAACAACACGAACGGCGCGAAGAGCGCACCCCGCACGGACCGGGCGGGACGCGGCACCTCCGGCACGGACGAATGGGCGGCGCTGCCCGCCGGCACCCCGGCCCTGCCGCCCGCCGCCACCTTCGCCGAGCTGGATCTGCCGGCCGAGGTCCACGAGGTCCTCACCGGGCTCGGGGTCGACACGCCGTTCCCGATCCAGTCCGCGACCCTGCCCGACGCCCTCGCGGGCCGCGACGTCCTCGGGCGCGCGCGCACCGGCTCCGGCAAGACCCTCGCCTTCGGCCTGCCCCTGCTGGCCCGTATCGCCGGGCGGCGCGCCGACGCCCGTAAGCCCCTCGCGCTGGTCCTCGTGCCCACGCGCGAACTGGCCCAGCAGGTCACGGACGCCCTCGACCCGTTCGCCCGGGCCCTTGGACTGCGGCTGGCCACCGTCGTCGGCGGCATGTCCATCGGCCGGCAGGCCACGGCGCTGCGCGACGGGGCCGAGGTCCTGATCGCCACGCCGGGCCGGCTCATGGACCTCGTCGAGCGCAAGGACTGCCGACTGGACCGGGTGGGCGCGACCGTCCTCGACGAAGCCGACCAGATGGCCGACCTGGGCTTCATGCCGCAGGTCACCGAGCTCCTCGACCTGGTGCCCGCCGGGGGTCAGCGGATGCTGTTCTCCGCCACGCTCGACCGCAACGTCGACCTCCTGGTCGAGCGGTACCTCACGGACCCGGTCGTCCACTCCGTCGACCCGTCGGCGGCGACCGTCTCCACGATGGAACACCATGTGCTCCAGGTGCACGGCGCCGACAAGTTCGCCACCGCCACGGAGATCGCCGCCCGCGAGGGCCGCGTCATCATGTTCCTGGCGACGAAGGCCTCCGTCGACCGGTTCACCAGGCATCTCCTCGGCAGCGGTGTGCGCGCCGCCGCCCTGCACGGCGACAAGTCCCAGCCCCTGCGGACCCGCACCCTGGACCGCTTCCGCAGCGGCGAGGTCCCGGTGCTCGTCGCCACCAACGTGGCGGCGCGCGGCATCCACGTCGACGAGCTCGACCTCGTCGTCAACGTCGACCCGCCCGCCGACCACAAGGACTACCTGCACCGCGGCGGGCGCACCGCCCGCGCCGGTGAGTCCGGGGTCGTCGTCACCCTGGTCACCCCCGAGCAGCAGCGTGACGTGGCCCGGCTCATGGCGGACGCCGGCATCCGCCCCCAGGTCACCAAGGTCCGGTCGGGCGAGGCGGAGCTGAGCCGCATCACCGGCGCCCGTACCCCCTCGGGCGTACCCGTCGCCGGCGCCGCGCCCAGCCAGGAGGGCGCCAAGCGCGGCGGGGCGGCCTTCCGCGGCATGGGCACCGTCCCGGGCCGCCCGGGCCGCGCCAAGAACGAGTCCCGCAAGGCCGCCGAGGCCCGCAAGACGGCCGAGGCGAGGCAGGCAGCCCGCATCCGCCGCGGCAAGTAGGCGGCTCACTGGGGGGCATGCTGGCAGGGGCGGCCGGTTGTGGCCGCCCCGGCGGTCGCGACAGCGGCCGGCACGCCGTCGCCCGCAGTCCGGAGGAGACCCGTGAGGGACAACGACCCGTGGGACACGATCCGTTCGCTCGCCGCGCGGTTCGCGGAGTTCGACGCCGAGCGGGGGCTCGCGGCGGAGGAGCAGTGGACGCTGCAGGTGCTCAAGCTCTCGGAGGAGGTGGGCGAGGCCACGCAGGCCGTCCTCGGGGTCCGGGCGGCGAATCCGCGCAAGGGCCGCAGCCACGACTGGGAGCAGGTGCAGGAGGAGGTGGTCGACGCCGTGATCACCGGCATGGTCGCCCTCACCCGGATGCGCCCCGACGACGCACCCGAGTTCTTCGCCTCCGTACTCGCCCGTAAGTCGGCCGCGTTCCTGCCGCGGACGGACCCGCCCCCGCACCCGCGCGACGACCCGGCGGTCACGTCGCGTTGAGCGCCACCGTCGGGTGGAGGCGGGAGGCGCGGATCGCCGGGTAGAGGCCGGCGGTCACCCCGATCAGGAGGGTGGCGGCGAGGCCGCCGGCGAGGGACCAGGGCGGGACCACCGCCGTCCAGCCCTGGACCCGCGCGAAGCCGTACGTGGCCGCCGCACCGAGCAGCGCGCCCGTCGCCCCGCCGAGCGCGGACAGCAGCAGTGACTCGGTGAGGAACTGGAGCCGGATCGCGTTGCGGGTCGCGCCGAGGGAGCGGCGCAGGCCGATCTCCCGACGGCGCTCCAGGACCGAGATGACCATGGTGTTGGCGACGCCGACACCGCCGACCAGGAGCGCCACCGCGCCCAGGCCCAGCATCAGGGCCGTCAGGCCCTTGTCGGTGGCGGCCTTGGCGGCGAGCGCGTCGGAGGGCCGGGAGACCTTGACGCCCGCCTCGCCGCCGGGGCTGATCGTGCGGGCCAGGATCTCCCGTACGTCCTCCACCGAGGCGTCGGTGGAGCGCTCGAAGATCGTCGTCGGGTGACCGTCGAAGCCGAAGTGGCGTTCGGCGGCGGGGAATCCGACCATCGCCACCCGGTCGAGGTTCGGGACCAGTTCGAGCGGTTTCAGGATGCCGACGACGACCACGCGGGTGTCGTTCATCATGATCGTCTCGCCGGTGCGGGTGATGCCGAGCCGGTCGGCGGCCACCGCTCCGAGGACCGTGACGGGGAGCCGCTCGCCGGCGCGGTCCAGCCAGGCTCCCTTGTCGACCTCGCCGCCGAGTGCGGCCAGGAGGTCGGTGCGGACCGCCTGCGTGGTGACGCCGGCGGTGCGCTCCTCGGGGACCAGATCGCTGCGGCGTATCCGGGCGTCCACGTCGCCCGTTCCGGTGGCGTGCTGGACGGGGCCGATGCGCTCGACCATGGCGACCGCGTTCCTGGGGAGTTCGACCTCCTTGCCCAGCGCGTCCTTGCCCGCCTCGGCGGTCAGGAGGTTGGTGCCGAGCCGGTCGAGCCGGGCCATCAGGTCCGCGCGGCTGGACTCGGAGAGTCCGACGACCGCGACCATGGTCGCGATGCCGATGGCGATGCCGAGCGCGGACAGCACCACGCGCGCGCGGCGCGCGCGGAGACCGACCGCGCCGACCCGGAGGACGTCGCCGGCGGAGAGGCGCGAGGGTTTGAGGGTGCCTTTCACCGCGCGGCTCCTTCCCCGCGGAGCACACCGCGGTCGTCCGAGACGATCTCACCGTCCTTGAAGCGGACCCGACGCGGCAGCGAGTCCGCGATCTCGTTGTCGTGGGTGATGACGCAGATCGTGGTGCCGGCGGCGTTCAGTTCGTGGAGCAGTTCCATGACGACCTCCCCCGAGGCGGTGTCGAGGGCGCCGGTGGGCTCGTCCGCGAGCAGCAGCCGGGGCTCCCCGACCAGCGCGCGGGCGATGGCCACGCGCTGCTTCTCGCCGCCGGACAACTCGTCCGGCGTGTGGGAGTGACGGTGGCCGAGGCGTACCCGGTCCAGCGCTGTCCGCGCCCGCGCCCGGCGTTCCCGCGGCGGCACGCCCGCGTACAGCAGCCCGTCGGCGACGTTGTCGACGGCGTCGCGTCCCGCCGCGAGATGGAAGTGCTGGAACACGAAGCCGATGTGGCGGGCGCGGAGTGCGGAGAGGCGGTTGTCGGAGAGCGCGGACACGTCGTGGCCGGCGATCCTGACGGTGCCGCTGGTGGGCTTGTCGAGGGTGCCCATGACGTGGAGCATCGTGGACTTGCCGGACCCGGAGGGGCCGACGACGGCGAGGAGTTCGCCCTCGCCGACCGTGAGGTTCACGCCGCGCAGGGCGTGGACGCCTCCGGGGTACGACTTGGTGGCGTCCCGCAGTTCCACGACGGGGGCGGGTGCGGCGGACGTGGTGCGGTCCGGGGTCATGAGGCCGCCATTCCGACCTTCAGGCCTTCCTTCACGTCGGGGCCGCTGACCTCGATCCGCCCGTCGGCCGTCATGCCCGTCTCCACCCGTATCGTCCTCGTGGTGGTGCCCTGGACGATCTGGAGGCCGTAACCGCCGTTCTCGCCGCGCAGGGCGAGGACCGCCTCGACGGGAACCGCGAGGACCCCCTCGCGCGCCTCGCTGACGAACTTCACGCTGGCCGACGCGCTGGCGTCCTCGCCGGACGCCGTGCGCGCCCCGCCGTCGAGGACGACCTCGACGACGATGCCCTCCTGCGACACGGCACCGTCCCCGGATCCGGTCTCCTCGGGGCGTACGGTCCCGGCGACCCGCCCGGCCACGGTCTTCCCGCTGGGCAGCGTGACCTCGACCCTGGTGCCCGCCGCGGTGAGCGCGCCGTCGGTCTGGTCCAGGTGGGCCCGGACGACCGGTCGGGTGGAGGCGAGGGTCAGGACGGCCTGGCCGGGAGCGACTTGGTCGGCGAGCGCGGCGTCGACGGAGACCACCTTGACCTGGCCGGGCTGGAAGACCACGTCTCCTCTGCCGACCTTTCCGGTGGGCTCGCGGTTCAGGGACTTCTGCCACTGCTTGACCGCCGTCTCGGTGCCCTTGTCGTAGCGCGTGTCGACGTAGACCCCGGCCCCGTACCCCAGGTCGCGCAGGTTGCGCTCCAGTTGGAGCACGTCGCTGCCCCGGTCGCCCGCCTTCATCTCGCGGAACATCGGGACGGGTCCGTAGAGGAGGGTGACGGGCTTGTCGTTCAGCTCGTACAGCGCATGCCCCCTGGTCAGCGTCCTGCCTTCGGTGGCGGCGACCGTGACGGTGCCGTCGACGGCGGACCTGACGGGGCGGCGCTGGGCGAAGTCGAGCCGGCCGTCGACGGTCTTGGACCGGACGAGGTCGGTCCGTACCACGGTCGCGGTGGCGGGCGGCAGATCGCCGCCCTTCCCGGCGGCTCCGGCGCCGTCGGCGCCGTCGTCGAGGAGCCCGAAGTCGCCGAGGAGGACGACTCCCCCGGTGACCGCGGCGACGACCGTCACCGCGCCGAGCGCGCGCAGGGCGGTACGGCGCCTCACTGCATGCCGTCCAGACCGTCGAGCAGCTTCGCCCTGCACGCCTCGCGGGCCTGCTTGTACGCCGGGGAATCGTGGTCGATGGTCGGGGACGCCGGGTCGGGGTCGCCGCCCGGCTGGGCGTTGCCGCCGCTCATCGTCGGGTTGGCGAACCGGGAGACGCCGTTGTCCCGCATGCACGTGGCGTGCGCGAGCATCGACTCGTAGTCCTTCTGCTGGTCCCGCTTGGGCTCGGCCAGCATGACCTTCTGGAGTTCGTCGACGCACACGCCGTTCCTGCCGCCCTTGGCGGCCTCCATCTGGCCGGGCCGGGAGGAGATCTCCTCGACCTTCCCCCAGTCGAGGTGTCCGCTGAGCTTGGGGTCGGGGAAGTCCTTGTAGCCGCCCTTGACGCGCATGCACCGGACGTAGTCCGTCTGGGCGTCGTAGAAGGCGCTCTTCCCGGCGGGCCGGGTGCTCGGGGCGGTGTCGTTCCGCGGGGACGGCGAGGCGGTGGCGGTCTCGGGCACCGAGGCGATCTCGTCGGTCTTCCCGGCACCGCCGGCGCTGTCGTCGGCGCTGCCGCACGCCGCGGAGAGGGCGAGGACGGGGAGCACGGCGAGGGCGGTCAGCCGCAGTCGAACCGGGATGCGGGAGGTTGTCTTCGGGGTCATGGCCACCACCCTCGTCACGTCACGTGACGGCGATTCCATGGCGACATGATGAGAACGTAACAATGCCCTCGACCTGCGCGTCGAGCCCCGGCCGGGGCTCCGGCCGGGTCCGCGCGGCACCCATAATCGACGGCATGCCGCATGTACTGCTCATCGAGGACGACGCGTCCGTACGGGACGGGATGGAGCTCGTGCTGCGCCGGCACGGCTACGACGTCGACACCGCGGCCACCGGCGAGGAGGCGCTCGTGCTGCTCGACGCGCCGGCCGGCGCGAGGATCGAGCTGGCCGTCCTCGACCTGATGCTGCCGGGGATGGACGGGTTCGAGGTGTGCCGCCGCGTCCGCGCCCGTACGACCACGCTGCCGGTCATCATGCTGACCGCGCGCGGGGACGACCACGACATCGTGACGGGTCTCGAGGCCGGCGCCGACGACTACGTGGTCAAGCCGGTCACCGCACCCGTCCTGGAGGCCCGCATCCGGGCGGCACTGCGCCGCGCGGAGCCGTCGGCGCCGTCGCGGGCCGCCGAGGCCGACCCCGCGGGCCTGGTGATCGACCGCGCCGGTCTCACCGTCGCCAAGCGCGGCGTCCTGATCCCGCTGCCGCCCACCGAGCTGCGGCTGCTCCTCGAACTGTCCGCCTCGCCCGGCCGGGTCTTCAGCCGCGAGCAGCTCCTCGCCTCGGTCTGGGACCACACCTTCCTCGGCGACTCCCGGCTGGTGGACGCGGCGGTCGGCCGGCTGCGGGCGAAGCTGGAGGACGTACCGGCGAAGCCCCGGTACGTCCAGACGGTGCGGGGCTTCGGCTACCGCTTCGGGCCGCTGTGAGCGGGACCGGAGGTACGGGTCGCGTGGGCGGTCCCCCGCCCGCCGGGGGCTCCCCGAGGGGCCGCTCGCGGCGGCTCGTCGGAGGGCTGCGGACCCGGCTCGTCGTGGCCTTCGTCGTCGTCGCGCTCATCAGCGCGGTGACCGCGACCGCACTCGCCTACCGGGACGCGCGGACCGCCGTCCTCCGGCGGACCCAGGACGCCGCGGTGAACGACGTACGGACGCGCGTCACCGCGGTGGTGGCCGACTTCGACCTGCCGCCCGACCAGCGGTCGCTCGCCCGGTTCGCGGCGAAGGTCTCGGACGGCCTCGGCGCCCGGATCGTCGTCGCCCGCCACCAGGACCTCGTCGCCGTGTCCGATCCGCTCGCCGACACGGAGGGCCGGATCACCGTCGAGCTGCGGAGCGCCGTACGGGCCGGGGACGGGACCCGGTTCCAGCGGGTGACGTGGCGGGACGAGCCGTACCTGGTGGTCGGCATGCCCGTGACGTACGCGGACGGGGACCGCAGCTTCTCCGGCCTGGAGGTCTTCGCGATCACGGATCTCCGCGCCGAACGCGACGACACCACGGCGCTGCTGGACTCCGTACGGGCGGGCCTCCTGCCCGTGGTGGTGCTGGCCGCCGTCCTGGCGCTGCTCGCCGCCGGAACGGTCCTGCGTCCCGTACGGAAACTGGGGCGGGCCACGCGTGAGCTCGCGGAGGGCGACCTGGGGAGCCGGGTCGCGGTCAGGGGGCACGACGAGCTCGCCGACCTGGCACGGACGTTCAACGAGACGGCGGACGCCCTGCAGGTCTCGGACGCGCGACTGCGCGAGCAGGAGGCGAAGGCGCGGCGCTTCGTCGCGGACGTGTCGCACGAGCTGCGTACGCCGCTGGCGGCGATGACGATGGTGGCGACCGTCCTGGAGGAGGACGCCGACCAGCTGCCGCCGGACGCGGCGCGGGCGGCCCGCACGGTGGGCGCGGAGACGGCGCGGCTCGCGCGGCTCGTGGAGGACCTGATGGAGATCTCCCGTTTCGACGCGCACGCGATCCGGCTCCACGCGGCCGAGACCGATCTCGCCGACACGGTACGAGCCTCCCTGGCGCTGCGCGGCTGGACCGGTCGGGTGGAGGTCCGTCTCGACGAGGGTGTACGGGCGGTGGTCGACCGGCGGCGCGTCGACGTGATCGTGGCGAACCTGGTGGGCAACGCGCTGCGGCACGGAGCGCCGCCGGTGACCGTGACCCTCGGAACGAGGACGGGGAGTACGTCGACGGGCACGCCGGGTACGGGGACGGGCGCGAGCGCCGACGCGGGCGGGGAGTGGGTGACGGTGGAGGTCGCCGACCACGGCCCGGGGCTGCCGCCGGAGGCCAGGGAGCGGGTCTTCGACCGGTTCTACAAGGCGGACGCGGCCCGCACGCGCAGCGCGGCCGACACCGGCGGACGGGGCAGCGGCCTCGGGACGGCGATCGCCCTGGAGAACGCACGCCTGCACGGCGGCACGATCGCCGTCGCCGAAGGACCGGAGGGCGGCTCGGTGTTCACCCTGTGGTTGCCGCTGCGGCGGACGGGAGAGGACGCGGAGTGAGGGCACGGGCACGCGTACTGGTCGCCGTACCGGTCTCCGCCCTCGGGTTCGCCCTGGTGGGCTGCGGGGTGCAGCCGACCGGGGTGATAGGGGCGGGCGAGCCGGCGACCGGGCTCACGCGCGGGATCCGGCTGTACTACGCGTCGGACGGCGGGCTGCGGGGCGTACCGGTACTCGACAGGGAGATCGATGACCTCGCCTCGGTGGTGAAGCTGCTCGCGAGCGGCCCTCCGCCCGCCGAGCAGCGAGACGGCCTCACCAACCTCGTGGAGCTCGGCGGCTACACGGTCACGGGCCGGGGCACCCAGGTCACTCTGCGTCTGGAGAGCCCGTACGCGGGGACGGGCCGGGACCAGGGAACGGGACAGCTGGTGTGCACGCTGGCCCGGGCCCAGTCCGTACTCGACCCGAAGGTCAGGACGGATGACGTGGAGGTCACGCTGCGTCCGCCGGGGAGCCCGGAGCTGGGCCCCTACCGATGCGCCGAGTTCCTCGGCGGATAGCGCCAGGAACAGGGCCGGGCGGGACGACGTCGCCGGTCCCGGGCAGAGGGCCCGTGTCGACCGCCCCGGGACGGGGCACGGCGCCGGGCCGGGCGCGGTCGCCCGGGACGCGGCAACGGCGCCGGGGCGGGGCCGGGGCTCGCCTCAGTGAAGCGGCAGCCGTACCTCGATGGTCTTGCCGCCCTCCGGCAGCAGGGTCAGCCTGATCTCCTGGGCGAGCAGCCTGACCAGGGGCCACCCGAAGCCGCCCTCCGCCGGACCGGTGGCGCGTGCGGCCCCGAGGCCGCCGGCGCGTTCCACCCCACGGCCGTCCATGACATGCGGCAGCTCGACGCTCGTGTCGGCGACGGTGATCGTCACCGCGCCCGGGTCGACTTCCACACTGAACCCGGTGAGCCCGCCCCCGTGACGCAGCGCGTTGGTCACCAGTTCGGATGTCACGAGCAGCGCGTCTCCGACGGCGGCGGCGGACGGCGGGCCACCCGTCCCCGTGGCGGCCGCCCGCAGCGCCTCCGCCACCCTGGCGCGCGCCTCGGCCGCGACATGCGGGACGAAGGGCCGGTTGCCGCCCGGCCCGGGATGTCCCGTGCAATGCCGTGTGGTCACTGGTCTTCCACCCCTCAGGGCCCCGTTTCGGGCTTTCAGCAGGCCTCTGCCCCGACCTCCCCTTCACATTCACCTCGCATGCCCGCATGCCCCCGATATCACCGCGCACCCCTGTATTCCCTTGCCTTCTCCCCCTGCGTCACCCACGGCACACTGCTCGTGTGGGGCAGAAGGGGGTATGAGGCAAGAGGGGGCTCTCACGAGGAGCGTTGATGTCGAACAACCGCACCACCGTCCGGGGCCACGGCGGGCCCGCCCCCAGTAGCCGCCGGCCCGCTCCGAGCGACCGCCGGCCGGTCCCTCACGTTCCCGAGCTCCCGGCCGAGCTTCCGGAGATCGCGGATCCCCTCACGGTGAGCACCACGGACGCCCGCTCGCTCTCGACGGCCCTGTTCGAGCGGCTGCGCTCGCTGGAGGAGGGCACGTCGGACTACTCGTACGTGCGCAACACCCTCGTCGAGCTGAACCTGAGCCTGGTCAAGTACGCCGCGACCCGTTTCCGCCGCTCCCACGAGTCCTGGGAGGACATCGTCCAGGTCGGCACCGTCGGTCTGATCAAGGCGATCAACCGGTTCGACCCGGAGCGGGGCAACGAGTTCATGTCCTTCGCGCTGCCGACCGTGCTCGGTGAGATACGGCGGCATCTGCGGGACACCAGCTGGAGTGTGCACGTACCGCGCCGTCTGCAGGAGCTGCGCCTGAACCTCGCCAAGGCGAACGACGCGCTCGAACAGGAACTGGGCCGCCCGCCGACGGACGCCGAGCTCGGCGCCCACCTCCACATCACGGCGGCCGAGCTGCGCGAGGGCCGGCTTGCCGCGAACGGATTCACCAGTCGCTCGCTCGACGTCCCCGTCGACGACGAGGACGGTGGTCCCGGCGTACTCGCGCGCCGCCTCGGCAGCGACGACGACTCCTTCGAGAAGATCGAGAACCTGGAGGCACTCAAGCCGCTCGTCGCCGGCCTCTGCGCGCGCGACCGGACGATCCTGGCCCTGCGGTTCGGCGACGAACTGACCCAGGCGGAGATCGGCGAGCGCCTCGGCCTCTCGCAGATGCACGTGTCGCGTCTCCTCAGCCGCATCCTCGGCGAACTGCGTACGGCCCTGACGGCGGAGGAGCCGCCGGAGGCGACCCGCCCGAACGCGTCCCCGACCACGACGGCCGTGAACGCACCGGACCGATCAGCCCGGTAGCAGCACGGCGATGGCACATCACGGGCCGCCGCCCGGGGCCGCCCCGCCGCCGCCGGACGGATCCCCCGGCACCGGCGAGGTCGGACCGCCCCGGCCCGACGCCGCCCGCGGTGCGTCCGGGACAGGTGCCTGCGGCGCCGCGGGAGGCGGCGGTGACTGCGGTGCGACCGGCGGTCCGTTCGCCGGGACCGGGGTCGCCACCTCCATCCAGAAGGACTTGCCCGTCTCCCCGGGAACGGCTCCCCACGCGCGCGTGAGCCGGTCGATCACTCGCAGACCGTTGCCCCCGGGTTGCCCGGGTGCGCCCCGTGGCCGGAACTCCGGGATCCGGCTGCTCGGATCGCTCACCTCGATCCGCAGGTCCCCGGCCGTGGCGGAGACCGTACGGGGCGGTCCGCCGCTCCCTGCGCCGGCGCCCGCCGGATCGGCGGGAGCGAGCCGGATGACCAGCTCCGTGGGGCCGCCCGCGTGCAGACAGGCGTTGGTGACGGCTTCCGACACGACCAGGAGCACGTCCTCGATCGCGAGGGCCCGCTCCTCCTCGGTGAGCCCGGTGTCCTTCGGCCGTCCGGGCCAGTCCCAGTCGGTGAGTGCGATCCGGCAGAAGTCGCGGCAGCGTGCGACCACCGACTCGCCGCTCCGCAGGACGAGCCGCCTGATCTGGCCCCTGGACCGGACGGGTTCGCTCATGCCTGCCTCCACCGTGCCCGGTGTCGCGCTGTGCTCACGGGTGCTCCCTCTCGGCCAGTTCGGCGGGCAGCTCGTCGTACACCGTGAAGACCGCCACGACGCCGGTGACGTCGAAGACCCGGTCGACGGGCGGACGCAGCGCGGCCAGCTCCAGCCGGCTGCCTGCCTCCAGCGCGTCCAGCCTCATGGTCAGCAGCAGATTGAGTCCGGTCGAGTCGCAGAACGTCAGTCGTCCGCAGTCCACGACGATCCGTTCGGGACGCCGGTCCAGGGCCTCCGTCAGCGCCGTGTGCAGCGGCTCCTGGGTGTCCCGGTCGAGCTCTCCCGCCACCGTGACGACGGCCGTGGCGCCGCTCCACCGGACCGCGGCCGTCAGTCGGGGGCCGACGAGCCCGGCGTCACCCGACCCTCTCGCATCCCTTGGCATCCGGCACTCCGGTTCCCGTCGGCACAGAATTCCGAGCTGACGCCGACGATACGCCGGGCGTTCCCGGCAGGGCGAGCGGACGTCGTCCGGCCGCGTGGATCACTCACTCCGGTACGCCTGCCCCACTCTCGAACGAGTACTCGTGCGATGCGACGAAAAGCCGCGGCGGAACGGCTGCGACGGCGGCGGGCAGGGAAGACGCGGCGTACGGCCTCCGCCCCGCGCGGGCCCCTCGAACCGGAAGGTGGGACGGATGACTGACCACGAGACCGGACAGGGAGACGCGGGTGCCGGACGTGGGCGCGACGAGACCCCGGAAGAGCGCGCCGACCGGCAGTGGCAGGACCTCATGCAGGAGATCAGGGTGGTCCAGACCGGCGTCCAGATCCTCCTCGGCTTCCTCCTGACGGTCGTCTTCACTCCCCGGTACGAGAGCCTCGGCTCGGCCGACAAGGGCATCTACATCCTGACGGTGGTCCTGGGCTCGCTCGCGACCGGCGCGCTGATCGGCCCGGTCTCCTTCCACCGCATCGTGGCGGGCCGGCGGATCAAACCCGAGACCGTCGCGTGGGCGTCCCGGCTGACCTTCATCGGGATCCTCCTCCTGCTCGCCACGCTCACGAGCGCGCTGATCCTCATCCTCCGCGTGGCCACCGACAACGCGATCGTTCCGTGGCTCGTGGCCGGAGTGCTGGCCTGGTACCTGCTGTGCTGGTTCGTCCTGCCGCTGTGGGCCCGCAGCCGGTACACCGCGAAGAGGCGGGGGTGAGGGGAGGGACTGCGGGTAGCAGAGCGGAGAACCCCTCAACGCACGAGGAGAGGAGCACCCCATGCCTCGCGGATCCAGCCCGAAGCGGGAGCGGCAGTACGAGCACATCAAGGAGAGCGCGGAGCAGCGCGGCGTGAGCGAGAAGCGCGCCGAGGAGATCGCCGCCCGCACCGTGAACAAGGAGCGGGCGCGGCACGGCGAGTCCAAGACGTCGAGCCGGCTGTCCCTGGAGGACATGTCGTCCGGTGAGCGCGGCGGCCGGCGCTCCCACAGCGGCGCCCAGGGGCGCACGTACGACCAGCTCTACGAAGAGGCCAAGCGCCGGAACATCGACGGCCGTTCGAAGATGAACAAGGCGCAGTTGCAGCGCGCGCTCGGAGGCGACGGCTGATCGGACGTCCTCCCGGCCGCCGGCGTCCTGCGCGCCACGGCCTCCCCCGGGCCACCGCCCGTCAGGCGTCCTGGATGCGCCGGAACGGGCGGTCCGCCTCCAGGGTGTAGGCCACGTCGAGCAGCGTCCGCTCGCTGCCGGGGCGGCCCGAGAACATGACGCCGACGGGCAGTCCGTCCTCCGTCGCGGTGGCGGCGGGAACCGAGATCGACGGTGTCCCGACGACGTTGTTGACCGGGGTGAAGGCGACGTAGGCGAGGATCCGCTCGACCAGTGTCGCGTACGGCACGGTCGGGTTGAGGTGACCGATCCTCGGCGTGGTGTGCGCGAGCACGGGAGTGAGGACCAGGTCGAGTCCGCGGAACGCGGCCGCGTACGCCTCCCTGGTGCGCTTCAGTCTCCGCAGCACGCCCGGAGTGCGCCGCCAGCTCTTCAGGTACTCCTCCCGCAGTCCCCGGCTGAGGCCGTCCATCCGGTGCCGGTCGAAGTCCGGACCGAGGGTCCGGCCGGTGACGCCGAGGAGGAACGACAGCATGCCCCAGTACGTGAGGAAGTCGTCGGTGAAGCGGGGGTCGAGGTACAGCTCGACCGGTTCCACGGTGTGGCCGAGCCGTTCGAGCCTCGCGACGGTGTCCATGACGGCGGCCCGGGTCGCCGTGTCGGCGTGCACGCCGTTCGGTGAGTCGACCAGGAAGCCGATACGCAGGCGCCGTTCGGAGGGTCCCTCGACCAGACCGAGGGGCGGCAGCTTCGGGTTGCGCCAGTGGGTCTCGGCGGCGGCGAGGAACGCGGCGGTGTCCCGTACGGAACGGCTCACGATGCCGTCGGAGACGATGTCCAGGCGCAGTTGGCGGCTCTGCGCGTTCGTCACGACCCGGCCGCGGGTCGGCTTGAGACCGACGAGCCCGCAGCAGGCGGCGGGTATCCGGATCGATCCGCCGCCGTCGTTGGCGTGGGCGATCGGCACCGCCCCGGCGGCGACGAGCGCCGCACTGCCGCCCGACGAACCGCCCGCCGAGTAACCGGTGTTCCACGGGTTGCGGACCGGGTCGGCGGCCTCGTACTCCGTGCTGGGGCTGAATCCGAACTCGGGCAGCCGGGTCTTGCCGAGGACCGTGACGCCGCTGCTCAGGAGCTGGCGGGCGAAGGGCGCGTGGCGCCGGGCGACGCGCGGGGTGAAGGCCGCGCTGCCGTGACCGGTGGGCAGGCCGAGGTAGTCGGTGTTGTCCTTGACGAAGGTCGGCACTCCGGCGAAGGCGCCGTGGCCCGGCCCGGTGGCGTACGAGGGGCCGTCGATGTGGGCCTGGACGGCGTGGAGCCGGTCCTCGACGTCCCGTACGCGCGCGGCCGCGTCCCGTGCGACCTCTGCGGCGCCGACCTCGCCCCGCCGGAGCGCCGCGGCGAGCCCGACGGCGTCGTGCTCGCCCAGTGCGTCGTCCCGGAAGGCGTGCACCGCCGCCTGTTCCTCGAAAGTCGTCACCGCTACCTCAGCCCCCGGCCGTGTGGATGGTTGGCCGCCAGCATGCCCTACCAACCAGTAACACGCGAGTGGTCGGGCCGGACAGCCGACCGGTCGGGCGATTCGGAGCCGATCGGGGGCCCCGTCGGCCGCTCCCCGTTCGAGGTGAGCAGACGCATCGGCGAGGACGTCCGTGCGGCGATCGCGGCCGAGCGCCGCTCCACGGCCGCCGTCCGACCGACGGAGAGGGGAAGGGGGGCAAAGAGAAGGGCAAGGAGCTTAATCGTCTCCTCGCCACTCTCAATGTATAGCGCACAGGGGGCCTTGCGGCAAGGCCCCCTTCGTGGTGCAGAATCTCCAGCCGTAGCCGGTGACCTGCGGAAATCGACTTCTTCGCAGGATCGTCGCGCTCGTGGGGCACAGGGATCCCACGACCGGCGGCCGGCTGGACGCAACCAATCGAAACGGGGCGGTTCTCATGTTTGACGTGATCGTTGTGGGCAGCGGTCCGACCGGCTTGATGCTGGCCGGCGAGCTGCGGCTGCACGGCGTCCACGTGCTCGTGCTGGACAAGGAGGCGGAGCCGACCCGGCAGTCGCGTGCCCAGGGTCTGCACGTGCGCAGCATCGAGGTGATGGCCCAGCGCGGTCTCCTTGAACGGTTCCTCGACGTCGGGCAGCAGATCACGGCCGGCGGCTTCTTCGCGGGGCTCGCCAAGGCGTGGCCCGAGCGGCTGGACACGGCCCACTCGTACGTCCTCGCCATTCCGCAGCAGGTCACCGAGCGGCTGCTGACCCAGCACGCGACCGAGACCGGCACCGAGATCCGCCGCGGCTGCGAAGTGGTCGGTCTGAGCCAGGACGAGGACGGCGTGACCGTCGAGCTGGCCGACGGCGAGGAGCTCCGCGCGCGGTACGTCGTCGGCTGCGACGGCGGCCGCAGCGCCGTGCGCAAGCTGCTCGGCGTCGCGTTCCCCGGCGAGCCCTCCCGGGTGGAGACGCTGCTGGGCGAGATGGAGCTGACCGTCGCGCAGGAGGAGCTGACGGCGGTGATGACCGAGGTCCGCAAGACCCAACTGCGGTTCGGAGCCATGCCCCTGGGGGACGGGGTGTTCCGGGTCGTCGTGCCCGCCGAGGGGGTGGCCGAGGACCGTTCGACCGCGCCGACCCTCGACGAGTTCAAGCAGCAGCTGCGCGCGATCGCCGGGACGGACTTCGGCGCGCACTCGCCGCGTTGGCTGTCCCGCTTCGGCGACGCGACCCGGCAGGCCGAGCAGTACCGGGTCGACCGGGTGTTCCTCGCGGGCGACGCGGCGCACATCCACCCGCCGACCGGCGGCCAGGGGCTCAACCTCGGTATCCAGGACGCGTTCAACCTGGGCTGGAAGCTGGCCGCCGCGGTCGCCGGCTGGGCGCCCGAGGGCCTTCTCGACAGCTACCACGCCGAGCGGCACCCGGTGGCCACGGACGTCCTGGACAACACCCGCGCGCAGATCCAGCTGATGTCGACCGAGCCGGGCGCGCAGGCGGTCCGCCGACTGCTCGCGGAACTCGTGGAGTTCGACGACGTCAACCGGTACCTGATCGAGAAGATCACGGCGATCTCGGTGCGCTACGACCTCGGCGAGGGGGACGACCTGCTGGGCAGGCGGATGCGTGACCTGGAGCTGAAGCAGGGCCGTCTCTACCAGCGGATGCACGAGGGCCGCGGACTGCTCCTCGACCAGACCGGCCGGCTCTCGGTCGAGGGTTGGGCGGACCGGGTCGACCATGTCGTCGAGGTCAGCGAGGAACTGGACGTGCCCGCCGTCCTGTTGCGACCGGACGGCCACGTGGCCTGGACCGGCGAGGACCAGCAGGACCTGCTCGCACACCTGCCGAGGTGGTTCGGCGCGGCCACGGGCTGATCCCGCACGGGAGCCCGTGACGCGGGAGCGATGCGGTGCCCGGCGCGGCCCCCCGGCCGCGCCGGGCGTCCGAACTCCCGCACGTGCACGCCGGTGCAGAATGGTGGCATGACCGTGGAGATCACCCCCGTACGGGTGTTGCGCGCCGGCGAGACGCCGGAGTCGGCCGTGCTGCCCGCCGCCGACGGAACGGTGGCGCTCTGGCTGCTGCCCATGGCGGAGGACCCCGGTGCGCCCGCCCTCCTGGACGCCGAGGAACTCCGTCGGTGGAAGGCCCTGATCCGGGCGGATCACCGGGCGCGGTACCTCGCCGCGCACGGCGGGCTTCGGCGTCTCCTCGGGCACTACCTGGGGATACGGGCGGACGAGGTCGAGTTCGTCCGGGAGGACTGCCCGGTCTGCGGAGGCCCGCACGGCCGGCCGGCGGTGCGGGACGCCGGGTTCCACTTCTCGCTCTCCCACAGCGGGGACCTGGCGCTGGTCGGAATCGCCGCGACGCCCGTGGGCGTGGACGTCGAGGCGCACCCGGAGGCCGAGGTGTCGGCCCTCGTGGCGGACAGCCTGCACCCGCGGGAGCGGGAGGAGTTCGCGCGGCTGCCGGCGGAGGCTCGGCCGGCCGCGTTCGCGCAGTGCTGGGCGCGCAAGGAGGCGTACCTCAAGGGCACGGGGGAAGGGCTGGCCGGGGGCCTCGACCGTACGTACGTGGGCATGGGCGCCGAGCCGGCCGCCGTGGCGGGCTGGTCGCTGGCCGATGTACGGGTCGCGCCGTCGTATGCGGCGGCGGTGGCGGTGGCGCCGCGGCGGTAGGGCGGCCTCGTCCCCACCACCGGCGTGGCGTCGGGCTTGACCTTGACACGGTGACAAGGTCTTGACTGCCGGGCAAGGAGGTGGCCCCGATGACCATGGCGACCCACGACAAGGACACGACGCGCGCTCTCCAGGGCCTGGAGGACGGCAGCTCGTCGGTGCGGCTGCGGGCGGCGCTGGCGGCCGGTACGGCCCCGGACCCGCGGTTCGTCGACAAGCTCGTCGAGCGGTGCGGGATCGAGCCCGACTTCTCCGTGCGCGAGATGCTCACCTGGGCGCTGACCCGGCACGCGCCGTCCCGCACGCTCCCGGGGCTTCTCGCCGAGGTCCGCTCGGAACGGGCGCAGGCACGGAGTCAGGCGTTGCACACACTGTCCAAGATCGGCGACCGGCGGGCGTGGCCGTCGATCACGCGGGAGCTGCTGTCCGACGCCGACGACGAAGTGGCGCGGAGTGCGTGGCGGGCGGCGGTCGTCCTGGTCCCCGAGGAGGAGCGGGCCGCGCTCGCGGAGGCGCTGGGGACGCAACTCGGGCGTGGCGGACGGGAGACCCGGTTGAGCCTCAGCCGGGCGCTGATCGCCCTCGGCGAGGTGATCCTGCCGACGCTCGGTGCCGCGAGGACGCGGGGCGCCCCCGCCGCGCGCCGGCACGCGATCGCCACGGAACGGCTCCTGAACGACCCGGATGCCGGATTCGAGTTCTCGATCGAGGAGGCGAAGCGTGTCGCCGTCCTCGGAACGACCAGCGAGGAGGGGGAGTGAGGCATGGTGATCGGTGAGGTGCCACGGCGGTCCGGGGTCGGCGCATGCTGATCGGCGAGGTGGCGCGGCGGTCCGGGGTCAGCGCCCGCATGCTCCGGCACTACGAGTCGCTGGGCCTGGTGCGGCCGACGGGCCGTACCGGGTCCGGCTACCGGGAGTACTCCGGCGAGGACATCCGGCGGATCTTCCACATCGAGAGCCTGAGGTCCCTGGGGCTTTCGCTGCGTGAAGTGGCGAGCGCGCTGGACGATCCCGGCTTCGCGCCGACCGAGCTCGTCGAGGACCTCATCCGCGGGACACGGGAACGCATCGCGACCGAGACGGCGCTGCTCACACGGCTCCGGCGGATCGGCGCAGCGGAACCCGCGGGCTGGGAGGAGGTCCTGCAGATCGTGGCGCTCCTGCACGCGCTGGGGTCGGAGAGCGCGGGCAGGCGGCAGCGCGCGGCGCTCTCCTCGGTCGAGGAGGTCACCGTACCGGTGGAGGCCCTGGTCGAGGCGGCGTTGGGCGAGACGGACCCGATCGTCGCCGGGGCCCTGCGGTGGGCTGTGACCCGGTCGGGCGACGACGGCTCGATCGCCCTCCTGGAGGAGGGCCTGCGCTCACCGGCGGCCGAGGTACGGGAGCGCGCCGTGCGGGCCGTCGCCGAGATCACGGGCGACCAGGCGACGGCGCTCCTGCGCACGGCGCTCGCGGACACCGACACCGCGGTCCGCAGGCACGCGGCGCTCGCGCTGGGGGCGCGCGGAGCGGCCGAGGCGATCCCGACGCTCCTCGACACGGTCGTGGAGGAGACGAACGACGTGGACGCGGCGGACGTGCTGAGCGCCCTGGCGGCTCGCCCCGAGTGGGCGGACCGGATCGCCACCGGCCTGGTCGCCCGCCTGGCGCACGACACCGTCGACGCGGCGGCGCGCCGTCGGCTGGCGCAGGCGCTGGCGGACATCCCGGGGACCAAGGCGTCACGGGCGCTGGAGGCGCTGTCGCACGACGAGGACCGCGGGGTGGCCCTGACGGCGACGTACGTCCTGACGCTGCGGGAGTCGCGCCGGGGACCGGCGGAACCGTCAGGGCCGTCAGGAGCGGCGGGAACGTCAGGACCGGCGGAACCGTCAGGAACGGCAGGACCGTCAGGACCCGCAGGTTCTTGAAGCACCGCGGTGGCGCGACAGGACGATTCCTAGGCGTGCGCGCGGCAGAAGGCGCGCACCGCTGCGGTGAAGGCCTCCGGCGCCTCCAGGTTGCTCATGTGGCCCACGGCGGGGATCACCACGAGCTCGGCATGGGGGATGGCGTCCTGGAAGGCGTAGGCGACGTCCAGGGGTGAGCGGGCGTCCTCCTCGCCCCACAGCAGCAGGGTCGGCACCGTGATACGGGGCAGCAGGTCCGTCTCGTCCGCCTCGGCCATCAGGGACAGCTGTATGGCCATGGATTCCGGCCGGACCTCCCGGTTCATGGCGTCCAGCATCGCCGTGAAGCGGTCCGGCGGGCCGGTGGCGAAGAGCCCCGGCAGCGTCGCGTCGAACTCCTCCGGAGGTGCCGCGAACATCCGCCGGGCCCCTTCGACCCGCGCCGCGACCTCCTCCGGCGGCAGCGAGCCCTTCCAGCCCGCGTACGTGTCCACCATCAGCAGCGAGCGCACCAGGTCCGGCCGCCACCGGTACAGCTCCAGGACCACCGTCCCGCCCCAGGACAACCCCGCGACGTGCGCGGGCCCGAGCCCCACGTCCTCGATGACGGCGGCGAGGGCGCGCGCGAAGTCCTCCAGCCCGAACCCCGCCGGCAGCGCACCGGAGCGCCCGGCCCCCGGTTCGTCCCAGGCCACCACCGTGAACTCGTCCGCGAGCGCTTCGACCTGCGGCTGCCACATCCGCCCGTCGCTCCCGGCCCCGTGGGCGAGCACCACGACGGGCCCGCGCCCCTTGCGCGTATAGGCCACGTCGACGCCACCGACCCGCACCACTGCCATGACTCCAGGCTAGGGGGTGGGGCGTGGGGGCGCCCGGGGCCGGGAACGTCTGTCAGACGCGTGTGCCAGAGTCTGCTCATGCTCGAGATCGTGGTGAAGACGGAGAACTGGGAGCGGCACATCCGTGTGACCGCCGAGGAGCTGGCCGGGCTGGTCCGGCGCATCGGCGACGAAGGGGACCGGTTCCTGGTGGTCCAGCGGATTCCGGACCTGCCCGACGTCTTCGCCCAGGTCTGGCACAAGAAGGGCGGCGACTACACCCTGGAGCACCGGGACGGCACTGCCACCCGCCACTTCCAGGTGACGGCCGACGGACCCGAGGCCGTGATCGCGGCGCTGGCCGGCTGGGCGCGCCGGGACGCCGGCTGGGACGCGGGCCTCGACTGGTCGCTGTTGGACATGGGCCCGGCCCGCAAGGTGCCGCCGCTCGACCTCGAAGGGCGCGAGGGCGAGGAGTTGGAGAAGCGCGTGCGGGAGGTGCTGACCGGCGGCTACGCCTCCCGTGCCGAACTGACCGAGATCGCGGAGGAGTACCTGGTCACCGAGGACCGCCGTCCCGTCTCACGCGAGCAGGCCGAGGCACTGGTCGACCGGATGTGGCTGGAGCGGGTGCAGGAGCAGTCGGGCTGGCGGGGCGAGACGGACCCCGAGCGCCTCAGCCGTGCGTTCGAGACCCTGCGGGAGTCCGGGATCACGGCTCGCGAGAACTTCACCTGCTGCCGTACCTGCGGCGAGTCGGAGATCGGCGCCGAGGGCGAGCCCGACGCCCGCGGCTTCGTCTACTTCCACACGCAGTGCACGGACTCCGCCGCGGCGGGCCACGGACTGATGCTCCTGTACGGCGGCTTCGACGGCTCGCCCGAGACGACGACGGCCATCGGCCACGAGGTGGTGGCCGCCCTGGAGGCGACCGGCCTCCCCACCGAGTGGGACGGGACTCCGGACCGAGCCATCGCCCTCACCCCTCTGGACTGGCGCCGCCGGCTGGTCGGCTAGGCCCTGTCGTCAGACTCCCGTCTGCCCCGCGACGCCAGAAGAGAGCCTCTCAGCGCCGGCAGCTGCTCCCGTCTCGTCGTGTGTCGTCCAGGGCCACCTCGCCCGGAGGCCGGATTCGATGAGCGGGATCATGCGGAAGGCCTCGTCCGTCAGGCCGCCGAAGGTGTGGCGGTGGGGGCCGGTGGGGGCGTGGGCGGGGTGGTAGCCCGCGAGGTTCCAGGTGTAGACCGGGATCTCCGCCGGGACCGGTTCGGGTGGTCCTCCGGGGTGGTGCGGGGCGGCCTGTTCGTCGGTGACGATCACCACCCGGTCGTGGCCCCGGTAGCGGTCCCGCAGGGCCTTCGTGGTGTGGGTGCCGCCCAGGCGGTGGAAGCGTCTCCGCACGTCGAGCACCGGTTCGCCCGGTGTGAACGGGACCTCCTTGGTGGACCAGCCGAACTCCACCAGGTCCGCCTGTTCGGCCCGCAGGGCCAGCGCGCAGCCGAAGACGGCCGCCGCTGCCGCCCGGGTGAGTGTGGAGCGTTCCGAGACCGTGTCCCAGAACATGGAGTCCGACCTGTCGACCAGGATCAGCGTCCGGCCGGGCAGTGCCGGCACGTTGGCCAGGGAGTGGCCGAGGGCCTCTTCCAGCGCGGCCGCCCAGCGCCGCTTCGGCGCGTGGGTGCGCGCGGACAGGTAGCGCATGGGGAACTGCCGTGACCTGGCGACCTCTTCGGCGTCCGAGATCCTGGCCGCGACCCGGCGCGCGGCCTCGGCCGAGATCTTCGCGGCGTCGAAGTTCCGCAGGTTCCGCAGCAGTGCCATCGGGCCCATCGCGGGGATCACGGCCTCCCACACCGCGGCGTCCAACGGCCCGTGGAGCCAGCCCGCCAGGGCCTCCCATGTCATGCCGGCGGCGGCCAGCCGCTCACTGCCGTCCGGCCCTGTCACCACGGCCCGCCGCGCCTCCACGGGCACGTCCATGAGGGCCCGGTGCGCCGTCAGCACGGTGTCGGACGCCGGCGGAACCGCCGCCTCCGGGTGGTGCCGGCGGTCGAGGGCGTACCGGAAGAGCGCGCCCTGCCACGGCTTCTCCGGGTCGGGGGAAGCGTGCACCAGGTTGAGCACGTCACCGAAGCGGAACCCGTGGGACGGGGTGTCGTACTTCAGCAGGGACCGCGACGAGTACAGCCTGCGTACGGCGTCGGCGACGCCCCGCTTCACGGGTTGCGGCACGTTCCGCCCGTACACCGAGGTCCAGTGGGCCAGCAACTCCCCTGGCTCGTCGGCCCGTTGGAGCACCGAGTCGATCACGGAGCGGTTGGACGGGCCGTCGGAGGCCCGCGCTTCGAGCCGGGCCCGTACGTACGCGGCGGCGCCCACCAGGGACGCCGTGCGCATGTTGCCCTCGCCGCGTAGCCAGCGCAGCAGACCGGCCGTCCATGCGGGGTCCTCGACGGCGAGTCGGCGGACGAGCCGGACGTACCGTTCGTCGCGCTCCGTGCCGCTCTCGTAGAAGGTCCGCTGTGCGACGAAGTTGCCGACGGCCAGCAGGAAGAGCTCGTCACGGGGCTCCCGGACGAAGGCCGGTCCGCCCTCGTAGGTGTGGAACGGCTGCGGGGTGGGCGGGTGGTGGACCGGCGGCTGCTGAGGCATCGCGCGGGCGGCCGCCGAGACGTGCGGGGCCACGAGCATCTCGGACCAGACCTTCGAGACGCGTCGGGTGTAGCGAGGCAGTGAATCCCCCCGGATCCAGAGGAAAGGAACGGTCGGCCCCGGGAACGGTCCACCGGGGCCGGGGCGGCCGCGCCCACCGAGATCAGAGGTGGCGGCGGCGTCACTTGGTTTTCGGAAGAAGTAGCCGCAGCCGAGCGCATCGGAGGCGCGGTCGCGGGACCAACGTAGGCGAGTCGATCCGCTGCGCACCACCTCTTTATCGCCTCGGGCCGCTCAGACGTCCTTCACGAACACGACACCCTCGATATCGGCCAGGTGCGCCGGGTCGAGCGGCGCGTAGCCGAACCAGGGGGACACGCGCCGAGCGGGCACGGAGTCGCCGAGGCCGGCGGCCAGACCGCGGGCGTCGACGACCGAGCACTCCTCCGGTCCCGCGTACAGGAGTCCTTCGACGGTGTCCCGCGGCGGTTCGTCCACCCCCTGGTGCCGGATCGTGCCCAGCGCCGTCGCCAGGAAGGCGTACTCCGAGCCCAGTTGGGCGCTCACGATCGCGCCCGCGCTCCACCACTCGACCTGCAGGCCGCCCATCCGCATCGTGCTCCTGCTCCGCTGGAGATGGCCGTTGTGGGCATGGACCAGGACCGGGGCCCGGTCGACGGGGGCTGTCGGGCCGACGGCCCCGGCAGCGGCGTCGGCGACACCCGCGACAGCGAGGAGGTTGGCGGCCATCATCCGGTCCCGCAGGCTCACCAGCCGCGTCATGCGGTTCGGCGAGGTGTCGGCCATCCAGTAGTGGTAGCGGAGCAGGCCGGTGGCGGTGCGGCCGTACAGGCGCGCCCGGTCCCAGTCGTCCCGCGAGCTCGTCGCGATCAGAGGTGGCCCCTGCGCGTCGAGGAGCGCCACCAGGTCGTCGGCGAGCAGGCGCAGCTCCGTGGCATCGGCCGACTGCCCGACGGATCGGGACGGGTCCCTCATGGCGGCGGGATTCGTCCACCGGTCGTCGGGGCCGAGCAGGCGGTCGAGCGTCTCCATGGCGCAGGTGGCGTCGAGGAGGTCCCCGTCCACCCGGCTGGACAGGTAGCCGTGGAGTGCGGTGAGGGCCTCCCGGGGGCTCTCGGCGCCGGTGATCTCCAGCGGGCCGTCGAAGCCCGCGAAGCGCACCCGGTCGGCCGCCGGGCGGCCGTCGTTGAAGGCGCGCATCCAGCGGACGAGCTCGCGGTTGGCGGCCGACGCGCCCCAACCGTGGCTGAATCCGCGCTCCATGACCTCGTCGAGGGTGCCGGCGCCCGTGGTGACGTAGGCGTCCACGAGCAGGCCCCGTATGCAGTCGCTCTCGATCGTGATCGTCCGGTAGCCCTCCTGCTCGACCAGCTGCCGGAACAGTGCGTTGCGTACGTCGAGCAGCGCGTCCTCGCCGTGCGTGGGTTCGCCCAGGGCCAGCAGCCTCGGCCTGTTCTGGAGCAGGTCCATGACAGCGGCCGCCTCGACGGCATGGGTGACGTCCTTGATGTCGGTAGCCATGCCTTCAACGGTATCGTTGAACACTCGGTTGAGACTTCTGCGCGAGATCGGCGGGCTCATGGGACGTAACCTTCAAACCACCCCGCGACTTCGGCCCGTCGACCTGGCGCGCGAGCACGGTCTGTCCACGCAAGCCATCCGGAACTACGAGGAGGCCGGCGCCCTTCCGGCCGCCGACCGCACGCCCTCCGGATACCGCAGCTACACCCCCCTGCACGTGGCCGCGCTCCGCGCCTTCCTCGCGCTGCTGCCCGGCCACGGGCACCGGACGGCGACGGCGATCATGCGCGCGGTGAACGAGGGCGCGGTCGAGGAGGCGTTCCGCCTGGTCGACGAGAGCCATGCCCTGCTCCTCGACGACCGCCGGACCCTGCGGGCCGTGGAGAACGCCCTCCGCGACCTGGAACCCGCCACCGCGACGACCGCGACCGGGCCCGGTGGCCCGCTCGCCGCACCCGGCGGAACGCTTCTCGTGCCGGGCGCCGTGTTCATCGGGCCCCTCGCGGAGGAGCTCGGCATCCGGCCCGCGACGCTGCGCTCCTGGGAGCGAGCCGGGCTGGTGCGCCCGCGCCGCGATCCGCTCACCGGATACCGCGTCTACGACGAGGCCGACGTACGGGACGTCCGCCTCGTCCACCAACTCAGGCGCGGCGGCTACCTGTTGGAGCAGATCGCGCCGCTGATCACCCAGGTGCGGGCGGCCGGTGGTCTCGCGCCACTCGAGGCCGCACTCGGCGACTGGCGCGACCGCCTGTCGACGCGGGGGCGCTCCCTGCTGGCCGGGGCCGCCGCGCTTGAGGCGTACCTGTGCGAGCGAGAGCGCGACTGAGACCCCGACCGCGGGCACCCGCGTCAGGGGCCATCGACCCACGCACGCACCGGCCCCCTTGACGGAAACGGCGAAGTGGTGGTCGGGTTCGCTCCCGACCACCACTTCGTACGACGATTCGTCGTGTCCGAGGGGGGACTTGAACCCCCACGCCCGATAAAGGGCACTAGCACCTCAAGCTAGCGCGTCTGCCATTCCGCCACCCGGACCAGGTGTGCGTCGCGGTGAGTGATGATCACTCGCGGCGACAAGATGAATATATCAGGGCTCTGACCTGCGCTTCACCTTCATTTCCCGCAATCCTCCACCACACGTACCGCAATAGGCTCTTTACGGAGCGTGATCCGCGGTGATTCGCTGCCGCCATGCCATTCCAGAACTACGGCGTGCTCGCGGGTACTCTCAACGACCACTTCCGGGACGACGCGGACGACCAGGGGCGCTGGTTCCACGTCAATCTGAAGGTGGACGCGCCCGCCGGGCAGTACCACTGCGCCATCGACGTCGACAGCCACAAGTCCAACGTGGGCGTGCAGTGGAAGACCTTCACCCTGAAGGCCTCCCTCGTCGGCCCCGCAGCGGCCCTCTCCCCCGGCTACCTCGACCTCGCGCCCACCCCCGACTCCGGCGCCATGGACTACCTGCGCCATCCGGAGCTGGTGGACCACACCGGGGGCCTCTTCGAGCGCCGTCCCCCGTCCTGGCTCCAGGAGCTCCTCGACCTGCTGGGCTCGCGACCGTGGCAGGCCGGCTCCAACGAGGACGCCGCCGACGCGCTGGAGCCGATGCTCGTGCCGGGGCGGCGCACGCTCGTCTTCGGCGAACCGTTCACCGACGACGACGAGGGACGCCTCGGCATGCACAACATCCACCAGAACCAGGGGGACCCCGTCGGCTCCCAGTGGTGGCCGGAGAACGGCGTCTGGCAGGACGGCGCGACGCTCACCCGGCGCCCGGACGGCCGGTACGACGTCTTCCTGAACAAGTTCTCCAGCCAGGCGGCGCGGACGGACGGCGCGGGGCACCCCGTCGCCTGACAGGGGGCCGGACGCCGCCCCCGGCCCCTCAGCTGCCCGCGAGTTCCCCGCTGAGCCTGCCGTGCAGCGCCGCGCTCGGGTCGTTCAGGCCGGAGATCTCCACGGTCTTGCCGCGCTGCGCGTACTTCGTCTCGATCACGTCGAGAACCGCGACGGACGAGGCGTCCCAGACGTGGGCGGCCGAGAGGTCGATGACGACCCGGTCGGGGTCCGTGGCGTACGCGAACCGGCCCGTGAGTTCGTTGGCCGAGGCGAAGAACAGCGCTCCCGTCACCCGGTAGACCACGGTCGTGCCGTCGGGATCCGTCACGGCGGTCACGTCGGCGTGCTGGGCCACCCGCCTGGCGAAGATCACCATGGCGGTGACCGAGCCGACGACCACACCCACGGCCAGGTTGTGGGTGGCGACCACACACACGACGGTGATCACCATCACGGCGATCTCCCCGACGGGCATGCGCCGGAGGGTCGCAGGGGCGATCGAGTGCCAGTCGAAGGTCGCGAAGCACACCATGACCATGACGGCCACCAGGGCGGCCATCGGGATGTCGGAGACCACCGGCCCGAACACGATGCAGAGCACCATCAGGAAGGCTCCCGCGAGGAAGGTGGACAGCCGGGTCCTGGCGCCTGACACCTTCACATTGATCATCGTCTGGCCGATCATGGCGCAGCCGCCCATACCGCCGAAGAAGCCGGTGACGATGTTGGCGATGCCCTGGCCGATGGACTCGCGGGTCTTGTCGGAACGGGTGTCGGTGATGTCGTCGACCAGCCTGGCGGTCATCAGGGACTCCATCAGGCCGACGAGCGCCATGGCGAAGGCGTACGGCGCGATCGTCATCAGCGTGTCCGGGGTGAACGGCACGTCGGGCAGGCCGGGCGTCGGCAGCGAGGACGGCAGCTCCCCCTTGTCTCCGACGGTGGGTACGGCGATTCCGGCGGCCACGGTCACAGCGGTGAGGGCCACGATGGACACCAGGGGCGCGGGGATGACCGTGGTGACCTTAGGAGGGACCACCATGAGAAGCAGGCCCGCCGCCAGGAGCGGGTAGACGGCCCAGGGGACGTTCCGCAGCTCGGACACCTGGGTCATGAAGATGAGGACGGCCAGCGCGTTCACGAACCCGACCATCACCGAGCGCGGGATGAACCGCATCAGCTTCGCCACTCCGAGGGCCCCCATGATCACCTGGATGACCCCGGCCAGGATGACTGCGGCGATCAGGTGTCCGAGTCCGTGCTCACGGTTGAGCGGTGCGATGACGAGCGCGACGGCACCGGTCGCGGCGGAGATCATCGCCCGGCGTCCGCCGACGATCGCGATGGTCACGGCCATGGTGAAGGACGCGAACAGGCCGATCGCGGGGTCGACCCCGGCGATGATCGAGAAGGAGATCGCCTCGGGGATCAGCGCGAGGGCCACGACCAGACCGGCCAGCACCTCGGTGCGCCAGACCTGGGGATCGGTGAGCCAGTCGGGACGCAGTCGTGCGACGGACACTCGGGCGGGCGAAGAGAACAACAGAGGGGGGACCTGTCACACGTGCGCACCCCCGCGGCGGACGGGGCCGGGGCATGTGCGGATCTGCGCCGGGGGCGCCGTCGGCCCCGGCATGACGACGGCGGGGGCGCATCCTGCCGCCCTCGCCGATCGGCGATTCTACCGGGGCCGGACCGGGGCCGGCCCGCTCACAGGGGACGCCGGGCCGGGGCGAGCCCGCCCCGGCCCTCTTCGACGGGGCCCTAAGGCGGCCGGCCCCGGCCCCTTTCGACGGGGCCTTAAGGTGCCCGCCCCGGCCCCTTTCGACGGGGCCCTACGGTGCCATCTCGTACGTGCCGGACAGCGCCTCGACGCGCTGCCAGACCCGGCCCGAGCGTGCCTCGTCGACGACCGGGCGCCGCACGGCGGCCAGGGCCCACGCCTGCTGCTGCTCGGTGGCGGAGTCCTTGCCGTGCAGCTCGATCGCGTGGGCGGAGAAGTCCCGTACGAGCACGGCGAACAGCTCGTCGAGGACGTCCTCGTCGAGGTCCGTCAGGCGGGCCTGCTCCAGGACCAGCTGGCCGTGCACGACGAGCGCGAAGAGCTGGCCGACGGCGAGGAGGAGGTCGAGGTCGCGGCTCTGCTCCTCGTCGGGCGCGGCGGTGCGGACGAACTCGCAGAGGGCGTCGGCCTGCTCGCGGAGACGGGCGACGTTCGGCACGCCGGCGTACGCGTCGTAGGCCGGGCGCCAGTCGTGGAAGCGGACGGAGCCCAGGCCGCGGGCCGGTCCCTGCCGGAACAGGAAGGTGTCGTCGGCCGCGTCCAGCCGGGTCGGTACGGGCTCGTAGTCGGCCGGCGCGAGGAGGTGGTTGCGCATGAACTTCAGGATCAGCGCCAGGTTGACGTGGACCGTGCCCTCCAGCTTCGGCAGGCCGCGGATCTCGACGGCCGCCTGGGCGAAGTAGTTGTCCTTCTCGAAGCCCTTGGCGGCGATCACGTCCCACATCAGGTCGATGACCTTCTCGCCCTCCGTGGTCACCTTCATCTTCGTCATCGGGTTGAAGAGGAGGTAGCGGCGGTCGTCGGGACCGGCGGAGCGGAAGTAGTCGACGGCACGGTCGCTGAACAGCTTCATGCCGACGAGGCGGACGTACGCGTCGGCGAGCTCGCGCCGCACGTGCGGGAAGGCGGTGACGGGGCGACCGTAGAGGATGCGGTTCTGGGCGTGGGTGACGGCCTCGTACATCGCGTGCTCGCAGATGCCGATCGAGGCGGTGCACAGGTTGAACTTGCCGACGTTCACGGTGTTGAGGGCGGCGTCGAAGGCGGCGCGGCCGGTGTGCAGGACGTCCTCGGCCGCGACCGGGTAGTCCTCCAGGCGGAACTCGCTGACGAACTTCGACGAGTCGACGACGTTCTTGACGAGGTGGTACGCCGGGTGGCGGCTGTCGGCGGCGAAGAAGACGTAGCCGTCGGGGCCCTCGACGTCGGTGCGGCGGCCGAAGACGGAGACGAGTCCGGCGGCGTTGCCGTTGCCGATGTAGTACTTGGAGCCGGTGGCGCGGAAGCCTCCGTCGGCCTCGGGCGCCAGGAGCATGTCGGTGGAGTAGATGTCGGCGCCGTGGGTCTTCTCGGAGAGACCGAAGGCGAACACCTCGCCCTGGGCGAGGAGTTCGGCGGCGCGGGCGCGGGCGGCGGCGTTGTCGCTCTGCCAGACCGGGCCGAGGCCGAGGATGGTGACCTGCCAGGCGTACCAGTAGTCGAGTCCGTAGAAGCCGAGGATCTCGTTGAGGGCGGCGATACGGGCGGTGTCCCAGCGCTTGTCCCGCGCGCCCTCGGAGGCGTCGGCCCCGGACGCGGCCCCGGCCCCTGCCTCGGCGGACGGCGTCAGGAAGGTCTCGAACAGGCCCTCCTTGGCGGAGAAGGCGAGGAAGTCGCCCAGCCAGGCCCGCGTGCGGTAGTCCTCGATGATCCGGCGCTTGCCGCGCGCCTCGAACCAGTCGACGGTGGCGCGGAGCAGCCGCCGGGTCTCGGGGTCGAAGTGCGCCGGGTCGTAGGTGTGCGGGTTGAACAGCAGCGAGTCGGCCATGGGCTCCGTCTTTCGGTCCGGTGGGCGGGTGGGGTGGCGTGGAGTGCGGTGGAGGCGGCGGACGCCGTGGTCGTGGCGGTCGTGGCGCTTCGGGGCGCGTCTCAGCGCGCGGCGGCGAGCCGGTGGAGGGTGGCGAGGACGTCGTCGAGCCAGGCCAGCGTCATCCGTTCGTACGCGATGCCGCCGCGCAGGACGACGTGCTGGAGCTCCCGGCCGGCGTCGGGCGGACCGGCGGCGGCCGGGTTCTCCTCCGGGTGCGGGAAGTCGCGTTCCTCGCCGGCGAGGTAGTGGGCGAGGCGTTCGGTGTGCGCGCGCCGGTGCCGCTCGACCTCCTGGATCAGCGCGGCCGGGTCGTCGAAGGCCGCGCCACGGATCTTCACGGCGAGGTCGTGCCGGATGCTCTCGGGCTCGATGGGTTCGTGGATCCAGCTGGACAGCACGGCCTGCCCGAGGTCCGCGACGGTGTACTCCTTCTTGTCCGGGCGGCCCTGCTGCGGCACGTCACGGACGTCGACCCACCCGTCGCTCTCCATCCGCTTGAGCACGCGGTAGATCTGCTGATGGCTGGCGGTCCAGAAGTACCCGATGGACCGCTCGAAGCGCCGGGCCAGCTCGTAGCCGGATCCGGGCTTCTCCAGGAGGGACACGAGAATCGCGTGTTCGATCGCCACACCCGGAATCCTTCTATGCAACTCGTTGCATAGGCAAGCGGGACCGCCCGGGTGAGACGCGGCTCACCCAGGCGGCGCGGAGAGACGCGCGCGGCCCACCGCGCGAGGTCCGCCCGGCGGAGCCTCGCCGGGCGGCTCGCCGTACGGTCCAGGTCGGGCGGGCAGCGGGCCCGGACGCGCCGCCGTCGGACTCACCTCCGGTCGGCGGCCCGGTCGAGTTCCTCGTCGAGGGCCATCGCCGCGGTGATGAGGGCGAGATGGGTGAACGCCTGGGGGAAGTTGCCCAGTTGTTCGCCGGTGCGGCCGATCTCCTCCGCGAAGAGGCCGACGTGGTTGGCGTACGTGAGCATCTTGTCCATCGCGAAGCGGGCCTGTTCCAGGCGGCCGGCCCGGGCGAGGGCCTCCACGTAGAGGAAGCTGCAGAGCGAGAAGGTGCCCTCGGAGCCGCGCAGTCCGTCGGGCGACGCCTCGGGGTTGTAGCGGTAGACGAGGCTGTCGGTGACGAGTTCGCGGTCCATGGCGTCGAGCGTGGACAGCCACGACGGGGCCCTCGGCGAGATGAAGCCGACGAGCGGCATGAGCAGCAGGGACGCGTCGAGCACCTCGCTGCCGTAGTGCTGGACGAAGGCCTTGCGCTCCGGATTCCAGCCGCGCTCCATGACCTGGACCAGGATCGCGTCGCGCTGCGCGGTCCAGCGCGTGAGGTCGGCGGGGCGGGCGTACTCATGGGCGAGACGGATGCCGCGGTCCAGGGCCACCCAGCACATCATCCGGCTGTACGTGAAGTCCTTGCGTCCGCCGCGCGTCTCCCAGATGCCCTCGTCGGGGCGGTCCCAGTGGTCGCAGAGCCAGTCGAGGAGCGCCGAGAACCCCTTCCACCCCTCGTAGCCGGCGAGTTCGGCCAGGTCCGGCGAGTGGGTCATCGCGTAGGCGAACTCTCCGTAGATGTCGAGCTGGAGCTGGTCGGCGGCGCCGTTCCCGGCCCGTACGGGAGCGGAGTCGCGGTAGCCGGACAGGTGCGGCAGGATCTCCTCGGACAGCCGGGGGTCGCCGTCGACCCGGTACATGATCTGCATCGGCTCCCCGCCCGGCGGCCGGGCCGCGCGGCCGCGGCCGCCGAGCCACCGGCGGAAGGCGTCGGCCTCCTCGATGTATCCGAGGTCGAGCAGGACCCGCACCGAGAACGACGCGTCGCGGATCCAGGTGTAGCGGTAGTCCCAGTTCCGCTCGCCGCCGATCTGCTCGGGCAGCCCCATGGTGGGGGCCGCGATCGGGGCGCCGGACGGGGCGTAGATGAGCAGCTTGAGCGTGATGGCCGAGCGGTTGACCATGCTCTGCCAGCGGCCCCGGTAGCGGCACCGGCGCATCCATCCGTGCCAGAAGACGCGGGTCTGCTCCAGCGCCGCCTGCACGGCCTCCTCGGTGACCGGCTCGGGGACGCCGGCTCCCGGTGCCGAGGTCTCCAGGACGATTCCGGCGGTCTGGCCGTGCCGGAGGCTGACGGTGGCGCGCACGTCCTGCCCTTCGGCCTCCAGGGGGACGCTGCTCCGCAGGTGGACGTCGAGGTCGGGCCCGTGGAAGGTGGCGGCGGCGCCGTCGAGCGCGAGGGTGTGCGGGGCGCGCCCGTAGTCGAAGCGCGGCCGGCACGCGACGTCGAAGGTGAGGGTGCCGCGCACGACCCGCAGGGCGCGCACGAGGCGGTGCCGGTCGGTGGGCACGTCCGGCCGGTCGCTCACCGGCATGAAGTCGACGACCTCGCCCACCCCGTCCGGGGTGAGGAACCGGGTGATCAGGACGGCCGTGTCGGGCAGGTAGAGCTGGCGGACGGTGACCTCGTCGTGCACCGGGGCGATGGTGAAGTGGCCGCCGCGCTCCTGGTCGAGCAGCGAGGCGAAGATGCTCGGCGAGTCGAATCGGGGCGCGCAGAACCAGTCGACGGCGCCGTCGGCGGAGATCAGCGCGGCGCTCTGCAGGTCGCCGATCAGACCGTGGTCGGCGATCGGGGGGTACTCGGGCACGCGCGACCTCGATTTCTCCCGCGGCTCCGGGCCTTCGGCGCCACCTCGGCGCCACTGCCCGGCGCCACTCCGCCGGTGGCACGTCGGCGCCAGTGCCCGGCGCCACTCCGCTGGTGGCACCTCGGCGCCAGTGCTCGGTGCCACCCCTCGGGTCCACGCAACCGGTAGCCGGGCGTCCGGGCAACGCGGAGGGACCGACCGGGCGAACCCCGCCGCCTCTCCGGACGCCTCCGCCTGCACACCCTTCCCCACGGTCCGACCGGTCGGTATGTTGCCGGGGATGTCGCGCGCGACTGCCGAGTTCCCGTGGAGGACGCCATGCAGGAGACACCGTCGACCGAGGGGCACTGCGACCCCCGCTTCGCCGCCGTACGGGAGGCCTTCGAGGACAACTTCCGTACGAGGGAGGAGCTCGGGGCCGCCGTGACGGTCCAGGTCCACGGGGAGACCGTGGTCGACCTGTGGGCGGGCTGGGCGGACGCCGCCCGCACCCGCCCGTGGGAACGCGACACCGTGGTCAATGTCTGGTCCACGACCAAGGGCGTGACGGCGCTCTGCGCCCATCTGCTCGCGGACCGGGGGCTGCTCGACCTGGACGCGCCCGTCGCCGCCTACTGGCCGGAGTTCGCCGCCGCCGGCAAGGAGAAGCTTCCCGTCCGCCATCTCCTCTCGCACCGCGCCGGACTGTCCGGCCTGCGCGAGCCGCTCACGCTCGCCGAGTTCTACGACTGGGAGGTGACGACGGCCCGGCTCGCGGCGACGGAGCCCTGGTGGGAGCCGGGCACCCGGTCCGGCTACCACGCCATGACGTACGGCTTCCTGGTCGGCGAGGTGATCCGGCGCATCACGGGACTGCTGCCCGGGGCCTTCCTCCACGAGGAGATCACGGGGCCCCTCGGGATCGACTTCACGATCGGCCTGCCGGAGAAGGATGCGGGCCGGGCCGCCGAGCTCGTCCACCCCCGCACCTCGTCCGCGAGCGAACAGGCGGCGGTCTTCGCCCAGTTGGCGCCCGCGGCGCTGGCCGCCCTGGCCAACCCGCTCGTCGGCGTCACCGAGGCCAACAGCCCCGAGTGGCGCGCCGCCGAACTGCCCGCGGCCAACGGCCACGGGACGGCGCGCGCGGTCGCGCGGCTGTACGGCTTCCTCGCCGGGTGCGGCGAAGCGGACGGGGCCGGTGAGCACGGGATCCTCTCGATGGCCGCGGCAGAGAGGGCCCGTGAAGGCCAGGGGGCCTGCCGGGACCTGGTCCTGGGCGCGGGGTTCGCCCACGACACCGAGTGCGCCCTGGGCCTCTGGCTGAGCGGCCCCAACGGCTCGTACGGCCCGAATCCGCGCGCGTTCGGCCATGACGGCTTCGGCGGGTCCTGCGGCCTCGCGGACCCGGAGGCGGGGGTCTCGCTGGGTTACGTGATGAACCGCATGGGCCCGCGCATCGCCGACGACCCCCGGAAGACGGCCCTGGTCGAGGCGGTGTACTCGGCGCTCTGACGACGCGCCACGACGGGAACCGGCCATTCGGTCGGCCCGGACGGAGGGCACGATTCCGGCATTGAGGGGCGCCCACGGCGGGACCACGCGCGCGCGGGCGCCTTTCTTCACCGCCACCGAAGGGCCGGCCCGGACCCCCGTCACCCGACCGCGAGCACGGCCGGATCTGTGCGGCTGCTACCCCTCGGGTGGGCATCGGCACCTCGCCCACCGGGCCATGGCGCGGACGGTCCGGCAGGCGACGGACCGGGAGATGCCGCAGGGGTTGAACTGGGGAATCGGCATCAATCCTTCCGCTTTCAGCACCGATCGGATCGCAGGCGACTCACGCCCACACGAGGGGCGATGAACGCGCATCAGCAAGTTTCCGTAAGCACTTGCACACCCTCGACCGCGCCCGCTCGCCAGGAGGCTCCCCCCGGCCCGATGGACACCTCCCGCCGCTCGCATCACAGGAACGCGCGTAGATAGGCCGAAAGGCATCCTTGCCGCCAGGCCGCGCGGATTCGAGGATTCCCCTGTCGAGATTGACAGGTCCATGGCGAGCCAGACTCCCTCGCCGGGGACCCGCCCGCTCGGCGCCGACGGGATCGCCCACCCCAGCGATTCCCCCCACTCCCCCCACCGGAGGATCCAGTGAACCTCAAGCGTCTGTCCCCCCTCGGCGGCGCGGCCAAGGGTGCCCGGCTGATCGCCGTGGCCTCCGCCCTGCTCGCCGCCTCAGCGCTTGCCGTCCCCGCCTCGTCCGCCGCCACGGCCGTGGAAGGCCGGGCCACCGCCGCCCAGCTCGCCGTGGCCGACCAGGCCGTGCGCGGAGCCGATGTCCCCGGCACCGCGTGGTACACCGACCAGGCGACCGGGAAGATCGTCCTCACCGCCGACTCCACCGTCTCCGCCGCCGAGATCGCCAAGATCAAGAAGGCGGCGGGCGACCGTGCCGCCAGCCTGGAGATCAAGCGCACGCCCGGCACGTTCAACAAGCTCATCGCCGGCGGCCAGGCCATCTACGCGGGCGGCGGGCGCTGCTCGCTCGGCTTCAACGTCCGCAGCGGCTCCACCTACTACGCCCTGACCGCCGGTCACTGCACCAACATCGGCAGCACCTGGTACACCAACTCGTCCAGCACCACGGTGCTCGGCACCCGGGCCGGCACCAGCTTCCCGACCAACGACTACGGCATCATCCGGCACTCCAACGCCTCGGCGGCGGACGGCCGCGTCTACCTCTACAACGGCACATACCGCGACATCACCGGTGCGGGCAACGCCTCCGTCGGCCAGTCGGTGCAGCGCAGCGGCAGCACCACCGGTCTGCACGGCGGAACGGTCACCGGTCTCAACGCGACCGTCAACTACGGCGGCGGCGACGTCGTCTACGGCCTGATCCAGACCAACGTGTGCGCCGAGCCCGGCGACAGCGGCGGCGCGCTCTTCTCCGGCACGACGGCGCTCGGCCTCACCTCCGGCGGCAGCGGCAACTGCTCCAGCGGCGGGACGACGTTCTTCCAGCCGGTGACGGAGGCGCTGAGCGCGTACGGCGTCAGCGTCTTCTAGCAGCACCGTGAGCGTCATCTGAGCTCGCTGCCCGCGCACACAGGCCGGCGGCCCCCTCGGGGCCGCCGGCCGTCGGCATCTCTCCGCGTCAGCGGTCCAGTTCCCCGTGGGCGGTCTCGGGCAGCCGCAGGTACACCGCCGAGGAGACGAGACACAGGGCGGCCACGTACCAGGGGAAGAGACCGGGCACGTCCAACTCCTTGAAGAGTGTCCCGACATACGGCGCCGTGCCGCCGAAGAGCGCCACCGTCAGCGAGTACGGGAAGCCGATCCCGGCCGCCCGCACGCGCGCGGGGAACATCTCCGCGTTCACCGCGGCCGAGATCGAGGTGAAGCCGGTCAGCAGCACCATGCCCGCGCACTGCACCAGCAGGAGGGAGAGGAACGAGCCGTCGAGCACGCGCAGCAGCGGCACGGCGAGGACCGCGAAACCGATCCCGAAGAACAGCAGGGACGGCTTGCGGCCGAAGCGGTCGGAGAGCAGTCCGCCGACCGGTTGCAGCAGTGCGAAGAACGCCAGGGAGAGGGTCCCCGCCAGCAGCGCGTCCGCCTTGTCCATGCCGGTGTTGAGCTCCGCGTACGTCGGCAGGTAGGAGGTCCACGTGTAGTACGCGAGGGTGCCGCCGGCCGTGATGCCGCCGATCAGCAGCGAGGCGCGGGGGTGGTGGCGCAGGGCCTCGAAGAGGCCCGGGCGGGGAGCCTCGCGCTGGGCGGCGCTCCGGGTCTCCTCGGCGCCCCGGCGGATCCAGAAGCCGGCGAGGCTGAACACGGCACCGAGCAGGAAGGGGATCCGCCAGCCCCAGCCGTTCATCTGCTCCTCGCCGAGCCGGCTGACCAGCAGGGCGGCGATGCCGGAGGCGGCGAGCTGCCCGGCGGAGGTGGAGACGTACTGGAAGGAGGAGAACAGACCGCGCCGGCCGGGTCCCGCCGACTCGACGAGGAAGGTGGTCGAGGCCGCGAACTCCCCGCCGACCGACAGGCCTTGGAGGAGCCGGGCGATCACGAGCACGACGGGGGCGAGGACGCCGGCCGCGGCGTACGTCGGGGTGAGGCCGACCAGCAGACTGCTGCCGCCCATGAGCAGGATCGTCGCGGTGAGCGCGGTCCGCCGGCCGCGCCGGTCGGCGAGCGCGCCCATGAGGAGTCCGCCGACGGGGCGCATGAAGAAGCCGACGGCGAAGACGGCGAAGGTCGACAGGAGGGGGACGAGGGAGTTCCCCGAGGTCTTGGGGAAGACCTGGTTCGCGAGGTAGGCGGCCAGGAAGGTGTAGGCGTACCAGTCGTACCACTCCACCGCGTTGCCGACGGAGGCCGCGAGCAGCTGACGTAACGGGCGCCGGGAGGAGGGTGGTTGCGGCCCGGCCGCGGGTTCGAGGGTGGTGGCCGGGGCCGTGGTGGCACGGGAAGTGGCGTCGTGGTGCCCGGGAGGCGTGTCGGTCATGATCACGCCCTGCCCCGGCTCACCCCGCCGTACGCGTCAGTCGACCGGCCAGGTGTGCGCCGGCGCGTTCAGGTGCATGTACTCGATGTACTGCTGTGTCATCCGCCGCAGCGCCTGATGCCGGTCCGCGTGGTCGATGTCATGGATGTGGTGGAACATCTCGGACTGCCACTGCGCGCCGTTGCGGCCGCTGACGCACCGCTGCTCGATGACCCCGAGGAGCGGCTCCCGCCGGGACGCCTCAAGGCCCATCCGTTCGAGCCCGCGGTCCGCGAGCGGCAGCAGGCGCCGCAGGACCAGCTCGGTCACCGGGACCTCGCCCATGCCGGGCCAGTACACCTGCGCGTCGATGCCGTGGCGGGCGGCGGTGTGCAGGTTGTCCTCCGCGGCCGCGAAGGACATCCGCGACCAGACCGGCCGGTCCTCGTCGACCAGGGCCCGGATCAGCCCGTAGTAGAGCGCGCCGTTCGCCAGTGTGTCGGCGACGGTGGGACCCGCGGGGAGCACCCGGTTCTCGACGCGGAGGTGCGGGACGCCGTCGACCACGTCGTAGACGGGGCGGTTCCAGCGGTAGACGGTGCCGTTGTGGAGGGTGAGCTCGGACAGCCCCGGGGTTCCGCCCCCGGCGAGCGTCTCCTCCGGGTCCTCGTCGTCGCAGAGGGGCAGCAGGGCCGGGAAGTAGCGCGCGTTCTCCTCGAAGAGGTCGAAGACGGAGGTGATCCACCGCTCGCCGAACCACACCCGCGGCCGCACGCCCTGCACCTTCAGCTCGTCGGGCCGGGTGTCGGTGGCCTGCTCGAATAGGGGGATGCGCGTCTCGCGCCACAGCTCCTTCGAGAACAGGAACGGCGAGTTCGCCGCCAGTGCCACCTGCACGCCCGCCACGGCCTGCGCGGCGTTCCAGTAGTCCGCGAACTCGTCCGGCGACACCTGGAGGTGGAACTGGGTGCTGGTGCAGGCCGCCTCCGGCGTGATCGTCTCCGCGTGGGTGCGCAGCCGCTCCACGCCGTCCACGGAGATCAGCAGGTCCTCGCCGCGGGCGGCGAAGATCTGCTCGTTCAGGAGGTGGTAGCGCGGGTTCTCGGAGAGCGACGCGGGACCCGCGTCCTTGAGTTCGAGGGTCGGCAGGATGCCGATCATGACCAGGTGCGCGCCGATCCCGGCGGCCTGCTGCTCGGCGTGGTTGAGCGCGTCACGGATCTCCTGTTCCCAGGAGTCGGGGCCGCCGCCCGCGTTGAGCCGCCTCGGTTCGAGGTTGATCTCCAGATTGAACCGGCCGAGCTCCGTGGACCAGGCGGGATCCGCGATCGCCTCCAGGACGTCGGTGCTGCGCATGGCCGGTTCGCCGGTGGCGTCCACGACGTTCAGCTCGATCTCCAGACCGACCTGCGGCCGCTCGAAGTCGAACCGCGACTCGCGCAGCATGCGCGCGAACACGTCGAGGCACGTGTGCATCTTGTTCCGGAACCGGCGGCGGTCTTCACGGGTGAACTCCAGCGCCGGGACGTCACGTCCCATCGGGCCCTCCCGAGTCTCGTCGGCACGGACCTCCACCACCCAGCGTCCCACTCCCGGGGCCTGCCAACCACCGAAGCGGACCGGAACCAGCTCCCCCGGCGCACCCGTGCACCCGGCGGCGGGCGCTCCGGAAAGCCCTCGGTGCGTGTCGGTGCCCGGGCGTAGGCTTCGTCAGACCGCCGGCGAAGCAGGGCGGCGCGACAGGGACGGGGGCGGGGACGGATGACGGCTGACGGGGCTGGAACGACGACCGGGGTGGCCGGGACGAGCGGGTCGACCGGGGTGACCGGGACCACGGGCTCGACGGGCACGAGCGGGACGGCGCCGTCGTGGGAATCGGTCCTCGACTCGGTCGTCGTGTACGCGCAGGGGGCGCTCTGCCGCCGCCTGGCTCGGGGTCCCCTGCCCCCGGACGGCCGGGTGCGCGTCACGGGGCTGCCGCGCTCGCTGGACCCCGGCTCGCTGCGGGCCCGGGTCCCGGGCGCCACCGGGATACGGGTCACCGAGGCCCGGGTGGAGGTCGAGGCCGAGCCGCTGGGCGCCGCCTCCGGCGCTCCGCAGGGGTTGCGTCGCGAGGTAGAGCGGCTGCGTGACGCGTACGCGGCGGCTGAGGGGCGCCGGGACCGGCAGCGGGGACTGATCGCGGAGGTCGGTGGCCTGCGTCCGGTGCCGCCCGCCCGCAGGCGCGACGACCCGCACCGCCGCACCCCCGTCGACGCGTGGCTGGAGCTCGCCGACTTCGTCGACGTCCGGCTCACCGGACTGCACGCCCGGCTCGCCGAGCTGGAGGAGGAGCTGCTCCGGGCCGAGCACGAGCTGTCCGTCGCGGCGGACCGGCTCGCCCGTGCTTCCAGCGCCACTCCGTCGTCGCATGTGGAGACCACGGTGTCCGCGGTCCTGACCCTCGTGGGAGCGGGCGGCGCCGATGTGGAGGGTGGGCCGCAGGACGAGGCGGAGCCGGTGGTCGAAGTGGAGCTGGAGTACGGGGTGCCGGGCGCCGTCTGGGTGCCGGCCTACCGCCTCACCCACCGTCAGGGCGACGGCACCGGCCGCCTGGTGCTGCGCGCCTCGGTCGCCCAGCGCACCGGCGAGGACTGGACCGGGGTACGGATCGCCCTGGCCACCGCCGATCTGCGGCGCCGTACCGATCTGCCGAAGCTCCGCTCGATCCGGATCGGACGCCGTCAGGCGGCCCCCGCTCCGTCCGGCTGGCGCGAGCCTCCGGCGGGGCTCGCCGACCTGTTCGCCGGATACGCGTCAGCGGGCCCGCGCCCTCTCGCGCCCCGCGCACCGGGTGCCGCTGCGCCGGGGGCGGCCGGCGGCGGCGCTCCCCTGCCCGTCGCGGCCGGGGGAGGCTTCGTGGCCGATCCCGTACCGCCGCCCGCGCCGCTGACCTCCGGCGGGCCGCCGATTCCCCCGCCGGCGCCACAGGCCTACGGCGCACCCCCGCCGGCGCCACAGGCTTACGGCGCACCCCCGCCGGCGCCGGGAGGCGGGTACGGCTCCGCCCCCGAGGCCTTCCGACGTGATGCCTCCCCCGACTTCGCCCTCAGGGCGCCGGCCCAGCCCGGCGGCATGCCGCGCGGCGGCGGGCAGTCCTTCGCGGGCGCCCCGGCCCCCGCGGCGATGGCCCCCGCCGCTCCCGCGCCGCCCCCTCCCCCGCCGCCCGGGCCGCCGCGGCCGAGCGGGGACGAGCTCGACTACGCCTCCCTGGTGCTGTCCGGCCCCGACGAGCCGAGTGCCCGCAGAGGCCGGCTGTTCCCCTCCTCGCCCTTCGACGCGGTGGCGGCCGAGTACCGCCGTCGTGCCGATGCCGTGGCCTCGCTGCCGCTGCCCGGGCATGCGGTGCGGCCGCGCGAGTCGGCCGGTTCCTTCGACCACCGCTTCGATGCCGCCGCCCGCGCCGACGTGCCGTCGGACGGCACCTGGCACACCGTCACCGTCGGGGAGATCCCGGTCGGTCTGCGCACCGAGTACCTCTGCGTGCCCTCCGTGGAGCAGACCGTGTACGCGACGCTGGTCCTCTCCAACGCCACGGACCAGGCGCTGCTCGCCGGCCCGGTGGAGGTCACCGTCGACGACGACTTCCTGCTGACCACCGCGCTGCCCACGCTCGCCCCCGGCGGCGTACGCCGGGTGGGGCTCGGGCCGGCCGAGGGCATCCGGGTCACCCGCCGCACGCACCTGAACGAGACGACCGCCGGCCTGCGGAACAACGTCACCGTGCTCGACCACCGCGTCCACGTCGAGCTGGTCAACGGGCTCGCGAGGCCGGCCACGGTCGAGATCCGCGAGCGGGTGCCGGTCACCTCCGACACGGAGGTACGCATCGAGGAGCGGGCCGGCTGGACGGCGCCCGAGGAGCGCGGGACGTCCGAGCAGCACGCCCCGGGCACCCGCGTGTGGCGCGTGGACCTGCCCGCCGGTGGCACCACCGCCCTCGACGGCGGCTACGAGATCCGCATCCCGGCCGGCAAAGCCCTGGTCGGCGGCAACCGCAGGAGCTGAGACACACCATGTCCACCGCCTCGAAGACGATCACCGGCGCCGGCACGGCCGCGCCGTCGTCCCGCGTGCCCGCGGCCCCCGCCCCCGTCACCGCCGCCCCTGTCACCGCCGTCACCTGCCTGGAGGACCGCGCGCACGTCGAGCGCACCGTCGAGCTGGACCTGGTGGGCGGGGTCCAGCGGCTGCGGCTCGGGCCCGTCAGTGCGCTGGCCGTCGACCGTACCCTCCATGCCGAGTCGGCCTCCGGTCACCCGGCCACCGTGCTCGACCTACGCGTCGTCCGCAGCTGGGAGCCGCGCGCGCCCCGACGGCCCGCCGCCGACGACTCCGCGCTGCGCCACCGCGCCCACGCCCTCGACGAGGAGCGAAGGGCCCTGGAGCAGCGGCGCGACCGGCTCCGGACCCGGCTCGACGTGCTGGGCCGCCTTGCCACCGACGTCCTGCGGGACATCGGCGAGGGAGCCGGTTCCGGGGAGGCCGAAGGGCCCCGCTGGACCCGCGAACTGGACCGGGTGGACGCCGAGCGCGCCACGCACGGTGAGCGACTCCGCGCCGCGGAGTCCCGGTTGTCCGCCCTGACCGCCGAACTCGGCGAGGTCCGGCGGACCATGGAAGCCACCGAGGAAGAACCCCCCGAGCTGGTGGCCCACATCGAGCTGACCGTGGAGGCCGCGGCCGCCGGGCCGGTCGGGCTGCGCCTGAGCCACCTCGTCCCGTGCGCGCTGTGGCGGCCCGCCTACCGGGCCGTGCTCGACGGCGGCTCCGTGAGCCTGGAGACCGACGCGATGGTCTGGCAGCGCACGGGCGAGGACTGGACCGGCGTCGAGCTGACGCTGTCGACCGCCAGGTCGGCGCTGGCCACCGACCCGCCGTCGCTGGGCGAGGACCGGCTGACGCTCAAGGACCGTACGGCGGCGGAGCGGCGCACGGTCGACGTCGAGCTGCGCGAGGAGGACATCAGCGACCTGGGGCCGGTCCCGGTCCTCGGGCTGCCCGGGGTGGACGACGGCGGCGAGACGCGGGTGCTGCACTCCCCCACCCCGGTGTCCGTGCCGTCGGACGGCCGCGCGCACCGGGTGCCGCTCTCCGTCTTCAGTGCGGCGGCCGGCAGCGAGTACTCCTGCTCGCCCGAGGTGTCTCCGCTGGTCACCCAGGTGGCGCGGTTCGACAACCGTTCCGGGCACGTGCTGCTCGCCGGACCCGTCGACCTGATCCGGGGCAGCGGCTTCGCCGGCCGGGGCACGCTCGGGTTCACCACCCCCGGCGCCCCGGTCGAGCTCGCCTTCGGCAGCCGCGACGACCACCGGGTGGTGCGGGAGACGGAGGAGACCCGGGACACCACCGGGCTCACCCAGCGGACGGTGGTCACCCGCACGGTCCGGCTGCACGTGTCCCGGTTCTCGGCTCCCGGGGAGTCGGACGACCGGGTGGTCGTGCTCCGGGAGCGGATCCCGGTCTCGGAGGTCTCGGCGGTGGAGGTACGGCTCCGCAAGGAGGCCTGTTCCCCGGCGCCCGACGCGGTCGACGCGGAGGGCATCGCCCGCTGGGACGTCACCCTGCCGCCCGGCGGGCGGCGTACGGTCACGCTGGTGTACGAACTGTCGGCGAACTCCAAGGTCGCCGGGATCTGACGGAGGCGCCGACGGCGCGCGGCCGAGGGGCGAGGGCAAAGGGCCGGGGGCAATGGGCCGAAGGCGGCAGAAGGACCAAGGGCCGGAGGCCGATGGCGGAGGTCACCGCGGGGAGTTCGGTGTGCCCGGTGCCCGGCCCGGCACGCACTCCGGGCACAGTCCCCAGTAGGTGACCTCCGCCTCGGCCACCGTGAACCCGAACCGGTCCTCGGCCGGGAGGGCGGCCAGCGCGGCCGCCGGGTCGCCGGTCGGGTGGACGTCCCGGACGGTGCCGCAGCCGGAGCACACCAGGTGCTGGTGCGGGCGGTGCGCGTTCGGGTCGTACCGCCTCGCCCGGCCGTGCACGGAGACCTCCACGACCTCGCCGAGCCGGCCCAGTTCGCCCAGGATGTTGTAGACGGTCGCCCGGGAGATCTCGGGCAGCCGCTCCGCGGCGCGGGCGTGCACCTCGTCCGCCGTGAGGTGGACGTGCTCGCCGTCGAGGACCTCCGCGACGACACGCCGCTGGGAGGTCATCCTCCAGCCACGCCCCCGCAGCCGCTCCAGCAGGTCGCTCATAGGATTTCACCCTTCTCGCATGAATTCCGGGACCGGGAACTCCACCGGCCGCCGGACCGGTCCTTCGACGCCTATTCGGATTCCGCCCGCTTGTTACGCGGCGGTGCCCTGCGTGTTCTCTTAGCAGTGCGGTCCCCGGTGCGCGACCATACGGACGCCGAGTCGCCGTGCTCGACACCTGAAAAGCAGACGACGTCACGGGCATGCAGTCGGCAGACGGAAACATCGCGACAGGAAGAAGGACGTACGTGTCCGGCAGCGAAAGCGAGAACCCGGCAATCCCCTCCCCGGCCCCGAAGGACACGCGTCCCAGGACGAACCGGGACTGGTGGCCGAACCAGCTGGACCTCACGGTCCTCCACCAGAACTCACCCCAGGCCAGTCCGATGGACGACGACTTCGACTACGCGGCGGAGTTCGCGACCCTGGACGTCGACGCGCTGAAGCGGGACGTCTTCGAGGTGATGACGGCCTCGCAGGACTGGTGGCCGGCCGACTACGGCCACTACGGGCCGCTCTTCATCCGGATGAGCTGGCACGCGGCGGGCACGTACCGCATCGAGGACGGCCGGGGCGGTGGCGGTTCCGGCGCGCAGCGTTTCGCACCGCTCAACAGCTGGCCGGACAACGCGAGCCTGGACAAGGCGCGCCGTCTCCTCTGGCCGGTCAAGCAGAAGTACGGCCGGAAGATCTCCTGGGCCGATCTGCTGGTTTTCGCCGGTAACTGCGCCATGGAGTCCATGGGATTCAAGACGTTCGGATTCGGCTTCGGCCGTGAGGACATCTGGGAGCCGGACGAGGTCTTCTGGGGCCCCGAGGACACCTGGCTCGGAGACGAGCGCTACAGCGGCGACCGGGAACTCACCGGTCCTTTCGGTGCCGTGCAGATGGGCCTGATCTACGTCAATCCGGAAGGCCCCAACGGCAATCCGGATCCGATCGCCGCGGCCCGGGACATTCGCGAGACGTTCGGCCGCATGGCGATGAACGACGAGGAGACGACCGCGCTGATCATCGGCGGCCACACCTTCGGCAAGTGTCACGGCGCGGTCGATCCCACGTGCATCGGTCCGGAGCCGGAGGCCGCCCCCATCGAGCAGCAGGCCCTCGGCTGGCGCAACACGTGCGGCAGCGGCAAGGGCGCCGACGCGCTCACCAGCGGCCTGGAGGGCGCGTGGACGACCGCGCCGACGACATGGGACAACGGCTTCCTCGACAACCTCTTCCGGTACGACTGGGAGCTGACGACCAGCCCGGCCGGCGCCCAGCAGTGGACGCCCACGGACCCCGCGGCCCGGGACACGGTGCCCGACGCCCACGATCCGTCGAGGCGGCACGCTCCGATCATGCTGACGACGGACCTCGCGCTGAAGCTCGATCCGGTCTACGGGCCGATCGCGAAGCGCTTCCACGAGAACCCCGACCAGCTCGCGGACGCCTTCGCCCGCGCCTGGTACAAGCTCCTGCACCGCGACATGGGGCCCGTCTCGCGGTACCTCGGCCCGTGGATCCCCGAGCAGCAGCTGTGGCAGGACCCCGTCCCCGCGGTCGAGCACGCGCTGGTCACGGAGGCGGACGTCGACGGCCTCAAGCGCCGGATCCTCGACTCGGGTCTCTCCGTCTCACAGCTGGCCACCACCGCGTGGGCGTCGGCGGCGAGCTTCCGCGGCACGGACAAGCGGGGCGGCGCCAACGGCGCACGAATCCGGCTCGCACCGCAGAAGGACTGGGAGTCCAACGCCCTTCCCGAGGTGACCGAGACGGTGGCGGCCCTCGACCGGATCGGGCGGGAGTTCAACGGCGCCCAGTCCGGCGGGGTGCGGATCTCGCTCGCCGACATGATCGTCCTGGGCGGCTGCGCGGCCGTCGAGCAGGCCGCGAAGAACGCGGGTCACGACATCACGGTCCCGTTCTCGCCGGGGCGCACGGACGCCTCGCAGGAGCAGACCGACGTGCAGTCGTTCGCCGTGCTCGAACCGCGGGCGGACGGGTTCCGCAACTACCTCCGGGCGGGCGAGAAGCTGTCGCCGGAGACCCTCCTCCTGGACCGCGCGAGCCTGTTGACGCTGACGGCGCCCGAGATGACGGTCCTCGTCGGCGGCATGCGGGCGCTGAACACCGGCTTCCGCAAGTCCGAGCACGGGGTGTTCACCGACCGGCCGGAGTCCCTGACCAACGACTTCTTCGTGAACCTGCTCGACATGGGCACGGAGTGGAAGCCGTCGACGGCCACCGAGAACGTCTACGAGGGGCGGAAGCGCGGCACCGGCGAGGTCAGGTGGACGGCCACCGCCGCCGACCTCGTCTTCGGCTCGAACTCCCAGCTCCGCGCGCTGTCGGAGGTCTACGGGTCCCGGGACGCGGGCGAGAAGTTCGTCCGTGACTTCGTGGCGGCGTGGACCAAGGTGATGAACCTGGACCGGTTCGACCTCTCCTGACGCGCACCCGGGCCTGTCCCGGCCGCCCGGCAACCGGCCGGGGCGGGCGTGGGCAGGCCTCCTGCGCCGCCCCTCGGGCCCTCACTCCTCCAGGAGACGGCGGGCCTCCCCGAGGAGGCGCAGGAGTTCGGCCCGCGCGGGGTCCTCGGGGGCGGCGGGCTCCGCCCCGCGAGGCGCGTGGGTGGTGAGGACGTGCAGGGCGACGGCGGCCTGCCGGGCGAAGAGGCTCAGCAGGTCGAGCTCGGACAGGCTGGACCGGGCCTGCGGGGACGGGTCGAGGACCTCCAGCACGCCGAGGACGCGGTCCCCGTGCACGAGCGGCGCGGCCATCAGGGCGTTCGGCACGAAGCCGGTGGACCGGGCGACGTCCCGGTCGAAGGACGTGCTGTCGTGGAGGTCGTCGACGACCATCGGCTCGCCCGAGGCGGCGACCCAGCCGGCGATCCCCCGGCCGGCGGGGAAGCGCCGGCCCACCAGGAACTCCTGTCCCTGCCCGGAGACGGCCTCGAAGACGAGTTCGTCCGCCGCCGCCTCCAGGAGCAGGATGGAGCTCGCCTCGGCGCCGAAGATGGCGCGCGCGGTGTCCACGACCGACTGCAGAAGCTCCGCCATGGCCGGATCGGGCCGGGGTGCGGAGGGGACGGCGGGGGCGATCGTCTGAGCCATGGGGGTTCCCTTCCGGCGCCGGTCGTTACCGGCTGCCGTGGACACGGACGTTGGCGGCGGACAGGTACAGGGCGTTCTTCAGCTGGAACGGCGTCAGACGCGGTCGGCTCGACAGGATCCGCGCGCAGAGCCCGGCGACGAACGGGGTGGCGAAGCTGTTGCCGGAGGTACGGATCGACGTACCGCCGAGCCAGGCCACCTGCACCCGTTGGCCGGGGGCGAAGAACTCCACCGGCGGCTCGGGGTTGTAGAGGTGGAGGTCCGGGTCGTCCTCCTGGTGGCTGCCGACGGAGATCACCGAGGAGAACCGCCAGGGGAAGCTCTCCACGTGGGTGTTGTGCGCGGAGGCGACGATCACGGTCTGCTGGAAGTACGCCTCGTCGGCGAGCCGGCGCAGTTCCTCGACGAAGCGGTCGCGGCTGGTGGAGAGGCTGAGGTTCACGACGTCGAAGCGCTGGCGGACGGCCCACCGGATCCCTTCGAGGAGGATGTCCCCGCTGCCGGAGAACCGCTCGCCGAGCACCCGGACGCTGGACAGCTCGCAGTCCGGGGCGGTGCGGCGGATGATCCCGGCGCAGGCGGTGCCGTGTCCGCAGGCATCGCCCTCGTCGGTCTCCTCGACGTGGACGCCTTCGTCGTCCTTGAAGACCCGCCAGGAGCGGGCGAGGGGGCCGACCATGGGGTGGTCGCGTTCGACTCCGGAGTCGACCACGCAGACGCGCACGCCACGCCCGGTCCCGCCGAGCAGACCGCCCTCGGGCGGCTCGGGCGGATGGTCGGCCTCCACGGGTACGTCGTCGGGACCGCGACCCCGGAGACCCCAGGTGAGTCCGGGGGCGGGGGCGGGGGCGGGGCCGGGTCGCTGGCCGGTGGTCATCGCTGGGCGTCCTTTCCGGTTCCGTCGGCCGTCGCGCCGACGGAACGGATCCCGTCGGTCCGGCGGCCCTGGCAGCGCAGGACGACGGCCTCCGCCTCGCGTGCGGCGGGGAGGTGGCCCTTGGCGGCGAAGCTCCACCGGGCGCGTACCGCCGCCTCGGCCGCGTGCTGCGTGTGTCCCAACGCCAGAGCGGTGCGGGCCGCGTCGAGTGCGGCGAGACCCTGGACGATGGGCGAGTCGGTACGGACGGCGGTGGCGACCGCCCGGTCCGCCAGGCGGGTGGCGGTCGCGGCCTCCCCTCGTGCCGCGGCGATCCGGGCACGCAGGCCGTCGAGGTCGGCCGACTCGGCGCGCGGCCGGGCCGATTCGGACTGCCCTGCCGGCAGTGCGAGTTCGGCGAGGGTGTCGTGTGCGGTACGCCAGTCGCCGAGGTCGAGCCGGATGCGGGTGGCGTCGAGGAGGGCGCTGCGCAGGAGCCCGGTCGCGCCGAGCGCCCGCGCGGCGCCCGCGGCCCGCTCCAGGCTGAGGAGGGCCTCCTCGCGGCGGCCGGCGAGATCGTCGACGGTGGCGGTGAAGAGGGGCAGGAAGGCGTCGGTCTCGGCGTAGCCGAGCCGCTGGGCGAGTCGTTCGGCCTCCGCGAGGCAGGCGCGCGCGCCGTCGCGGTCGTCGTGGAGGGCCAGGACGACGGCCAGCGGGCAGTTGAGCGTCAGCCGCACGGCCCGGCGGCCGGCCCCCTGCTCGGCGAGCAGGGCGCGGCAGCGGGTCACGGCGTCCACGACGGGCAGAGGCCCGCGCCAGAGGGACACCCCCATGGCCCCGAGAGCGGCCGCCCGTTCCGGTTCGGCATCGGCCCGTACGGCATGGCCGAGGGCCCGGTCGAGCAGCCGCTCGGCTTCCCGGTGCCGGCCCTGCTCCTGAGCGTGCTGGGCGAGCCGCAGGCAGGCCCGTGCCTGGCCGAACTCGTCACCGGCGGCGGCGAACACGGGCAGGGTGGCGGCGGCGGCCTCGGCCGGTGACTCACCCCCGGGGGCGATACGGCGCGTGGTCCGGCGCATGGGGAGCCGAGCGTGGACTGCGGGGGCGGCAGCGAACCGACCGCGCCCGGACGGGCTGTCGTCGTCGTCGGTCACCGGCTCCCTGGAGTGGCTGTCGTCGTCGGTCCTCGGCTCCCCGGAGGGCGTACCGTCCGCCGGGCTCACCCCGGGGAGGCCGTTCTCCGACTCCGAGTCCCTGGCGGGCGATTCCTCCGCAGGTCGACCCGTCCCGGCCCGGCCGTTGTCCGACCGGCCGCCCGCCGGCCCGCCGCCCGCCGGCCCTCCGGCCGACGCCAGGCCGAGCCGGGCGTGTGCGGCCTCCACCGCATCGCTGCCGCAGCCGTCCGCCGGAACGTCGCCGAGGACTTCTTCGAGCAGGGCCCGGCCCTCCGTCACGCGGCCGAGGTCGAGCAGCGTCTGGCCGAGTCGCCGTCGCGTGGCCGCGCTGCCCGGCTCGCCGGCGGCGTACCGGACCGTGGCCCTGCCGAGCAGGTCGGCGGCCCATACGGGGTCGGCGTGGGCCAGCGCGAGACGACCGCCCTCCGCGAGGGCGTCGGCGGCACGGCGCCGAAGCCCGTCGGTGTGCGCGTCCTGGGCGCCGAGCTCGACGCGGTAGCGGTACGCCTGCTCCAGATGGGCCCCTACCGCGGCGCTGCCGCGCCGCCGGACCGTGTCGAGGCGTGCCGCGCGTTCGTGCCGGTCGGCGCGGTCCTGCTTGGACTGGCTGGTGTGGACGACCTCCTGGATCAGCCCGCCGGCGAAGCGGAACGCCCTGCCGTCCGGCCTGATGAGACGGTGCCGGACGAGCCGGTGGAGGGTGGTCCGCAGCTCTGACTCGTTCCACGCCTCGGCGGGATGTCCGGCGAGCGCCGTGAGTTCGTCGGCGGTGAAGTCGCCGCCGAGGACGGACGCCAGGCCGAGGGCCCGCTGTTCGGGCGGTTCGAGCGCGTCGATCCGGGCGCCGATCAGGGCCTGGAGGGGCAGCGGGACGCTGTCCGCGTCGACGGGGTCCCCCGCGACGAGCAGCTGTTCCAGGTGCAGCGGGTTCCCACCGACCCGCGCCAGGACCTGTGGCGCGAGCGGCGTGCCGTCGGCGGCCTGTCCCGTCAGCTCGGCGGCGAGGAGTTGCGCCTCGGCGTCGGAGAGGCCGCCGAGCAGGACGGCGCCCGGGGCGAGTTCGGGCCGCACGTCGAACAGCTGGGGCCGGGTGAGCAGGACGATCAGGACGGCTGCGTCGGCGAGGGCGCGCAGGAGCCGGTCGAGGGCGTCGAACAGCGGCTGTGCGGCCCAGTGGCAGTCGTCGACGACCAGCACGACGGGCTTCTCCTCGGACAGCTCGGCGAGAACCCGGGCGAGCGCGGCGCAGGTGTCCGCCGGGGAGGGATGGGGAGTCCCGTCGAGGAGCAGACCCTGATGGAGCAGGTCGAGTTCGGGGGACGGCGCGACCGCGCCGACGTTCTCGAGCAGCCCGGCCACGGCGTCTGCGAGCGCCCCCAGACTGGGCTGTTCGCCCCGGGCCCGGCAACGACCGACGCCGAAACAGGGGGCGGGAGCGGGGAGCGGGGAGAGCGGCGGCACGCGTCCGTCCGTCCGGCCCGTGGCCGTCGCGCGGTGGAGCCACTCGCGTACCAGGCGGGTCTTCCCCTGGCCGGCCTCACCGACCACCACCAGGCGGTCGACACGCCTCCTTCGCGCCACCCGGTGGAACACCTCGTCCAGCATGGTCAGTTCGTGCCCACGGCCGACGAAGCCGACGTCGAAGCGGCGCAGTGCCTCGGGGCCGTCCTCATCGTCCAGGGCTATCAGGCGGTGCGCCACCACGCGGTCGCTCTTGCCCTTCAGGAGCAGGGGGCCCGTCTCCGTCGTCAGGATGCCGGGCCCGGCGGCGGCGAGGGTGTCGGGACCCAGCAGGATCTCCCCCGCGGCCGCGTTCTGTTCCAGGCGGGCGGCCACGTTCACCACCTCGCCCGAGACCATCGCCTGCCGCTGCGTGGCCGAACCCGTCACCGCCTGACCGGTGTTGATGCCGATGCGCATCTGAAGTCGTACCCCCACGGCCTCCTCCAGGCGCGTGTTGAACCCGGCGAGCGCCTCCCTCATCGCCAGGGCCGCGGACGCCGCTCTCCGCGCGTCGTCCTCACGGACCGTCGGTACGCCGAACACCGCCATCACCGCGTCCCCGATGAACTTCTCCACGGTGCCGCCCTGCTCCTCGATGCGCAGCCGCATCAGGTCGAACCAGCGGAGCGTGACCGACCGCAGCGTCTCGGCGTCCAGCGCCCCGGAGAGCGCGGTGGAGCCCACCAGGTCGCAGAAGAGGACCGTCACCACCTTGCGGCCCGTCGGCCTGGCCGTGGCCGGCCCCGGGGCGCACGGGCTGCCGCAGGAGGGGCAGAACCGGGCTCCGGGCGGCAGGGCGCTCCCGCACGAGGCGCAGGGCATGGATTCCTCCGGTGGACGGGGGGAGAGACAGGGGGGGAGGGACGGCGTCGAAGGACGCGGGCGAGGGACGCGGGACGGTGGGTTCGGCGGGGGCCACTGGACCGGGCGCGGCGGTGATGCGCCCCCGCGTCAGAACAGCGCGCCGCCCGCCACGTCCGCGTGGGCCTGGACCTCGGGGGCCGCCGCGTCGAGTCGCCCCCTGATGTCGACCAGCAGGGCCAGCTCGTCCGGCGTCAACGCCCGTACGACGTCGAGCTGTTCCTCGCTCAGCGCGTCCACGTCGAAGCCCGCGGCGGCGAGTGCCTCCAGGGTGGGCTCCGGGCCGTGCGGGGTGGCTTCGTCGGTCATGGGTGTCCTCCGTTGTCCTCGGCGAGGGAAAGGAACAGGCGGGTGAGCAGGTTCGCCGTGTGCAGCGCGCTGACGGAGACGGCCGTCTGCCGGGCCGGGCTCGGCGCGAGCGCGTCGAACACCCGGTACAGGTCGTGCAGGTGACCGCCGTCGAGCTCCGCGTGCTCCCTGAGCGTGCGGAACGCGCCGTCCGGCAGCCCGGTGACCTCGGCGAGGCGGTCCGCGAGCCGGGGCCCGGGGGCGTTGCCCTCCAGGACCGCGATGTAGCCGAGCAGGGCCACGGGGTGCTCGTGCTCGATCCGGTAGTACTGCGCGCCGGCGAGTTCCACGACGATCGGGTGCGGCACGGCCGACGGACCCGCACCGGCGGCGGCCAGGTCGTCGAGCAGCCAGGCGTCGTGGTCCCGCTCCTCCTCGGCATGACGGAGGTAGTACGCGGCCAGGCACCGCGCGGCCGGGTCGCCGGGCTCGGCGGCGCAGCGTTCGGCCGCCCGGACGAGAAGCGGCACCGAGGCCCGTACGAGCGGATGCATGGCGGCCAGATAACGCACGTACCGCTCGCGCAGACCGTCCGGTCGCCAGAGCGCGGCGGTCACCGCCCTCAGGACGGGGGTGGTGGGAGCGAGCTTGGTGCGCAGCGCCAGGGATGCGGTGGCCGTGGCGGGAGGCGCTGCGGCCGCGACTGTGAGGCCGGCGGCTGTGACTGCTGTGGCTGCGTCTGCTGTGGCTGTGGCTGTGTCTGCTGTGGCTGTGTCTGCTGTGGCTGCGTCTGCTGTGGCTGTGGCGTTCATCGGCTGCTCCTCGCCTCTGCGGTTGACGACGCCTGGGTGAGTCGGGGCTCGTTCGCGGGCACGCGTTCCTCTCCGGACGGCGGCTCGACCAGATGCGCATAGCGCGCGCACCCCATGCGTCGCACCAGGGCGGCGGGTCCTGCCGCGCGCTGCTGCGCCGTGGTGAGCCGGTCGAGGAGTTCGCCGACGCGACCGCCCGCGTCCCGGGCCGCGCCCTCCAGGACGCCCGGGCGGTCGGCCAGTGCGTGGCAGCTGCGGCAGTAGCCGGCCGGGGCCGGCGCGGTCTCGTAGCGGGCGTGCAGCCGCCGCGGGCCGACCGCACGCAGCATCCGCAGAACCGGGGAGCCGAGGGAACGCTCGCGGACGGTCGGCCAGTCGTCCTCGGCGAGGTGTCCGAGCCGCAGGTGCGGGGGAACGGGACGCCGGTCGACGGTCCACTGGTTGCAGCAGGCCGCCACCGTCCCGTCGAAGGCGACCACGGGCCAGGCCGCGAGGGCGCAGGGCGCCGCCAGGCTGTCGTCGGGGCCCGGCGGTGTCGGCCGGACGAGGCCGGCGGCGCGGCCGAGCGGGCGCACCTCGTTGACCAGCATGGGCATCCGGGCGCCGAAGACGCGGCGCACGTCCGCGACGACGTCGGCCAGGTACGGGTCGTCGATGTCCGTGCCGGCGCCTGGGCCGGGGCCCGTGCCGGTGCCGGTACCGCTGCCCGTGCCCGTTCCTGTGCCCCCGCCCCTGCCCGTGCCTGTGAGGTGGATGCTGGCGGGGATCCCCGCGTCGAGCACGGCGCCCAGGGCGCGCAGGACGTCCGCGCGCGGGACCTCGCGCTCGTGGTGGACGTCCAGGCTCGCCGAGAAGTGGTCCAGAGCGGTGATCGTCCGCATGATCCGGTCGGGGACGCGTCCCCCACGGGCGAAGAACATCCCGCTGAGCAGGGCCACCCGGGACCCCTTGGCCTGCGCGAGACCGGCCACGCGAGCGGCCAGCTCGGGGAGGAGCAGCGGTTCACCGCCGGTCAGCATCACCACCTCGGGGCGGTCCTCGACACCGAACGAGCCGACGAAGTTCAGGAGTTGCTGCGGGTCGGGCTCCTCTGAGGCCGTCATGGACGAGCCCGTGGAACAGTGCGCGCAGCTCATGGGGCAGCGGCGGGTGAGCGCCACGAGGAGACCACCGCAGGGCACCGGCCGCAGGCCGATGAGCTCCGCCAGGTCCATGTCCGTCTCCTCCTCCTCGGGTGCGCTCCGCGCGCGGAGCGTTCCTGGATCGTGCCCCCGGGCGGCAGACTTCCGGTTCACGAACGCCTGGTGAACGGTTAAGTCCCAGGTCCGGAGGGGTGCGGTAGGCGTCGGACGGGTCCGGGGAAGAGTGCGGACACCCCGCGGACGGCCGGGCGCCGCCGTCCGGCACGGGTATCGGCCCATGTCACAGGCTCGTACCGCGGCCGCTCCGTCGACGCATACCGGCGTCGAACCGACGGCCAGGCGTTCCCATACCCGCCGTTCGTACGTTCTTCTCAGCCGGCGCAGCGACGCCGTCAAACGAGGAGGACGAACATGCCCGAGAACACGAACCCGAAGCCGGTCGAGGACGAGGACATCGAGGTCGTGGCGCACGGGGAGGCCGAGGAGGACGAGGCCGGCTGCATCATCAACAACTCCAGCGACATCTCCTGACGCGACTCGTCTCGTCCTGAGTACCTCGCGGGCCACCCGGTTCTCGGCGCACGACGCCAGGAACCGGGGGGCCCGCGGCCACTCACGGGCCGCAGCACCGTCACCCCCCTTTCGCACTCCGGACCCCGCTTTCCGCCACCCGCCCGAACCCGAGGGAGCGCGCACGTCGTGAAGATCCTGCTCTGCCCGCTCAGCGACGGCGGCTACCTCTACCCGGCGCTCGCGGCCGGCCGCGAGCTGCGTCGCCGCGGCCATCACGTGAGCGTCCTCGCCAGATCCTCCGCAGTGCCCGTCGCGGCCGAGGCGGGGCTGCCGTGCGCGGTGGCCGAGGACTTCGGCGGTCAGCGGGCGTTCTCCGCCACGTGGTGGGGGAAGACCGGTGCCGCGCAGTACCGGGCGGTCCTGCGTGCGGCCCGGACGGCGCAGGCCGACCTTCTCGTCACCTCGGTGCTGTGCAACGGGGCCCTGCTCGCCGCCGAGAGCCTGGACATCCCGGTGGCCGTGGTCGGGCTCTCGGTTCATCTGTGGAACTACCGGAGCGGCGGCGACGGGGAGCCGCACCTGGGCAGGACCCGGGAGAGCCGGACCCGCGACAGCCTGGACCTCCATGCCGCCACGCGGGAGGAGGTCGGCCTGGCCGGGCGCGCTTCCCGCTGGGAGGACGATCCGCTCCTCGGTGACGCGCTGCTGCTCCGCGGGGATCCGGCACTCGAGTATCCGGGAGCGGAACTCCCCGAGCGGGTGCGGTACGTGGGACCGCTGACCTGGGAACCGGCTCCCGGACGGGGCGAGTGGGAGGCGGTTGAGGACCACGTGGCGAGGACGGGCAGGGGGAAGCCCGTCGTCTACGTCCACCTCGGCCGCTTCTTCGGCGGCCGGACCCTCTGGCCGCGGCTCAACGAGGCGTTCACCGGCGGACCGTTCCAGGCGGTGGTCGAGCAGGGCCGGTCCACCGACCCCGCGCCCGCTCCCGGGGCCGACATCCTGCTCGTACGGAAGCCGTGGATGGGACCGCTCGTCGACGCGGCCGACCTGGTGCTGGCCAACGGCACCTCGGCCCCGGTCCTGTCGGCGCTCCTGCGCGGTCGCCCCCTGGTGCTCTCGCCCAACGGGTCCGAACAGCCGCTGCTCACCGGCGCCTGTGTGCGGGCCGGCGTGGCCCTGCGCGACCCGAAGACCCCGTCCGTGGACCTGTCGGCGCTGCTGGAGTCGGTGTCGCGCGACGAAGGACTGCGGACCCGAGCCCGCGCGCTCGGCGACAGGCTGGCCGCGGTGGACGGCGCGGCCCGCGCGGCCGACATCGTCGAGCGGGTGGCTCAGGCATCCGCAACCCCGAAGGAGAACCATGAGTACGCGATCAGCCGGCCTCGATGAGGCCGTGGCGAGTCTGTCCATGGGTACGCGGCACTGGATCGCGCGGCACGCGGGGTACCTCGACTCCCCCGCCGGACACGCCGAACTGCCGGTGACACCCCGCGTCAAGGCCCTCCTGCAGCTCGCGCTGCTCTGCCGCTACTGGGGAGAGTCCGCCCCGGTGGAGACCGCCCTGCACGGGGCGAGATCGATCGTCGAACAGGCCTGGCAGCGCCCGGAGTTCCCGCGTCTTCTGACCCTCGACGGGCGGTACGCCCGGCAGTTCGAGCTGATGTACTCGGCACTGGCACCCTCCGGCAGCGTCACCGACGCCCCCCGCGCCGTCCTGGCCCGACTGAAGGACGCCGGCTATCTCGCCCCGGGGCGCAAGGCCCCCTACCTCCACCTGGAGGCGAGGTTCTACGCCGATCTCGCGGGCGCTGAGCACGAGTTCGCCTCGTACGACGAGCTGTACGCGGCCAGCCTGCCCGCCCGGGCCGCCACCCTGCCCGTGGCCGACCTGGACGCCTGTGTGGTCACCCACACCGTCTTCTACCTCAGCGACTTCGGCCTCCGCGATCCCGGCCTGACCGACGAGGCCCGCGAGCAGGCCCTCCAGGTCGTGGAACGGCTCACCCACCACTGCCTGGGCCTCGGCGAATGGGACCTCGTCGGCAAGCTCCTGCTCGCGCAGTACTGCCTCGGCGCGGATCCCCTCGGTACGCCCTCCGGGGCGGCAGGCATCCGGATGCTCGCCGAGGTCCAGGCGCCGGACGGAGCGATCCCCGGGAAGTCCGTCGTCAGGCGCGCACCGGCGGACGCGACGCCCGTGCAGTACTTCCGGAAGTCGTACCAGGCGACCCTCGTCACCGCGCTCACGACGCTGATCGTCGGAAGCGGCCGCCCGGTCGCTCCCGACACGCCCGCCGGTCGCTCCACCTCAGCTACAGGAGCCACCTCAGCCGCAGAAGCCACAAGAGCCACGGCCGTACAGGAGGCGACACGGTGAGCATCGACCAAGCGACGAGTCCCGCCCCGCAGGCGGCGCCCGACGCACCGGCCGGCACCGGCCTCGACTCCTCCGGCGCGCGCCTCCTCCGGGGCGAGCGCACCTGGTGGTTCCTCGGTCCGGGCGGCGTCGCCCGGCTCGCCGACCGCCATGTCACCCCCGACGGGGGCCTGCGTCCCGAGGCCGAGCGACGACTGCGCGAGAGCGGCCTGTTCACCCCCGCCACGATCCGCGCCTACGCCCTGACCGTCCTCACCAGCACCCACTGCAACCTCGGCTGCGGCTACTGCTTCCAGAACACCGCGCAGGACCTGGCCGGCGGGAGCCGACCGCCGCGGATCGCCCGGACCCGGCTCACCTCGGAGACGATCACCTCGATCCTCGGGTTCACCCAGCGCCAGATGGCCGCCGCGGGCCTGGAGAAGCTCAGGATCCTCCTCTTCGGCGGCGAGCCGCTCCTCAACCCGCGCGGGTGTCTCGAACTCCTGGAGCGGGCCGCGGACATCGCTCCCACCTCGGCCTGGATGATCTCCAACGCCACCCTGCTCACCCCGTCCCTCGCCCGCCGGCTCCACGACCGCGGCCTGTCCTCCGTCCAGGTCACCTTCGACGGCGACCGCGACGACCACGACCGCATCCGGGTCGGCAGGGCGGACGGCAGCGGCACCTTCGACAAGATCGTCCGCAATATCGTCAAGGCCTCCGAGGTCACCCCGCTGCGATGGACCCTGCGGGTCAACGTCTCCCAGGAGACCTTCCACGGCGTCGACGCGCTGATCGACCGGCTGGCGGGCGCCCTCGACCCCGCGCGCTGCACGCTGTACTTCGCCCGCATCGGCGATGTCGGCGTCGGATACGCCAACAGCCTCCTGCACACCGGCGAGCTCTCCGCCGCCTTCACCCGGTGGCAGCGCAGGGCCCTGGAACTCGGCTTCGCCGTGAACCGCCCCGGCGGCCGGAAGACCTGCGTCACCTGCGGTCACACCGACGGCCGGTACGGCGCGGTCGTGAGCGCCGACGGCACCCTGGCCAGTTGCTGGGAGACCGCGGGCAAACCCGACTGGGAGGTCGGCACGGTCGCCGACGGCTACCTGCCCGGCACGGAGACCGGTGACCGGTGGATCGCCTGCCAGGACCTCTACAGCTACGACGAGGACGCCCGTACCCTCGCCAGGTTCCGCGACACCGTCGACACGGCCCTGCTCGACCATCTGCACGAGACGGGGCGCCTGTAGCCATGCCTCCCTCACTCCTGGAGCAGCTCTCCGCCGGCGCGCTGGACTGGCTGGGCGGCCATCTCGACCACTTCGACCCGTTCTCCACCGCGGCCGGGGCGACGACCCGGTCGACAACGCAGGGAAAGGCCAAGGCCGCATTGGAGTTGGGGCTGCTCTGCCACCGCGCGGCACGGCCGGACGACACCGCCCCGGACCCCCTGGGCGGGGCGACCGCTCTCGTACGCAAGCTCTGGCAGGATCCGGACTTCCCGCGGCTCTTCGACGGCAGTCCCGCGTACGCCTCCACGTACCGGCTGGTGTACGCCGCGCTCGCACCCGACGGAATCGACGACACGCGGTGCCGGGAGGCGCTCGCCCGGCTGGACCCCCACTTCCTGTCACCGGGCGGGAAGTCACCGTACCTGCGCATCGAGATCCGCTACTACGCGGACAAGGCGGGTGTCCGCCACGCCATCGAGCCGTACGCCGAACTCCTCCCGCGGAGCCCGCTCGTCGCCCTCCGCGCCGACGGTCCCACGGTCGCGCCCGCGACCGCGCGGGGCGCGGTGGGGCCGCTCACCGTCCCGCAGGCATACGCGCTGACCCACACCGCCTTCTACCTCGGCGACTTCGGCCGCGCCGACCCCCGGATCACCGGACCCGACCTGGACCACGCGCGGGACCTCACCCGCGGGATGCTGCTCCACTGCGTCGCCCACGATCTCTGGGACCTGGCGGCGGAGCTCGTCCTCACGCAGTTCGTCCTGGGCGAGGATCCCCTGCGTACGCCCTTGGGAGCGGCGGCCGTGGAGTGCCTGGCGCGCGCCCAGCGGGCCGACGGGGCGATCCCCGGGCGGTCGGCCGAGCTCAGGGCAGGACCGCGGGTCACGGCCGGCGAGTTCTTCCGGAAGGCGTACCACACGACCCTGGTGACGGCCCTCATGGCGTCGATCGTCGCGTCGCCGAGGTGCGCCTCATGACACCTCGCCTCACGCTGATCAACCGCGACTACACCCGCCTCTGGTTCGGCCAGGCCGTCTCCTCCGTCGGGGACGCCGTCTTCAGCACGACGCTGGTGCTGTGGGTGGCGACCGTACTGGCGAAGGACGAGTCGTGGGCGCCGATGGCGGTCAGCGGTGTGCTGATGGCGTCCAGCGTCGCCGTCCTGGTCATCGGCCCCCTCGCGGGCGTGTTCGTCGACCGCTGGGACAAGCTCGCCACCCTGCTCCGCACCGAGGTGGTGCGCGGGGCGCTCGTGGTGGTCCTGACCGTCGTCTCCTTCCTGCCGACCGACGCGCTCCCGGCAGGCGTCTGGCTCGCCCTCGTCTATGTGACCGTGCTCCTGCTGCACGCGGCCGGCCAGTTCTTCTCACCGGCGCGCTTCGCGATCCTGGCGGACCTCGTGAAGGGGGACGCCGACCGCGCCCGGGCCGCCGGCATCGGTCAGGCGACCGGCGAGACCGCCTGGATCATCGGACCTCCGCTCGCGGCGCCGCTGCTGTTCGCCGCCGGCATCCAATGGGCCCTGCTCTTCAACGCGTTGTCCTACGCGGTGTCGTACGTGGCGATCCGGTCCATCGACGTGCCCGCCTCGGCCGCGACAGCCGCGCGCAGGCGGCCCGCCTCCGAACGCACTCCGAACGACGCGAAGCCGGCGGGGCTGAAGCCCAGCCTCGGCCGCGAGTTCGCGGACGGTGTGCGGTTCTTCGCGCGCAGCAGGTTCCTGGTCGTGCTGCTTCTGCTCGCCGTCATCGGGCAGTTCGGGCTCGGCGCGCTCAGCACCCTCAACGTCTTCTTCACCACGGACAACCTGAACGCCGACGCCCACCTCTACGGGTACATCGGCATGGCGATGGGAGTGGGCGGCATCACGGGCGCGTTGAGCGGGGGCCGGGTCGTGCAGTGGCTCGGGGCGCGCCGGAGCACCTGGATCAGCCTGCTGGTGAGCGGGGTCCTGCTGATCGCCTACTCCCGGCAGACGACCTTCCTCGGCGGCGTCGCGCTGCTCTTCGTCTTCACGGTTCCGCTGACCGTCCTCAACACCGCGATGGCACCGCTGCTGCTCGCGGCGGCGCCCCCGGACCTCAGGGGGCGGGTGATGGCGGTGTTCTATCCGGTGACGAAACTGGCGTCGATGCTCGCCGCGGTCCTGTCCGGCTGGCTCGCCGGTTCGGTGCTGACGGACGTCGCGGGCTCGGTCGGCGGTGTCCGGTTCGGACCCATCGACACGATCTTCGCGGTGTCCGGGGTGATCGTCGTCCTGTCGGGCGTCTTCGCGTGGCTGGCACTGCCGGGCACGGGGAACGCGGGGAAGGAGGCAGGGGAGGACGTCGCCGGGGGGCCCGGCGAGGCCACTGCGAAGCGCCCGGGGAGAACCGGCGGAGAGCGCGCGGGGGAGGCCACGGAGACGGGCGCCCGGAACGGCGCCGAGTCCGGCGCCGGGCCGGGTGCGCCGTTGGATGCCCGGACGGGCTCCGGGAAGCCCGCCGGGCAGGCCGGTGGGACAGCGGCCGAGAAGGCCGTCGCGCTCACGGTCGACGTCACCTCTCCGGCCGGAACCCGCGGCCACCGTCCGCCCGACCACGAACGAGGGAGACCGGAGTGACCACCGACGCCCGACGGACCCGGCGCCCGTACCCGCACGCCGAGCGGCAGGACGTCGTCCAGGAACTCCACGGCGTGCGCGTCCCGGACCCGTACCGCTGGCTCGAAGACGCCGAGACCGCGGAGACCCGCCGCTGGAGCGCCGAGCAGGAGGCCCTGTACGCCGCGCAGCGGGCGGCCCTGCCCGGTCTGGAGCAGTGGGAGGCGGCGGTCTCGGCGCTCGGCGACGGCGACCGTGTCCGGTCGCCCAAAGTCCGCGGCGGCAGGGTGTTCTGGCTGCGACAGGAGGCCGGCCAGGAGCACCCGGTCCTGGTGGTGGCCGACGCCGGAACCGGGACGACGCCCCCGGCCCCGGGCTCGGCCTCGGAGCGTGTCCTGCTCGATCCCAGCGCCCTCGACCCGTCAGGCCGCACCGTCCTCGACGCCTGGGAGCCCTCCGTGGAGGGCGATCTGCTGGCCTGTCAGGTGTCGCGGGACGGCACGGAGGACTCACTGCTCCGGGTGATCGACGTGGCCACCGGCGAGGTAGTGGACGGGCCGTTGGACCGGGTGCGGAAGTCGTCGGTCGGCTGGCTTCCCGGCGGCGGGGCCTTCTACTACGTCCGGCAGCTGGATCCCCGGCTGAACCCCGGGGAAGAGCGCTACCACCGCAGGGTCTGCCTGCACCGGGTCGGCACGTCGCCGGACGCGGACGCCGTGGTCTTCGGCGAGGGGCGGGACAAGACCCGGTTCTACAGCGTCTCCGTGACCGAGGACGGCCGCTGGCTCGGCATCACGGCCACGCTCGGCACCGGCCGCGGAACCGACGTCCACCTGGCCGATCTGTCGGCCGCGCCGCTCGACCGTCCGCTGCTCCGGCCGGTCCAGGAGGGCATGGGGGCCGCCACCCGGCTGCACGCCGTGCCCGGTACGGGCCCGGCGGACCGGGTGTGGCTCCGCACCGACCGCGGCGCGGCGCGCGGTCGCGTCGTCGCGTGCCGGCCGGACGAGCTCCACCTGGGCCCGGACGCCTGGCACGAGGTCGTCCCCGAGCGGCCGGACGCGGTGCTGACCCATCTGGTCGTGCTCTCCGGTCCCGAACTGAAGAACCCGCTCGGCCTGGCCGCCTGGACCCGGGACACCGTGGCCGAGGTGACGTTGCACGACCTGGTGGAGGGCCGGCAGGTGGCCACCGTGCCGCTCCCCGGCACCGGCGCGGTCGGCGACTTCTCGGCCGTGGCGTCGGGTGGTCACGAGGCCTGGTTCGCGTACACGGACTTCGTCACTCCGGTCCGTGTGCTCCGCTTCGACGCCCGGACCCGCCGCCTGACCCGCTGGGAGCGGGACGCGGACGCCGCCGCGGCGGGCGGTCCGGTCGGCCCGGCGGCGGGTGGCCCGGCGGCGAGCGGCGCGGCGGCGGGTGGTCGGGCGGTCGGCCGTCCGGCGACGCGCGGCGCGGTGACCCGCCAGGTCGCGTTCCCGTCGCGGGACGGGACGACGGTCCGGATGTTCGTCATCTCCCCCGACGGGCGCCCGGACCGGCCGCGCCCCGTGCTGCTCACGGGGTACGGCGGCTTCGGCCGCACGATGTCGCCCCGCTACCGTGCCCAGGTCCTGGCCTGGGTCGGGGCGGGCGGGGTGTTCGCCTGGGCGGGGCTTCGCGGCGGCGGCGAGGAGGGCGAGGCGTGGCACCGGGCCGGGAGCGGCGCGCACAAGCAGAACACCTTCGACGACTTCGCCGCGGCGGCCGACCGGCTGATCGAGGACGGCTGGACCGAACCCGGCCGGATCGCGATCATGGGCGGCTCCAACGGCGGGCTGCTCGTCGGAGCGGCCCTCACGCAGGAGCCGGGGAAGTACGCCGCCGTGGTGTGCTCGTCCCCGCTCCTGGACATGGTCCGTTACGAACTGTCCGGCCTCGGCCCCAGTTGGACGCCGGAGTACGGCAGCGCGCAGGACCCCTCCGCGCTGCCGGTGCTTCTCGGCTACTCGCCCTACCACCGGGTCGTGCCCGGGACCGCGTACCCGGCGGTGCTGCTGACCGCCGCGGACGGCGACACGCGCACCGATCCCCTGCACGCCCGCAAGATGTGCGCCGCGCTCCAGCACGCCACGTCGGGCACCGGCCCGATCCTGCTGCGGCTCGAACACGGCGTCGGCCACGGGGACCGGGCCGCGTCCCGCGCGGCGGCACTCCAGGCGGAGTGCCTGGCCTTCCTGGCATCCCACGTGGGCCTCCCGGCTCCGGGCTCCGCCGCGGGTGCGCCCACGCGGTGACCGCCGGCGCCGACGCGTCACGGCCTCGACGCGTCGGCGTACCGGCGCGTCGCCGCCGCGCTCGGCCGGGGCACACGCCCCCGACGGCACCACGCAGGCCGGCGCCGCCCCTCGTCGCCGCCGCCGGGCGCGCCCCCGGCCGCACCACGCCGGCCACGGCCGTCCCCCGCTCGACTACGTCAGCACCGGCGTCCCGTACCCCGCGCCCCGCGCGTACAGCCGTATCAGGTGCGGCATGTCGTACTGCGCCGCGTGTGCGGTGACCTCACCGCCCGGTGAGGTGACCATTCCGGCGTCGATGAGCGCCTCCACCACCCTGACCGCATGCCGCTCGTCGCAGCCGAGCGCCTCGGCCGCCTCCGTCAGGCCGAACGGGCCGTCCCCTGTTCCCGCGGCCAGCCGCCCCGCCTCCCTGCCCCGCTCCTCCGGGAGCGTCTCCCAGCCGTGCGCCAGCCGCTGCCGTACGGACACGTCCCCGGCGGTCAGTTCGTCCAGGGCGCCGCTGGGATCCGTCAGCCGGTCGGCGAACTCCCGCAGCGGTACGTGGCGGAGCACCGCGAGCCGCATCCCGCTCACCCGGACCGCGAGCGGCGACCCGCCGCACGCCCGTACGATCCGCAGCGCGGCCTCCCGGTCGGCCCGCACCCGGCGCGGGCCGACGAGGCCTGCGAGGAGTTGTACGGCCTCCGCCGTGTCGAGCGGCGGGACGGTGATCCGGTGCACCGGTGCGAGGCCGCCCAGTTGACCGCGCGCGGTGATCAGCACCCTGCCCTGTCCGCCGCACGGGAGCAGCGCCCGTACGGCGCGCTCCTCGGGCACGTCGTCGAGGATCACCAGCACCCGGTGCCGCGCCAGCCACTCCCGCCACGCCTCAGGGGTCGACAGTCCGGTCCGACCCGTCCGTTCGCCGAGTTCCGCGAGTACGGCGGACATACATCGGGGACGCCCCTCCGCGTCCCGCAGGGAGACGCAGAGCCGCCCCTCGGGGAAGCGGCCGGCGAGGAGGTGGGCGGCTCTCACCGCCAGCGTGGTCTTCCCCGATCCCGCGGGGCCGGACAGCAGCACGACGGCGCCCGCTTCTCCCGCCTCGCCCGCACCGGTCCCTTCGCCGCGCTCCAACAGGTCCAGGAGGTCGTGGAGTTCCTCGCCGTGTCCGGTGAAGTCGACCAGGTCGGGCGGCAGCAGTACGGTCGCCTTCGGCGGGGCGGCTGCGGGTCTCCCGCCCGGCGGCCCGCCGGCCGTGCCCGCCCCGGACGCCCGGGTGTCCCCCGCGAGGATCGCCCGGTAGCGGGCGGCCATCGCGCCGCTCGGCTCCAGGCCCAGCTCCCTGGCGAGCAGTTGCCGGTAGTCGTCGTACACCGCGAGCGCCTCCGGCTGTCGGCCCGAGCCGCTCAGCGCGCACATCCAGGCGGAGCGGAGCCGCTCCCGCAGCGGGTGCCGCTCCACCAGGTCGCGCAGCCCCTCGACCACGGCCGGCGCGCCGCCCAGCTCCAGCTCCGCCTCCGCCCAGCTCTCGTACGCCGTCACATGCCGCAGCCTGAGCCGTTCGGCCTCCTCGGCCAGGGTGGGCGACTGCCGGAGGTCCTCGCCCAGGGGCGGTCCCTGCCAGAGGTCGAGGGCCTGTCTCAGCAGGGGGGCCGCCGCCCGGGGCGGCTGCCCCTCGGCGGCCCGCACCAGGGAGCGGAACGTCAGGAGGTCGAGTTCCTCCTCCGCGGCGCGCAGGACGTATCCGCCTCCGGTGTGCGTGAGCCGTGGCCGGTCCCGGTCCTCCGGTCCGAAGAGCGCTCGCAGGGCGCTGACGTACACCTGGATGTTCTTGCGAGCGGTACGAGGGGGCTCCTCCGGCCAGACCGCCTCGGTCAACGCGTCGACGGAGACCGGGGAGTTGGCGGATGCCAGGAGTGCCGCCAGCACCATGCGCTGCTTCAACGGACCCAAGGGCAGTTCCCGTTCGCCCCGGGTGACCGTGAGGCGGCCGAGGACGGTGAACCGGAGTGTGCCGGGTGAGGCGGCGGGTTGCGCGGACGGACTCGGCATCGAGCGAACCTCCGTATGGTGACGGGAGTTGGTCGGTCCGCTCGATGATCCGCCGCGCCGGACCTTCACACATCGGTACCGAACCCTCACAGTCGCGCCGCCGCGGAGCCTGTCCTGGGGGACCCGACCCCCAGGGGGTCGGGAATGCCCCCCATGCCGGGCGCGCCGAGCCCCCACGTCCCCCGGACCGGTGCCGGAAGGGGGATGCGGGCGGGCGGCCGCCGTCCGGTTCCGGATCAGGCCGACGGCTGCCGGGACCCGATCCCGGCAGGTCCGGCCGGGCCGGCCGGGCCCCCGTCCTCCGCCCGCTCGGCGGACAGCGCGCAGAGCGCCTGGCGGTCCGCACAGCCGGTCTTGGCCATCAGGCTCGCCATGTGCTTCTCCACCGTCCTGGGTGAGATGCAGAGGCGCCGGGCGATCTGCAGATTGCCCGGACGCTCCATGAGCAGCACGAACACCTCGTACTCGCGCGGTGTGACACCGGCGGTGCGGAGCTCGGCCGGGATCCGTTCCCGGCCGCCCCTGCGCTGCGGCACACTGACGCCCGCCTGCCGCAGGAGCGCCCGGCAGGCACCGGCCACGGGCTGTACGCCCGCCTCGTGGAAGTACTCCTCGGCCGTCCGCAGCCAGGAGACCGGTTCGCCCCAGGAGTCGGCGAGCGCCGCCTCCGCGACCAGCCGCAGGGCGAGATGCCAGACCTGCGGGAACACCGCTGCCGCGCGGCCGGCCTCCTCCACCGCGCGCCGCGCGCCGGCCCTGTCGCCGTCCCGGCCGCGCAGGACGGCGTCCGCCATCCCGAGGAACATCCGGTTCCAGGCCAGCTGACCACCCGGTGAGGTGAGCGCCTCCCGGTACGCCTCCCGGTCTCCGCCGGGCTCCGCGTCCCCTCCGGCGGGACCGCCGGCGAGGATCCGCAGCAGCGGGCGGAGCCCGTACCGCCCGCTGAGGTAGAAGAAGCTCGGGTGCTCCCGCTCCCAGGCGAGGGCCGCGTCGAGCTCGGCCGCGGCCCGTTCACGGTCCTCCGCCATGAGCGCGCCGACGGCCTGACACAGTCCGCGCTGCAGGGGTACGAGCATCGACTCCTCGCCGCCCGCCCGGCGGAACCGGGCGAGGGCCCGCTCCTGCTCGCGGCCCCGCCCCTGGTGGGCGGCGAGGGTGGCGTCGACGAGGAGCAGGTAGCGGTGCGCCGACAGGTTCTGGAGGCGGGCACTCGCCTCCACGGAACGATCGACGATCTCCCGGGCCCGGTCCCATCGTGCGGCGAGCACGCTCTGCATGGCGAGCAGTCCGTCGACGGTCTGGAGCACGGTCAGGGAGCCGAGTTCGAGCGCCGCCGCGCGGGCGGTCTCCAGCTGCGTCGCCTCTCCGGTCCGCATGAACGCGTTGGTGCCGAGCCGTACCAGCGCTTCGGCCCGCGACACCGCGAGCCGGTGCTTCTCGGCGACCTCCAGCATCCGCACCAGACAGGCGTCGGCCTCGTCGAACCCGCGCTGCCGGGACAGCAGGGCGAGGAGCTGCCACGCTTGGCAGGCGACGACGGGGCGGCCGCGCTGCTCCGCGGTGAGCGCGGCGCTCCTGGCGGAACGTTCCGCCTCCTTCAGCCGCTCGCGACCGGCCCGGCCCGCCGGCCCCCGTCCGTCGCCCTCTCCGCCCCGGCCTGCCGGGCTCCCCCGGCCGTCCTCTCCGCCCCGGCCGTCCTGCTCCGGCAGGAGCGCCAGGTGTCCCTCGACGACCACGAGCGCCGCCTCCTGCTCCGGACGCGGCTCGGCCCCCAGCAGGGCGCGGGCCGCCCTGATCCGACGGCGCGCCTCCTGCTGCTGCTCGGCCATCGTCGCGACCCAGGCGACCTGGGTGTGCGCCTGGGCCCGCTCCTCCGCCGCGGGGGAGCCGGCAGGCACCGGTGCCAGGTCGTCGAGCAGAGCGGATGCCACGTCGGTCCGCCCGGACTCGGCCTGGGCGATGGCCAGTTGCACCGTGACGTCGTCGCGCTCCCCGTCGGCCGCGAGGCCCCGGGCCCGTTCGAGGAGCACGGCGGCCGAGCCCGAGGCACCGGCGTCCAGCATCTGCCGGCCGACCTGGGCGAACTGCCGGGAGGCCGCCACCCTGTCACCGGCCGCGAGTCGCAGCGTGGCCACCAACTGTCTCTGCTCTCCCGAGAGTTCGCCCGGCGGGTCACAGGAGAGCGACCTGCCGGCGGACTCCTCGATCGCCTGGGCCGCGCGGCGGGCGAGCGCGGCCTGCTCGGCGGGCGGCAGCGACGCCCTGAGCGCGTCCGCGGTCAGGACGTGGCGAAAGGTGTAGTGGTCGTGGGCCGCCCCGTCCGGGGCGATGATCCCGGCCTCGGACGCGGACCGGAGGTGGGCGAAGAGGGCCCGGTCGTCGAGCCCGGTCACCACCCTCAGCGCCCCGACCGAGAACCGGCCGCCGAGCGTCGCCGCGATGAGGAGCAGTTCGCGCACCGGCTCGTCGAGCCGGGCGAGCCGGCGCGCCCAGCTGCGTACCGCTCCCGTGGGAACCGTCGCCTCGCCGTGATCGGCGAGGAGCCATCCGCCGTCCGCCCTGCTCAGCCGCCCCAGGTCCAGCAGGTCGGCCAGAAGCACCTCCACGAGGTACGGGTTCCCGCCCGCGCGCTCTGAGAGGTGGCGATGCGCGGCCGGGGGCACCTCGCCCGGGGCGGCGTCCAGACAGGCGTCGACCATGTGCCGTACGGCGGTCTCGTCCAGCGGCCCCAGTTCGGTCACCGAGGCGGTGTTGCGCAGCTCGGCGGCGAGCGCGAGGTCCAGCGCCGGTCCCGGATCGGGTCGGAGCGTGCCGACCAGGAGGACCGGGAGGTCCGCCACGTTGTCGGCGACGTACTCGACGACCGCGATCGTCTCGGTGTCGGAGTCGTGCAGGTCCTCCAGGAGGACCACGCAGCCGCGTTCCCGCCCCAGCACGGCGAGCAGCCTGAGGAGTGCCTCGGCCAGTTCGACGAGCGAGATCGCGTAGCCGGGAGCCGTCGCTGCGGCCCGCCATTCCGGAACCAGGCCGGCCAACGCCGGGCGGTAGGGGTCGAGTTCCGGATCGTCCGGTGCGCCGGCCGCCCGGAACCGTGAGGACAGCGCCTCGACCAGGGGGCGGAAGGGAACGACGAGCCCGGTGGACGTGGCGCGGCCGCGCAGCACCGGCATGTCCCGGTCGTAGGCGCGCAGAGCGCACTCGGCGGCCAGCCTGGACTTTCCGATCCCCGCCTCACCGACGAGGAACACGGCTCTGCCGGCACCCCTGCGGGCACCCTCGAGGGCCTCGTCGAGTAACTCGATCTCGGCGTCCCGCCCCACGATGACCGACGACGTCGCACGCATGTCCGCAGGCTACTTGATCCTTTTCGTGCGCGGCAGTGGGCCGGGGAGCCCCCGGCCCACGTCAGGCCTCGTGTCAGGAGACCGTGATGGTGCCCGTGGTGTAGGGCATGTCCCACGTGGCGACCGTGTCCAGGTCGGCCGTCCTGAGCAGCCGGCTGCGGCGCCCGAGCATGCCGCCGGTGCCGAGCGTGACCTCGCCCACCGGGTCGTCCTGGGCCGCGGCCTCCGCGCCGGCACCGCCGTTGACGTACGTCACCGAGTCACTGATCTGCATGGTCCTCACTCGTCCTTCGGGTCCGCGGGAGTGGTGGTGGTGCCGTGGGTGGTGCGGGTCGTACGTGCCCTGCGGTCGTACGCGGTGCGGTCGTACGCGTGCGGTCGTAAGCGGTGCGGCTCAGCGGTCGTGGTGCCCCTCCGTGGTGCGCAGGAGGAGGAGCGACGGTACGCGCTCCGGGAATCCCGCCCGGAGGAGTCCGTGGCCGATCCCCGCGAGGCCGGTCAGCAGACCGGGGTGCGGGACTCCGTCCGGGGCGCCGCTCCTGGCGTCGTTCTCCTCGACGGAGGCGAGAAGCGCCCCCGCCCGGCGGAGCCACTGCGGCCGCGCTTCGGGGAGCGCGGTGTGCCCGAGGAGTTCGCACAGGCCGGCCTCGCCGTGGCACAGGCTGTCGTCGGGAGCCGCCCCGTTCCGCCCCAGCCGCTCCGCGGTCCCCCGCGCCCAGGCCGCGAGGTGCGGGTCGGCCAGGGCGCCGGGTGCGTCCAGCACGGCGAGTGCGATGCCGGCGTCTCCGCGGCACCAGGCCGAGGCCCTGGCGGTGCCCGCGAACCCGGCGTCCGGGGTGGGGGCGGAGACTCCCCTGCGGCCTCCGCCCTGCCCCGGGCCGCCGTCCGGCGCGTCCGCGACGACGGCCGCCCGGATCGCGGACAGCCCCGCGAGCCGGTACCGCTCGGCGGACGGGTGCCCTGCCCCGGCGGCGCCCCCGACCACGTCGTGGGCAGGGTCACCGGCGTTGGCCTCGGTCTCGGCGAACCGCATCAAGGCCCATCCGATCCCGGCCGTCCCCTCCGTGAACCCCTTTCCGAGGGTGGCCGGTTCGGTGTCCACAGGACCAGTGGCGGCGGCATGGGCGGCGGCGACCAGCCGCTCCGCGCAGGCCCGCGCGGCCCGCACGATCTCCGGATCGGCGCCCGGGCCGCCCCTCGTACCCGCGCCCGCCCAAGCACCCGTCGTCCCACCCGTACGGGAATCCGCACCGCCACGACCGCCGAGCGCGGTCGACAGCGCCACGAGACCGCCCGCAAGCCCCGCGCCCACCCCGTACTCCGGCTCGACCCCGGTCGCCGCGGCCGCCAGCCGCAGGGCGCCCGACGCCCAGGCGCCGACCTCCGGATCGTCCAGCAGCCGTGCCGTCTCGGCGAGGGCGTACGCGATGCCGCCGAGGCCGGAGAAGGCCCCCGAGCCCACCGCGCCGAGTTCCTCGGGCCTGGCCTGCAGGGCTTCGAGCAGTCCGGGCATCGGCGCCAGGGCCGTACGGGCGGCCTCGGCGTAGTGTGCGGCCCCGGTGAGGGCCGCCAGCTGCGCCAGGAACAAGGCCGGTCCGGTGTAGCCGTCGGCCAGGTCGGCCGCCATCGGGCCGATCCGCCAGTAGCGGTCGTCGAGAAGCTCCAGACCGATCCAGTTGCTGCGCATCCCTTCGCGGTACGCGAGGGAGACCAACTGGTCCCCGACGGACCGGGCGGCCGAGAGCAGCCGCTCCGGCTCGGGGGCGCGGCCCGCGGTGCGGGTGCGCCGCCCCGCGACCGGCCGGTGTGCGGGGACGCGGGAGGTCGTCGCCATCGCGGCCCGTACGATCCACTCCTGGTCCTGCCGGTCGACGGTGTCCAGTGCGTCGATCTTCGCGGCGACGCGGGCGGCGCCCGGCGGGTCCGTGCGGTCCACCGGGGGGCGTCCCGGCACGCCCCAGAGGTCGCCCCGACCGGGCCTGGCGGTGAACAACGGCACGTCTCCGGACCAGAGTTGGGCGATCTCCTCGTCGATCACGGCGGGCGCGAGGACCGGTCCGAACTGCTCGGTCCGCAGGGTCTCCAGGACCCGCTGCCGCGCGTTCGCGTCCTTCAGGAGGTCGGGATGCGTCGACTCGTCGAGCAGCAGCGAGTACACCCAGGTGGGACGCACGACCACCCGCACCTCGTCCTCCGCGAACGCGGCCAACGGGCCGGAATCCGAGAGCAGTCCGCTCACCGCGTCACCCATGGCCGTATACCCGGCCCGGAAGCCGGCGCAGAGCGCGTCGACGTGGGCACCCGGGTCGACGGGCCCGCCGTCCGCCGTCCGCGGCCGGTTGGCGGATTCGCCGAACGTCCCCGCCCTGCGCACCAGTCTCATCCGGTCGGTCCCGGCGTCGGCGAAGTCCGCCCGCTCGACGGGCGACACGCCCTCGCGGCCGCCGCCGACCGCGGACACGTCCAGGGCGCTGTGGTCGCCGACCAGGAGCTGCGGCAGCAACCCGACCCGGTAGACCGAGTCGTGGAGCGCGCGGGCGGCGGGGTCGGACGTGCCGGAGCCCGGCAGCGGGGGGTGGAACAGGGTCTCCACGTCGACGAGGACCGGGTGGGCGCCGACGGCGATCAGGTTCTCGTGGTGCAGGTCGGTCCCGTCGAGGAGATGCAGCAGGGCGAGCAACGCGCCCTGGCGGCGGTAGAACGTGTCGACCTCCGCGGCGGAGGCGCAGGGGCGGGCGGCGACGAACTCCACCCATCCGTACGCGCCCCGGTCGAGCAGCCGCAGGGTACGCAGGTCCACGGTGCCGGGAAGCTCGTTGAACCAGGCGACGAGGTCGTTGAAGTGGCGGTGTACGGCGAGCGGGCGCGGCTTGTACACCAGCCGCGTGCCGTCGGCGAAGCTCAGCAGCATCACGCTGCGCCCGCCCCGGTGGCCGTCGCCGGCGCCGGGCTCGACGCCCACGAGCGGTCCCGGGCCGCCGCCGGACTCGGCGAGGAGGCCGGAGGCCGTCAGGAGGGTGTGGTCGTCCGCGAGCCGTTCCAGCGCCTCCGCCATCGCGTCCGCCGCGTCGAGCGCCGCCCGCCCGAGGATGCGCGCGAGTACGGGACGCCCGGCCAGCAGGTCGGAGAGTCCGCGCCGGGAAGCGGTACGCGCCAGGAAGTCCCGGAAGCGGGCCCGGGAGTCGGCGCCTTCGAGCCGCCCGGCGCCGCGCGCCTCGTGCAGTTCGAGGACCAGCGTCCGGGCGGCGGCCCGCGCCAGCCTGCCGCCGAGCTGCCGCTCCAGGTCGTCGCGTACGGCGGTCAGGTCCACGAGCCCGCGCGCCCGGCCCGACAGACACCGTTCCAGCCGTGCCCCGGCGCGGCCGGTGAACGGCCGCAGAACCCACTCGAATCCGCTGAGTCCCGGCAACTCCCCCGCAGGCAGGGCGGATTCGGCCGCAGCGGGGGCGGCGGCCACGGCCTCCTCGGCCAGCACGGCCCAGTCCGGCCGTTCCGCGTCCCCGTCGTCGCGGACCAGCCCGCTGTCCCACCAGCGTTCGATCGCCGACAGCGACGTCGCCGCCCGCTCGTGCCCGGCACTCACCGCCACCGCTCCTCCTCGAACCGACCGGCCCACCGCTCCGGGGCCGTGTCCGATCCTGGTACGAGCAGGCCTGCGGGGCATGGGGAACTTCCCCCCATGTTTCTCCCCCGCAGGCCGGAGACCGGAGCGCCGGCAGGGGGATGCCGCGCCGCGACGGCCGGACGGGTGTCGAGCCCGCGCCACGCGTCTGCCCTTCTCCTAGGCGCGTGCCGCCGGCTCCTCGCCCCGGGGAATGCCGAGGGTGGCGAGCAGGTCCTCGTGGAGTTCCATCCACACCGTGTGGCAGGAATCCTCCTTGACCCTGTCGACCCACGACAGTTCACCGCGCCGGACCCGTGCGAGCGCGCCCGTGAAGCGGGGGCCGTAACCGCCGAGGCGGCCGATCCTCGTCCCCAGCTCGTCCGACAGCAGGTCGATGACCCCGCCCAGTTCGGTGAGTTCGTCGAGCACCCGCCCGTCCCACGCCACGTCCCCGTGGTCGTTGACGGCGAGCCGCCCCGCTCCGTCCGGTCGCAACTGCCAGTCGGTGCACGCCCGGAGACAACGGGCGTTGTGGGCGAGGAACGTCTCGTACCGCTCCCGTACGAAGGGTCCGAGCCCCGCCACCGCCAGCTCGCCGGCGAGCTGCCGCTCCCCCTCGGCCCGGCCGGAGTCGGTGAGCGTCCACCCCCGTGTCCCGGCGAACGCCCGACGGGTCACCCAGCCCCTCGCCTCGTGGTCGAGCAGCGCTTCCCGTACGACCTCGGTGTCGAGCCCGTAGCGCGCCGCGGCCTCGTCGTCGTCGGCCACGCCCTTGAGCCGTACGGCGTGCAGGGCGAGCAGCTCGGGGGCGGAGACGACGGGGCCGGCCGAGGAGTCCTGGGGATCGATGGGGTTCACCACACGTCAGAGCATAGGTCGCCGGACCAGGAGGAGAGCCACGTCGTCGGTCCTGTGCGCGGCGTCCCTGACGTGCAGGGTCAGCTCGTCCGCGAGCCGGTCCAGGTCGGGGGCGCCCGACGCCCCGAGTCTCTCCGCCAGGTCCGTCATGGCCGTACCGATGTCGAGGCCCGGTGCCTCGACGAGTCCGTCCGTGTACAGGGCGAGGACGGAACCGGGCTCCCAGGGCAGCTCCATGGTGTCGTACGTGACGTCCGTCGCGATCCCCAGGAGGAGTCCCGGCGGGACCTCCAGCACCTCGGCGGCGCCGTCCGCCCGGCGCAGGAGGGGCGGCGGATGGCCCGCGCTCGCCAGCCGCAGCCGGTGTCGCGCGAGGTCGAACTCGGCGATCAGGCAACTCGTGAAGCGGTCGGAGTCGAGGTCGTCGAGCAGCCGGTTGGTGCGCGCCAGGATGTCACCGGGTGACGCGCCGGCCGTCGCGTGCGCGTGGACGGCGGTCCTCACCTGCCCCATCAGCGCGGCGGCGGTCGTGTTGTGTCCCTGGACGTCACCGATGACGGCGACGACGGAGGTCGGAGTCGCGCGGACGAGGTCGTAGAAGTCCCCGCCGATGTCCATCCCGTGCCCCGCCGGCAGATAGCGGGCTGCGACGTCGAGACCGGGGAGCGGGGTCAGATGGTGCGGCAGCAGGACGTTCTGGAGGCTCCGGGCGAGCGAGCGGTTGGCGTCGTACAGCCGGGCCCTGTCCAGGGCCTGGGCGATGAGCCCGGCGAGCGAGGTGAGCAGCGCGCGCTCCGCCGACGGGAAGGGCCGCGGCCGTCCGTAGGAGAGGACCAGCGAGCCCACGGGCCGGCCGGAGGCGATCAGGGGCAGGAACGCCCAGGCGTTGCGGCCCTCGTAGTGGGGGGCCAGGGGATGGGCGCGGACGAGGTCCTCGTACGTGCGGAAGAAGACGGGGACGCCGGTGGAGAGCACCTGGGCGTCGGCGACCGGAGCCGTGAGCGGTTTGCCGTCGAAGTGCTCGATGAACGCGTCGCTGTAGCCGCGGTGGCCGATGACACGCAGCCGGCCGTCGTCGACGCTCATGAGGACGAGGCCCTGCGGCCCGAACGCGGGCACGATCTGGTCGGCGACCAGATCGACGACGTCGCGCACACCGGCGGCCTCGGCCAGCGAGGCCGCGAGATGCATCAGCTGGTAGACGACGGCGGTCGCCCCGACCGGCTCGCCGGGGCGTTTCGGCAGCGTCGGGACGGTGGCGAAGGCGGGGGCGGCGGGAGGCAGGGCCGCGGACGCCCCGGCCGAGCCGGGGGCGGTCGCCGCGTCCGGCCCCTTGCCGGGGGCGGGAGCGGTTCCCGGGGGGACAGCGGTCCCGGGAGCGGTCGCGGCCCCCGGAACGGATCCCTCGTAGGGGACGGGTCCGTCCTGCGGCCCGGGCGGCCCGCCGTGGGGCGGCGTCCCGTCCGCCTTGGGGATGATGAGCACACTGATGCCGGTCTCGTCCGGATACAGCTCGAACAGCAACGACGTCGCCGGCTCTCGCAGCGCCGTGAACGACGTCGGCCGCCGGGTCACGGCCGCGGCCCGGTAGCGGTCCTCGAAGGCGGGGTCGTACAGCCACGGCAGCGCCTCCCACGGCCGCTGCCCGAGGAGCGCTGCCGCATCGGCGTTCACCAGCTCGGCGCCTGCGGTGTTGATGAAGGTGATGCGCCCGTCGAGGTCCAGCGCGCAGCACCCCACCGGCAGCCGCTCCGCGAGGTCGAGTGCGGCCGCCGCGAGGGCCGGGTCGGCCTCGGAGGGGCGCTCGGCGTGGACGACGAACGGTTCCGTGGGGTGAGGCGGCGGAGGATCCTGGTCGGCGGCCCGCCGCAGCAGCCGCGCCGCCAGACGGCAGTGGGCGTCGAGCGTCTCGTGCTCGCGCGCGTCGAGCTCCGGCGCGTGCGAGACCGGCCACAGCAGGGTGACACCGCCCCATACGGTCGTGTCGTCGGCGATGGGGACGGCCGCCAGCATGAAGTCGTACGGCAGCACGATCCCGATCCGCGGGTAGCGGTGGGCGATGTCCTGCAGGCCGCTCAGCCATACGAGCTTCCGCTCGCGGATGGCGTCGGCGACCGGTATCGGGGCGTCGACCGGGATCCGTACCCACGGGGCGGCGATCTGCCGGGACACGCCCGAGAGGAGCACCAGGCGCAGCATCCGGTCCCCGGGGATCAGCAGGTAGAGCAGACCCGCCGAGGCGTCGGTGTCCCGCAGGAGACCGGTGAGCACGGCGGCCATCCGGCCGTCGGCGAAGACGTCCTCGGTGCCGCTGTCCCCGCTCCCGCCCACGGGTCTCACCCGCCTGCGGCGGCCGGTACGGCACCGCGCGGGGCCGGGCGCGGAGCGCGGCGGCGCTCACCGGGCCGCGGGTCCGGGCCCGGTGGCCCGGAGCGCGGTCGACGGCGGGGTACGCGCTCGTCACGCATATTCGGACGATACGTCGCCCGCCCGGCACCCGCGCGACGGAGGCGGGGCCGACGGGTTCCGCCTCCGCCGGTCGGCTATCGTGCACCGTCGCCGGCCGCCCCACCCGTCAGGGGCCGCCAGAATCAGGAGAACGTGCATGTCAGAGGCCCTGCGCGGCAGCGCGGCAACACCCGGCGCCGGCCATCCGCCCGCTTCCGTGCGCCGGTCCGCCCGACCGCGGACGGCGGTGGGCCGCACCCTCGCCCTGGTGCTGTACGTCTGGGGGTCGGCCGCTGTCGTCTCGGGCGTCTCCTTCCTCGTCCCCGGCGCGGAATGGGTGGCCATCGCCACCGGAGTGGTGCTGTGCGTGGTCTTCGGAGTGCTGCTGCACCGGGGCGTCTGGCTGGTGCTGCTCGCGGCCGCACCGGCGCTGTTCGTGCTGGTCGGCGCGGTCCAGTACGCACCCGAGCTGGCACTCGAACGGTACGGGGTCCGTGAGAACGTCGTCGTGGTGGCCGACAGCGCCGCCGGCACCGGCGGCAAGAACCACGAACTGACCCTGCGCGGCTCCGACGGCCAGGAGCTGGCGGAGCGATTCGTCTATCGCGGCAGCGGCGCCCCGGCCGTCGGCGAACGCCTCGCCGTCGTGCGCGACGCACGCGGCAAGGTGCCCATGGAGCAGGCCGACCAGGTCGACGCGGCCGGCCGGCTGTCCGGGCTCATCGGCGGCCTGGTCGCCTGGACGGTGCTGGTGCTCCTCGCGGGCTGGCGCGGTCATGCCGCGCGCCGCCGCGACCTGCGGCGGTACGTCGGCGGCGCCGGCCGCTGAACCACGTCGCCGCTGCCGCTCTTCGGGGCATCCCGTGGTCGCCGGCCGCGCGGCTTCGGCGCGTGGTACGGGGGCCGGGATATCAGTGGGCGGAGGTGGCGGTCGACGGCGACCGCCCTGTCGGGAAAGGCGGAAGCCGTGACCGTACAACCCATCCCCGAGGGGTATCCGCGGGTCACGCCGTACCTCTGTGTCGACGGAGCCGCGGCCGCGATCGACTTCTACGTGGCCGTGCTCGGTGCCGAGGAGCGCATGAGGATGCCGGCCCCGGGCGGCAGGATCGGTCACGCGGAACTGGCCGTCGGGAACTCGGTCATCATGCTCGCGGACGAGTTCCCGGAGATCGGGTTCCGCTCCCCCAGGACGGTCGGCGGCACTCCGATCACCCTGCACGTGTACGTGTCGGACGTCGACGCCGTCTTCGCCCGCGCGCTCGCGCGGGGTGCGAAGGAACTGTCGGCGGTCAAGGACGAGTTCTACGGCGACCGCACCGGTCAGTTCGAGGATCCCTTCGGGCACCGCTGGAACGTCGCCTCGCACATCGAGGACGTTCCGGCGGAGGAGATGGCCAAGCGGGCCGAGGAAGCCCTCGAGTCCCTGGACTCCGGGTCGGACGCCGCCTGATCCTCCCGGCCGCGCCGCTCGCCGTCAGCGGCCGTACATGCCGCGGCACAGGTCGGCCGCGCCCATGGGAGCGTCGATGTCCTCGGCCTGGCGGCACAGTTGCCGCATCGCCGGAGTCCCCGCGTTCGTCGGCGGCGGCCCACCCCGCACGGCGGACGGCGCCTTCGGCCGTGGCGTCCCCCGCCCGGACGGCGCCGTGGATCGTGGCGTCCCCCGCCCGGACGGCACCGCCGCCCGGCGTTCCTTCCGTGTACGGGTCTTTCCGGCGGGGGGCTCGGCCGGCTTCGCCGGATTCCGCGTGGCGGTCGCGCCTCTGTCTGCCGGCGTCGCCGTGCGCCGCTCCGGTGACCGCCCGGCGGCGGGAGCCTCGGCGGCTGCCGCCACCCCCCGGGTGACCGGCCGTCCCTTCGACCTGCCTGTCGGCGTGCCGGCGAGCGGTTCCGTGTCGGCGATCTCCTCGTGCGGAACGGGCTGCGCGGGTACGGGCCAGGCGGGGGTCGGGATCGGCGCCGGAGGCCGGTCGGCGGCCGGCGCCGGCCCTTCCGGCGCGGGCTGGGGCCGGTACGGCGGCGGGTGGGGAACGGCCACACAGCCGGCCGTGAGGAGTACGGAGAGCAGGAGGAACGTCGTACGGCGGGGGTGCATGGGGATCACCGTGCCCGAACCGGCCGGGGTCGTGTGGGCGGCTCGGACCGGGTCCACCGTCACGGGTGAACCGGTCGTACGCAGAGGGGCCTCACGGTGAGCTCCACGGGGACGCCGGGGGACGTCGTCCCCCAGGGGTGGCCGACACCGCCCGCGAGGGCCTCGCGAACGCCGTCGAGGCGGCGGGCGGGGCCGGCTCCCGGAGCAAGGCGCTGATCCGCGCGGCGCGGGAGTCCTTCGTCGACGGCCGGCGGCAGGCCATGGGGGCGGGGGGCGTCGTGATGGCCGTCCTCCTCCTCTGCATACTCGTCCGAGGCCCGCACGGCGCTCGGCCGGAGACCGTCGGGAAGGATGACGACAGTTTGCGCGGAATTACGGAACGTTCTCCAGAAGGATCGTTTCCTTCCGCATGAAGCTGTTCTGAATACTGGTCAGGAACAGTTGAGGGGTTGACGATCGCTGGTGGCGGGCAGGTTTGGAGGGCCGCGGCCCGGGCATCGTCCGGCGTCACGGCAGTGCGGCCGTCACCACGTGCGGGAGTGCACACAGCCCAACCGCGTCCCTCCGCGGCCGAACGAAGAAGGAGGTTGGTCCCCATGACAGTGCGTGCTCTCGAGCAGCCCCGGCTGTGGATGCCCTATCCACTGCGGGTGAATCCGTATCTGTCGGCCCTGCACGAGGAGAGCGAGACATGGGCGCGCGCGATGGGCATGCTGGACGGCGCGGAAGGACCGTCGGGCCATCCCCCCATATGGACCCGGTCCCAGTTCCACGCCATGACGGTCGACCAGTTGACCGCCTGGGCCCTGCCCGACGCCTCGTTCGCCGACCTCCGGCTCAACCACCGTTTCAACATATGGGCGTTGGCCTGGGACGACTACTTCGCCGCCGCGTTCAAGCAGACCGGTGACCTGCCCGGAGCCGTGGCCTTCACCGCCCGGCTGCACGAGTTCCTGCGACCGGACCACGGCAGCGGTGCCCGGCCGCCCGAGCCGTCGAACCCGGTCGAGCGGGGCATCGCCGATCTGCAGCGCCACCTCTTCCCGCCGCGACTGGCGCACTGGCGGCACGAGTTCAACCGGGCCCTGGTGCGCTACGTCGACGCGGGAGTCGAGGAGCTGGCCAACAGCCGCGGCGGCCGCGTCCCCCATCTGATCGAGTACGCCCCGTTCCGGCGCGAGAGCTTCGCCGCCCACACCGCCCCGTACTCCGTCGAGCTGGCCACCGGCGCGCGCATACCCGAGCAGATTCGGCACAGCCGTACCGTACGGGCCCTGCTCGACGCGTTCATGGACTACATGGGGCTGGCCAACGACCTCGCGTCGTACGAGCGCGAGGTCAACGAGGAACACGACGTCAACAACCTGGTCGTGGTCCTCGGTACGTCCCTGGGCATCGCCCTCCACGACGCCGTACCCGCCGCGCTGAACCTGGTGAACACCCGGCTGCGGGACTTCGAGCACCTCCGGCAGAGCGAACTGCCGCAGCTGGTAAGGCGATCAGGACTCGACCACGACGAGCGGGCCGAACTGGAGACCTGGCTCCAGGGGGCCTGCGGCTTCCTGTCCGGCCTCCACGCCTGGTACACGGGAGCGCCCCGCTACGCCGCCGCGGACCTCTCCGTACCGGAACAGCGGCAGCGGTCCTGATCCGCCGAGGGGGACACCGACGGACCGGCGTCGGCGGCCCCCTCGACCTGCGGCCTGCCCCAGCGCCTAGCCCCTCCGCAGAAGGCGCTTGAGCCGCGCCCGCCACGAGGGCCGGCTTTCCGGCCCGGGCGCGGGCTCCGGTGCGGCCGTCTGCCACGGCGGCACCGCCGGCGTTCCGACACTCGGGGCCGGCGGGGCCGGCAGCGGGCTCGGGACGTCGAAGTCCTGGGGCGCGCGGGCGGCGAAGCTCACGGGCAGGGCCGTCAGGTGCCGGGCCCAGGTGGAGGAGCGCCAGGTGAGGTTCTCCTCGGGGATCGACAGGGCGATGTCGGGGAGCCGGGTGAGCAGGATGTCGATGCCGGTGTCGGCGATGATGCGGCCGATGTCCTGGCCGGGGCACTCGTGCGTGCCGGCGCTGAAGGACAGGTGCGCGCGGTTGTGGTGCACCGGCGTCGCCGGATCCGGGCGGATCGCCTCGTCGACGTTTCCGGCGGCGAGGCCGAGCAGGAGCATGTCCCCCGCCTTGATCTGCTGTCCTCCCAGGGTGGTGTCGCCGTTGGCCCAGCGGCCGGGGCACACCATCAGCGGGGGCTCGTCCCAGAGGACCTGCTCCACCGCTTCCGGCAGGGTCATCTGGCCGCCGGCCAGGGACCCGCGGAACCGGGGGTCGGTCACCACCATGCGCAGCACGTTGGACATGAGGTTGGCGGTCGTCTCGTACCCGGCAAGAAGAATGAGGCGCAGGTGGTGCTGCACCTCCTCGTCCGACAGGTTCGCGGGGTGGGCCATCAGCGCGGACGCGATGTCCTGCCCGGGGCGGACCCGCTTGGCGTCGACGAGCTGGGCGAGGCTCTCCAGGACGTACGCGTTGCTGGCGAGTGAGGTCTCGGTGGCCTTGAAGAGGTCACGGGCGGCGTGGACGAGCCGGGGGCCCGCCTCGTCCGACATGCCGAGCAGATGGGTCAGCGTGAGCATGGGGACGTGCTCGGTGAACTGGCCGACCAGTTCCGCCTCGCCGTCCTCGCAGAACGTGTCGATCACCTGGTGCGCGAACCGGGTGATGTGACGGCGGATGCCGCGGTGGTCGAACTGGCTGAGGCCGGCCGTGACCGCGCCGCGCAGCCGCTGGTGTTCCTCGCCGTCCGCGCAGACGCAGTCGGGGCGCCAGCCGATCATCGGCACCAGCGGCGAGGTGGCGGGGTCGATCTCGCCGCTGCGCCAGCCGTGCCAGACGCGGGGGTCGCGGGAGAACTGGGTCGGGCGGCTGGCCACGTCCCGGTTCTCCAGGTAGCCGAGGACGAGCCAGGCGCGTACGTCGCCGTCGAGCAGCACGGGCGCCACCGGACCGTGTGTGGCGCGCAGTTCCTCGTACAGGCCCATGGGGTCCGTCTCGGCGGCGCCGCCGTAGAGGCGGGTCGCTCCGCCGGGTCCGGTGGCGACGTGGGCCGGGCAGCCCGGAGGGGGGATCGCCCCGGGCATGGCGGTGGTGTGTTCGGCGGGTGGGAGGGTCATGCTGTCTCCTGGGCGGCGGCGAGGGTGCGCAGGTAGACCATCAGCGACAGCAGGGCGTCACGGCAGGACGCCCGGTCACGTGCGTCACAGGTGACCATGGGCACGGATTCACTGAGGGCCAGAGCAGCGCGCAGGTCTTCTACGGGGTGGTGCGGAGCCTCCGGGAACGTGTTCACGGCCACGACGAACGGGACGCGGCGGTCCTCGAGGCGGGTGATGACTTCGAAGCAGACTTCGATCCTGCGGGTGTCGACGAGGACGACGGCGCCGAGCGCGCCTTCGAAGATGCCGTTCCACAGGAACCAGAAGCGTTCCTGTCCCGGCGTCCCGAACAGATAGAGGATCAGCTCCTCGTTGATGCTGATCCGTCCGAAGTCCATGGCGACGGTCGTGGTGTTCTTGCCCTGGGCGCCCGGGTTGTGGTCGATGCCCACGCCCGCCTGCGTCATGGTCTCTTCGGTGGTCAGGGGCGGGATCTCGCTGACCGCTCCGACCATGGTCGTCTTGCCGACGCCGAAGCCTCCGACGATCACGACCTTGACGCCCCTGGCACTGTGGGGCAGCGGCATGTCCGTGCCGTGTGGGCCGGCCACGCGCACGTCAGAGCTTGCGTAGTCCATGGATCACCGCCTCCAGCAGGCCGCGTTCGGGGAATGCCGCGACGGGCACGGGTGCGATGGCCTCGACCCGTTCGTCCTCGACGAGTTGGGAGAGCAGCGTGGTGACGACGCTGAAGGGGAGGCTGAGGTACGCGGACACCTCGGCCACCGAGAGCGGGTAGGCGCACATCGTGAGGATGGCCGCCTGCTCGGGCTGCATCGCGGCGTCCGGTTCGGAGCGCGTCGCGATGAGGGTGACCAGGTTGAAGGCGTTCGCCGCGGACCCTGTGCCCCCGGTGATGACGTAGAGCGGAACGGGATCGGTCTCATTCCAGGGGTCCTGGTTCTCCGATGTCACATCGCCTGCCCGACGTCCTCACGAGGAGGGCTGGTCATGTGCTGTCCGATCCGGACCACCAGCGTCCGCATGCGGTCGCCCAGCAGGCCGGCGTCCACCTGGTCGTCGGCGAGCACCGCGAGGTAGGCGCCGGGTCCGGCCGCCATCAGGGAGAAGTAACCGCCGTCGGCCTCGATCCCGACCATCCGCGTCGAGCCGTCCCCCTCGGGGAACCGCTGGGCGATGGCCCTCGCCAGGCTCTGGATGCCGGAGCAGGCCGCGGCGATCGCGTCGGCCGTGTCGGGCTCCGTGTTCGACTGCCCGATGCACAGGCCGTCCGCCGACAGCACGACGACGTGTCGTACGTACGGGACGCCGCCCACGAGCTCCTTGAGCATCCAGTCCATGTTCGGCAGTGGCAGCATGTTACTCGACCTCATCTGAAGGCTCGCTGTGTGAAGGGGAAGGTTCGGCGGCCGCGCGCTTGTCGCCGTTGAAGGCCTCCCACATCAGACCCGGCTGACGGGTCGTGCCGGAGGATCCCCGGGTGGCGGCCGGAGCGGGGGGCGTGGGGCCCACCTGGACGATCGGCGTCTGGACGGGGGTGTCGCGTCGCCGCTGCGGGAGTCCGTTGACGGTCTTCCTGACCTCCGCGGATTCCTTCGGAGCGTCGCCCGGGGGCGTCGGCCTGGGCAGGATCGGGCCTCCCGTGCGCCGTCGGGCGGGCGGCTGCGGGTACCGCACGGCGGACTGCGGCACCGTGGTGATCAGGTTCCTGGGAACCAGCACGACGGCCCGTACGCCTCCGTAGGCGGAGGTGCGCAGGTCGACCTCGCAGCCGTGCTCGCGGGCCAGCCGGCTGACGACGGGCAGACCGAGCTGCGTCACCTCGCCGAGTCCGGCCAGGTGGATGCCCGAGGCCGACTGCGCCATGATGCGCTCGACGCGCCGGCGTACCTCTTCGGTGAGTCCGACGCCGCGGTCCTCGATCTCGATGGCGATGCCGGAGGGCACCTCGCTCGCGGACACCTCCACCGGGGTGTGCGGCGGCGAGAACGTGGTGGCGTTGTCGAGCAGTTCGGCGAGGAGGTGCATGAGCGGCTCGGCTCCGGGGCCGACGACGGCCACGGCGGTCACCGACTGCAGCTTCACCCGGGGGAAGTCGACGATGCGCGACATGGCTCCGCGCAGCACGTCGTAGAGCGGGATCGCCTTCGACCACTGCCGTCCGGGCCGCGCGTCGCCGAGGACGGCGATGCTGGCCGCGAGGCGGCCGATCAGGGCGGTGCGGTGGTCGACGCCCTGGAGGCCGCGGGAGACCACGAGGTCGGTGCCGTGGACGATCTGCATCTGGTGCAGGTCCTTGGCCAGCTGGTGCACGATCGCCTGGACGCGGCGCGCGACGGCGACGAGTGCCCGCTGGGAGGCGTCCCTGGTGTACTCCTCGGCCTCCACCGCTTCCAGGAGCGTCTGCAGAGCGCCCCGGACCGCTTCGGTGAACTCCTCGTCGAGGTGCTCGCCGAAGTCGACGGACCGCAGGATCTCCGAGGCGGGGTCACCCTTCTTCATCCGGGCGACCGCGGCCGGGAGCAGCTCCTCGGCGAGCCAGACGGTGGCGGCGCGCTGATCGGCCAGCCGTCCGAGGAGCGCGGACTCGCGTTGCGCGTAGTACTCCTGCGCGTCGGCGCTCGCCCGCTGGTAGCGCACGACGGCCCCCGACCGCAGTCGGCGCGCGGTCACGGCGGACGTGGCGGCCGTCAGCGCGACGGCGGCGAGACCGCACCAGGCGACCGGTGTCCGTATCTGTGCGGAGGAGAGGAGAAACGCTATGGCGAAGGCTCCGGCCAGAACTCCAGGGGGGAGGAGCCAGACGCGATCGACCGCGGGTGGCCGGGCTCTGGAAATTGAACCTGCACGAACCATCAAGGGGTCCCTAATCAGTCTGGAATGAACGGACTGAGGTGATGCGATGCACCGACGGGAACGAATCGGGCCCTTTTTGGGCGATTGCCGCGTTCCGTCCGCCCGGCACCACAGCGTTCATGACTCGCTGTGACCGCAGCGCAACACACGGGGGAGCATAGTCAGTTCGGGTTCGCCATGTGACCGTGCTGGAAGGGCTGCCTCCAGTGGTCAATCTCGACCCATAAAACGACTATTCGCTGCACGAAAAATGCAATGAACCGATCACGTCCTGACGACCATTCATCAGATCTCGCGGCCCCCGAACAGACGACCGCTCCGCGAGGCGCCGACTCCACCGGATCCCCGAGTCCACCCCGAGGGCCCCGCGGACAGGACGAGCCCCGGCTGCGGCTGATGGAGGACGACGGCGGCGACACCTTCCGCAGCATCCACCGCGGGGCCATGGCCTTCGCCGAAGGCTGCTACGCCGGCATCCGCAACCCCAACAGCCACGAGGTCAACCTGCTCGAGCTGCCTGAGCACGAGGCACTGGAGCAGCTGGCCGCATTCAGTGTCCTGGCCCGCTGGGTGGACAAGGCCGAAGTCGCGCAGCCCAGTTAGGGCCTGCCCGGGCCGGCAACGCACCCGGTCTCACGGGCTGCGGACCGGCCGTGAGAGGGAGCGTTGCCGGCGCCGCGCCGTACGCTGTGGTCAAGGCGCGGGGCCGAACAAGGATTGAGGGTTCATGCGTCACTCTCGCGTCACCGCGGCGAGCTTCATCGCCCGTGTGCTTCCCGACCCGTACGAGACCGTACTCGGCGGTCCGGACCCCGAAGTCACCCACCATCTTCTGGCTGCCGTCCACGCGGACTTCTGCTGCCCGCCGACCGGTCACTCGATTTCCTGGCAGGACTGCTACGACGCGGCACAGCATCGTCCCCTGCCGCACAAGGCGGGTTTCCTTCTGGACGAGTGCGGCAATCCCGTGCCCGTCCCCGCCCACATGGGAGGCGAGGCCGCCGACCGGGCCCGTACGGCCCAAGCCGCCGCGGTCCGCATCCACCGAGAGGCCCGGGGTATGCCGCTCGGCAACCAGGGCTGAAAGCCCGTCGGCCGTGCCCTCCTCTGCCAGGGCGCGGCCGGCCTGGCACCGGTTGCCTCTGCCCGGGAACCGCAACGACTGCATGGCATGGGAGGAATCCGGCGCCAGGCCGCCGTCGGCAACACCGTCACGATCGCCGACGGCGGCTATCCGGGCACCGGACTCGTCATCCCGCACCGCCGGCGGCGGCCAGGCCGAACTGCCGGACTGCCGGACTGCCGGACTGCCGGACTGGAAAGAGGAACACAACAAGTCCCACGAGCAGGTCCGCGCCCGCGTCGAGCACGCCTTCGCCCGCATGAAGACGTGGAAGGTCCTCCGCGACTGCCGCCTCAAAGGCGATGGCGTCCGCCACGCCATGCTCGGTATCGCACGGATGCACAACCTCGCCCTCGCCGGATAGACCAGGGGATCACACCGCAACCAACGGTGCCCGGGACGACTTGGAGATCATTCACGGGACAACCCTTAGGAATGAATGTCTCTTACGAACCAGTTCTGGGAGTAGTGACCGTTGCAATCCCAAAGGGTTATCTCGACGCCATTGCTGCGCTGATTCCCACCCTTCGAAGTCATGCACTTCCTAGATACAGCATGAATTATGATCGCATCGGGCGCGGAACCATCCTTGTACCATTTCTGGGCTGCGGAACCATTGCAATCCCACTGGACCAAATTCACTCCATTAGCAGTGGATCCGCCATAGAGAGTCACACGCTTATTGCTCACTCTATTCCTGATCTGGTTCCCGCCCGACACGGTTTCCCATGACCAGTTGTGGGCGGGCACATTGTCGATAGGGTCGCAATCCCACTGCACGATGTTTGCGCCGTTTCCGGTGCCGCCACCGTATGGCGTCATGCAAACGCCCACCCCAGACGAGTACATCTCCTCCCAGTCGGCTGCAGTCGCCGAGCCTGCATTTAGCGTCCCCAATGCCAGCACGCCCGTGAGTGTTCCTGCCACCGTGAACATCCTTGGATTCCTCTTCATTTCTCCCTCTTTCCTGCCAGGTGAAACGGAGCCGCGCACCTCGCACGGGATGCATCGGACCGAAATGGGTGTGTCAAAAGGACAGGAAGCGCCCTCGTGTCAATCAATGACGGATTGTATCGCAAGGGGAAACGGAATCCCCATCCGGACTCGCGGTTCGAATTCCCATAGAGGGCATTGATTACATTTCACCCAAAAATGGACTCGGCTCGGAATGGGGTGGACCCCTAAGGCGGTGTCTCACGTGGTGACCTTGGCGAGCTTCTTGTAGCAGGCTATGGCTGCGGCGAGGCCGAGGAAGGCGAGGAAGTGGCTGCCCTTGCGTTCGTAGCGGATGGTCAGTCGGCGGTATCCGAAGAGCCAGGAGATCGATCTCTCGATCTTCCATGGGTGCTTTCCAAGGCGTTCGGAGGACTCCACGCCCGGCCGGGCGATCCGTGGAGTGACGTGGCGTTCGCGCAGCCACGCCAGGTTGCCGGCCGAGTGGTACGCCTTGTCGGCCCGAACCTTATTGGGACGTCGCCGGCGAGGGCCGCGGCGCGAGCGGACGGCCGGGATCCCGAGGATGAGTGGGCGAAGCGCTTGGACGTCGTTGACGTTCGCGGCGGACACCCCGACGACCACGGGCAGTCCCTGCGCGTCGGTCAGAACGTGCAGTTTGCTGCCCGCTTTGCCGGCTCCCGCAGGACACCCTGCGGGCGGCCTTCGGCTGGTTCGTCGTCTTCATGGGAGTCCTCGTCCTGGCCCGGCAGCTCCCGCCTGCCGCCTGGGCGCACCCCGCCACCTGGGCCGTGCTCGGCACCGCGTTCGGAAGCGGCACGACGGCCGTGTTCGCCTCCCGCGTGCGGCGCACCCCGCGGCACCCTTGACGGGCGCGCGGGGCAGCTGCGGCGCGACGGGGCGCCGCGTGGGCCATCGCCGTGCGCGCGTGTCCCTCTCCGTACGTCCTACTGCGGCTTGGTCGCGATCTGGATCAGGTTGCCGCAGGTGTCGTCGAAGACGGCGGTGGTGACGGGGCCCATCTCCAGGGGCTCCTGGGTGAACCGGACCCCGAGGGCGGTCAGACGCTCGAACTCCGCCCGCACGTCGTCCACGGCGAACTGGGCGAGCGGGATGCCGTCCTGGACGAGCGTGTCGCGGTACGGCTTGACGGCCGGGTGGCCGGCGGGCTCCAGGAGGAGTTCGGTGCCGTCGAGCTCGTCGGGCGAGACGACGGTCAGCCAGCGGTCCGTCTCCCCCACCGGGACGTCGTGCTTCTTCACGAAGCCCAGGATCTCGGTGTAGAAGCGCTCGGCCTTGGCCTGGTCGTCGACGAAGACGCTGGTCAGGTGGATCTTCATGGGGTGTTCTCCTGCGGTCCGGAGGGGTGGGGTACGAGCCATCGGTCGGCGATCTGCCGCAACGGCGCCGTGTTCAGGTCGTGGAACTTGTAGCGCCCCTCCCGTCTGGTCTCGACGAGCCCGGCGGCCTCCAGCACCGCGAGATGCTGGGAGACGCCCTGGCGCGAGATGCCGAGCCGGTGCTTCATGCTCAGCCGGGCGCAGATCTCGAACAGTGTCTGTCCGGACTTCTGCGTGAGCTCGTCGAGGATGGTGCGGCGGGTGGGGTCGGCCAATGCTTTGAAGAGGTCGTCGGCCACCACCTCAGGATAGGCAAGCATTCACTTGCCTATCAAGTCGAGGCGGAGCCCGGGGGGCCGAGACCGCCGAAGCGGCCGGCTCCCGAGGGCCGCACCCGCACCCTCGTCAGCCCAGTCGGATGTGGTCCACCGCCCCGTACCGGTGGTCTCCGCGTCGTACATCCGGAAGCGGAGGGTCCCCGTGCGGGCGCCCGCCGCCACGACCGCGTTGTCAGTGCCTCGCGATAGCTTCGATCTTGTTCGAGCGGTTGCGCGAGAGGGGCGAATTCGTGGGTGTCGAACGTGCGTTGAGGGTCGTTCTGGTCGACGTCAACGACGAGGTGGTGGCGGCCTGGCGGTCCGCGTTCGCGGACACGCCCGAGGTGGAGATCCGGCGCGGATCCCTGCTCGACGTGGATGTCGACGCGTGGGTGTCCCCCACCAACGCGAGGGGCCGGATGGACGGAGGCGTCGACGCCGTCGTCAAGCGGCACCTGGGCGCGGGGATCCAGGTGAGGGTGCAGCGGGCGATCCGCGACCGGTTCGGCGGGAGTCTGCCGGTGGGCAGCGCGGTGTGCGTCCCGTCCGGGGCGGCCGTACCGCGGTATCTGATCTCGACGCCGACCATGCGGCAGTCCTCGCAGAACGTCAGCGAGACGCTGAACGTGGCGCTGGCGTGCGCGGCGGCGTTCCAGGCGGTGCACCTGCAGAACCGGGTGAAGCCCGGCAGCATCAGGTCGGTGGCCCTGGTGGGGATGGGAGCGCAGACGGGCCGGGTGCCGGCGGGGGTGTGCGCCAACCTGATGTGGACGGGGTACACGCTCTTCCACGACCACGGGTTCGCGGACTACGACGAGTTGCGGGCCGCGGTGCTCGGGCAGCTCGACGACATCGAGGGAGCGGGGTCCGCGCGGCGGGTCCGGATCGACGTCCCGCAGCGACCTTCCTTTCGTCACTGACGCGAAGGCTCCGCAGGCCGGCACCGCACAGGGCGGGGCCGCCGGCGGCGGCCTCACCGCACCCGCACCCGCGTCCGTATCCGAATCCGAATCCGTACAGGATGCCGGTGGGCCCGAGGGGGCGGCCGGTCCGAGTTCTGGGAGTTCCACCCTCGTGAACGATGTCGACGTGACGGTCCCCGGCGGCGCGGGTTCCTCCGCCGGGGACCCGCTGGGCCTCGCCGATCTGTTCACCGGTGGCGGTGAGCCGTGGCTTCCGCTGCTGGCTCCGGTGATCGAGGCCCAGCCGGCGGCCGGCGACTTCATCGGCCCGAAGCGCAGTCCGGAGGTGGTTCCGGTGCGCGAGTTGACGTTTCAGGCGTTGAAGCCTCATCCGCCGCACAAGTGGAAGGTGGTCGCCTTCGGGCAGAACCCGTATCCGCGGGCGGAGAGCGCGACCGGCATCGCGATGTTCGACAACACCTTCAACGACTGGAAGGACAGCCAGTTCGGCCGTGTGGTCAGCATCCGCTGCATCATCAAGGCGGCCGCGATGTGGAAGTACGGCATCGTCAAGAAGACGCCGATCGGCGACGTCCGCGCGCTGCTGAGGAAGGAGGACACCGTCGCGCCGCCCGAGTGGTTCCAGGCGATGCTCACGCAGGGTGTGCTGCTGCTCAACGCCTCTCTCACGGCGAGTGCGGACGGGGCGGTGCCGACGGATCGCCACACCTCCTTCTGGCGGCCGGTGGCCGAGCAGATCGTCGAGGAGATCCTGCGGGCGAAGCAGGACGCCGCGGAGGAGGACCGGGGTGTGGTGTTCGCCTGGTGGGGCGCGCACGCCAGGAGCCTGAAGAGGGTCGTCCAGCGGCTGGAGAAGAAGTATCCGGGGGTCGAGGTCCGGCACCTCGACCACGCGAACCCGGCCGCCCAGGGCGACGTCTTCTGCGAAGGGGACCACTTCGCCCAGGTGAACGACGCGCTGGCCGCGGTGGGCTCCGAGCCGGTCGACTGGCTGCCGAGCAAGGGCTGGGACCGGAAGACGACGGGCGCGGGCGGAGCGGAGGGCGGGGGTGTCGCGGAGCGGATGGGGGCGTTCATCGCCTCGACGATGGAGCTCCACCAGCTCTATCTGGAACGCCTCACGAGCGTCAAGGACGAGGGGCTCGTCCTCCCGGCCATCACCGGGGTGTTCGACACTCCGCTGATGGACTTCCGCAAGGCCGTCGAGCCGGTGTCGCGGGTCCTCGCCCGGCTGGACCGGCACATCGAGAGGTCGAGCGCGTTCGGCGCATCGAAGGTCGCCGAGGCGGCGCTCGGGGACTCCGCCCTCGGCAAGTCCGCGCTCGGGGAATCCGCCCTCGGGGATTCCGCCCTCGGGGATTCCGCACTCGGAGAGGGGCTCTCCGCCGACGCGATCTCGGCGCTGCACCTCTACACCTGCGAGTCGGCGTTCTACCGCGAGATCAACGCCGTCCTGCGGTCCCCGAACCGGGAGCGGGTGATCCCCTATCTGCCGTATCTGCGCCTGCTGTTCTCCGCGATGGGGTCGCTGCCCGCGCAGACCCGGCCGCTGTGGCGCGGTGTGGCACTGGACCTGCGGTCGCAGTATCCCCTGGGACAGACGGTGACGTGGTGGGGCGTGTCGTCCTGCACCTCCGAGCTGGGCGTGGCGAAGGCGTTCCTCGGGAGCCGGGGCCGGCGGACCCTGTTCGAGGTCACGCCGGCGCGGGCGGTGGCGATCCGGCGGTTCTCCGCGTTCACGGGCGAGGAGGAGTACATCCTCGCGCCGGGCACCCGGCTGAAGGTGACGGAGGTGAAGGCCGAGCGCGGCGGGCTCTGCACCGTGCGGCTGACCGAGCTGGAGGGTGAGGGCCTGGTGTCCTAGCTCCGGGAGAGGCTCCGTACGGCTCCCGTCGTCAACACTTCACACCAGCCCCCGACAAAACCCAACTCGGGTTCTTGTCGGGGGCGTTGTGCGTTCAAGGCCTGAATGCGCGAACCCTTGACGCGTCTGGTTCATACCTTTACTTTTGCCGCTCAGAAAGTGGAACGGCGTTCATGTCCTTGAACCGCCTGGTCGACCCGGTAGGTCCGCGGTGGGCGCCGCCGCCCGGCCCCGTCCACCGACGCACCCTCCCCCACCCGAGAGGACCCCCCACATGCACCGGACCCGTCTGCCACTCACCGTGGCCGCCCTCGCCCTCGCCGCCGGCGGCCTCACCGTCGCCACCGACGCACCCGCCGAGGCCGCCGCCGGCCGGATCACCGGCATCGGCGGCAAGTGCGTCGACGTCGCGGGGGCCAACCCCGCGAACGGCACCCCCGTCCAGCTGTACGACTGCAACGACACCGCCGCCCAGACCTGGGACGTGGGCGCCGACGGCACCCTCAAGGCCCTCGGCAAGTGCCTGGACGTGACCTCGGGCGGCACGGCCGACGGAACGGCGGTCCGCCTGTGGGACTGCAACGGCTCCGCCGCGCAGCGCTGGACCGTCACCGCGGCCCGCGACATCGTCAATCCGCAGGCCGACAAGTGCCTCGACGCCACGGGCAACAGCTCCGCCAACGGCACCCGGCTGCAGATCTGGACGTGCACCGGCGCCGCCAACCAGAAGTGGACGGCGCCCCCGGCCGGTGGCACCGGGCCTGCCCCCGGCGGGAACATGGCCGTCGCGCCGTACCTCTACAACGGCTGGGGCAGCCCGCCGAGCCCGACCACCGTCATGAACGCCACCGGCGTCAAGTGGTTCACGCTCGCCTTCGTCCTCAGCAACGGCTACTGCAACCCGCAGTGGGACGGGGGCCGCCCGCTCGTCGGCGGCGTCGACCAGCAGACGGTCAACACCGTCCGGGCGGCCGGCGGCGACGTCATACCGTCCTTCGGCGGCTGGAGCGGCAACAAGCTGGAGAGCTCCTGCTCCAGCGCGGGCGAACTCGCCGCCGCGTACCAGAAGGTCATCAACGCGTACGGCCTGAAGGCCATCGACATCGACATCGAGGCCGCCGCCTACGACAGCCCCACCGTCCAGCAGCGCACGGTCGACGCCCTCAGGACGGTCAAGGCGAACAACCCCGGCCTGAAGGTGTACGTCACCTTCGGGACCGGCCAGAACGGTCCCGACACCAGCCTCGTCAACCGCGCCGCAGCGGCCGGCCTCACGGTCGACAGCTGGACCATCATGCCGTTCAACTTCGGCGGCAACGGACAGAACATGGGCACCCTGACCGTCCGCGCGGCCGAGGGGCTCAAGACCGCGGTGAAGAACGCGTACGGCTACAGCGACGACCAGGCCTACCGCCACACCGGGATCTCCTCGATGAACGGCGTCACGGACGTGGGCGAGACCATCACCCAGGCCGACTTCCGCACGATCCTCGCCTACGCGCAGCAGCGGCACCTGGCCCGGCTGACCTTCTGGTCCGTCAACCGCGACCGCCCCTGCACCGGCGGCGGCGCCGACACCTGCTCCGGGATCGGTCAGCAGGCCTGGGAGTTCACCCGGATCCTCGCGGCCTACAACGGCTGACCCACGGCTCACCGGCCACGGGCCGCAGCTCATAGCCAGGGCCGCAGCCCACGGCTCACGGCCCACGGCCCACGGCTCACGGGCCACAGGCCGCAGTCCACGGGCCCCCTCCGTACCCCTCCTCCCGTCCCCACCAAGGAGCCGCATGTCCGCCCCCACCTCCCCGCCGCGGAGCGCCGCAGCCCGGCGCCCGGCCCGTGCCCGTCCACGACCCCAGCGCATCGCGGCGGTCCTGGCCACCGGCGCGGTGCTCTGCTCGGCCCTCGTCGCCCTCTCCCCCGGATCCGCCGCCGCGGCCGAGATCCCCACCGGCACCGTCACCGTCGTGAACGCCGGCAGCGGCAAGTGCCTCGACGCCCGCGCCGCGTCGACCGCCAACGGCACCGCCGTCCAGCAGTACGCGTGCAACGGGACCACCGCCCAGCAGTGGACCGTCGCACCGACCTCGGACGGCCACGTCCGGATCGGCGCCCGCAACGACTCCGCCCAGGCCGTCGACGTCAGCGACGTCTCCACCGCCGACAACGCCGCCGTCCACCTGTGGACCTACGGCGGAGGCCTCAACCAGCAGTGGCGGGCCGTCGACGAGGGAGGCGGCGCCTTCCACCTCGTCAACCGCAACAGCGGGAAGTGCCTCGACGTCCCCGCCGCGTCCACCGCCGACAGCGTGCAGCTCGTCCAGTACACCTGCAACGGCACGGCCGCCCAGCGCTTCCAGGTGACGCCGGTCGGCACCGCGCCCGGCGACGTCGACCTCGGGCCGAACGTCGTCGTCCTCGACCCGTCGATGCCCTCGGCGACCGTCCAGGGCCGACTGAACACGATCTTCCAGCGCCAGGAGACCAACCAGTTCGGGCCGGAGCGGTACGCCGTCCTGTTCAAGCCGGGCACGTACAACAACGATGTCAACGTCGGCTTCTACACCCAGGTCCTGGGGCTCGGCCAGTCGCCCGACTCCGTGACGATCAACGGCGCCGTGCACGTCGAGGCCGACTGGTTCCCGCCGCAGAACGCGACCCAGAACTTCTGGCGCGGCGCCGAGAACCTCTCCGTCACCCCGACCGGCGGCACCGACCGCTGGGCCGTGTCCCAGGCCTCGGCGTACCGCCGGATGCACGTCCGCGGCAACCTCGAACTGAGCGACGGGGGCTGGTCCAGCGGCGGCTTCATGGCCGACACCAAGATCGACGGCCAGGTCCGCTCCGGCACCCAGCAGCAGTGGCTGACCCGCAACTCCCAGCTCGGCTCCTGGACGGGGTCGAACTGGAACATGGTCTTCGTCGGCAGCCAGGGCGTCCCCGGCACGAGCTTCCCCAACCCGCCCCACACGACGGTGGACCGCTCCCCCGTCGTCCGCGAGAAGCCCTTCCTCACCGTGGACGCCACCGGTGCCTACGAGGTCGTCGTGCCCGCCCCGCGCACCGACTCCACGGGCACCACCTGGGCGGCCGGCGGCACCCCCGCCGCGACCCGGCTGCCCATCGACCGCTTCCACATCGTGAAGCCGGGCGCGACCGCGCCCCAGATCAACGCCGCCCTCGCCGCGGGCAAGGACCTCCTGGTCACTCCCGGCGTGTACCACCTCAGCGAGACCCTCCGGGTCACCCGCCCCGGCACCGTCGTCCTCGGTCTCGGTCTCGCCACCTTCGTCCCCGACAACGGCATCACCGCGATGACCGTCGCCGACGTCGACGGGGTCAAGATCGCCGGTGTCCTCTTCGACGCCGGTACGGTCAACTCCCCGAGCCTCCTCGAGCTCGGTCCCGCCGGATCGTCCGCCTCCCACGCGGCCGACCCGACCTCGCTCCACGACGTGTACTTCCGCGTCGGCGGCGCGGCCGTCGGCAAGGCCACCACCAGCCTGGTCGTCAACAGCGACCACGTCATCGGCGACCACCTGTGGGTCTGGCGCGCGGACCACGGCACGGGCGTCGGCTGGAACACCAACACCGCCGACACCGGCCTCGTCGTCAACGGCGACGACGTCACCATGTACGGCCTGTTCGTCGAGCACTACCAGAAGCACCAGACCGTCTGGAACGGCAACCGCGGCCGGACGTACTTCTACCAGAACGAAATGCCGTACGACCCGCCCAACCAGGCCGCCTGGATGAACGGTTCGACCCAGGGCTACGCCGCCTACAAGGTCGCCGACTCGGTCACCAGCCACCAGGCCTACGGGCTCGGCAGCTACTGCTACTTCAACGTGAACCCGGGCGTCACCGCCGAGCACGCCATCGAGGCACCCAACCGTCCCGACGTGCGCTTCCGGAGCATGGTGACCGTCTCCCTCGGCGGGACCGGCACGATCCGGCACGTCGTCAACGACCGCGGCGGCCCCTCCAACTCCTCCACCAACGTGGCGAACCTGGTGAGCCACCCATGACACGACACCTGATACGGCTCCTCGGCCTCATGGCGCTCGTCCTCGGCCTCGGCGCCGTCGGACCCGCCCAGGCCGCCCCGGCCGCACCCGACTTCCGTGTGATCGCGTTCTACAACGGCACCTGGGACGCGGCCCACATCGACTTCGTGAAGGAGGCCAACGACTGGTTCCCCCGGACGGCCGCCGCCCAGAACTTCTCCTACACGGCGACCACCGACTGGAACCTGCTCGCCAACGGCGGCGTGGACGCGTACGACGTCGTCCTCTTCCTCGACGACGCTCCGCAGAGCGCCGCCCAACGCGCTGGATTCGAGCGGTACATGCGCAACGGAGGCGGCTGGCTCGGCTTCCACGTCTCGGCGTTCACGACGAACGCCTCCGGCTGGAACTGGTACTACAACCAGTTCCTGGGCAGCGGGAACTTCCGCTCCAACACCTGGGGGCCGACCACCGCCGTCGTCCGCACGGAGAACGGATCCCACCCGGCCGCGGCCGGTCTGCCCACGACGTGGACCTCCGCCGTCAGCGAGTGGTACAGCTGGTCGAACAACCTGCGGTCCAACCCGTCGATCAAGGTCCTCGCCTCGGTCGACCCGAGCGGCTTCCCGCTGGGCACCGACCCGAACCAGTCCTGGTACAGCGGTGACTACCCGCTCGTGTGGACCAACACGCAGTACCGCATGCTGTACGCGAACTTCGGCCACAACGCCATGAACTACTCCACCGGCACCCGGCTCTCCTCCACCTTCGCCGACCCCACCCAGAACCGTCTCCTCCTCGACGGCCTCCGGTGGCTGGCGGGCGCCGGCACCGCCCCGCCCGGCCCGTTCCCCGGGGACTCCTGGTACACCCTCGCCGCCGAGGCGAACGGCCTCTGCGTCGACGTGAGGGCCGCGGGCACCGCCGACGGCACACCCGTCCAGCAGTACACCTGCAACGGGACCCAGGCCCAGCAGTTCCGCTTCACCCCGACGAGCGACGGCCACACCCGGATCGGCGTCCGCACCGCTCCCCAGCAGTCGGTCGACGTCACGGACCGGTCGACGGCCGACGGAGCACCCCTGCAGCTGTGGGCCTACGGGGGCAGTACGAACCAGCAGTGGCTGCCGGTGGCCGAGCCCTCCGGCCGGTACCACTTCGTCGCCCGCCACAGCGGCAAGTGCCTCGCCACCACCGGCACCAGCGCGGTCGGCGTCGCCCTCGTCCAACGCCCCTGCGACGGATCCCCGGCGCAGAGCTTCCGCCCCACCGCGATGCCCTGACGGTCCCCCAGGGCGCTCCGCCCCGCGGCCCCCGCGCACACCCGTGCCCGGGGGCCGCGGCGAGGGCACCACGCAGCCGGGCCTCGGATACCGCCGCCCCCCGGGCGGCGGTATCCGCATGCGCGCCCGGCGCCCCCGACCGATCATCCGTACATGGCAGGAACTCCCCCACGCCCCCGGCCGACCGGCGCCGCCGACGACCCGGCGCCCCGTCAGAAGCGCGTGCCCGCGGCCCTGCCGGCCGCGGTGTCGCTAGTCTTCGTCGACCGGACCCCCCGAAGCACGCCCCGCCGTTCCGCCCGACCCGCAGCAGGGAGCCAGATGGGCCGCCGCCTGATCCTTCGATGCCGTGCCGCCCTCGTCACCACGGTGTTCGCCGCCGTGGCGGCGGCGAGCGCGCCCGGCGTGCCGCTGTCGGGGGCGACCGCCCAGGCGGCCACACCCGCCCCCGGCCCGCGGCCCGCCGCCGCCGGGTCGCTCCCGCCGGCCGCCGGCGCCCGGTCGGCCCCGGACACCTCGTCCGCCCTCTTCGACCCGGCGCCCGCCCGGGCGAGCCTGGAGCGGCTGCTGCCCTCCCAGGCGTCGCAGTTCACCCTGCTGCCGGTCGAGGAGCCCGCCTCGGGCTCCTACTTCACCATCTCGGGCACGGCCGGGGCGATCGAGGTCCGGGGCACGTCGCCGGCCACGCTCCTCACCGGCGTCGGCTGGTACCTGGAGCGGGTCGCCGGGGTCGACCTGGGATGGCCCGGCTCCAGCGTCGGCCGGCTGCCCGACACGCTCCCCGCGGTCGCCACGCCCCTCACCCGGTCGGCCTCCGTGCCCCACCGCTACGCCCTCAACGACACCGACGAGGGGTACTCGGGCGCCTACCGCGACTTCGCCTCCTACCAGCACGACATCGACCTGATGGCGCTCCACGGCGTGAACGAGGTCTTCGTGCCGACCGGGGCCGAGTACCCGTACTACCGGGCCCTCCAGGAGTTCGGCTACAGCGCGGCCGAGCTGCGCGACTGGATCCCCGCCCCGGCCCATCAGGGCTGGTGGCTGCTGCAGAACCTGTCGGGGTTCGCCGGGCCCGTCTCCGAACAGCTCGTCGAGGCCCGGGCGGCACTCGGCGGGCGGATCGCGGCCCACCTGCGTTCACTCGGGATGACGCCCGTGCTGCCGGGCTTCTTCGGCACCGTGCCCGCCGACTTCGCCACGCGGAACCCCGGCGCGGTCACCGTTCCGCAGGGCAAGTGGGTGGGCTTCGACCGGCCCGACTGGCTGGATCCGACCGGGCCCGTCTTCGCCCGGCTCGCCGCCGCCTACTACCGCTTCCAGCAGGAGCGGTTCGGCGAGAGCGACATGTTCAAGATGGACCTGCTTCACGAGGGCGGGGTCGCGGGCGGGGTCGACGTCGCGGCGGCCGCCGCGGCCGTCCAGCGAGCCCTGGACACCGCGCGCCCCGGCGCCACCTGGGTCATGCTCGGCTGGCAGAACAACCCCACCTCGGCCCTCCTGAGCGGTGTCGACCGCCGCCGGGTCCTGATCGTCGACGGCCTCTCCGACCGGTACGACGGGCTCGACCGCGAGGTCCGGTGGGGCGGCACTCCGTACGCCTTCGGCACGATCCCCAACTTCGGCGGCCACACCAGCATCGGCGCCAACACCGGCGCGTGGGTGGACCGCTTCCACGCCTGGCTCGGCAAGCGGGACAGCGCTCTGCGCGGCATCGCGTACCTCCCCGAGGCCACCGGCGCCAGCCCCGCCGCGTTCGACCTCTTCACCGAACTCGCCTGGCAGTCCGGCCCGATCGACCAGAAGAGCTGGTTCGCCGAGTACGCCGCCCGGCGCTACGGCGGTACGGATCCCCATGCGGCGGCCGCGTGGGAGCAGCTGCGCCTCGGCCCGTACAGCATGGCGTCCGGGACCTGGAGCGAGCCGCAGGACAGCCTCTTCGCCGCACGGCCGGGTCTGACGGCGGCCACCGCCGCGAAATGGAGCCCGAAGGCCATGCGGTACGACGCCGCGACGGTCGAGCGGGCGCTCGCGGAGCTGCTCCAGGTGGCTCCCCGGCTGCGGACCACGGACGCGTACCGCTTCGACCTCGTGGACGTGGCGCGCCAGGCGCTCACCAACCGCAGCCGGGTCCTGCTGCCGCGCGTCAAGGCCGCCTACGAGGCCGGGGACCTGACGGGCTTCCGGGCGCTGGTGCGGGAGTGGCAGGGGCACGAGGAGCTACTGGGGCGGCTCGTCGGCTCCGACCAGCGGTTCCTGCTCGGACCCTGGCTGGCCGACGCGCGGGCCTGGGGCGCCGACCCGGAGGAACGGGACCAGCTGGAGTACGACGCCCGCTCGATCCTCACCACCTGGGCCGACAAGGGGCCGAGCGAGACGGGCGGTCTGCGCGACTACGCCAACCGTGAATGGTCCGGTCTCGTCCAGGACGTCTACGCGCCGCGCTGGGCCGCCTACTTCGCGAGTCTCGACCGTGCGCTGGTGACCGGCACGGCGCCGGTCGCCGTCGACTGGTTCGCGCGGGACGATTCCTGGGCGCGCGGCCACCAGCGCTACCCGACGACGCCCACGGGCGACCCCTTCGCCCTGGCGGGCGAGGTGCGGGCGGCCCTGGCGGCGTGACGAGAGCCGACGAGGACGAGGGAGAAGCCGTGACGGACGATGGTCCCGTGTCCGGATCACGGCGACGGACACCGACCTGTCGACCGGAACCGGGCCGGAGGTCAAGGGCCCCGCGCTGTCCCTGCTCCTCGCGGTGACGGGCCGCAGGGCGGTGTGGGCCGACCTCCGCGGTCCGGGGGTGGCCGCTCTGTCCGCGGGCGGCTGAGCCGGCGGGCGCCCGAGCGTCACCGGGCACCGTACGGTCACCCTGAGTCCACCTCCAATACCGTCCCCAACCAGCCATGCGCAAGGTGTCGACCGGAGAATCCTGGCAGGCGCACTAGACTGGCGGGCTGTTTGGCGTCGGAACGGAACAACCCGGGCAGACCCGGGCTCCGACCGACGACCCGGACGTTGCCGGGAACGAGACGCGAGGTCCGATGGCAGCCACACCAGAGCACGGTGACGCGACTCTGCTCCACGACGGGGATCCGTGGGAGGAGGAGTCGGGGAAGTCCGCCCGGTTCTCCGCCGGGCCCGCCGCCCCGGTGCGCACCCTCGTCGACATCTTCGAGGACTCGGTACGCGCCCACCCCGACGAGCTCGCCCTGGACGACGGCACCGCCCGGCTGACCTACCGGGCACTGGCCGCGGAGGTCGAGCGCCGGAGGCGCGCGCTCGCCGCCGCCGGTGTGGGGCTCGGCGACCGGGTGGGCGTCCGGGTGCCGTCCGGGACGAACGAGCTGTACGTGGCCGTCCTCGCCGTGCTCGCCGCGGGAGCCGCCTATGTGCCGGTCGACGCCGAGGACCCGGACGAGCGGGCCGAGCTGGTCTTCGGCGAGGCCGGTGTGCGGGCCGTGGTCGGCGCGGAGCAGCGCGTCGACGTCACCGGGCGGGCGGGCGACGGCGCCGCCGCCGCCCGCCCCGGGCCCGAACACGACGCGTGGATCATCTTCACCTCGGGCTCCACGGGCAAGCCCAAGGGTGTCGCCGTCAGCCACCGCAGCGCCGCCGCGTTCGTGGACGCCGAGGCCGCGCTGTTCCTCGCCGACGAGCCGATCGGCCCCGGCGACCGGGTCATGGCGGGCCTCTCCGTCGCCTTCGACGCCTCCTGCGAGGAGATGTGGCTGGCCTGGCGCTACGGCGCCTGCCTGGTGCCCGTCCCCCGGTCGCAGGTGCGCAGCGGCGCCGACCTCGGCCCCTGGCTGGTGGAGCAGGAGATCACCGTGGTCTCCACCGTGCCGACCCTCGCCGCGCTCTGGGACCCCGAGACCCTCGACGAGGTCCGGCTGCTGATCTTCGGCGGTGAGGCCTGCCCGCCCGAGCTGACCCAGCGTCTGGTCACCGAGGGCCGCGAGGTGTGGAACACGTACGGCCCCACCGAGGCGACCGTCGTCGCCTGCGCCTCCCTGCTGACCGGTGAGGAGCCGATCAGGATCGGTCTCCCGCTGAACGGCTGGGAGCTGGCCGTGGTCGACGAGTCCGGCGAGCCGGTGCCGATGGGCGGCAGCGGGCAGCTGGTGATCGGCGGCGTCGGTCTCGCCCGCTACCTCGACCCCGAGAAGGACGCGGAGAAGTACGCCCCGCTGGAATCCCTCGGCTGGGAGCGCGCGTACCGCAGCGGCGACCTCGTCCGCGCCGAGCCGGAGGGTCTGGTCTTCCTCGGCCGCGGCGACGAGCAGATCAAGCTCGGCGGCCGCCGCATCGAGCTGGGCGAGGTGGACTCCGCCCTCCAGGGCCTGCCCGGTGTGGCCGGCGCGGCCGCCGCCGTCCGTACCGCCCGCAGCGGCAACCAGTTGCTCGTGGGCTACCTCGTGACGCAGGAGGGCTGGGACCACGCGGCGGCGGTCGAGCGGCTGCGCGCCGAGCTCCCCGCGGCCCTCGTTCCGCTCCTCGCGCCCGTCGCCGAACTGCCCACCCGTACGTCGGGCAAGGTCGACCGGGACGCGCTGCCCTGGCCGCTGCCCGACCTGGAGACCACCGGTCCCTCCGAGCAGTTGTACGGCACGGAGGCCTGGCTCGCCGAGCAGTGGAGCGAGACCCTCGGCGTGGCCGTCACCGGCGCCGCCGACGACTTCTTCGCCATCGGCGGCAACAGCCTCGCCGCCGCCCAGCTCACCACCCGGCTGCGCACCCGCTACCCGAGCGCGGCCGTCGTCGACATCTACCAGCAGCCCACCCTGCGCAAGCTGGCCCGGCGCCTGGAGAAGTCCGTCCAGGACGACGGGGCCGTACGGACGATCGCGCCGGTGCCGTTCCGGGCCGGGCTCCTCCAGACCGTCCTGCTGCTTCCGCTGTTCACCGTGATCGGGCTCCGCTGGACGGTGGCGCTGCTCGCGCTCGGCAACGTCCTGCACCGGTTCGGGGCCTGTCCGTGGGCGCCGACCGCCTCGTGGTGGGTGGTGGCCGCCGGTGCGGCGCTGCTGTTCAGCCCGCCCGGCCGGCTCGCGATCGCCGCGGGCGGCGCACGGCTGCTGCTGCGCGGGGTGAAGGCCGGCCGCCACCCGCGCGGCGGCAGTGTCCATCTGCGGCTGTGGACGGCCGAGCGGCTCGCCGAGTTCGCCGGCGCGACCTCGCTCACCGGCTCCTGGCTGGAGCGGTACGCGCGGGCGCTCGGCGCCAAGGTGGGCCCCGACGTGGACCTGCACTCGCTGCCGCCGGTCACGGGCATGCTCAAGCTCGGCCGCGGCTGCGCCGTGGAGTCCGAGGTGGACCTCTCCGGCTACTGGCTGGACGGTGACCGGCTGGAGATCGGCCCGGTGAAGGTCGGGGCGGGCGCCGTGGTCGGCACCCGCAGCCTGCTGTTCCCCGGGGCGCGGGTGGGCAAGCGGGCCGAGGTGGCCCCCGGCTCCGCCGTGGCGGGACAGATCCCGACCGGGCAGCGCTGGGCCGGCGCGCCCGCGGGCAAGCTCGGCAAGGCCAAGCGGAACTGGCCCAAGGAGCGGCCGGCGCGCCCCCTCCACTGGCGGGCCGTCTACGGCGCGACCGGTTTCCTCCTCACGGTTCTGCCGGTGCTGGCCGCCCTGCCCGCGCTGCTCGTGGTGAGCCGCTTCGTACCCGCGGACGCCGGGCTCGCCGAGGCGCTGCGGGGAGCGCTGGTCGCCGTGGTGCCCGGGGCGCTCGCCTACGGGTTCGCGTACGCCTCGCTCGTCCTCGTCCCGGTCCGGCTGCTCAGTCTCGGGCTGCGCACCGGCAGCCATCCGACGCACAGCCGGGTCGCCTGGCAGGCGTGGACCGTCACCCAGCTGATGGACCTGGCACGCGAGACGCTGTTCCCGCTGTACGCCGGGCTGATCACCCCGGTCTGGCTGCGGCTGCTCGGGATGAAGATCGGCCGGGGAGCCGAGGTGTCCACGGTGCTCGCGCTGCCGAGCCTCACCACGGTCGGCGAGGGGGCCTTCCTCGCCGACGACACCCTGACCGCCCCGTACGAGCTGGGCGGCGGCTGGGTGCGGATCGGGCACTCCGAGATCGGCCGCCGGGCGTTCCTCGGCAACTCCGGAATGACCGCGCCGGGCCGCACCGTGCCGGACGACGGACTGGTCGGCGTGCTGTCGGCGACGCCGAAGAAGGCCAAGAAGGGCAGCTCGTACCTGGGCCTGCCCCCGGTCAGACTGCCGCGGTCCGCGTCCGACTCCGACCGGAGCCGGACGTACGACCCGCCCGCGCGGCTGCTGTGGGCGCGCGGTCTGGTGGAGCTCTTCAGGCTGCTCCCGGTGTTCGCCTCGGCCGCCCTCGCGGTCCTGACCGTGGCGGCCCTCTGCGCCCTGGCCACCGCGACCGGTCTGGGGATCTGGGGCACGGCGCTGCTGTCCGGGGCGGTCCTGCTCGCCGCCGGTGCGGCCGCGTGCCTGGTGTCGGTGGCCGCGAAGTGGCTGCTCGTGGGCCGGCACCGGACGGGCGAGCACCCGCTCTGGTCCGGCTTCGTGTGGCGCAACGAGCTGGCCGACACGTTCGTCGAGGTCCTCGCCGTGCCGTGGCTGGTCGGGTCGGTGCCGGGTACCCCGCTGCTCAACCTGTGGCTGCGCGGGCTCGGTGCCCGGGTCGGCCGGGGCGTGTGGTGCGAGAGCTACTGGCTGCCCGAGACGGACCTGGTCGTCCTCGGTGACGCGGTCAGCGTGAACCGCGGCTGTGTCTTGCAGACTCACCTCTTCCACGACCGGATCTTGAGGACGGATACTGTGGTCCTCCGCGAGGGCGCCACCCTGGGCCCGGGCGGAATCGTCCTGCCCGGCAGTTCGGTGGGGGCCCGCAGCACGCTGGGTCCCGCCTCTCTCGTGATGGCCGGGGAATCCGTCCCGGCCGACACCCGCTGGCTGGGCAATCCGATCGAGGCGTGGCGGGCCTGAACGGGCGGCACGAGCACAGCACAGGGCAGGGAGCGGGAGCAGAGTTGAGCGGCGAGCGGACAACGGCACAGGACCCGTACTTCCCCGACCACGGCGACTCCCGTTACCGCGTGCATCGGTACGAACTCGCTCTGGAGTACCGTCCAGGCCCCAACCGGCTGGCCGGGACGGCACGGCTCAGCGCCATCGCGGGCCGGGCGCCGCTCACCGAGTTCCATCTGAACCTCTCCGAGTTCAAGGTCGGCCGGCTCCTGGTGAACGGCCGTGCGCCGCACTACACCCACCGCGGCGGCAAGCTCCGCGTCCGGCCGGCCAAGCCGCTGTCCGCGGGCGCCGCGTTCACCGTGGAGGTGCACTACGCGGGCAACCCCAAGCCGGTGCGCAGCCCGTGGGGCGGGCTCGGGTGGGAGGAGCTGACCGACGGCGCGCTGGTCGCGAGCCAGCCCGTCGGCGCCCCCTCCTGGTACCCGTGCAACGACCGGCCCGCCGACAAGGCCTCGTACCAGATCTCGGTCAACACGCCCTCCGCGTACACCGTGGTGGCGGGCGGCCGGCTGCTCACCCGTACGACCAAGGCCAGCACGACGACCTGGGTGTACGAGCAGTCCGCGCCGACGTCCAGCTACCTGGTCGGGCTCTCCATCGGCATGCACCAGACGGTGCTGCTCGGGGACCCCGGGCTCGGCGGGGTGCCGCAGAGCGCCCATGTGCCGGCGCACCTGCTGCCCCGCTTCTCGCGCGACTTCGCCCGGCAGCCCGCGATGATGCAGTTGTTCGAGGAGCTGTTCGGGCCGTATCCGTTCGGCGAGTACGCGGTGGTCGTGGCCGACGAGGATCTCGACGTGCCGGTGGAGGCCCAGGGGCTCTCCCTCTTCGGCGCCAACCACGTCGACGGCGGACGCGGTTCGGAGCGCCTCGTCGCGCACGAGCTCGCGCACCAGTGGTTCGGCAACAGCGTGACCGTCGGCGACTGGCGGCACATCTGGCTGAACGAGGGCCTGGCCAAGTACGCCGAATGGCTCTGGTCGGAGCGCTCCGGCGGCCGCACCGCGCAGGAGCTGGCGGCGACCGCGTACCGGCTGCTCGCCACGCAGCCGCAGGACCTGAAGCTCGCCGACCCGGGGCGCAAGCTGATGTTCGACGACCGGCTGTACGAGCGCGGGGGGCTCACGGTGCACGCGATCCGCTGCGCCCTGGGCGACGGCGCCTTCTTCCGCATGCTGCGCGACTGGGCGACCGTGCACCGCCACGGCGTGGTGACCACGGCGACCTTCACGGCCCATGTGTCCCGCTACGCGACGGAGCCGGTGGACGGCCTGCTCAGGGCATGGCTGCAGCAGCCGTCCCTGCCTCCGCTCCCGTCCCCCCACGGCTCCCCGGCCTTCCCGGAACGGCCCGCGTACCCGCCCACGAACGGCGGATCCGGGGGCCTGGGCAGGGCCTCCGCGTAGCGCGAGCAGGGCCAGGACCCGCGTGCGCGGGGGCGGCGGTCGAGGTGGTTCCAGCCGGCAGGTCCCCTCGCCTCGTGTAGGCGGCCGCCGCACGGGGTGCTCCGGTCGGGCACCCGGTGCGTACGGGCCGTCTGCGGGTCATGCCCCGCAGACGGGTGTCACGCCTCGCGGGCGAGCGTCAGGCCCCGCGGGCGGGCGTCACGCCTCGCGGGCGCCCTCGTACATCGCCTCGACGACCTCGGCGTACTCCCGCTCCACGACGGGCCGCTTGACCTTGAGGCTCGGGGTGAGTTCGCCGTGCTCGATGTCGAGATCGCGCGGCAGGACCGCGAACTTCTTGATCGTCTGCCATCGCTGCAGGTCGCCGTTGACGCGCTGGACGAAGCCGTCGATCAGCGCGTGCGCCTCCGGCGAGGAGACGACCTCCGCGTAACTCCGCCCGCCGAGGCCCTGCGACACCGCCCACGGCATGATCACGCTCTCTTCGAGCGTGATCAGGGCGGTGCAGTAGTTGCGGTTGTTGCCGATGACCAGAATGTTGCTGGCGTACGGGCAGACGGCCTTGAAGCGGCTCTCGATCTCGGTGGGCGCGATGTACTTGCCGCCCGAGGTCTTGAACAGGTCCTTCTTGCGGTCGGTGATCCGGACGAAGCCGTCCTTGTCGATCTCGCCGATGTCGCCCGTGTGGAACCAGCCGTCGCTCTCCAGTACTTCGGCGGTCTTCTCCGGGAGGTTGTGGTACCCGCGCATGACGCCCGGCCCCTTCAGGAGGATCTCCCCGTCCTCGGCGATGCGGACCTCGGTGCCGGGCAGGGGCCTGCCGACCGTGCCCACCCGGAAGTCCTCGACGGGATTGACCGTGACGGCCGCGCTGGTCTCCGTCAGGCCGTAGCCCTCCAGCACGGGCACGCCCGCGCCCGCGAAGAAGTAGCCGATGTCGGCGGCGAGTGCGGCACTGCCCGAGGCGCTGCCGCGGAGTTCGCCGCCGAAGGCCGCCCGGATCCTGCCGTAGACGAGTCTGTCGGCGACGGCGTGCTGCACGGAGAGCCACAGGGGCAGCGAGCGCCGCCCCGTCGCCACCACCGTCTCCTGCCCGGTCCTGGCGTAGTCGCGGGCGACCTGCGCCGCCCACAGGAAGATCTTGTGCTTGGCGCCGCCCTCGGCCTTCGACCTGGCGGCGATCCCGTTGTAGACCTTCTCGAAGATCCTCGGTGCGGACGCCATCACGGTGGGCCGGACGGCGGGCAGGTTGGTGATGATCCGGTCGATGCGGCCGTCCACCGCCATCACGCTGCCGGTCTTCACCTGACCGGCGATCAGGGCGTTGCCGAAGACATGGGACAGCGGCAGCCACAGGAACTGCACGTCGTCGGGGAGCAGCAGCCCGCTGACCTCCTGCGCGACCGCCTGGTAGGACCAGCAGTCGTGCACCAGACGCACGCCCTTGGGGCGGCCGGTCGTGCCGGAGGTGTAGATCAGGGTGGCGAGCTGGTCCGGCAGGATGGCCCCGACCGCCGTGTCGACCGCGTCCGGATGCTCCTGCAGGTGCGCGGTGCCCCGCTTCTCCAGCTCGGCGAGGGTCAGCACGTCCAGCCCCTCGGCCCGGGGCATGTCCGCCTCCGGGTCGAAGACGATCACGGTGTCGAGCCCCGGCAGGTCGTCCCTGCGGCCGGCCACCTTGGCCAGTTGCTCGGCGTTCTCGACGAAGATCGCCCTGCTGCCGGAGTCGGCGAGGATGTACGCCGTCTCCTCGGCGTTGGTGCTCGGGTAGACGGCGGTCGCGGCGACGCCGGCGCACATCATGCCCAGGTCGGCGAGGATCCACTCGATCCGTGTCGAGGAGGAGATGGCCACGCGCTCCTCGGGCCGCAACCCGAGGGTGAGCAGGCCGGCCGCGATCGCCTTCACGCGCTCCGCGGTCTGGGCCCAGGTCAGCGAGCGCCACTCCTCGGCGCCCGCTGCGGCGTGCTCGACCGCCACGGGATGGCGGTAGGCCTCCCGGTCGGGCGTGGCCTCGACCCGTGCGAGGAAGATGTGCGCCACCGACTGCGGGCGGCTTTCAAGAAGGTGCTGCGCGGAACTCATCCCAACCCCCCGGGACCGGACTGCCCGTCAACGAATCATTGACCGGCCGGTAACTTGCGAGCTGTGGTGAGGCTAGGCGGAAACGCGCCGGTGCGTAAGGGAGCGGGCGAAGAAAGTACGGCGTCAGCGGGCTTTCGGCCCCGGCCCGCCCCGGCCCCGCTCGGGTGCGTCCCCGGCCCGCCCCGGCCCCGCTCGGCTCCGTCCCCGGCCCCGCTCGGCCCCGCCCCGGCCCCTGACCCGGCCCCTGACCCGGCCCCCGGAGGTCCGTGGCGCACCGCCGCCGGCGGTGCACGGGCCGTCGCCATCCGGGGCGGTCCCACGGGATCGAACTTACGATGGGCGGGAGCCGGCGTCGGCAGCCCGCCGTGCCGGCCGTCCGAGGCGAGCGGGGCGGAGACGCATGGCACAGGTCACCGACGCGGCACGTACCGTCATCCTGACGGTGGACGACGACCCGGGAGTGTCCCGCGCCATCGCCCGCGACCTGCGGCGCCGCTACGGCGGCGGGTACCGCGTCGTGCGCGCCGAATCCGGCGAGTCCGCGCTCGAAGCGCTCCGCGAGCTGAAGCTGCGGGGCGACCTCGTCGCCGTGATCCTCGCCGACTACCGCATGCCGCAGATGAACGGCATCGAGTTCCTCGAACAGGCCCTCGGCGTGTACCCGGGGGCCCGGCGCATCCTGCTGACCGCGTACGCCGACACCAACGCGGCCATCGACGCGATCAACGTCGTCGACCTCGACCACTACCTCCTCAAGCCCTGGGACCCGCCGGAGGAGAAGCTCTACCCCGTCGTGGACGACCTCCTGTCGGCCTGGCGCGCCAGTGACTACCGGCCGGTGCCCGCGACGAAGGTGGTCGGTCACCGCTGGTCGGCGCGGTCGTCGTCCGTACGCGAGTTCCTGGCCCGCAACCAGGTCCCGTACCGCTGGTACTCCTCCGACGAGCCCGAGGGCCGGCGCCTCCTCGACGCGGCCGGGGCCGACAACCGCCGGCTGCCCCTGGTGATCACGCCGGACGGCACGGTCCTGGTCGAGCCGGACGCGCCCGAGCTGGCCGCCCGGGTGGGGCTCGCGACGACACCGGCCGCCGACTTCTACGACCTCGTCGTCATCGGCGGCGGCCCGGCCGGGCTCGGCTCGGCGGTGTACGGGGCCTCCGAGGGGCTGCGGACCGTGCTGGTCGAGCGGTCGGCGACCGGTGGACAGGCCGGCCAGAGCTCCCGGATCGAGAATTACCTCGGCTTCCCGGACGGTGTCTCCGGCGGGCAGCTCACCGAACGCGCCCGGCGCCAGGCCACCCGCTTCGGTGCCGAGATCCTGACCGCGCGGGAGGTCACGGGTCTGGAGGTGAACGGCGCGGCCCGCGTCGTCCGCTTCTCGGACGGCACGCAGGTCGCCGCCCACAGCGTCATCCTCGCGACCGGGGTGTCCTACCGGCAGCTCCTGGCCCCGGGCTGCGAGGACCTGACCGGGCGCGGCGTGTACTACGGCTCCTCCCTCACCGAGGCGTCCTCCTGTCAGGACCAGGACGTGTACATCGTCGGCGGCGCGAACTCCGCCGGACAGGCCGCGGTGTTCCTGGCGCGGGGCGCGAAGTCGGTGACGCTGCTCGTGCGCGGCGAGTCGCTGGCGGCGTCGATGTCGTACTACCTGATCCAGCAGATCGAGGAGGCGCCGAACATCACCGTGCGGCCCAGTACGGTCGTCGGGGCGGCGCACGGCGAGGAGCACCTGGAGCGGCTGACCCTGCGGGACGCCGTGACCGGCGCGACCGACGTCGTGGACGCCCAGTGGATGTTCGTCTTCATCGGGGCGGCCCCGCTGACCGACTGGCTCGACGGGACGGTGCTGCGCGACGAGCACGGTTTCATCCTGGCGGGACCCGACCTCACGCCGGACGGGCGGCCACCGGCCGAGTGGGCCCTCGACCGGCCGCCGTACCACCTGGAGACGAACGTCCCCGGCGTGTTCGTGGCCGGCGACGCGCGCGCCCAGTCCGCGAAGCGCGTCGCCTCGGCCGTGGGAGAGGGAGCCATGGCCGTGATGCTCGTCCACCGGTATCTGGAGCAGTCATGAGCGGACAGGAGGCAGACGGACGGGGCATGGACGGACGGGACGCGGCCGGCCAGGACGCGGGCGACAGGAACAAGGGCGGCACGGAGACGGGCGGCACGGACCCGGGCGGCACGGACCCGGGCGGCACGGACCCGGGCGGCGAGGTCATGCCCTGCGACCAGCACGAGATCGGCTCGCTGTTCCTCTTCGAGAAGCTCTCCCCCGAACAGCTCTCGCGGCTGTGCGCCGAGGGACGGGTGGAACGGTTCGGGCCCGGCGCCGTCTACACCGAGGGCGACCCGGCCACCTGCTTCTACGTGATGATCGAGGGAACCGTCGTCCTGTACCGCCGGGTCGGCGGCGACGACGTGGAGGTGAGCCGCACCTCGCAGCGCGGGGTGTACGCGGGCGCCATGCAGGCGTATCTCGGCGACCGGGTGCCCCAGACGTACAACAACTCCATGCGGGTGACGGAGCCCACCCGCTTCTTCGTCATGCCCGCGCAGTCGTTCGCCGACATCATGGCCGAGTGGTTCCCGATGGCGGTGCACCTCCTCGAAGGGCTGTTCTTCGGCTCCAAGAACACCCAGCGCGCCATCGGACAGCGTGAACGGCTCCTCGCGCTCGGCTCGTTGTCCGCGGGACTCACCCACGAACTCAACAACCCGGCCGCGGCAGCCGTCCGGGCCACGGCGGCGCTCCGGGAGCGGGTCGGCAAGATGCGGCACAAGCTGTCCGTCATCGCCAAGGGCCCGTACTCCAGGGAGGCGCTCGCCGACCTCATCGAGATTCAGGAACGCACCGCGGAGCGTGTCGCCAAGGCGCCGGTGCTGAGCCCGCTGGAGGCGTCCGACCGGGAGGACGAGCTCGCCGACTGGCTGGAGGACCACGGCATCCCGGAGGGCTGGCGCATCGCGCCCACCTTCGTCCAGGCCGGTCTGGACACGGACTGGCTGGAGCAGGTGGCGGCGACGGTGGCCGACGACGTGCTGCCGGGGGCCGTCGGCTGGCTCAACTACACCGTCGAGACAGAGCTGTTGATGGACGAGATCGACGACTCCACCAACCGCATCTCCCATCTGGTGGACGCCGCCAAGCAGTACGCCCAGCTCGACCGCGCCCCGCACCGCGAGGTCGACGTCCACGAGCTCCTCGACAGCACGCTCCTGATGCTGTCCGGCAAGATCGGCGACCGGGTGCGCGTCGTCAAGGACTACGACCGCTCCCTCCCCGAGGTGCCCGCCTACCCGGCGGAGCTGAACCAGGTGTGGACCAACCTCATCGACAACGCGGTGTCCGCGATCGGGAGCGACGGCGGCGACGGCACCCTGACGGTCCGTACGGCCCGGGAGGGCGACCGGCTGCTCGTGGAGTTCCGCGACACGGGCCCCGGCGTCCCCGAGGAGATCCGCAGCCGCATCTTCGACCCCTTCTTCACGACAAAGCCGGTCGGCGAGGGCACAGGGCTCGGCCTCGACATCTCCTGGCGGATCGTGGTGAGCAAGCACCACGGAAGCCTTCAGGTCGAGTCCGTACCGGGCGACACCCGGTTCCAGGTACTGCTGCCGCTGACCGCCCCCGCGGCGGAGTCCGAGCCGGATCCCGGGGCGGAGACCGGATCCGACTCCCCCGCCCGCACCGGCGTCACCACCGACACACCCGACACACCCGAGGAGCAGGCATGACCGAGATCGAGGGAATCGACCCGAGCGTTCCGCCCAGCGGGCCGGGCTGCGGGGACTGCGACTCGGTGGGCGGCTGGTGGTTCCATCTGCGGCGCTGCGCCCAGTGCGGCCACATCGGCTGCTGCGACTCCTCCCCCGCCCAGCACGCCACCGCGCACTGGAAGTCCACCGGGCATCCCCTCGTCCAGAGCTTCGAGCCGGGCGAGAGCTGGTTCTGGAACTACGCCACCGACGACCTGTACGACGCGGGACCCGCACTCGCCCCGCCGGACGGCCACCCCGCCGACCAGCCGGCCCCCGGACCGGCCGGCCGCGTCCCGCAGGACTGGCAGCGGCACCTCCACCGCTGAGGGCCGCCGGCCCCCGTCCGTCCGCGCGCCGGCCGACCCGGTGGTGGCCGAAGTGTGGCCTTCGCGTTCCGCGATGCGGTCAGGGGTGTGCGGTGGGCGTTCGTCCGCCTAAGGTGGCCGTGCAGCTGGTTCGCCCCGTCCGCCAGGCGGGATGCGTCGTAAGAGGGAACCCGGTGGGAATCCGGGACTGCCCCGCAGCGGTGAGCGGGAACGACCGCCGTCATACGCACTGGGACCGGACAACGGTCCTGGGAAGCGACGGCCAGTAGGTGCCCTCCGGTCGCATCCGGAGAGCGTGCCCGCGAGTCCGAAGACCTGCCCGTTGCCCGCGCGCGGACGATTCCGCGTGCGGAGATCCCGGTGACCTCGTGGGCGGGTCGGCGCGCATATCGAGCGGCACGTGCGGCACTTCCGCGTCGTGGTCCGCCGGTCTGTCCGTTCCTTCGCGTCCGCGTCCCGTCTCCGGGGCGCTCAGGACACATCTCGCGAAGGAGAGTTCCGTGACACCGAAGCCCGCGCCAGCACGAGCCACCGTGTACGGGTACCCCCGCCAGGGGGAGAACCGTGAACTGAAGAAGGCCGTCGAGGGGTACTGGAAGGGCCGTGTCGACGCCGGCACGCTCCGGGAGACCGCGGCCGAGCTGCGCAGGTCGAACTGGCGGGAGCTGACCGAGGCCGGCCTCCACGAGGTGCCGACCGGTGACTTCTCGTCCTACGACCACGTCCTGGACACCAGCGTGATGGTCGGCGCGATCCCCGACCGGCACCGTGCGGCCGTCGAGGCGGACGCGCTCGACGGGTACTTCGCGATGGCCCGCGGCACCGAGGACGTCGCGCCGCTGGAGATGACCAAGTGGTTCGACACCAACTACCACTACCTGGTGCCCGAGCTCGGGCCCGACACCGTCTTCACCGCCGACTCCGGCAAGCAGGTCGCCGAACTGAAGGAGGCCCTCGCGCTCGGCCATGCCGCCCGCCCGGTGCTCGTGGGCCCCGTCACCTACCTGCTGCTCGCCAAGCCCGCGCGGGGCGTGGCCCCGGACTTCGAGCCGCTGACCCTGCTGGACCGGCTGCTGCCGGTGTACGCGGAGGTGCTCGCCGATCTCCGCGCCGCCGGAGCCGAGTGGGTGCAGCTGGACGAGCCGGCGCTGGTCCAGGACCGGACCCCGGCCGAGCTCGACGCCGCCGCCCGTGCCTACCGAGCGCTGGGCGGCGCCACCGACCGTCCCCAGCTGCTCGTCGCCTCCTACTTCGGGCGGCTCGGGGACGCCCTGGGCGTGCTGGCCAAGGCACCGGTCGAAGGGCTCGCCCTCGACTTCACGGAATCGGGCGCCGCCAACCTGGAGGACCTCGCCGGCGTCGGCGGGCTGCCCGGCAAGCGCCTGGTGGCGGGCGTCGTCAATGGACGCAACGTCTGGATCGACGACTACCGCAAGTCCCTCGGAACCCTCGGTACGCTCCTCGGGCTCGCCGACCGGGTGGACGTCGCCGCCTCCTGCTCCCTCCTGCACGTGCCGCTCGACGCCGCCGCCGAGCGGGGCATCGATCCGCAGATCGCCCGCTGGCTCGCCTTCGCCCGGCAGAAGACCGCGGAGATCGCCGTCCTGGCGCGCGGGCTCGCCCTGGGTACGGACGCCATCGCGGCCGAACTCGCCGCGAACCGGGCCGACCTGGCGTCCCGTTCCGGGTCCGCCCTCACCCGGGACCCCGCCGTACGGGCCCGTGCCGCCGCCGTCACCGACGCCGACGGGCGGCGCTCGCAGTCGTACGCGGTGCGGAGCGTGGCCCAGCGGGCCCAGCTCGGCCTTCCGCTGCTGCCGACGACGACCATCGGCTCGTTCCCGCAGACGAGCGAGCTGCGCGTCGCACGGGCCGACCTGCGGGCCGGCCGGATCGACGCCGCAGGCTACGAGGAGCGGATCAAGGACGAGATCCGCGAGGTCCTCTCCTTCCAGGAGAAGACGGGGATCGACGTCCTGGTGCACGGCGAGCCCGAGCGCAACGACATGGTGCAGTACTTCGCCGAGCAGCTCACCGGCTACCTCGCCACCGAGCACGGCTGGGTCCAGTCGTACGGCACCCGCTACGTCCGGCCCCCGGTCCTGGCCGGGGACATCTCCCGCCCCGAACCGATGACCGTGCGCTGGACGACGTACGCCCAGGCGCAGACCTCGAAGCCGGTCAAGGGCATGCTGACCGGTCCGGTGACCATGCTCGCCTGGTCCTTCGTACGGGACGACCAGCCGCTCGGGGAGACCGCGCGGCAGGTGGCCCTCGCCCTGCGCGACGAGGTGACCGACCTGGAAGCGGCCGGGACCTCGGTGATCCAGGTCGACGAACCGGCGCTGCGCGAGACGCTGCCGCTGCGAGCCGCCGAGCACGCCGCCTACCTGGCCTGGGCGACCGGGTCCTTCCGCCTCGCCACCGGCGGCGTGCGGCCGGACACCCAGATCCACACCCACATGTGCTACGCCGAGTTCGGCGACATCGTCCGGGCCATCGACGACCTCGACGCCGACGTCGTCAGCCTGGAGGCGGCCCGCTCCCACATGCAGGTCGCCGACGAACTCGCCGCGCACGGCTACCCGCGCGAGGCCGGCCCCGGCGTCTGGGACATCCACTCCCCGCGCGTCCCCAGCGTCGGGGAAGCCGCCGCCCTGCTGCGCAAGGGACTTGAGGCCATCCCCGCCGAGCGTCTGTGGGTCAACCCCGACTGCGGTCTGAAGACCCGTGGCTGGCGCGAGACCCGCGCCTCCCTGGAGAACCTGGTCGCGGCCGCCCGTGAGGTGCGCGCCGAACTGGCCTCCGGGAGCTCCTGATCCCGTGGGCCCGGGCCGGACGCCGACGGCGCCCGGCCCGGGCCCGGGGCCGGGGCCGAGGTCCCCCCGGCGCGGCGAGTCGGGGAGGGTCGTGCGCCGGCAGGGTCGACTGCCATGACGAACGGTGCCCTGACGCCGGGCCCGAACAGCGCGCGGGGAGGCGATCTCACGCCTGGGCGCACGGCCCGGTCAAGCCCGGGAGCGACTGACGTCGCCGGTCACGGCGTACGCGCCTGGAGCGCTCTCCACGGTCCCCCGCGGAGGGTGCCGAGCGTCACCCCCGGCGGTCCACGCGTAGAGTACGGCCGGGCGCGGTGAGATCAGATGGAGTTCCCATGACCGCGATCAGCCTTGAGCACGCCACCGTCCCCGCCGACACGGGCGAGGTGACCCTCCTCATAGCCCGCCGGGTGGAGCCCGGCCACGAAGCGGCCTTCGAGCTGTGGGCCCGGGGCATCCTCGACAGCGCGGCCGCCTTCCCGGGTCATCTCGGCCACGGCCTGTTCCGCTCCTCCGGCGGCGACGCCCCGTGGTTCCTCGTCCACCGCTTCCGGGACGAGGCGGCGTGCCGGGCCTGGCAGGAGTCTCCCGAGCGGGCGGCCTGGTTCGCCGACTGCGAGGGCCATCACCACACGGAGATCGCCCGACGCACGCTGACCGGCATGGAGACCTGGTTCGCCAAGCCGGGCTCGACACGGCCTGCCCCGCCCCGCTGGAAGATGGCGATCGGCGCGACCCTGGCGATCTACCCGATCTCGGTCCTGGGAAGCCTCCTCCTCGTCCCCCGGCTCACCGGACTCCCCCTGCTGCTCAGCAGCGCGATCATCGCCTGCGTGTTCAACGTACTCATGACATACGTGACGATGCCCGCCGTGAGCAGGCTCCTGCGCAGCTGGCTCACGCCGTAGCCCACCGGGGTCGCCGCCCGCGTCGGGGGCGGTGAGGCGGGCGCCCGCGGTCCGGCCCACCCGGGCCGCGTTCGTCATCTAAAATTCAGGGCGGCCTCGGGGCCGCGGCTCGTCGCTGCGCGCGGCGGCCGCGGAACCGTCAGGCCGGTCCAGGTCGGCGGCCCCCCGGGGCCCCGGCCCGGACGGGACCACATGACGCTGATCACAAAGATCCCAGGGAATCGGGTGACCGCCGGCGTGCGTCTCATCGGTGCGGGTTTCCCAGCTCACCCGGCTCACCCGCCCACGCTAGAGAAGACCCCCAGGGAGAAGTGAGGTATGTCCGTGATCTGCGTCGGCGGCATGATCGGAATCGGCAAGACGAGCGTGGCCGAGCTGATCGCCAAGGAGCTGGGCAGCGACGTCTTCTACGAGAGCGTGGAGGACAACCCGATCCTGCCGCTCTTCTACACGGCGAGCCCGGAGGAGATCCAGGCGAAGCGGTACCCCTTCCTCCTCCAGCTGTACTTCCTCCAGACGCGGTTCGCCGCGATCAAGGAGGCGTACAAGAGGGGGGACAACGTCCTCGACCGGTCCATCTACGAGGACTGGTACTTCGCCAAGGTCAATCACGACCTGGGACGGATCAGCTCTCTCGAGATGCGGGTGTACGAGGGGCTGCTCGACGAGATGATGCGCGAGATCGACGGCCTGCCCTACCGCAAGGCTCCCGACCTCATGGTCTACCTCAAGGCGGACTTCGAGACGGTGCTGCACCGCATCGGGCTGCGCGGCCGCGATTTCGAACAGGACGAGAGCCTCGTCGCGTACTACCGGACCCTGTGGTCCGGCTACGACGACTGGGTGCACAAGCACTACTCGGCCAGCGACGTCCTGGTCATCGACATGAACCACACGGACATCGTCAACAACGCCGAGGACGCGGCGCGCGTGGCCCAGGAGGTCAGGAACGCGCTGGCGGAGGCCACCCGGCGCGCCTGATCCGGTGCGCGGGTCAGGCGGCCGGGAGATCCGGCCGTCGGGAGGTCCGGCCGCCGGGAGGTCCGGCCGCCGGGAGGTCCGGCCGCCGGACGGACTCACCCGTCGTCCGGGGAGTCCGCGCCGCCGTCGTCCGGTTCTCAGCAGGCGAGGGTGCCCCTGCGCAGGGCGTGGCCGCCCGTGGTGCTGTCGTCCGACCAGTACACCGGTTTGGTGCCGCCGACGCACTCGTCGGCACCGGCCACGGCGAAGCCCTCGTTGTTGAGGTCGGGCATCCCGCTCGGGCGCTGGTAGGAGGCGGCGGGGACGAAGGTGCCCGCGCTGCCGATCTTCATCGTCTTGTGCAGACCGCCGCAGGTGTCGTCGCAGACCGTCCACAGCCGGGCCGCCTGCGGCTCCCACTGGAGCTCCATCACGCCGGCCATGCCACTGGCGACGGTGGCGACGCGGGTGGCGGTGCCGCTGTCCTGGAGGACGTACGCGTGGACCGCGCCGGTCCCCTCCACGCCGAGGAGGAAGATGCCGCCGGTGTGCGCGCCGTACCGGTTCGGGTCGTAGGCCGCGCCGGTCGACTCGTCCTTGAACCCGGCCGCGACGAGGGTGGTGTCGGGGATCCAGGTGATCGCCTCGAAGCCGAGGTTGGAGCCCACGGCCGGCAGCCCGGCGGTCAGGTTCCACTCCTTCGTGGCGGTCAGGGTGCTGCCGGTGCCGGTGGCGACCTCGTAGCGGAGCACGGACAGGCGGCTGGTGCCGGAGGCGTCGCCGTCGCGCTCGGTGGCAACGTACGCGCCGCCCCCGGCGCCGGCTGCGGTCAGGGTGACCGCCTCGCCGTCGGGGCTGCCGCTCCCGCCGGGGTAGCGCAGCGACTTGCCGGAGGTCCAGCCGTCGGCGGTGTCCGGCCGCCAGCCGCCGGAGCCGTCGCGGACCAGGCGCCACAGCCTGCCGGAGTTCTGGGCGGCCCAGAGGACGGAGCCCTCCTGGTACAGGCCGCTGAGGTCCTCGCCGAAGACGTGGGACCCGTCGGCGGTCGACACGGAGCTGCCGCCGGGCCAGGACGCCGGGTTCGTCCCGCCACCGGAGCCGCAGCCGTTCGGCGCGCTGAGGGTCAGGGCCGCCTTCCCGAAGGCGCCCGTGCCGTCGGGGCAGCGCGACCAGGACGGGGCGGAGTGGGCGCTCCAGGTGAAGCTGTCGACGAGGGTGCTCCCACCCGGCAGGTAGAGGCGGGCCTTGTCGCTCGAACCGAGGCCGAACGCCGCGGCCACGGCGAACGCGCGCGCCGCCCCCGGAGCGAGCGTCGTCCCCGCCGGAACCGTGAAGGTGTGGCTCGCGTCGTCGTCCTTGAGGACCCAGCCGGAGATGTCGACCGCGGCCGCGCCCTTGTTGAACAGCTCGATCGAGTCGTCGACGCTGCCGGTCGTCACCACCTCGTTGATGCGGATGTCGTCGGCCGGAGCGGCGTGCGCGGCCGGGGCGGCCAGCGTCGCGGCGGCGAGCAGGGTGGCACCGGCGACGACGGCGAGGCGGATCGGGCTGAGGCGGCGACGGCCCAGGGGGGCGCGAACTTCGTGCACGGAGTGTCCGTCCTGAGAGAGTGGCGAAGGGCGTCACGAGACTCACGCCCGCCGCCGAACGCCGGTCGGCGTCGGACCCGTTGTCACATGAACGCCCGCCGAACGACAGGCGGCCCGCCGCGGCCCGCCCCGGTGTCGGGTCGGGCCGTGGCGGGCCCCGTCGGCTACGCCGCGTCGATACGGGTGATGGCGCCGCCCAGGGCCAGGACGTACAGCTCGCCCGCGCGGCCCTCCACGAACGAGATGACCTCGCCGCCGTTGACGACGAGGTCGTTCACCCCGGTCACCTTTCCGTTCCTGAGCGCGAGGGAGCGGATGGTGCCGTCGCAGTAGTCGCTGAACACGTACTGACCCCGGAGGGCCGGGATCGCGCTCCCCCGGTAGACGAATCCGCCGGTCACCGCGCAGCCGAGGCCGGTGCGGGCGTACTCGTGGATCGGGCGCACGTGGTTCGCGGGCTCGGTGCCGCCCCGGAAGGGGTGGGTGCCCTCCATCTGCGACCAGCCGTAGTTCTCGCCGCCCTTGCTCCTCGCGGGTGCCCGGTCGATCTCCTCCCAGTCGTTCTGGCCGACGTCACCGATCAGGAGGTCGCCCGTGCGCGCGTCGAAGGAGAACCGCCACGGGTTGCGCAGCCCGTACGCCCAGATCTCGTCCTTCGCGTTCGGGTCGTCGACGAAGGGGTTGTCCGAGGGGATCGCGTACGGTGTGCCTCCGCGCGGGTCGATCCGCAGGAGCTTGCCGAGCAGCGTGTCGAGGTTCTGCCCGTTGCCGTGCGGGTCGCCGCCCGCGCCACCGTCCCCGAACGCGATGTAGAGGTATCCGTCGGGCCCGAACTTGATGTCGCCGCCGTTGTGGTTCGCGTACGGCTGCGTCTGGGTGAGGACGGTGCGCCGGGTCTCCGGCCGTATCCTGCCCTTCCGTACGGCGAACTCGTCGATGGTGCTGGTGCCTTCGAGATTCGTGTACGAGATGTAGAGGTGCGTGCGTGCGGGGTCGAACGCGATGCCGAGGAGGCCCCGTTCACCGTCGGTGGTGGTCTCGGCGGAGATGTCGAGCACCGGTTCACCAAGCCCCCGCGGCCCCAACACCCTGACGGTTCCGGCCCGTTCGGCGATCCAGATCGCGCCGCCCGGACCGGCGGCGCCGGCGATCGGATTGCGCGCCGTGGCGACATGCGTGAGCGAGATCTTCGCGGCCTTCGTGACCGGCTGCCGGGCGTCGGCGTCCTCCGCGGAGGCCGTTGCCAGAGCGAGGGAGGTGACAAGACCGAGGGTGCAGAGGAGGGCAGAGCTTCTCGTGCGAACGTTCACCGTGATCCTCCTGGAGGCGGTGCATGGGGGAACCCGGCTGCTCGGGGCAGTGGTCGGGGTCGTCGTCGCCCGCGCCAGCACGCAACCGGGGTGGGGGGACGGGGTGTACCGCTGGCCACGGAGGAGACTACTGGGGCGCGGACGATTGGTATAGGCCAAGTGCGTCACCGCACGGGTGACGGAGGCGCGTCTGCGGAGCCGAAATCCGGGATCAGTCCTGCGGGCGGCGGGCCGTGACGAGGTAGTAGTCGAGATGGTGCTGCTCGTAGGCCTTCAGGAAGTTGCGCGGCCAGGTTCCCGGCTTCCACTGGTCCGACAGCCAGCGGTCCCAGCCCTGCCACACGTACGGTCCGATGGACACGGCCCGCGCGTCCGTCAGGCCCGCCCGGGTCAACGCGTCGGTCACGAGCGTGACGGGACGGGCGATGTCCAGCCCGTCGGCGAACGTCTCCAGGTACGACGCGAGCCGGGCGCCGTGGTCAGGGTCGTCGTCGGGGGTGAAGAAGCTCGCGACGACCACCCGGCCGCCAGGCCGAAGCACCCGGGCCGCCTCCCGGGCGAAGGCGGTCATGTCGTCGAAGTGCTGCGCGGCCTCGACGCTGTAGACGCAGTCGAACTCACCGTCGCCGAACGGCATCTCCTCCGCCGCGCCACGGACGAACCGGAGCGCCGACGGCGACGTCTCCAGCAGGTCCGCGTTCGCCCGGCGGGCGCGGTCCAGCTGCTGCGGATGGATGTCCATACCGGTCACCCGCTCCGGCCGGTACTCGCGCAGGGCGAGCGCACAGCCGACCCCGAGCCCGCAGCCGACCTCGACGACGCGCCGACCGTCGAGCGGACCGGCGGCGTCGAGCACCTGCCGGTACATCTCCTCCTGGCTGCGGACCCGGTCGTCGACCGCGAGCGGTCCGGCGAGGTCGATCGAGCGCCAGTAGCCGAAGTTGATGAATCCTCCGGCGAACACCGGGACCGAACTGAGGTCCGCCGGACCGTACGTCTCCCGAACAGCGGCCCGCATCTCCACCGGCTCCCTCACCCGCGTCACCTCCGCGTCCAGTCTGCCGCCCCGCCCCACCCCTGTCGACGGCGCCCCGCACCACGCAACCCGAAAGAGCGCACGCGCCGATACCGGCGGGGGCGGGGGGCCCGGACGGGGGCGCGGGGGGGGGCGTCCTCGTCGGCGGGGCGGGGGCGCGGGGCGGAGGCCCGCACCTCGCCACTCACCGAGCGGTCGATCCACCGGTCCCGCTACCGCTACCGAGGTAGGCCTCCCGTACCGCCGGGTCCGCGTGGACCTCCGCCGCCGGCCCTTCGGCGAGCACCCGGCCGAGGTCGAGCACCACGACGCGGGAGCACAGCTCCATCACGAAGGCCACGTCGTGCTCGACGAGCAGCACCGCGCAGTTCTCCTCGTCCGCCATGCGGCGGATGACGTCGGCGAGTCCGCGACGCTCCTCGGCGGTCGTCCCGGACGCGGGCTCGTCCAGGAGCAGGACCCGGGGCGGATCGGCGAGCGCGCGAGCCAACTCGACCATGCGGGCCTGTCCGACGGGCAGGCCGCCCGCGTACGCGTCGGCGAGGGCGTCGAGCCCGCACTCGTGCAGCACGGCTGCGGCCCGCTCCCGGCGGCGGCGCGCCGCCGGCCGCACCCCGCCCCGCCAGTCCTGTGCCACCACGAGGTTGTCCGCGACGCTCAACTGCCCGAAGAGCTGCTGACGCTGGAAGGTGCGCCGAATGCCGTGCCGGGCCCGCCAGACGGGCGAACGGCGGGTGATGTCCGTACCGTCGTACGCGACGGTTCCCGCGTCCGGCCGCCGCATCCCCGACACCACGTCGAAGAGCGTCGTCTTGCCCGCGCCGTTCGGCCCGATGAGGCCGCAGATCTCCCCGGGGCCCACGTCGACGGTCACGTCGCGCAGGGCGTGGACACCGCCGAAGCGGACGTCGATCCCGCTCGCGCGCAGCAGGGGGTGGCTCATCGGCGGACTCCCGTTCCCAGGTAGGCCTCGGCGAGCCGGTCCCGGTCCACCTCGGACCGTGGCCCGGACCAGGCGATCTCGCCCTGTGCGAGGTACGCGACGGTGTCGGCGATGCCGAGCACCTCGGCCGCCTTCTCCTCGACGAGGACCAACGCGGTTCCGTGGTCCCGGAGTTCGGTGAGGAGTCGGAAGACCTCGTCCACGACGAGCGGCGCGAGACCGAGGGACGGTTCGTCGGCGACGAGGACCGCCGGCGGCCGCTGGAGGAGCGGGGCGAGGGCGAGGAGCTGCTGCTCGCCACCCGACAGGGACCCCGCGGCGACGGACCGGCGGGCGGCGAGCGCGGGGAACCGCGCGTACACGGCGTCCCGGTCCTCCGCTCCCGGCAGCTGGAGGGCGAGGTTCTCCTCGATCGACAGCCCGGCGAAGATCCCCCGGCCCTCGGGAGCCAGTCGTACCCCCCGTCGGGCCCGGGTGACCGCCACGTCGCGGGTGGCGTCCTCGCCCCGCACCCGCACGAGCCCGCCGGCCGGGCGCAGCAGCCCCGCCGCGACCCGGCAGAGGGTGGACTTCCCCGCCCCGTTGGGCCCGAGCAGGACCAGCACCTCACCGCCGCGCACCACGAGATCCACGCCGTGCAGCACCGGCGCGCCGCCGTATCCGGCGTGGACGCCGTCCAGTTCGAGCGCGCTCGCACCCGGCGGCACGCCGGGGCCGTTGCCCCGGGTCCCGCGGCGTGGCGGAACGACCTCCCGCACGGGACCCGGTACGGGACGCGTCAGCGTCTCCGGCACGGGCGCCGGTTCCGCCTCCCGCGCCGCCCCCGCCCCCCGCTTCGCCGCTCTCCGGGCGGCGCGCCTCGACGGCAGCGCCGCGCAGTAGCCGTCCGGGTCGTTCGCCAGCGCGAGCCCCGCCAGACCGAAGAGGATCACCGGCAGATGCGCGGACTCCGTCACGTAGGTCGCCATCAGATGCGGGATCACCGCGAAGACCAGCCCCGCCACCACCGCGAACTGCGGCCTGCGCACACCCGCGGCGACGACGACCGCCAGCCACACCAGGCCCGTCATCGCCGTGAAGTCCGTGGCCGTGATCCTGGTGTTGTACGAGGCGTAGAGCACCCCTCCGAAGCCCGCGAGGCCGGCCGACACCGTGAAGAGCAGGAGCTTCGTCCGTACCACCGACACCCCCGACGCGGCGGCGGCCTCCGGGGCCGAGCGGACCGCCAGCATGGCCCGGCCCCGACGGGAGCCGCGCAGCCAGGTGAGCAGCGCGACGAGCACCCCGCTGAGCAGCACGAGCGCGAGACCCATGGCCCGGTCGTCGCCCAGGTCCACGGGGCCGGCCACCGGCCGCGGGATCTCCCACCCGGTGTCGCCGTTGCGGAGCCACCCGAGCTGGAAGAGCACCTGGTCCGCCAGGAACGCGAGCGCCAGGGTGGCCAGGGCCAGTGACCTGCCCCCGAGCCGCAGGGCGGGCAGCGCGGCCACCGCGCCCAGCAGGGCCGCCGCCGCCGTGCCGACCGCCGCCGCGGCGACGAAGGGCCAGCCGTGGCTCATCAGCAGCCCCGCGACCAGGGCGGCAGCGGTCACGAACGTCGCCTGGGCGAGGGACACCATCGCACCGAGCCCGGTGACCACCGTGAACGACATGAACACGAGCCCGATCGCCAGCCCTTGGGTCAGGATCCCGCTCCAGAAGGGGGTGGTGACGGTGTAGAACGCCGTACCGAGGAGCACGGCGGCCACCAGCCACACTCCCCAGCGGCGCCCCCACCCCTTCCCGGCGAGGTACTCCCCCGGCGGCGGGTCCGCGGCCGCCGTGCCCGCCGCGCGGCGCCGCCGCACCAGGACGACGAGACCGGCGAAGAGGATGAGGAACGGCACGGCGGTACGGAAGCCGGTGATGCCCTCGGCGAACGACGCGTAGCCCGCCACGAGGTTCTGCAGCACCCCGAGCCCGAGACCGCCGACGAAGGCGAGCGGCACCGAGGCGAAGCGCCCGAGGACCGCCGCGGTGGCCGAGACGAACAGGAAGAGCGTGTAGTCGTGGGCGGAGAGCCCGAGGAGCGGGGTCGCGAGGACACCGGCGAGGCCCGCGAGACCGGACGACAGCATCCACGCGGTCGAGGACAGCCGGTCCGCGCTGATGCCCCGCAGCTCCGTCAGCGCGCGGTCGTCGACCGCCGCCCGCAGCCGCAGGCCGAGCCGGGTGTGCCGCATCAGGACCCACAGGCCGGCCGCCGCGAGGGCGGTGGCGATCCAGGTGATCAGCTGGTCGGAGTCGACGCCCACTCCGTCGAGCGGCTGCCAGGACACCGCGGGGCTCGGCCCTACGCCCGGCAGTCCGAACTGGTTCTCGGCGGGCAGGACCGGGGCGCCCGCCCGCTCCAGGAGCTCGACCACCCACAGCCCGGCCGCGGGCAGCGCGACCAGCAGCCCGATGGTGGCGACGATCTGCGCCGTCTCGCCGACCTTGGCCAGCTTTCTGAACATCAACCGGTCCAGGCCCCAGCCGAGGCCGGGCGCGACCACGAGCACCAGGAGCAGGGCGGTGGGCACGGCCGGCCAGCCGAAACCCGAGTGGAGCTCGTAGAACGCGAGCGCGCACAGATAGGCGGTGGCGCCGTGCGCGAAGTTGAAGAGCCCGGAGGCGGAGTACGACAGCACGAGGCCGGTCGCGAGCAGCGCGTACAGCGCGCCGGAGACCAGCCCGCTCAGGACGAAGCCCAGCAGGTCACCCACGGGACGGCGCCCCTCAGCCGAAGGGGATCGGCGGATAGCACGTGAACGGCACCGCCACCTCGTACCGCCCGTTCTTCAGCTGGACGAGCGCCCCGCAGCCGAAGCTCTCCTTCCGTCCCTTGGGCAGCGCGCGGTCGCCGACGAGCGTGCCGGTGTCGGAGAACGCGGACGCGGCCTTCTGGAAGGACTCGACGGTGAGGTCCTTGCCGGCCTTCGCGGCGACGGAGAGGAAGAGGTCGGCGCTCATGTACCCCGTCATCATGTGCATGTTGAGGGGGACGTCCTTCCCGCCGGCGGCCTTCCTGATGTCCTCCTTGAACTGCCGCATCGCGGGACTGTCCGACTCGAACGGCTGGAACTGCAGCAGCACGTGCACCCCGTCGAGGGCCTGCTTCGTCGCGTCTTTCGCGAGCAGCCCGGGGTCGTAGTCCGTCGGGTCGGAGATGACGCCCTTGTAGCCGGACCGCTTGAGGGCGGTGAACAGGCCGATGTTGTACGGCGTCTGCATCACGGAGACGACGGCGTCGGGCGCGCCGCCGCCGGGACCCGAGCGGAGGATCTCCTTGGTGTACGCCGACCAGTCGCTGGGCATCGAGGTCGCCGGCACCACGGCCTTGGCGTACGCGACCTGGAAGCCGGCCGCCTTGAAGCCCTGGGTGAAGGTGCGGACGCCGAACTTGCCGGCGTCGTTGTCGCCGGCGATCAGCGCGACCGACTTGCCGCGCGAGCCGTCGAGGACGGCCGCGAGGCCCTCGGGCCAGGTCTGGTTGAGCGTGCCGCCGGGCGTCGGGACGAGGCAGCCGTTGAAGCCGTAGAGATGCGCCGGCCCGCAGAAGGAGGGGAGCGTGCCCCAGCCCACGGTCGGGACCTTCTGGGCGTCGAGGAAGTCGGCCCCGGCGAAGGTGACCGAGCTCATCGGCGAGACGGCGAAGACCTTGTCCTGCTGGACGAGCTTGCGTGCCGCGGCCAGGTTCCTCGCGGGGTCCTGACCGTCGTCCTCGGCCCCCAGGTACTCGATCTTCCGTCCGTTGACCCCGCCCTCGGCGTTGGCCCGGTCGTAGCGGGCCCGGGCGCCGAGGTCGGTGTCCTTCTTGGAGTAGCCGCTGGCGGTCGTCATCGAGACGATGCCTCCGACCTTGACCGTGTCGGCGGTGACTCCGCGTACGGACGTGGGGTCACTCCCGCCGCTGGAGGCGGAGTTGCAGGCGGTGGCGAGGAGCAGCGCGAGGCTGGCGGCGATGACGCGCAACGGTCGAGGCACGGGCGATCCCTCCGTCGGGTGACCGCATTCTGTAACCGTCCTGACGAACCGTCAATAATTGATGCACCGTCATTTGACGCTCCGTCAGGTGCGCTTCCGCCTCCTAGTGCGGCGCCGCGGGGATGCTGCGCGGGCCCGCGCAGCGGGCTCCCGCCGCCTCCACCCGCCGGCGCAGTTCGCGGTCGGCCGTGACGACCAGGCACGCACGACCGCTCGCGTTCCGGGCCAGCTCGGCGATCAGGTCGTCGCCGCTGCCGGGGGCCTCCTCGACCCGCACGCCCGGTACGGAGGCGACACCCCGGGCGCGGCCCTCGACGACCAGCACGATCTCGTACGGACCCGTGAAAGGGCCGTCGGTTGGGCCGCCCGTCAGGGCGAGCCGGTCACGCAGCCGCTCCGCGGCCCCGCGCCGGTCGCGCCACCAGCCGTCCGGCACGGATCCCACGACGTTGGCGCCGTCCACCACGAGCAGGGGACGGACCGGCGGATCATCAGGGCTCATCGCCTCAGGATGTCAGCAAGCCCGCCGGACGGGTGGTGCCGGTGCCGCCGGGTTCGGCGAGGACTCGGGTGGCAGCTTTCACCGAGGAGAAAGAGGGTAGGCGGGGGCGACGACGAAAGGCAGCAGCCCATGACCGAGAACCGACCTGCGACGACGACCGACTCCGGCGCCCCGGTGGAGAGCGACGAGCACTCGCTCACCGTGGGTCCCGGCGGGCCGATCCTTCTGCAGGACGCGTACCTGATCGAACAGATGGCGCAGTTCAACCGCGAGCGCATCCCGGAACGCCAGCCGCACGCCAAGGGCAGCGGCGCGTTCGGCCGCTTCGAGGTCACCCACGACGTCAGCCGCTACACCAAGGCCGCGCTGTTCCAGCCGGGCACCCGCACCGACCTGGTCGCCCGCTTCTCCACGGTGGCCGGTGAGCGCGGCAGCCCGGACACCTGGCGGGACCCGCGCGGCTTCGCGGTGAAGTTCTACACCTCCCAGGGCAACTACGACATGGTCGGCAACAACACGCCGGTGTTCTTCGTGAAGGATCCGATGAAGTTCCAGCACTTCATCCGGTCCCAGAAGCGCCGCGCCGACAGCAACCTGCGCGACCACGACATGCAGTGGGATTTCTGGACCCTCTCCCCCGAGTCCGCGCACCAGGTCACCTGGCTGATGGGGGACCGCGGCATTCCGCGCAGCTGGCGCCATATGAACGGGTACACCTCCCACACGTACATGTGGATCAACGCGTCCGGTGAGCGGTTCTGGGTGAAGTACCACTTCAAGACCGACCAGGGCGTCGACTTCCTCACCCAGGCGGACGCCGACCGTCTGGCGGGCGTCGACTCCGACTTCCACATGCGGGACCTGTTCGAGCACATCCGGGACGGGGACTTCCCGTCGTGGACGCTGCACGTCCAGGTGATGCCGTACGAGGACGCGGCCGGGTACCGGTTCAACCCGTTCGACCTCACCAAGGTCTGGCCGCACGGCGACTACCCGCTCATCCCGGTGGGCCGCATGACGCTGGACCGCAACCCCACCGACAACCACGCCGAGATCGAGCAGGCCGCGTTCCAGCCGAACAACCTGGTCCCCGGCATCGGGCCGAGCCCCGACCGGATGCTGCTCGCCCGGCTCTTCTCGTACGCGGACGCCCACCGGGCCCGCATCGGTGTCAACTACCAGCAGCTTCCGGTGAACGCGCCGGTCGTCGACGTCCACACCTACTCGAAGGACGGGGCGATGGCGTACCGGAAGACGTCCGATCCGGTCTACGCGCCGAACTCCAAGGGCGGGCCCGCCGCCGACACCGAGCGGTACGGAAGCCCGCCGAGCTGGACCGCCGACGGCGAGATCACCCGTTCGGCCTACGTATCGCACCCGGAGGACGACGACTGGAGCCAGCCCGGCACCCTGGTGCGCGAGGTCCTGGACGACGCCGCCCGCGACAGGCTCGTGGAGAACGTGGTCGGCCACCTCCTCCAGGGTGTGAGCGAGCCGGTCCTGGAGCGTGCCTTCACGTACTGGACGAACATCGACGCGGCCGTCGGCAAGAGCATCGCGGAGGGCGTCCGGGCCAGGCAGGCCTCGTAGGACCGTGGGCCGAGGGCCGGGCCCGGTCGGAGGCGTGGGCCGCCGGGCCCGGTCGGAGGCGTGGGCTGCCGGGCCCGGTCAGAGCCGTGGGCCGGGCCCGGTCGTGTCCGGAGCTCCACCGTGACGGATCGTGTTCAGAACTCCACCGTGATGAAGCCGTCCTCGTCGTCCTGCGCCGGGGCGTGCACGGTGTAGCCGAACCGGTCCCTGAGGTCGGGCACGTCCCAGTTCGCGGCTCGTTCGCGGTAGTTGAAGAAGAGGTCCTTCGTCGCTCCGCCGTTCTTCAGGATCCGGGCGATCGCGATGTCGTCGGGGTGGCCGTGGACGCTCCCGTTGGTGGAGATCAGGTAGCGGCCGCAGTCGAGGAGGCCGAGGAGGTTGTTCGAGAGGTTCTTGGCGCTGCCGTGGTGGGCGACCTTCAGGGCGTCGATCCGCAGCCGGCCGTTCTCCTCCTCGGCGCGCGGGCGGAGCGAGGCGACCAGGCGTGGGTCGTCCGCGTCCCCGGTGAGGATGATGCGGGTGCCCTCGAACTCGAAGAGCAGGCCGATGCTGGTCGGGTTCGTCGGGGAGCCGTCGCGCCGGAAGGGCGCTGCGGCCAGGGCGTCGACGTCGATCGCCCCGAAGCGTTCGATCCCGGCCTCCGGCTGCCTCTCCTTGGGGTCGACTCCCGGGATCAGGCCGGCTTCCTCGCACTTCGTCCTCCAGGTGTCGATCAGCGACTCCAGGAGCCGGCGGTCCGGAGCGAGGACCTCCATGGTGGAGCCGTCGTCGAACCAGGTCGGGGGGTGGTCGACCTCGATGCTGCGGCCGGCGAAGGCGGCGTTCCAGGGGAGCTGCCGGTTCATGAGTTCGGTGGTGAGCAGCTCCCCGTCGACGGCGCCGAAGACCTCGCGGTCGTGCAGGTGGTCGAAGCCGTTGAACCACACGTCACCGAGCTCCACCGGCCGCTCGGGGTCGCCGAGCAGCGCCAGTACGCCGAGGATGTGGTCCTGGTCGACGTGGGTCACGACGAGCACGTCGATGCGGCCGTCCAGTCCGGCCAGGAGCGGTCTGATCCGCGGGTAGGTGCCCCGCCGGCCGCCGTCGACGAGGATCCGCCGGACGAAGTCGTCGTTGCCGTATTCGAGGAGCAGACAGTCGCCGTCCTCCGCGGGCAGCATGCTGAGGCGGATCATCACGCGCTCCCTTGACGCAGGTCGAGGATGAGGAACGGCTCGCGCATGTCGGCCAGCCAGGACAGCCGGCGGACCTGGTCGAGCCGGGACGCGCACTCCGGGTCGTCGGGGTACGCGGCGAGTCCGTCGGCGAGCCAGGTGAGACCGAGCGTGTAGAAGGGGATCCCGCGGTCGAAGGCGTCGATCAGCCCGTTCCGGGCCTCCTGCGGGTCGGCCCCGGGCCGGCGCAGCAGCCGTACGGCCCTCAGGATCGCGCCGTCGCTGAGCCAGGGGTGGCGGTCGGCGAGCAGCCGCAGCCACGGGTCCCAGTGTGTCTCCCCGGTCCGGTGGTCGGTGCCGAGCAGGACGTACGATCCGGCGGCCGCGGCGAGCGGGTTCGGCGGATCGGAGCGCAGCGCCTTCTCCACGTCGGTGAGGAGGTGCGCCGCCCTGTCGAGGGCGCCTTGGGCCAGATAGGCGAGTCCTGCCCCGAGCCGGGGGTCGCGTACGGTCACGGCCACGGCGCTGCCGGTCGGGCTCTGCCGCAGGTTGACCAGGACCTCGACGTCACTGGTCCCCCAGGGCAGGGGGAGGGTGACGAGTCGTACGGCTCCGGCCGCCTCCACGACGAGGAACTGCCGCTCGCCGACCGGCCCGCCGGGGGCCGGCGCCGTTCCGCCGGGGGCCGGGACGGGGCCGTCGGGGCCGAACCGGTAGAGCGGGGTGACGTCGGCCCCGCTTTCGGCGGGAGCGGGCAGGGGGCGGGGGGCGCTTCGGGCGATCAGCGGGGCGACCGACGGCATCGCGGGGTCCTGTTCGAGGGCCAGCATCGACGCGTAGGACCAGCGGGCCGGCAGGGAGTCGCCGACCCAGGTGGCGCGCGCGGAGACCTCGACGGCGGACTCGGGCAGGAAGCCGTCCTCGCCGACGGCGGGCGCCACCATGGACCGCGAGGCGACCGACTCGGGAAGCGGGACCTCGGTGGCGCCGTGGTAGACGCGCTCGGGCTCGATGTTGCCCATGAGGTACTGCCAGGCGTGCGTCCCGTACGGCGAGTCGGTCATGTCGAAGTCCACCGGCGCCGACCGGCCCTCCACGGCCTCCGCGTCCTTCGTCAGCACCATCCCCGAGGGCAGGGTCGCGGACACGAGGTAGCGTCCGGGGGCGACGGGGTACGAGGTGGGCTCGGGCGAACGCCCGCAGGGGATGAGGACGTTGCGCAGCGAGGTGCCGTCGAGGTCGGCCGGGCGGATGTCGCCGACGATCACCGCCTCGTTGAACTCCCCGGTGGGAGACAGGAGGAGCCGCACGGCGAGCGTGGCGGTCATGGTCTGGCCAGGACGACGCGGAACATCGGAGGGCGGGCGTCGAACGTCTCGCGGCGGGTGTCTCCGGGCCCGAGGAGGGCCTCGACCTCGTACCGTCCGAACGGCAGGAACAGGGGCCACTCGCCGTCGTCCGCCTCGTCGTCGGCGGGCGGCGGGCGCCGCCGCTCCTCCTGGGCCGGGTGCCGGCAGACGAACTCCGCGCGGGCGTTGTCCTCGGCGGGATCGCAGCCCACGTACACGGGGACGACCGGGTCTCCCCTGAGTTCGTGGAAGTCGAAGTCGAAGGACTCCGGGCTCGCCGGGACGGCGGCCCCGGCGAGGGTGCCCGCGAAGGGGATGGCCCGCATGAACTGGCTGATCGCGTGCATGAGGGTCTGGGTCGTGACCCGCCACACCCGGCCCTGGGTGTTCTCGCTCCCGGCGCCGTCGAAGCTCCGGAGCAGCGCGTCGGTGAACAGGCTGACGCGACCGGCGCGGCCGAAGGACTCCTGGCCGTGCAGTGTCGCGAAGTAGACGGCGTGCTTCCTCGGCACGAGGCCGTCGGGGCGCAGGGTGCTGCCGCTGAGCGGGACCTGCCCGAGGTTGTCCGTTCCCACCCGCTTGACGAGCGTGTCGGAACCCGCCCGGCAGGCGTCCACGAAGAACACCTGTTGCGCGGCACGGCAGTTGTTGAGCCCGTTCTTCAGCGCCTCGAACTGCAGAGCGCCGTTCATCGGGCTGTTGCGGTCGGCGAAGACGTCCGACGCCAGGAGGGACGTGGTGATCCCGAGGGAGACGCCGTGCCCGCAGAAGTAGAAGACGAGCCGGGCGTCGTCGTGGTCGCCCCGGTCCTTCCACTCCGTGACGGCGGCGACGATGTTGTCGATGGTTGCCTCTTCCACGACGTGCTGCGCGCCCGTCGCCGGGTGGACGAAGGGCGCGGGCGCGGCCTCGCTCAACAGCAGCGCGAGGCTCCCCAGGGGTCTGCTCCTGTCGTGGTACCCGCCGATCATCCAGCTCGCGAACTCGCGCGCCGAGAGGGGCGGCGAGGAGAGCTGCCGCATGCCCACGGCGCCCGGGTGGTCCGTCGGCGACCGACCGCCCTGCAGATGCGCGTACGCCCCGACCCCGATGACGAGTGCGTGTGTCGCCGCGACGCCCACGTCATCGGAGACGTGAACGGTGAATCCGGCCATGGAACCTCCAGGTGACGCACTGGCAGGCCGGTGGGAGGCTTTGCTTCTAGCATAGGAGGAAGAGCGGCTCATGTCCCTCGGAGGCCGTGATGGGAAAGAACATCGTGGTGTGCCTGGACGGGACGGGCAACCAGCTGAAGGCCCGCGGCAACACCAATGTCGTCAACCTCTACGAGATGCTCGACCTCGGTGACCCGACGGCGCAGATCGCCTACTACGACCCCGGCGTCGGTACCTTCTCCGCCGCCGGCGCCTGGACCGTCCCGGCGCGGAAGCTCTCGCGTCTCCTCGGCCTCGCCTTCGGCGCCGGACTCAAGGAGAACCTGGCCGAGGCGTACACGTACCTGATGCACCATTACGAACCCGGCGACCGGATCTACCTCTTCGGCTTCAGCCGCGGCGCGTACACCGCACGCGCCCTGGCGGGGCTACTCAAGGCGGTCGGTCTGCTGCGGCCCGGCTCCGAGAACCTCGTGCCGTACGCGATCTCCGTGTACGCCAAGAACCGGACCTGGACCGACGACGACTGGAGGCAACTGCACCGATTCGCGGGCGTGTTCAGCAGGAAGGTGGACGACCGCACCGGAATCCCCGTTCACTTCATGGGGATCTGGGACTCGGTCAAGGCCGCAGGACTGCTGCGCTGGAACCTGCGCTGGCTCTTCACGCGCCGGATCCCCAACGTGGGCCGCGTCCGCCACGCCGTCTCCATCGACGAGAAGCGCCGGCCGTACGAGGAGTACCTCGTCCTGCCGCCGGAGGAGCCGGGGGCACCGGGCCCGCTCGTCGAGGAGGCCTGGTTCGCCGGAGTCCACTCAGACGTCGGCGGCACCTTCGACGACGACCCGAGGCTGCCCGCCGTCGCGCTCAAGTGGATCGTGGACGGCGCCCTCGACGCGGGCCTCCTGCTCAGGAAGAAGGCGTACGGCAAGCACCTCACGCTCGACGCCGGCCACGCGCTGGGCACGGTGCACCGCATGGGCGCCGTGTGGGCCCTGCTCACGTACCGACCGCGCCGCGTCCCCTCCGGCGCCCATGTGCACGAGAGCGTACGGCGGCGGATCGAGGCGGACGCCGGGTACGCGAAGCGGATCCCGGACGGGGTGATCTGGACCGACGAGGAGTGGTTGACTCCGCATCCCCGGGCCGGGACGGGAGCCGTGGCGGGCGCCGGGAGCGGGGCTGGAGCCGGGGCGGGCGCCGGAGGCAGGGCGGGGCCGGGGCCGGGGCCGGGTGCACGCTACTGAGGGTCACCGGGCCGCTGGAGACGCACACCGCCCCCCTCGAACCGGCGGTCGATCCCGGGAACCGGGCGGGGAGAACACGCGTGTACTCCCGAGAAACGGGGGAGGCCCCCGGTACGACGTCGGGGAGGCGGGGCGGTGGGCGGAGCGACGGTACTTGCGGAACGGATCGCCGAGCGGCGGGCCGGGCTCGGTGACCCCAGGGATCTGGTCGGGGAGCTTCGGCGTGCCCTGGTCCTCGTCCCGGTGGACTCCGGGGGTCTGTGGACGGCGGAGTTCGGCGGGGTGCGCTGGATCTGCGCCTTCACCGACGAGGCGGCCCTCGCGCGGTTCGCCCGGGCCCGGGACGCGGCCGGCGGGGACGCCGGGCGCGAGGCGGGCGGTGCGTGGGAGTTCGCGGAGCTGCGCGGGGCGCGGCTGCTCGACGAGATCGTCCCCGCCCTGGGCGTCCCTGCCGGAGTGGCCGTCGACATCGCCGATCCGGAGGGGTCGATGGCCTTCCCGCCGGTCCGGGGCATCGTGCCCGACGGCGTGGCGATCGACCTCCCGGCCGACGGGCCGACGGCCGGGCCGTCCGCCGGCGGTGGGGTCCGATGAGCGGGGGCGGGCCGGAGGACCTGCGGTTCGACGCGGAGAGCATCAAGAAGATCACCGAGGGGATCCGCGCGGCCACCGCCGAGCTCCGGGACATCGGCACGGGCACGGGAGCCGTGCTCGGCAAGGGCTTCTCCGACCTCTCGATGACCGGCATGGAGGCCGGGCACCACGGTCTCTCGGTGGACTTCGAGGACTACTGCGAGCGCTGGGAATGGGGCGTACGGGCGCAGATCCAGGACGCCAACACCCTCGCGGCGACGCTGGGCCTCGCCGCCGGACTCGTCTGGGAGGAGGACCAGTACCTCCAGGGCACCTTCAAGATCGCGGTGAACTCCGCCGTGGGCAACCCGCACGCCTCCGAGGCCGACATCGTCAAGCAGGACTGGGGCGACGTGTTCACCCCGGACTACCTGGACCCCGACTGGAGCCCCGAGTCCTTCCAGCGCGCCGGGGACGAGGCCGCCCAGACCTGGAAGGACACCGGACGGGCGGTCCTCACGGAGGGCCAGGGCGGCAGCCGGGCACGGATCCTCAACGAACTCCTCGGGGTGGACCAGGGCGACTTCGACCGTGCCGTGGACGAGACCTTCGGCCCGTCCCCTGAGGAGAGGGCCCAGCAGCAGGACAGCGGGGGGAACTGAGCGTGGGTATCGGGGACTTCATCAGCGACATCACTCCGGACGTCGTCGAGGACGCGGTCGAGGACGGCGTCGAGTGGGCCGGCAACCGGGTCGAGGACGCCGGGAACTGGACCGCGGACCGACTGGACGACGTCGGCTGGGAGTCCGGCGCCGACTGGGTGCGCGAGCAGTCGCGCTCACTGGCGAACCGGATGGGCGCGGAGGTCGACGAGATGGACCTCGGGCAGACCGAGGACAAGACCAAGCTGATCTACGGCAGCCCCTCCAAGCTGCGGGACACCGCCTCCCATCTGCGGGATCTCCAGGCCTCCTTCGAGAAGGTCGGACAGGGGCTGAAGGGCCTCGACTCGTCCGCCGTGAAGGGCGAGGCCGCCGACGCGTTCCGGGAGAAGGTCGCGGTCGAGCCGCCCAAGTGGTTCAAGGGCGCGGACGCCTTCGGCAAGGCCGCCGACGCGCTGGCGAGCTTCGGCCTCACCGTCGAGTGGGCCCAGGGACAGGCCCAGACCGCCATCGACAAGTGGAAGGCGGGCACCAAGGCATCCGCCGACGCGGCCGACGCGCACAACAAGAGCGTCAACGACTACAACAAGGCCGTCGACGGCTACAACGCCCAGCCCGCCGACAAGCGGAACCCCGCCTCCCTGCCGCCCAAGCCTGGCGCCTTCACCGACCCCGGCAAGGCGGGCATGCAGGAGGCGCAGGAGATCCTCGCCGAGGCCCGCAAGCAGCGCAACGCCGCCGCCGAGACGGCCCGCACCGCCGTCCGGGCCGCCCGGGACGCGGCTCCGCCCAAACCCTCGTACGCCGAACAGGCCATGGACGGCCTCGACGAACTCCAGGTGATGCAGACCCACTTCGGCGGTGGAATCGTCAAGGGCACGGCCGGGCTGCTCAGTTTCGTCCGGAGCGTCAACCCCACCGACCCGTACAACCTCACCCACCCCGCCGAGTACCTCACCCAGCTCAACAGCCTCGCCTCCGGCCTCGTCCTCATGGCCAACGACCCGTGGGGCACGGGCAAGCAGATGCTCGACAACTTCATGAAGGACCCGGCGGAGGGCTTCGGCCGGCTCGTCCCCGACCTGCTGCTCACCGCGGCCACCGCCGGCGGTGGGGCGGCCGTCAAGGGCGTCCGGGTCGCGGCCGAGGGAGCGGACCTGGCGTCCGACGCCAACCGCGCCCGCCGCCTCATCGACGGATCGCCGAACGGCACCCACAACCGCCCGGACGCCCACCGACTCGTCGACGAGACCGACCCGGTGGACCTCGCCTCGGGCCGGATGTTCCTGCCCCAGACCGACGTCTCCCTCCCCGGCACCCTCCCGCTCACCTTCACCCGGCGCGTCGAATCCGGCTACACGGCCGGGCGCTTCTTCGGCCCCTCGTGGTCCTCCACCGTCGACGAGCACCTGGAGATCGACGCGCGGGGCGTCGTCCACGTCACGGACGACGGCCTCCTGCTCCCCTACCCGCACCCCGTGCCCGGCCTCCCCACGCTCCCCGAGTCCGGCACCGGCCGCCGGCCGCTCGCCCGCCACGAGTCGGGCGACTACACGCTCACCGATCCGGACACCGGCCTGACCCGGCACTTCGCCGCGCCCGCCGGCGCCGAACCCGGCGGCGACGGAGAGGCCTGGCTCGTACGGACGGTGGACCGCAACGGCCACACCGTCACCGTCGACCGCACCGAGGACGGCACCCCGCTCGCCCTCGTCCACACGGCCGGCTACCACGTCGACGTCACCACCGAGAACGGGCGGGTGACGCGCCTCGCCCTGCGCCTCCCCGACGGCACCGGGCAGGAGCTCGTCCGCTACGGCCACACCGACGGCGACCTGACCGCGGTCATCAAGCCCTCCGGGGCCACCCTCGCCCTCGCCTACGACGACCGGCACCGGGTGATCACCTGGACCGACTCCAACGGCAGCCGCTACGACTACGCCTACGACGAGCACGACCGGGTCGTCGGCGAGGGCGGCGAGGAGGGCCACGTCCAGCTCACCCTCGCCTACGGCCACCCCGATCCGGCCACCGGCCACCGCACCACCACCCTCACCACCGCCGACGGACGGGTCACCCGCCACCTGATCGACGGCGCCTGCCGCGTCCTCGCCACCGTCGACCCGCTCGGCCACACCACCCGGCTCGGCCACGACGCCCGCGGGAACCTCCTCACCCGCACCGACGCCCTCGGCCGGACGACCGCCTTCTCGTACGACGAGGAGGGCCGGCTGCTCGCGGTCGTCCGGGCCGACGGCAGCCGCCTCTCCACCGTCCGGGACGACCGGGGCCTGCCCGTGGAGTTCACCGACGCCGACGGCGGGCGGACCCGCCAGGAGTTCGACGAGCGCGGCAACCTCACCGCCGTCACGGACCCCGCCGGCCACACCACCCGCTATGCCTACGACGACCTGGGCCACCTCGTCGCCACCACCGACCCCTCCGGCGCCGTCACCACCTTCCGCTGCGACCCCGCCGGACTCCCCCTGGAGGTCGGCGACCCCCACGGCGGCACCACACGGTGCGCGCGCGACGCCCACGGCCGGCTCGTCCGCGTCACCGACCCGCTCGGCGCCGTCACCACCCTGGAGTGGACCGAGGACGGCGAACTCGCCCGGCGGGTCCGCCCGGACGGCACCACCGAGGCATGGGCCTACGACGGTGAGGGCAACTGCACCGCGTACACCGATCCCAACGGCCTCACGACCCGCTTCGAGTACACCCACTTCGACCTGCTCGCCGCCCGCACCGGCCCCGACGGCGCGCGCCACGCCTTCGAGCACGACGCCGCCCTGCGCCTCACCCGGGTCACCGACCCCCAGGGGCTGACCTGGGACTACGTGTACGACCGGGCCGGCCGCACGGTCGCCGAGACCGACTTCGACGGGCGGACCGTCGGCTACGAACTGAACGCGGTCGGGCAGGTCACCGCCCGCACCGCCCCCACCGGCCAGACCGTCCGCTACGAGCGGGACGCGCTCGACCGGGTCGTCCGCAAGGACGCCGCCGGATCGGTCACCACCTACGCGTACGACGCCGCCGGCCGGATGGTCCGCGCCGAGGGCCCCGACAGCGAGCTCGTCAGGCAGTACGACCGCCGCGGCGAACTCAAGGCCGAACTCGTCGACGGCCGCCCGCTCACCTACTCCTACGACGACACCGGACGCCTCGCCCGCCGCATCACCCCCACCGGACACGTCACCACCTACACGTACGACGCCACCGGCCGGCTCGCCCGGCTCACCAGCGGCACCCGGCGGATCTCCTTCGCCCACGACACGGCCGGACGGGAGCTGCGCCGCGCCTTCGGGGACACCCTCGCGCTCACCACGTCCTGGGACGGGGCCGGACGGCTCGCCGGCCAGCACCTGACCGCCGGCACCAGCACCGTCAACCGCCGCGCCTACACCTATCGCGCCGACGGCCACCTCACCGCGCTCGACGACGCCCTGCGCGGCTCCTTCCGCTACGGCCTCGACGCCACCGGCCGCGTCACCACGGTCACCGCCGCCGGCTGGAAGGAGTCGTACGCCTACGACGCCTCCGGCAACCAGACCTCCGCGTCCTGGCCCGGCGGCCACCCCGGCCAGGACGCCACAGGCCCCCGCAGCTACACCGGGACCACCCTCACCCGCGCCGGAGCGGTCCGGTACGAGCACGATTCCGGCGGCCGGATCACCCTGCGCCGCCGCGCCCGGCTCTCCGGGAAGGCGGACACCTGGCGGTACACCTGGGACTCCGAGAGCCGCCTCACCGCCGTCACCACCCCCGACGGGACGCGCTGGCGCTACCGGTACGACCCGCTCGGCCGCCGCACCGCGAAGCAGCGGCTCGCCGACGACGGCGAGACGGTGGTCGAGGAGACCCTGTTCACCTGGGACGGCCCGACCCTGTGCGAACAGGTCACGACCGCACCCGAGTTGCCCCGCCCCGTCGCCCTCACCTGGGACCACCGGCACGCCAAGCCACTGGCCCAGACGGAGCGCGTCCTCGGCGCGGACGCCTCGCGGGAGGCCGTCGACGAGCGCTTCTTCGCCATCGCCACCGACCTCGTCGGCACCCCCACCGAACTCGTCGACGAGACCGGCCGGGTGGCCTGGCACAGCCGCGCCACCCTCTGGGGCACCACCACCTGGAACAGCGGCGCCACCGCCTACACCCCGCTTCGGTTCCCCGGCCAGTACTTCGACCCCGAGACCGGTCTCCACCACAACTACTTCCGGCAGTACGACCCGGAGACCGCCCGCTACCTCACCCCCGACCCGCTGGGGCTCCTCCCCGCGCCCAACCCGGCGTCCTACGTCCACAACCCGGTCACCTGGTCCGACCCGCTCGGCCTCTCCCCCTACCGCGGGCTCGGCCTCAGCGACGAGGCGATGAACGCCATCCAGAAGCTGGAGAACATCAAGGCCGACCCGATCGGCCGCATCAACTCCGAGCCCAACCACAACCACTACTCGGCGGCGCGGCGCGAGGCGAACGGCGAGGTGGTGGCCCGCAAGCCGGACGGCACCCCGTTCGACCACGTCCAGGACCTCACACAGGCCGCGAACGGGCTGGAGAACGTCCGCAAGGCCCTGTGGAAGGAGATGGAGAAGCTACCGGAGGGTATGACCGAACGCGGGCTCGAAGTGCTCCTCAAGAAACACGACGAGACCGTCTACCACCTGGACCGTGTGAAAGGCTTCCTGCACCAGATCAAGCAGCAGCCGTGACCGACCCCAGAAACGGAACAGTGCGCCCATGACCGACGAGAACAGCCACGCCACCGAGGTACGGGACCGGTGGGCCCGGCCGGAGAACGCCCCCGCCCTCGACGGCATCCGCGCCGCCCTCGCCGGCGGCGGGGACTGGCGTGCCCTCGTGCGCGAGTGGACCCTGCCCTGGGGCACCGAGAACGACCTGGCCGGCATCCCGCTCGCCGGCGTGGTCCTCGGCGGCGTGGACCTGACGGGCGTCATCCTCAGTTACGCCGACCTGAGCGGCTGCGACCTGAGCGGCTGCGACCTCACCGACGCGTTCCTTACGGGTACCGACCTGCGCGGTGCCACGCTGGTGAACGCGACCCTCACCCGCGTCAACGCCGGGCTCTGCGACCTCAGCGGCGCCGACCTGACCGGAGCGAACGCGGACGACGCCGTGTTCTCCCGCGCCCGCCTCGTCGGCACCCGGCTCTCCGGCGCCTCCCTGCGCCGGGTGAAGTTCGTCGCGGCCGAACTCGGCGACGCGGACTTCTCCGACGCGGACCTGTCGGAGGCCGTCCTGGTCGCGGCGAGGACGGCGGGCGTGAACCTGGACGGCGCCCGCCTGGAAGGAACCCGCCGCGGCTCACTGAGGCCGTGAGTCGTCGCGGCGGTGGCGGCGGCGCGCGCCGGTGACCGGTCGGGCCCGCAGCGGCCGGGTCGCCACGCGTGTTCTCCCGGCGCCGGCCCTGGGCGAACCCCGCACCGCACGGCCGATGTCCGAGGTGCGTCGTACTCTTCCCCGAGTTCGACTTCCCTGGGAGATGCGCTTGTCCGTTCACGCTCGGCTCCGTGCCACCGTCGCCGCTCTCCTGCCCTCGTCGCAGGCCGGTCCGCCGGAGATCGCGGGGCCGCCCGGGCGCCGGATGCTCGTCCAGCGGAGCGACGACGAGATCGTGGCCCAGCCGCTGGACGACGCCTTCGTCGCACGCGCTGGGACGGAGGTTCGCTTCCCCGCGCCCTGGCCCCGGAGTCGCGGAACGTGGGAAGTGGCGCCGGACGCGAGTCTGGCCGTCTTCGCCGGGGTCCATGCCGTGCGCGCGGTGGAGCCGTCGGGGGCGACGCGTTGGGAGGTCCGCCACGGGTGCTGGTACGGCGCGTGCCAGGAGATGCACGCGTCGTACGACGCGTACGCGGACCGGCAGGACCATCGGTACCCGGAGAGCGGCTCGGTCGGCTTCTCGGCGGACGGCAGGCTCGTCTGGGCCCACGTCCGCGGCCCGTTGCCCGAGGGCGAGCTGAGCCCCGACACGGCCGACGAGTGGCTGGTCATCGACGCCGAGGACGGTCGTGTGCTCGCGCGGGCCGACGCCGAGGCCGCAGCGGCCGGCAGCATTCACCTTCCCCACCCGACCGATCCTCGCCAGATGGGGCTGAGCATCGGCGAGGGACAGGACGGCGCACCGCTGCGATGGGGCCGGTGGGACGGGAAGGAACTGATCGTGGACTGCCTGGACGGCGACCTGTGCCTGCTGAGCCTCAGTCCCTCGGGCGACCGGCTCATGACCGTCTCCCACGACCAGGACTCCCTCGCCGTACGAGACTCTCGCGGCACCGTCGTCGAGGCGCTGGACTGGAACGCCGAGGCAACGATTCCCCGGCACCCTGACGCTCCCACCCACGCTGACCCCGACGCCGGCGCCGGCGAGGACGAGCTGGACGTCTGCTGGGACTGGGCCGGCGGCTTTCTCGACGAGACGACCCTTGTCGTCTCGACCGCCGAGAGCGACGAGGAGTGGGGACAGGGCCGGCACTGGCTGGTCGACACCGCGGGCGCGCGTGGTTTCGTGCCGATCGACTACCCCTCGCCGGTCTCCTGCCAGCCGACCGCGTGGGGAGGCGGTGTCTGGTCGACACTGTCCGAGACCCGCGACGTCCTCCACGTCTGGGGTCTCGACGCGCCGGAAGGCTGAGCGCCGACCGAACCCGTGGCCCCCAAGGTTGTACGTCGAGGTCATCGAGGCGCTGCTGGTCCCGTCGGCTCCAGGAGTCCCCGAGGCTCCCACCGCCCGCGCCGAACGGACACCGGACGGGGGCTCAGGCGAGGGCGTTCACCGCGACGGCGAAGACGCGGGGAAGCCGGGCCGCGGTCGGCACGATCTTGTCCGCCAGTCGGGGGCGTTGCCGAGCCCGCAGCAGGCAGTCGGTCAGGAGCCGGTGCCGGAGGGTCGCCCGCTTCCACGCGGCCTCGTACGCGCCGGGTGAGCCGCGGCGCAGCTGATCGACGAGGACCCTGGCACCGGCGAGAGCCAGTGAGACGCCCTCGCCGGTCAGCGCGTCGATGTAGCCGGCGGCGTCGCCCACCAGCAGGACCCGCCCTTGGACGCGCGAGCGGACCCTCTGGCGGAGGGGACCCGCACCACGCACGGCGCCGACCGCGGCCCGGCGGGGCAGAGCGGCCGCGAGCTCGGGGAAACCGGCCAGCTGTTCGTCGAACGGCGCACGCAGCGAGGTCAGGAGCGCCACGCCCAGGAGCTGTGACCCGAGCGGGGTCACGTACGCCTCGCCGTGGGGACCCCAATGGACCTCGACGTACGAGGAAGGCGGCGCCACGGCGTAGTGCCGGCGCAGCCCGTAGCGCGGGACGCCCTCGCCGGGCATGCCGAGCCCCAGCGAACGTCGCACCGGCGAGTGGAGTCCGTCCGCGGCGACGAGCCACCTGGCGCGCACACCCGTGGCACTGTCGGAGACGCCCGCGGCGTCCTGACGCACGTCCCGCACGCGTACCGGCAGGACGGGGACTCCGGCGGCGACGACGGCCGCGTGCAGGGTGGCGTGCAGGACGGTGCGCCGCACTCCGAGGCCGGGGCCCTGCCGGAACTCCGCCCGGGCGTGGTGCCGGCCCTGCCGGTAGCGGATGCCGAGGATCGGCCTGCCGGGCACGTCCAGTCCGAGTGCGCGCAGTTCCCTGACCGCCCCGGGCATCAGCCCCTCTCCGCAGGCCTTGTCGAGGGGCAGGCCCCGCGGTTCCGCCAGGACGACGTCCAACCCCGCCCGCGCCGCGTACAGCGCGGTGGCGAGACCCGCGGGGCCGCCGCCCGCGATCAGCAGATCGTGCGTGCGGCTCACGCCACGCTCACCCGCCCCAGGGCGGTGTTCTCGCACCGGATGCGGACGGCGAGCAGCGCCGCGTTGGCCGCGGTGAAGACGGTCGCGGTCAGCCAGGCGCTGTGCACCAGGGGCAGCGCCGCGATCTCCGCCACGACCGCGACGTAGTTCGGGTGGCGCGCGAAGCGGTACGGCCCGGCCCGGACGAGACGGGCTCCGGGGACCACGATGACCCGCGTGTTCCAGTAGGGGCCCAGGGTCGTGACGCACCACCAGCGCAGCGCCTGGGCCAGGACGACGACGGCCAGCATGCTCCAGCCGAGCACGGGCAGGAACGGCCGGTGGGCCAGCCAGGCCTCGGTCAGACAGCTCGCGAGCAGGGCCGTGTGCAGGGCCACCATGACGGGGTAGTGACCGCTGCCGTACTCGACCCCGAGACGGGCCAGGGTCCAGGCCGCGTTGCGTCGCGCCACGACGAGTTCGACGAGGCGTTCCGCGGCGACGGCCGCCAGGAGAAGCGTGTACCAGAGCATGTTCCGTGATCCCTCACCAGCGCAGCAGGACGAACTCGACGCAGAAGCCGGGGCCCATCGCCATCATCAGACCCCACGAGCCGGGCGCGGGAGGGGCGTTGGTGGTGACGTCCTCCAGGATCCGCAGGACCGAGGCGGAGGACATGTTCCCCGACATGGCCAGGGCCCGGTGAGCCGATGCGAGGGCGCCGTCGGGAAGGTCCAGGGCGTGTGCCACCGCCGTGAGGATCCGCGGTCCCCCGGGGTGGCAGATCCAGGTCCCGATGTCGTCCGGAGCCAGGTCGTGGACGGCGAGGAAGTCCCGGAGGTCGGGCCCGATCCGGGCTCCCACGACGTCGGGGATGGCGGCGTCCACCACCGGTCGGAAACCTCCGGCACCGATCGTCCAGCCCAGCAGGTGCTCGGTGTCCGGGTAGAGGAGACTGCGGGTGGCCACCACCGCCGGGCGACCGGACCGGTGCTCGCCGGGCCGCGCGGCGTGCGCGACGACCGCCGCCGCACCGTCGCCGAACAGGGCACCGGCGACGAGGTTGGCGGGCGAGTCGTCACGCTGCTGCAGGGTGAGTGAGCACAGCTCCACGCTGAGCAGCGCGGCCACCTCCCCCTGGTGGCCGCGCAGGTAGTCGTGGAGCCGGGCCAGACCGGCCGCTCCCGCGACGCAGCCGAGCCCGAACACGGGAATCCGCTTCACGTCCGGCCGCATGCCCATGCGCGAGGCGAGCCGGGCGTCGAGCGACGGCGCGGCGATACCGGTGATGGAGGTGCACACCAGCAGGTCCAGCTCCGAGGGTGCCAGCCCGGCGGCGTCGAGCGCGGACGTCAGAGCCCGTTCCCCGAGTTCCAGGCCGGCCGTCATCCATGCCGCGTTCGTCTCGCCGAAGTCCCGCAGAGCCGCGTACTGGTCGATGGGGAGAGCGAGGTGACGGGTCCGCACCCCGGCGGCACCGTGCAGGCGGCGCAGTACCGTGCGGTCCGCTCCGGGGGCCAGACAGAGGTCGCCGATCAGCTCGGTGAGCTCGTCCTGGGCGTATCGATGCTCCGGCAGGGCCGTACGGACGGCGGCGACGACGCTCTGCCACTCGTCGGGATCGGGCCGCGCATGACCGGCGCCGCCGGCACGCACCGCCGGAGGTGTGCCGGGCGCGAGCCGGTCGACTGTGGGGACACGCATTCCGGGATGTCTCCTCACGACCGACGGCGCGATTACCTTGCTCCCGTGTCTCTATACCTCCCTGGTCTTCCGGTGCGAGCGACACACCGGCTCGTGACGCTGCTCCACTCGTGCCACCCGGAGCCGACGCTCGCGGTGACGGTGTTCGTCACCGCTCTGGCCGCCGTGTCGGGGCGGGGGCCGGGGGATGTCGTGGCGGTCGGAGCGGCGGTGCTCGCCGGTCAGCTCTCGATCGGCTGGTGCAACGACGCGGTGGACGCGGGCCGGGACGCCGCCAGCGGCCGGCGTGACAAACCGATCGCCGCCGGGGCCCTGCGTCCGCGGACAGCCGCCGTGGCCGCCGTGGTGGCGCTCGTCGCCTGCGTGCCGCTCTCCTTGCTCAGCGGCCTCGCCGCCGCGGCCGTCCACCTCACGGGCGTGATCGCCGGCGGGTGGGCGTACAACCTGGTCCTGAAGCGAACCCCGTTCTCCCCCGTGCCGTACGCCGTCGGGTTCGCGTCCCTGCCCGCGTTCGTGACGCTCGGCCCGCCGACGCACTCCTGGCCCGCCTGGTGGGCCGTGGCCACGAGTGCCCTGCTCGGTGTCGGCGCCCACTGGGTGAACGCGCTGCCGGACATCGCGGACGATCTCGCGACGGGCGTCCGCGGTCTGCCTCAACGCCTCGGCGCCGTGGCCTGCCGCCGGCTCTCCCTGGTCACGATGCTGGCCGCGGTCGCGATCGTCACCGTGTGCCCGCCCGGGACGGCAGGGGCGGCGGGCTGGGCGTGTGCGACGGCGGCGGGATGCGCCGCGGCCGTCGGTACGGTCCCGAGGTGGCGTGAAGGCAGCCGATGGCCGTTCCGGGCGGCGATCGCGGTCGCGGGGCTGGCCGTCGTGCAGCTCCTGTCACAGGGCTCTGTCATCGTCTGAGGCGGGAGGGCGGGCGCTCCGGCGCCGCTCCGGCGCGTGTCGAGGCCTTCGAGTCCGTCGAACGCACAAGGGGGACCACCTGGCCGGTGCCGGCCTGTGCCCCTCCGCCGGCGACGGTGAGCACTCCGTTCGGGACGACGTACCTCGGCGGTCGGCTTGCGGGGCGGCGGCGACGGTCGCATAGTCCGAGGTATGGACCCGCGCGAGGCGGCGCTCCGACAGGCGTACGACCATGCTGTCCGGTGGCTGGGGAGCCTGCCCGACCGCCGGGTTCCCGCCCGTGCTTCGGTCGACGAGATCGTGAGCGCGCTCGGTGCCGAACTGCCGGCCGGCCCCGGCCCGCCCGCCGACGTCGTCGACCTGCTGGCCACGGCCTGCGAGCCGGGGCTCACCGCGTTCCCCAGCGGCCGCTTCTACGGGTTCGTGGTGGGCGGCACGGAGCCGGCCGCGCTGGCTGCCGACTGGCTGGTCAGCGCCTGGGACCAGAACTGTGTGATGCGCACCGTCTCGCCCGCGTACGCGGCGGCGGAGGAGATCGCCGGCGCCTGGCTGCTCGATCTGCTCGGCCTGCCGAGGGACAGCTCCGTGGGCTTCACCACGGGTGCGACGATGGCGAACTTCACGTGCCTCGCCGCCGGGCGGGACACGGTGCTGCGGCGCGCCGGCTGGGACGTCGCCGGGGACGGCCTCACGGGTGGCCCGCCCGTGCGGGTCGTCGCCGGCGAGTCCCGGCACATGGCCATCGACCTGGCCCTGCGCTACCTCGGGCTCGGCCGGCCCGAGCTGGTCGCGGCGGACGATCAAGGACGCATCGAGCCCGAGGCCCTGCGCAGGGCGCTGTCGGCCGGCGGGCAGGGCCCCACGATCGTGATCCTCCAGGCCGGCGACATCCATTCCGGCGCCTTCGACCCCTTCGCAGCGAGCATCCGTGCGGCGCGCGAGGCAGACGCCTGGGTCCATGTCGACGGCGCGTTCGGGCTGTGGGCGGCCGCCTCGCCCCGCCTCGCCCACCTGACGGCGGGCTGCGCGGACGCGGACTCCTGGGCGACGGACGCCCACAAGACGTTGAACGTCCCCTACGACTGCGGGCTCGCGATCGTGCGCGACGCGTCGGCGGTCCGGGCGGCCATGGGCCAGCGCGGCGACTACCTCATCCAGCACGAGCACGGCGACCCCATCGACAAGGTGCCCGAACTCTCGCGGCGCGGCAGGGCGTTCACCGTGTGGGCCGCCCTCAGGTCCCTCGGCCGGTCAGGCGTCTCCGACCTCGTCGAGCGGCTGTGTCGGCACGCCTCCGCGTTCGCCGCCGGCATCGCAGAGATCGACGGCGCGACCGTGCTCAACGAGGTCGCGTTCACTCAGGTCTGCGCCGAGTTCGGCGGCGACGGACGCACCGACCGGGTGCTCGCCCGCCTCCTCGACGACGGCACGGCGTGGATCAGCGGCTCCACCTGGCACGGCAGACGCGTCATGCGGATCTCGGTGAGCAACTGGTCGACGAGCGACGACGACGTGGCGCGCACGCTCGACGCCATCCGCCGCGCGGCCGCCGGGGCCTGACGACCCCGGGGCCGACACGTCTCCGTCACTCGAAGACGATCATGGTGGTGGGAGGGCCGGGGACCGGTGGGGGCTGACGCAGTTCGCCGCTGATCAGTGCGTCGCCCAGTGCGCGCTTCACCGCGACGACCGCTTCGTCGCGGTAGTCCGGGAAGCGCGGAGTGGCGAGGACGAGGAGCGAGCCGTTCGGAAGTGGTTCGACGGCGTGGAAGGCCCGGGAGGTTTCGAGGGCGGTCCGACCGCCGAGGGCTTCGGCGATGTCGGCGGAGATGATGCCGAGCCAGGAGTAGCCCCGGAGTCGGGAGCGCCACAGAGGGGTGTTGATGCTCGGGACACGGCCAGGGCCGCGGGTGTAGCGCTCCAGTTCCGTGGCGCCGCCCGCGTGTTCGTACGAGGTGTGGGCAAAGACGACGTCGAAGCGGTGGGCAGCCCAGCGGACGGTGTCCAGGAGCCGGGTGTGGGCGGCGGCTGAGGTGGACGGAGTGGTGAGCTCGGCTTCGTCGACCGTGTAGAGGAGCTTGACGTAGTCCGGCAGGTCCTCGTCGAAGGTGACCGAGAGGCTGATGCGGCGGGTCTCCCGGCCGGTGTGGGGGTCGACGGTTCCGATCCGTGCGCCGGCGGATTCGGGAGAGCGGGCGAGGTGGTCCCTCAGCCAGGGGAGGGCGGCGGCCGTGTAGGGGTTGTAGAGGACGTCGAAGGTGTCCGCCGGGGAGACGTCGAGGAAGCCGAAGACTCCGGTGCGCTGGGCGGCGGCCGATACGGAGGGCTTCCTGGACCCCGCCGCGGAGACCCGCGGGGTCGCCGGCAGGGCGGGAAGGAGCCCGTCCGTGTCGGCGGTGGAGACACCTTCGGTGAGCCACTGGAAGGCGATGTCGGCCCTTCGGGAAGGGTCCGGCTCGTGGACGGTCAGTTCCACGCACAGGTTGTGGCTCAGGCCTGCATTCATCGACGCGAACGCGTCCATCGGGTCGTCCTCCATGCTCTTCGTTCGCTCGGGAGTATAGGTCGCACGCCGAGGCGGGCCGCCCCCAGTGGGGGACGGCCCGCCTCAGCGACCGGGTGGTGCCGTCAGGGAATGGGGTCGGCCACGATCCTGCCTGCGACGTAGAGGAACGTCAGGGCGACCGCGCCCCAGCCGATGGTCTTCGTCTGCTCGGGCGTGGGCTGCCATGCCTGGATCGGGATCGGGGCCCAGACGGGGACGGGCTCCATTCCCGGGGGCGCCTTCTTGCTCTGGTTCCGGGTCCACCAGCCGATGACGCCCTTGTACTCCGCTCCGGCGCGGTTGGTGTTGGGACGGCTGCGGGTGGACTGGGCGACGAGCATGAGGCGCGGGTCGATGGGGTCGACGGTGGCGACCTGCGGGAGTTCCCAGCCCTTGTGGACGGTTCGACCGAACGTCTTCTTCTGCTCGATCTTGTTCAGGGTGCTGACGTAGCGGTCGAGCTGGGCGGGGCCGGCCTCCTCGGCCGTCTTGGCGGACTTCACTTCCCAGATGAAGATGTCCTCGTTGAAGTACATCACGATGTCCGCGAAGCCGTCCGCCTTGGGGCCCGCGCCGGGAATGTGGACCTCGGTCTCGACGCGCACGTCGGGGTTCTTGGCCCAGAGGGCCCTCAGGAAGGCGGCCATCGCCTGTACGGCCGCGTCGTGGCGGAGCTTGTCGGCCGCCATCTCCGCGCCGGTGCGCCCCTTGGTGGGCTTGTCCGTCGTACCGCTGCCGGTCCCCTGCCCGGTGCTGCCGGTACCGCCGGTGCCACCGGTGCTTCCGCCGCCCTGGCTGGCGCTGTCGTGCTGTCCGTACCCGTCGCAGATGTCCTTCGGGCAGAGCCCGGTGGGGTCGGACTGGGCGACGGGACTGTTGCCCGCGTAGGCGTAGCCGTTGATCTGGAGCGGGTCGTTCATCTCCATGACCGGGTCGACGGAGACGAACCGGCCGGCGCTCTGGTCGTACTCGCGGGCGCCCAGGTGGGTGAGGCCGGTGGCGGTGTCGTCGACACCGACGCCGAGGTAGCCGCGCTTGTTGGGCCACGAGGACGGCTTGGTGCCACGGGATTCGCCGTAGGGCTTGGACTCCCGCCGGGTGACCGTCTGCGCGCCGGTGAGCTCGACGGCCGTGTGGGCCGTTCCGAGGTTGTCGGCGATCAGGACGGTGAGCTTGTGCCCGGTGGTGGCACCGTTGAGTGTCGTGCGCACCACGTGGGGGGCGCCGGTCTGGTTGTAGAGGCGGGAGGCCCGGGTCACCTTGCCGGTGGCGTCGGTGGTGACCTCGGTCTCGCCCAGGTACAGCGTCGCGCCCGTGGGGGAGGACTCCAGGAGGCGGTTGCCCTCGGGGTCGTAGACGTAGGTGGTCTTGCCCGCAGCGGTGGTGGCCGTCGCGAGCCGGTTCTCCTGGGTCCAGGTCAGGTCCTGGGAGCCGGAGGGGAGATCCCGGTCCGTGGTGTTGCCGGCGCTGTCGTAGACGTAGGTGCTGCCCGTTCCCGTCGGCGTGGTGACGATCCGCTGGAGGGTGTGGGGCTGGGCGATGGTGGAGGGCCCGGTGCCGTTGCCGGTGACGGTCCTGCCGTAGGTGTAGGAGGAGGTCGTGTCGGTGGCGCCGTGGTCGACGAGGGAGGCCCGGTTGCCGAGCCAGTCGTAGGTGAACGACTGCCAGTAGGACGCACCGCCGGAGGTGACCGTGCCGGACGCCGGTGCGGCGGAGGCCAGGGTCGAGGTCAGCGAGGCGTCGGGGCTGCCGCTGGTGTCGGCCGCGGTGTCGGACGCGTCCGCGGCGCCCGCGCCGCTGGGTTCGCCGTCGGTGCGCGGGCCCCAGACCGTGCCGGCCGCGGACTTGCAGCCGACGCCCTTGCCTGTGACCGCGATGTTCGAGGTCCAGGCGTTGACCAGCTGGCCGAGGCGGTCGTAGGTGAAGCACTGGGTGTCCCAGGCGGATCCCGACGCGTCGGTGAGTTCCCGGGCGTGGGAGGAGACGAGCCCCGCGGAGTCGTACGAGTAGCGGCTGTCCGCGATGCGGTGCGGGCCGCCGGTCTCGCGGTCGGTGACGCTCCGTTCCAGACGTCCGGTGTGCTCGTCGATGAAGTTGGTCGACCAGACGCGTCCCGGCTGTGCGCCGCTGACCACGCGGAGCGGCTCGCCGAAGGGCGAGTAGCTGACGTCGGAGGTGTACCAGTCCTGGCCGGAGGTGGACTCCTCGAGTCCGTCGCCGTCGTAGCGGGTGACGACCCTCTCCGCGGCGAGGCCGCCGACCGCGGGGAGCGTCACCGCCAGCCGCTTGCCGGTGGTCGTGTACTCGTAGCCGTAGGTGTAGGTGCCGGACAGTCCCTTGGTGGCAGCGGTGTCCGGGATGACGAACTGCTTGCCGGTGGGCCGGTATTCGGTGTCGTAGCCGGTGACGCGGCTGGTGTAGGCGGTCGTCCCCTGGTACTGGACGGAGGCGGCGGGCTTGCCGACGGCGCCGGCCACCGTGTCGTAGGTGAACTCCTTCACCAGGGTGGCCTCGGCCGGGGCCTGGGCGGGTGTCGTGGTGGCGTTGCCCTCGCGGACGAAGGTGGTCCGGCCGAGCACGTCGTACTCGGTGAAGATCGATTTCGCCGTGGCCTCGTTCGTGCTCTTCACACGTCGGCCGGCGTCGTCGTACGCGAAGAGGGAGGTGCCGGAGTCCGGGTCGGTCTGCGAGACGAGCTGACCGCGCGCGTCGTAGGCGTAGGTCCACACGTTGCCCGCGGGGTCCGTCACCTTGGTGCGGTTGCCTCGGGCGTCGTAGCCGTACGAGGTGACACGCTTGGCGGTGCCGGCGGCGTCGGTGTAGCTGCGGACCGAGGAGACGCGGCCCAGGGCGTCGGTGTACGTGTCCGTCACCGGCACCGTGGAACCGGGCTTGTCGACCTTGGTGTAGTTGTCGCCGTAGGTCGTGTAGGTGGCGTACTTGAAGGTGGAGCCGAAGTACGTGGAGACCTGGACCGGCCGTTCCATGCCGTCGTAGCGCGTGCGGGTCTTGCTCGGCACGACGCTGTCCGACCTGGGCTCGAAGAGCGCCGTGGTGGGGCTGCCCTTGGCCAGGTACTTCCCGCTCTTCTCCTCGACGAGGCTGTGGTCGTTGTAGAACGTGTCCACGACGATGCGCCCCGGGCCGAAGGCGTCCTCCTGGGACTGCACCTCGCGTCCGAGCCCGTCGTACAGCGTGACCTGCTTGTGGTAGGTGCCGTCGTCCTGGAGCGTCTCGGTGGTGACGGCGGCGGGCTTGGTCGCGCTGCTGGTGGCCACGGCCGGCTGGTAGCCGAACTTCACGCTCGGCGTCTGGTTCCCGGCGGAGCGCGAGGGAATCCATCCGGCGGTAAGGCGCCCGAGCGCGTCGTACTGACGCCGGGTGACGCGGCCGTTGGTGTCGGTCACGGTCAGCGGCAGCGCGCGGCCGGGGTCGAAGGTGGTGGTGGTCGTGAGCTGCCGGCCGCCGACCGTCTGGACCGACGTGGTGGCGGTCACGGGGCCGCCGTCCGCCGGGGTGAACCGGGTCTCGACGGTGCCCTCTCCGGGCTTGGCCACGGTGCGCAGTCGGCCCAGGGCGTCGTACGTGCTGGTGGTGACCAGCGCACAGCAGTTGCCCGCGCCGTCGTTGACCGCGGTCGAGGTGGCCAGGCCCCTGACCGGGGCGGCTCCGAAGGCCAGGTCGTCATAACTGCTGCGGGTGACGCTGACGACCTCGGTCGCCGGGTCCGCGGTGGCGTGGCCGGTGCACGGCGTGGCCGTGGTCCTCGTCTCGGACGGCAGTCCGATGAGCCACGCACTGGTGTTGTGCACGTAGGAATAGGTGGTGCAGCGCTGCTCGCTCAGCGTCTCGCCGGTGCCGTTGGGCTTGACGACCGAGGTCTCCGAGCGCGTCGGGAGCCCATAGGTGGTGTCGACGTCGGTCGTGGTGCGCACGCTCTGCCAGGAGGCGCCGACCGTCTGGACGGTGTCGGTGCGTGCCGTTCCGGTCCGGTACGCCTTCAGCGGTTCGAGCGCCGTCCCGTCCTCGCCCTCGCGGGGGCGCGAGGCCGTCTCCTTCACCCAGGGGAAGGTCAGGACGCGCTTGACGACCCGGCCGGCGGTGCGGTCGTAGGAGAGGGTCTCGGCGGTCTGTCCGGCGAACGGGCGGGCGTCGTCCGCGGCGAGGGTGTACTTGCCCGTCGAGTCCTTGACGGCGCCGCCGACGCCGAGGAAGTACCGGGTGGTGGAGGTGGACTGGGCCTGGGGATCACCGGCCTTGATGTTGTTCTTCTTGCCCTTGACGGTGGTGACTTCGCGGTAGCCGCGCCAGTCGCTGTACGTCCTCAGCGAGGGCTTGGTGAACTCGTCGTCACTCTTGCTCCACGCCGGTTCCTTGTACGCGTACTGGGTGTAGACCGGCACACCGTGCGTGGTGACCTTGTCGGTCTCGACGACACTCGCGACGACGTACTTGTTGAACCAGGCCTTGGCCGGCTTCTTCTCGTCACCGTCCGGGGACCAGCGCACGGGGAAGCAGGTCCCGTTGGCGCTTCCCTTGTCCGTGGCGGGCTCGGCCGCGCAGCCTCCCGTGTACTTGACCTCGATGTCCCCGCCCTCTTCGGTGGAGACCACGCCGATGCGAGGACGCGTGAAGCCGGGGCGATGCGGGTCGCCCGCCACGAGGTTGGGCAGCTGGCGGTCGCGCAGCCTGTTCTGCAGGGGGTCGCGGGGGCCCACCTGGTACTGCGCGAAGCTCACGCCGTCGGACGACTCCAACGTGCCGGTGGTGTCCCCCGGCCCGAAGCCGCGACGGGTGATGGAGTTGAGCCACAGGCCCGGGGAGGTGTCGTACCACTCGGTGGGGAAGGACTGGTGGAGCGTGTACGTGTCCACCTTGCCGAGTCCGGTCTGGCCCGGACGCTCCGACTTGGTGGTGATGGACTCCAGGCGGCGCTGGGTCCAGAAGGAGGGGAACGGCGGGCAGAGGTCGGAGCCGGACTTGCAGTTGAGGTTTCCGGGCGTGTCCCACCAGGGGCGGTAGGCGCCGGGGTCGTCGGTCTTGTCGAAGTTCGTCGCGGCGCACAACTCGACGGACTGCAGGCAGCGCTGCTGCGTGGCGAACTCGACCACGCCCGCGGGCTTGGTGAGGTCGGCGAGCCGCAGACCGTACTCGATGCTGGAGGCGTAGGCGTAGCGGGAGTAGCGCTCGGGCGTCTTGAACTTCTTGCGGACCGCGTAGTAGTTGGTCTCCTGGGTCCAGTTGACCACCATGGCGTTGCCGTGCGTGTCGACGATCCGGTCGAGACCCCAGCGCCAGGCCTGCTGCTTGCCGGCGCCGCACCGCGAGTCGGCGAAGGCCGTGGCATGGCACGGTTCACCGGGGTGGTTGCCGAACACCGGCACGGTGGAGACGGAGTTGGTGTCCGCGTGCCCCGCTCCGACCTTGTTCAGCCCGAAGTGGTAGGCCGTGCCGTCGACCGTGGTGACGACCCAGTACTCGCCGTTGTCGTCGCCGTTGGTGCCACCGGTCTTGAGCTGGATGCGCGTGCCGTCGTCGCTGGCCGGACGGTAGGTGTCGGCGTCGACGCGGACCAGTTCGGTGGTCGAGCCGTTCAGGGACATGACGGCGTTGTACGAGACCCAGCACAGGTCGGACGTCTTGTTGGCCGATCCCACGTTGTTCGGCTTGCCCGCTGCCATGTCCTTCGTGTCGTCCTGGCACGAACGGTAGCGGCGTTCGATGTGGCCGGGCTCGTAGGCCCAGCCCTCGCCGATCCACGAGGCCTGCGGCGAGGTGACGGCCGTCCGGCCGTCCACCGTCTGGGAGTTGTAGTCGAGCGAGATCTTCGGCGTGGGGCCGGCCGGCGCGATCGGCACGGCGATCGGGTACGACCAGGTGAACGCCCCGGAGGCACCGGTGGTGGCCCACTTGCCGCTGGCGGCGAGCGGGCTCGCCTTGAACGTTCCGCCCGCGCCGTCACCCGAGTCGACCACACCGACGGCGGCCTTGTCGCCCGCCGGATCGGCCGCCGCAGCGGTGCTCATCAGCTGCGTCGAGGCCCCGCCCGCGGCCGGGGCCTCGACGGTCGCGGCAGCGGCGTCGATGGTCGCGGTGGCCGTCTCGGAGTCGGTGTCGTTCTCGGTCGCCAGCTCGGTGTACGCCTGGCACTCCTCGAGTTCCGGGGTGCTGAGGTAGCAGTCCGGGAACTGGACGAACTTCAGCCGGGAGGCCCAGTCGGCCCCGTAGAGGTTCTTGAAGGCGGAGTAGTCGAGCCGGACGTCGACCGGGACGGAGCCGCCCGCCGGAGTGTCGATCTCCAGGAGGACGCCGTTCACCCCCTGGGCCAGCGCACCCGCGTGGGAGTCGATGGAGACGCTCCAGGTGCCGGCGGGTGCCGCCTGGCCCTCGGCCTGCCCCAACCCGACGGGCAGGTCCTCGACCGGTGTGACGGCTCCGCCGCCGGCCGCCATGGCGGCCGGGGCGGAGGTGGCGAAGGTGACCTGGCCGGTATCGGCGCGCGGCGCGACCGAGGTCCCCGCGGGCGCCTCGGTCTGATCGGCTGGGGCCTCGACCTTGAGACGGTCCAGGTGCTTCTCGAGGGTCTTGCCCTCCAGCGGAAGGTCCTGCTGGAGGCTCTCCAACTGCACGGCTTCCCTGCCGACTTCGACTCTCGCGGGATCCGGAGGAAGCGCGAGGGCGGGGGCCGGCAACAGCCCTGTGAACAGTGCCGCACCCAGAAGTGCGGCAACGCCTCTTCGGGTGGAACGCAGGCGCGCACGCCTAGAACGACCAGACACGGTGAAGGTCCCCCCGGACCACATTGGGCGGGACCCGAGCTGGACCACGCGTGACGGCAGATGGCGCAGATTCTGTGGCCTCCCTATGAAGATCCGCCACATGAGAGGAGGTGGTGTGGTGATCATCACCGCGCATAGGCGGCGCACCCTCCCAGAGCGATCCCAACGCGACTCTTGACCCTATTCAGATGGCGCGTAAGTTCCGCTCCTCAAAGGGATGTTCAGGACGCTTTCCATGGATTCCACCCTCAACAACCGTCACTTCGTGCGTTGTTGTCATGATTTCCGAAGCCGTAAACAGGCCACGCTGTGCCGGAGGGTTCCGTTCCGCCGGTTCCGGCTGCTCACCACACCCCTGTGCGCTCCGCGCGTCCTCCCCCGGCCGGGTCGGCGGGCGGGGTGACGGGCACGTCTCGATGGGCCATGATCTGCACGCTGCCCACCCCGCCATGCCCTGCCCACACCCCGTCGTCGTTCGCCGGCGGTGTCATGGCCGGTGCCGCAGCGCACCGGCGCGACCGTGCTGCCGGCACGAGGGGGAGGGGAGCAGTCCCGTATGAAGGGCATCTGGCGCCGACGACCTGGGCGTCGCACCGTCGCCGCGGCCGTGGCCACCGCCATCGCCGCGACCGGCATCACCTGGGCCGGTCTCGGCGGCGGCGAGGAGAGCCACCACGACGCATCGCCGCCACGTCCCGTGGTCAAGGAGGTCACGACGGCCGTGGCGATGAACCGGGCCGTCCGCACCGGCAAGCCGGTCGAGATCACCGAGTTGCGCACCCCGAGTTCCAGCACCTTCGCCCGCCCCGACCGGCTGCTTGAGCGGCGCCAGTACGTCTCGCCGATCCGAGCGAAGGTCGACGGCTCGTGGAAGCCGATCGACACCACCCTGCGCCGGACCGACGCGGGCTGGGAGCCGGCCGCCACCAACACCCACATGGTGTTCTCGGCGGGAACCGCCCACACCGCGGGCCGCGACGCCCGGGCCTCGCGCGTGGTCCAGCGGGTCTCCCTCGTACGGGGTGCCCCCGCGCGAGCGGGGGACACGCCCAGCCCGCTGGCCTCCCTCGACGTAGGCGAGGGCATCGTGCAGCTGACGTGGCCCGGGCCGATCCCCACGCCCGTCGTCGACGGTTCGCGCATCCTCTACCCGGAGATCCTGCCGGGCGCCGACCTGGTGCTGACCGCCGACGACGGCGGCTTCGCCCAGCTGCTGGTGGTCAAGAACCGGCAGGCCGCCGCTGACCCGCGCGTCGCCCAGCTCACCTACGGCCTGACGTCGCCGACGCTGCTCTTCCGCGTCGACCCGCTCTCCGACATCGTGTCGGCCGAGAACAAGAACGGCGACGAGGTCGCCCTCTCCCCCTCGCCCCTGATGTGGGACAGCTCGGGTCAGCCCGCGGTCACCGACGGCCAGGTCGGGGCGAGTGCGCAGCCGACCGCCCCGGAAGCGCCCCCTACCTCCACGCCGAGCACCGAGCCGGAACCCACCACGACGGCCACGACCGACGTCGACGTCGAGTCCGACGAGCAGACCGACGCCGAGTCCGAGGTCCTGCCCACCGCCTCCGAGGAGCCGGCACCCACCGTCTCGGAGCCGACGCTTCCGCCGGTCCCCACCGAGCCGACGCCCGCACCCTCCCAGAGCGGCTCCGCCGCCACGCTCGCGCTCCCCTCGCTCGACGGCCCCGGCCCCGACACCCGCGGCGCTCTGGTCGAGGCCGACCTCGCCGCGGACCAGTGGACCCTGACGCCCGACCCGGACTTCCTGACCGATCCGGCCACCGTCTACCCCGTGTTCATCGACCCCTCGGTGACCAAGCACACGCAGAACTGGACGACCGCGTACAGCCGTCACCCCCAGGCCACGTTCTACAACGGGCGCAACTTCAACAAGGGCGGTACGCACGAGGCACGCGTCGGGTTCGAATCCGACTCCTGGGGCACCTCCCGGTCCTTCTTCACCGTCGACTTCGACCCCTCGCTGCGGGGAACGGTCATCTCCAGCGCGAAGCTGCGCCTGCTGGAGACGTACTCCTGGTCGTGCAGTGCGCGCCAGATGACCGTGCACCTGTCCGGCAAGATCAGCTCGAAGACGAACTGGAAGAACGCCCCGAAGCTGCACGACGGGAACCAGATCGCCGCGCGCAGTTTCGCCCACGGCTACAAGTCCGGGTGCCGCGACGCGTACGAGACCTTCGACGTGAAGAAGACCGCCCAGCAGGCCGCCGACGGCAGCTGGAACAGCATCACCTTCGGGCTTCGCGCGGGCAACGAGAAGTCCCAGTACGCCTGGAAGAAGTTCCAGGCCAACGGTGAGAACGGTCCCGTCCTGGTCCTCGTCTACAACCGCAAGCCGACGCCGCCGACCAACCTCGATCTCGGCCCCGAAGCCAAGTGCACGACGACTCCGCCGTACGTCCGCATGGGCTCCGGCACCGTGTACTTCACCGCGAAGGCCACCGACAAGGACTCCAACCTCAAGGAGCTCGACTTCGACCTGTGGCCGACCGGCCAGTGGGACACCACGAAGGACCTCCTCAAGGGTGCCGGCACCGTTTCCGTCGGCGGCAGCACGTCGGAGGCCCTGCGCACCACGCCCGCGTTCTCCACGACCAACCTCACCAACAACACGCTCTACTCATGGCGGGTCAGGGCCGTCGACGCCGCGAACGCCACCTCCTCCTACTCCCCCGCCAACACACCCTGCCGCTTCGTCCTCGACACCGCGGCCCCGAAGCCTCCCAAGGTGCGCTCGGACGTCTTCCCGAACGCCGACATCAAGGAGAACGGCTTCGCCAACGACGCCGAGGACAGCGTCTGGAGCACCGTCAAGTTCGGCTCCCCCGGCACCTTCCACCTCCGGGCGCTGAACAGCGACGTCGTCAAGTACGAGTACAGCTTCAACACCGCCTCCTACAACTTCTCCAAGGCCCGCACCGCCGGAACTTCGCCCAGCGTCGAGACCGCCGTCACCGACCTCAAGCCGCCCACCGCGGGCCCGAACGTCCTCTTCGTGCGCACCGTCGACCAGGCGGGCAACGTCTCCGAGGCCACCAAGTACTTCTTCTACGTCACCCCGCGCGACGAGGCCGACACACCGGGAGACTTCACCGGTGACAAGCTCCCCGACCTGATGGTCGTCACGGAGGGCGGCAACCTCGCCCTCTACCCGTCCCTCGGTCAGACCGCGGACATCACCAAGCCCAGCGGCAAGCTCGGCTACTCCATGTCCGGCGCCTATCGCGGCAACCCCGACAAGGACCCCAACGGTGACACCCTGCCCGCCTACGTGGCCGCGCCCAACGGCCACTTCAAGAACAACCCGCTGATCGCCCACAACGGCGACATCTACGGCGCCGACGGTCTCCAGGACCTCGTGGTCCGGCTCGGCGACAGACTCTGGGTCTATCCCGGTGACGGGTACGGGGCGGTGAACGTCGACGAACGCCGGGAGATCCTCCTGCCGGCCAACGCGCCCAACCCCAGCACGTTCACCCAGATCATGTCGGCCGGTGACATGACGGGCGACGGCAGAGCCGACTTCCTCGTCACGGCCGGCGACGTGCTGTGGGCCTTCACCGGATACCACGGCGCCACCGTCCAGCAGGCCCAGCAGATCGCCTCCACCCCGTGGAACACCCAGGACATCGTCACCGTCCTCGACGTCGACGGTGACGCGGTGACCGACCTCGTCTTCCGCCAGGACTCCGGCCGCCTCCTCCTCCGCAAGGGCAAGCCCGCCGGTAGCGGCGTGGCATTCTCCTCACTCGCCACAGCGGCAGCCTCCAAGGACGGAATCGACACCGTCTACGGCTCGGCCGGCTGGTCCAGCACCAGCATCCCGCGCCTCATCGGCACCCCCGACGTGACGGGCGACGGAATCCCCGACGTCTGGACCGTCCCCGCCAACGGCAGCGTCCGGCTCTACGCAGGCGCCAGGAACGTACTCCCCGGCGGCGGCACGGAGATCATGACGCCGAGGGACTACTGGCGGACCCGGCTCGCCATCGGCTGACACCAGACCCTCGCCGGCCCTCACCGGCGACTCGCCCGACGAGCAGGCCGTCGCCCCCACGGGCGGCGGCCTCCTCGCCTCTCCGGCTCCATCCAGCCGTCACCCCACGAGCCGTGCCCTCCCTGCAACCGGCCCCGCCGAGCCATCCGAACCGGTCGCTGTCGCCTCGCGTGCCGCGGCAGTGGCTCGGCCTCCACTGGCCTGCGGCATCCAGCGAGCAAGGCGCGGTGGTTGTCACCGGGTCGGCGTGCTACTTGTCACCAGCAGCGTGCGAAGCAAGTTGGGTGTCACCGGCGCGCTGGGAGAGCTCATTGGATCAAGTCGGTGTGCGGATGCTCGGGGGAAGTTGGGCAAACGTAGATCTGCATGTTGTCCGTGCTGCCTACTTCTACCCCCGTCGGCTGCGAGGGGTTCTGGCCCGCGTAGTGAGAGTTGACTGCGTTTGCCTGGTCTTCTTGCGGCACCCAGCCTTTGTCACCGTCCCACTCAAAGGAAGCGATCGTCAGCAGCGGGACCATCTGTGCCTCGCACACGGCGCAGTACTGCGGGTAGGGGTCGGTGCGGCCCCAGGGGGGCCAGCCGCCAACCTTCCAGCCGGGTGCGTTGGCCAGATGGGTGGAGTAGAAATCGCGCGGATACGCTGCGTAGGAGCTGTCCACGTCGGCGCCGCCGGCCTGCCACCTGTTCCAGTCCTCCAGCATCTCCTGCAGTGCGGGGCTCAGGTCCAGGCTGTTGGGGTATTCGGTGATCGCTTCTGGCGCCAGCAGGCACGGCTCCGGCACGTAGCCCGGATAGTCCGCCTCGTACGGTTCCGGTGGTGAGATGAGGACATCGCCGACCTCCGCGGCCGACCGCCAGAACAGTGCGGTCGCCGGCTTGTAGTTCGGATCGTGCTCGTATGGGCACCAGAGGATCTGGAGCAGGTCGGCCTGTCCGGGCGGCCGCAACAGGGGTATGTCGCGCAGGAACAGCTGAGCCACGGGCAGCATCGGGACCGGGCATTCCGCCGGGCCGGGAGGGCCGGCTTCGAGCCGTTCGGCGAGCCACGCGGCATTGCGCTCCTTGAGCGCCTCCTCTGCGGGTGTGAGGGTGGGAGCCGGGCCGTCAGGGCTCCACCGGGAAGACAAGATCCGGCGGAGCCGCACTTCGGTCGGCGACTGGCGAAATCCGGTGTCCACGTGCAGGTGGACGTCTTCGCAGTGCGGCCAGGGCTCGCCGGCCGGCCACAGCAACGGCCCGCCGACCGAACTGTCACTGACCGACGGCGACCCCGGACGCGGATGCAGCCGTATCGCTGGGCGCGCCAACGGCGCGAGCTCAGGGAAGACCGCTGTCACCTCGACAGGCCGCGGCGGAGTAGTTCGTACGAAACTCATACCGGCGATCTTGTCACCAGCCACTGACAGCAGGGGCCATCCAGCCCGGCACCCGGGCGGCCCAACCAGGCGAACGAGAAGAATGAGGCCGACCACAACGTCGGTCCGATCAGGCAGCGGGCCTTGTCCGGCGTTTCCGCTGACAACACACTACTTTGGTGACAACCATCGCGCTCCGGCTCGCAACTGCTGCACCACATCGGCAGGTTGGAAAAGGCTCAGTGGCGGCGCATTACCTCCGACGGCCGGCAGCACTCTCGGGAGCATCGGCGCGATGCCGAGCGCTCCTCGGGCCCTTACCGACCCAGCGCGCTGACGCTCCAGCCACGAGTACCCCGATGAGCGCGCCTGTGGTATTGAAGAGGACATCGTCGATGTCAACGACCCGGCCAGCGTTCATGATGAGCTGAACAAGTTCGATGCACACACTCAGGGCTAGGCCCTCGGCCAGGACTTGCAGTCCGGATGACCTCTTGACTGCCGCGTACCGGAAGATCGCAAGCGGCACGAACATCGCGGCATTGGCGATCGAAGTGGCGGTTGCCATGCGCCGTTCCATCGGGTACATGCCCTCGATCTCGGAGCCGAAGAAGGCACCGCCAGGCGATAGCGAGACGTACCTGGTCCCGGACCCCGGCAACTGTGTAGGCGCGATGGTGGCCAAGAGGACAACGACAAGGCTGGTAACGAACAGAATACGAGCAATCCTTCTACGCTCTGCCGGGGCGGACGCGATCCACCTTGTCAAGAGGACGGACACTAGGGCAGCGATAAGGACGAAAAGCGACACGCTTAGCGTGTTGACATAGAGGACGATCTGCCACATCTGCTACCTTGTCTGCCACTTGTGGGTTTAAGCCCAAGGCGTGGCCACCCCCCAGAGCAGCCACGCCTAAACTTCTATATCAGCAGCGCCACTGCGAGATGTACTTGTTACCTCCGTGCTCCATGATAGCCCGGATGCAGACTTCAGTATCCATGATGGTGTACCGGGTAAGCGCCGCGTAGCCATTCTGCGTCTTCTTGTAACCGATCCAGGCAGTCCCACTCATCTGGCCGGTCCGCTCGATCTTGGTCTCGATTCCGAGCCTGACGGTGATTTCACCGTCTGCGCCGTAGCGCGTGTAAGACGACGTGTACGTGCCAGGGTTCGGAGTCGGACCACTGATACACAGGTGGCCGTTGGTCAACTGTCCGCAGCCGTTGGGAAGCGCCGCGCTCGCGGCCGGAGCCATCACGATGCCCCCCGCAACGATTGCAATCAGTGCTGTCAAGATGCTCACGATACGCTTCATAGATTCCCCTGGAGTGAGAGTGAATGGGCAAATGCGCCGCCTGCTCATCCAGGTCGTCGTGAAGTTAATGCAGTTAGTACGAACTGGAGACGTCAGGGGCGTTGAGCCCGTAAATGACGCTTCGTCACTACGCGCCAATTGCCGGGAGTTTCGCACCCTGCGCCCCTGGCCGCAATGCGTGTGATCAAGTATGTCAGCTCACCCCAGCCGGCACCCGACCTGCAACGTTCTCACCCGTCTGGACGCCGTCATAGCCAATCATCGACCAGTACGCGGACAGCGGCGATGCTGCGGCCCGGGTAACTCTGCGGGCCGAAGCGCCAGTCGGTGTCGATGCCGCCCGGCCTCGGGACCGGATCCGCTGCCATACGCCTGCTTTTGCTCGGCCCGCGAATCCGTCGACAAGCCACTCCCCACGAGCCAGAGCGACTCCGTGTCGGAAGCTCGTCTACTGGGAAGGCGCCGACGAATTCCACTGGCGCACCTTCGGCTTCCGTCTCCCCGGCGGAGTCCTCTTCGTGCGCCTCTGGTTCGACTACAAGGGCGCCGTCGAAACCCAGAACCTCCGCACCTGGGGCGTGCCCAACCCGCCCGCAGGGCTCACTGGCGCCGACCTCGACGAAATCCGCCAGTCAGCGACTGGGCGAGGCCCGAGCCTCGAATACCGCACACTTGGAATGACGCTTCCTGCCAGCTGGCGCGATCACCTGGACGGCCGGGCGCCGGGAGGCCTACGCCAACGACCAGAACGCCGCTGCCTCGCTCGTCGCGGTCACTGTGCGCACGAACCGGTCGAAGGCCGACCAGGATCCGGCCCAGTGGATGCCGCCGCTGCCCGGCGCGCACTGCCGGTACGTCGGCTCCGCTGGGGCCTGACCGCAGACCAGGCGGAAGCCGACACGCTGGAGGTGTACGCCGAGGCCTGCGAGACCACCGTCGTCCACTACACCCCCGCCCCGTAGGCCTGGAGCACGGCGGGCTACTGGCCGGGCTTCACCGGGACGATCTGCACGTCGGTGACACCAGCCTCCTTGGCCTTGCGGGCCTTGTAGTCCTCGGCGGCGGTCTTGCCGTAGGAGACGGGGCGGACTCCTGGCGCTCATCACGGCCGCCCTGGCACACGCCAGTCGGTAGTAGCTCTCCACGGTGTCCTCCGTTGTCCTGGGGTGAGGGTGTGCCCGGCGGCGGCCTCGGCTTCAGGGATGGCGCCGCCAGGCCGTACAGAGTCACACAGGGCACTGACATCGGCGTGGAGTCCCTACGGGGCGCGCCTGTGGCCTCCCGTGGGGAGTCGGGAGGCGGCGCGGCCCTGCCCGCCGTCGGCCCGGGACAAGAGCCGACGGGAATCAACAACACGCCCCGACGAACGACCCGCACCTTCCAAGGCAACGGCTGCCCGCCGCACCCGTCAGACAGGTCGCAGGACCTGATCAGGCTCTGCGGAAGCGGCCGTGGCGAACTCGGCGAAGCCCATGTTGCCGAGCGTCACGTTCACATGGACCGAGTGCACTGCGGCGGGCGCGGTTCGGAACTCCCTGGGCTCCGGCGACTCGACGAGTTCCTGGTAGTAGACGGGATCAAGGTCGCCCTCGTCCTCCCAGACCGTCGACAGAGCCAGCAGCGACCGCGTCGGGGACTGCATCGTATGGCGGTCGGCGAGGAAGACGACACTCAGGTATTCGTCTTCGTCCACCGCGGCAAGAACCTCATCAGCCGTCGCTCCCGACCAAGCGGGGGCGTCGACCACCTGCACCTGTGCGGGAAACTCGCCGTCCGGCCCCCACGGCCGACGAAGCTCCCCGACCACCGCAGTCCACGACTCGTCGTCGCTGAAGTCGGTCCTGATGACGAGAGCGTCGAACATGTCGCGTCCGACGATCTCAGGCAGCACTCGCTCAAGGCCTTCCGGCATCGTCATGCCCAGGACTCTCCCACGCCGCACCGACAACCAGCTTCCTCGGGAGTGATCCGAAGGAAACGGCCTAACCCCGCCTGCAGGCCGTGGCCCACGCCCTTCGGACGGCGCCCGCATAGACCTGGCTCTCTTCGCCTCCGCGGGCAAGCAAGAAGCCCCGTCCAGGTCCGAAGCGGAATGATGCCGGCCGCTGCTGTGACGACCATGCCCGCTCTGCCCCATGTGCGCAGGTTCCACTCTCCGTAGTCAGCACCAAGTCAGCACGGGAGTCAGCACGGTGGTGCCATATCGTCCCGATCAGTGCAACACGGACAGGCGCTCATCCGGCCGTTCCAGCCGGGCTCCGCGAGCCCACGAAGCAGGGCCATGGCGGCCGGGCGCATGCAAGGGCAGCGAACTATGGTGTCCCACCACATACGCCCCTGACCTGCCGCTTCCTACGGTGTGGCGACACCGAATCGTCCCCGTACCTGCCTGGAAGTGGTGCACATGGCCGCCGCAACACCCTCCCCGACGCCACCCAACTCCCTCAAGAAGATCGTCGCCGCCAGTCTCATCGGGACCACCATCGAGTGGTACGACTTCTTCCTGTACGGGTCCGCCGCCGCTCTCGTGTTCAACAAGCTGTTCTTTCCCGACTCCGATCCGCTTGTCGGGACCCTGCTGTCCTTCCTGACGTACGCGGTCGGGTTCGCCGCGCGGCCCCTCGGGGCGCTGGTGTTCGGGCACTACGGCGACCGCCTCGGGCGGAAGAAGCTGCTGGTGCTCAGCCTGGTGCTGATGGGTGGAGCCACCTTCGCCATCGGGCTGCTGCCGACCCACGCGACCGTCGGGTCCGCCGCGCCGGTGCTGCTGACCGCGCTGCGGCTCGTGCAGGGGTTCGCGCTCGGTGGTGAGTGGGGCGGGGCCGTCCTTCTGGTGTCCGAGCACGGGGACGCCAAGCGACGCGGGTTCTGGGCCTCGTGGCCGCAGACCGGTGCCCCGGCCGGTCAGCTGCTCGCGACCGGTGTGCTGTCCGCGCTGACCGCGCTGCTCTCCGACGCCGCCTTCGTCTCGTGGGGCTGGCGCATCCCCTTCCTGCTCTCCGGTGTGCTCGTGATCGTCGGCCTCTGGATCCGGCTCTCCGTCGACGAGTCGCCCGTCTTCAAGGCGGCCCTCGCCGCCGCCGAGGAGCGCAAGGCCGTCGCCGGACAGGTCGAGAAGATGCCGCTGGTCGCCGTCCTGCGCCACCACTGGCGGGACGTCTTGATCGCGATGGGCGCCCGCATGGCGGAGAACATCTCGTACTACGTGATCACCGCGTTCATCCTGGTCTACGCGACCACCCAGGTCGGGCTCTCCAAGCAGACCGCGCTGAACGCCGTCCTCATCGGCTCCGCCGTCCACTTCGCCGTGATTCCGCTGTGGGGCGCGCTCTCCGACCGCCTCGGCCGCCGGCCCGTGTACCTGATCGGTGCGATCGGTGTCGGCGCCTGGATGTTCCCGTTCTTCACGCTCATCGACCGGGGCACCTTCGGCTCGCTGCTGCTCGCCGTAACGGTCGGCCTGGTCCTGCACGGGGCGATGTACGCACCGCAGGCCGCCTTCTTCTCCGAGATGTTCGCGACCCGGATGCGGTACTCCGGTGCCTCCATCGGCGCCCAGTTCTCCTCCGTGGCCGCCGGCGCGCCCGCCCCGCTCATCGCGACCGCGCTCCTCGCCGACTACGGCGACTCGACTCCGATCGCCCTGTACGTGATCGCCGCCGCGCTGCTCACCGTGGTCGCCATCGCCTGCGCCAAGGAGACCCGCGACCGTGACCTCGGGGACATCGAGGAGCGGACCGCCACCGCCGATGCCAAGGTCGGCGCCGACGTCTGAGTCCCGGGGCGTTCGTTCCAGGACATCCGTGAAGGGCCCGGTGCCCCGCTCGTGACGAGCGGGGCACCGGGCCCTTCTCATGGCGTCGTGACCGCGTCCGCCAGCGCGTGCAGGCGCAGCGCCAGCTGGATCTCCAGGGCGCGGGCCGGGGACTGCCAGTCCGGGCCGAGGAGGCGTCCGATCCGCTCGAGCCGCTGGGCCACCGTGTTGACGTGGACGTGGAGTTCGTCCTTGGTGCGGGCCGGGCTCATGCCGCTCGCGAAGTAGGCGTCCATGGTGCGGATCAGGTCCGTGCCCCTGCGCCGGTCGTACGCGACGACCTGACCCACCGTCCGGTCGACGAAGCCGCCGATGTCCCGGCCGTCGGCGAGCAGCAGGCCGAGGAAGCCGAGGTCCTCGGCAGCGGCGCCCTGGCCGGCCCGGTGCAGGAGCCGGAGCGCGTCGAGGCAGCGGCGGGCCTCCTCGTACGCGACGGCCACCTGGCCCGGGTGGTCGAGGGGGGCCCGTACGGGAGCGGAGGCGCCCACGGTGACGGGTTCGCGCAGGGTGCCGCCGAGGCTGCGCGCGGTCTGCCGGGCGAGCTCTGCGGCGCTCTCGCCGGGGCCGAGGGGCAGAAGCAGGACCGTTCCGCCGTCGCGGGCGGAGGCGAGTCCGTGGCGGGTGGCGGCCAGGTGGGTGGCCGCCGACCAGAGGCGTTGGCGGTCGGCGCTCTCACGTCCGCCGGTGTCCTGATCGGCCGTGCCCCCGGCCCGGTCGATCCGTGCGGCGAGCACCACGTGCGGGGCTTCGCTGTCGGTACGGAGCCGGGCGGCGCGCTCCTTGAGGAGCCGTCGGTCACGGTCGGGGGCGTCGAGAAGGTCGTCGAGGAGTTCGCCCCGTACCCGCTGTTCGGCCTCGCCCGCCGAGCGGCGGGCGAGCAGGAGGAGGGAGGTGACGAGTGCGGCGCGTTCCAGGGTGCGCTGGTCGACCGGGTCGAGGTCCGGCTGTCCGTGCAGCACGAGGGCGCCCAGGGTCTCGCCGCCGGCGGAGACGGCGGCGACCCAGTCGTCGCCCTCGCGGACGGCGTGGCCCCCGGCGCGGCGGGCGGTTCCGGCGCCCTCCTCGGTGAACTCGACGGTGCCGCCGAGGACCTCGGAGACGGCGTGGGCGACGTCGTGGACGCCGCCGCCGTGCAGGACGAGTTCGGAGAGCCGGTCGTGGACCTCGGACGCGCGTTCTATGACGCCGCTGTGCTCCCGGATGATGTCGTTGGCGCGCTCCAGCTCGGCGAGGGCCGAGCGGGTCTCGGCGAGGAGGTTGGCGGTGTCGATGGCGACGGCGGCGTGCGCGGCGAAGGAGCCGAGCAGCGCGACCTGCTCGCGTTCGAAGACCCTGGCCCGCCGGTCGGCGGCGAAGAGGACGCCGATGACCTGGCTGCCGAGGCTGAGCGGGACGCCCAGGATGGCGACGAGGCCCTCGTCCCGTACGGCCGTGTCGATGGTCCGGGTGTGCTGGAAGCGCGCGTCGTCGAAGTAGTCGTCGGTGACGTACGGCCGGGCCGTCTGGGCGACGAGGCCGCCGAGTCCCTCTCCCATGCCCAGTCTGAGCTGCTGGAAGCGGGCGGAGACCGAGCCCTCGGTGACCCTCATGTACGTGTCGCCGGCGGCCGGGTCGTTGAGGCTCAGATAGGCGCACTCCGTGCCGAGGAGCGCGCGGGCGCGCTGGACGATGGCGCGCAGGACGGCGTCGAGGTCGCGTAGTCCCGCGAGGTCGTGGGCGGTGGCGAAGAGCGCGGACAGTTCCGCCTCGCGGCGTCGCCGCCCCTCCAGCTCGGCCCGCACCCGCAGGGCGAGCTGCTTGGCCTCTTCGAGCTCGGCCAGCGCCTCGGGGCCCGCGCCGCTCGCGCGGGCGAGCAGCACGGGCCGGTCGTAGGCCTCCGTCGCGGCTCCCCTGGTGAGGAGTTCGAGGTAGGAGACGTGTTCGTGGGACATGGACACAGGGATACCTGCCGAACGTGTGGTCGCACCACCCCTGTGGACGACCTTCACGGGGAAGCAGGGACACCAGGGGCGCCGGGGGCAGGGGCCCCTGGGGGCGCCACGGGGGCAGGGGGGCATGGGAGGCGCCGGGAGCCGGGGGGCCTCGGAGGCGCCCGCGAGCAGCGGGCCTCGGAGGCGTCCCTCAGTGGGCGGTCCAGCCGCCGTCGACGGTCAGGGAGGTGCCGGTGATGAACGAGGCCTGGGACGTGCAGAGATAGAGCACGGCCTCGGCGACCTCGTCCGGCTCGATGAGCCGCTTCAGCGCCGAGTCCTTCAGCAGGACCTCGGAGAGGACGCGCTCGGGCGGAATGCCGTGGGCGGCGGCCTGGTCGGCGATCTGCCGTTCGACGAGCGGGGTGCGCACGTAGCCGGGGTTGACGCAGTTGGAGGTGACCCCGTGCGGGGCGCCTTCGAGGGCGGCGGTCTTGGAGAGTCCCTCCAGGCCGTGCTTGGCGGCCACGTACGCGGACTTGAAGGCGGAGGCGCGCAGCCCGTGGACGGAGGAGATGTTGACGATCCGGCCCCAGCCCTGGCCGTACATGTGCGGCAGGGCGCCCCGGATCAGCCGGAAGGGGGCTTCCAACATGACCGTGAGCACGGTGTGGAAGACGTCCGGCGGGAACTCCTCGATGGGGCGGACGAGCTGGAGTCCCGCGTTGTTGACGAGGATGTCGGCGCCGTCGGCGGCCGCCTCGGCGGCGTCCAGGTCGGTGAGGTCGAGGAGCCGGGGTTCGAGGCTCCCAGGGAGCTCGGCGGCCTCCTCGGCGAGGGTCTCCAGGCCTTCAGCCGCCCGGTCGACGGCTCTGACCCGGGCCCCCGCGGCGGCGAGCCGCAGCGCGCAGGCGCGCCCGATGCCGCCGGCAGCGCCGGTGACGAGCGCGGAGCGGCCGGTCAGGTCGAGGACGACGGCACGGGGCCGGTGTGCGGCGGCGGGCGAACCGAGGTCCGGCACGGCACCGAGGGGGGCGGTGATGGGGGCGCTCATGCTCCGCACCCTACGAACCGTCCACTCCCCCACCGATGTGTTCCGGGCCCATAGTTCAGCTGGTTGCTGTGGTGCGGAACCATGTGGGTTCGTCGGCCAGCGCCTTCTCGATCCGCAGCAGCGAGAAGCGCTTCATCTCCGGCAGGTCGTTCACGTCGAACCAGCCGACCTCGGTGGACTCGTCGTCGTTGACCCGCGCCTCGCCGCCCACCGCACGGCAGCGGAAGGAGATGTCCACGAACTGGCACTGGTCGCCGTTGGGGTAGACGACGGGCTTGCGGAGGGTCTCGACGAGGACGATCCGCTCGACCTCGCAGTGCACGGCCGTCTCCTCGAAGACCTCGCGCACCGCGCAGTCGGCGGGCTGCTCGCCGGGCTCCACGATGCCCCCGATGATCGCCCAGCGTCCGTTGTCTGCGCGCCGGCCGAGCAGCACCCTGCCCCGGTCGTCGAAGACGACGGCGCTCACTCCGGGCAGGAAGAGGAGCTGGTGGCCGGCTGTCTCGCGCAGGGCCCGGATGAAGTCAGGGGTAGCCATGCACCGACCCTAGATCATCCGCGGACCGCCCCACCCGGGCGGCGGCCCGCTCTCCTCCGACCCGCCGGGCCGCGCCCCGCCCTACTGCGCCCCGGTACGCCGGGCCCGTAGCGAACGGAGGGCCGACCAGCCGAGACCAGCGGCCGCGAGCGCCACGAGGAGGGCCTCCGGCAGGGTGCCCATCCGGGTCGCCGGGGTCAGCGAGGAGCGCAGCGGCACCTTCTCGACCAGGACGTCCGGGGTGAACATCCTCGTCTCCGCGACGATCTCGCCGTCGGGGCGGATGACCGCGCTGACCCCGCTGGTGACGGGTACGACCACCGACCGGCTGTGCTCGACGGCCCGCACCCGCGACATCGCGAGCTGCTGGTAGGTCATCTCGCTGCGGCCGAAGGTGGCGTTGTTGCTGGGGACGCTGATGAGCTGGGCGCCATGGGTGACGGTGTCGCGCACGGCCCAGTCGAAGGCCGCCTCGTAGCAGGTGGCGAGGCCGACCTTCGTACCGGCCAGGTCGAAGACCCCCACCTTCGTACCGGCGCCGAAGTCGCGGCTCACCCGGTCGACGTTGCTGTTGAAGATGCGCACGAAGGACCGCATCGGGATGTACTCGCCGAAGGGCTGGACGTGGCGCTTGTCGTAGGTGGCGACGGGGCCGCGGTCCGGGTCCCATTCGATGAGGGTGTTGCGGAGCTTGCCCGTCTCGGGTGCGATGACCGCGCCGATCACGGTCGGGGCGCCGATCGCGCGGACGGCGCCGTCGATGACGTCGGCCGCGTCGGCGTTCGCGTACGGGTCGATGTCCGAGGAGTTCTCGGGCCACAGCACGAAGTCGGGCTGCGGTGCGCGGCCGGCCTTGACGTCCTCGGCGAGTTCGCGGGTGCGGGCGACGTGGTTGTCGAGGACGGCCCGGCGCTGGGAGTTGAAGTCGAGGCCGAGGCGGGGCACGTTGCCCTGGACCGCGGCGACGGTGGCGGTGCCGTCCTCGGCCGAGTCGTCGACGAGCGGCAGCGCCGCGAGGGCGCCGGTGACCGGGACGAGCACGGCGAGCGCGGCGGCCACGAGCGGGCCGCGCGGGAGGGTACGGGGGCGGGCGCCGCCGCCCGCTTCGAACCCGGTGCCGGTGCGGGTGGCAGGCGTGCGGTCCTGGCCGACGCCGCCGGCCTCGGAGTCCGTGCCGGTGCCGGTGCCGGTGCCCGCCTCGATGCCGGTGCCGGTGCCCGCCTCGGTGTCCCCGCCGGTGGCGGTGTCCTCGTCGCGGACCGTGCCGGTCTCCGTCCCCGGGGCCCGGCGGGCCTGGATCTGGCGGTACGTCTCGTACAGGCCGAAGCCGCAGAGGGCGACGGCGAAGCCGAGCACCGGCGTGCCGCCCACGGCCGCCAGCGGCAGGAAGATCCCGTCCGCCTGACCGAAGGCGATCTTGCCCCACGGGAAGCCGCCGAAGGGCACGCGCGCGCGTGCCGCCTCCGCGAGGATCCACACCCCGGCGGCGAAGAACGGCCACCACGGGAGCCGGGAGACCGCCGCGATGCCGAGCCCGGCGAGGGCCACGAACAGCGCCTCGATGGCGGCCAGGGCGAGCCAGGGCCCCGGGCCGACCTCCTCGCCGGTCCAGATCAGGAGCGGCAGCAGGAAGCCGAGCCCGGCGAGGTATCCGAGGCCGAATCCGGCGCGGAGCCGGCGGCCCCGCAGGCTCCAGCCGAGCAGCGCGAAGGCGGGCAGCGCGAGCCACCACAGGGGGCGCGGCGGGAAGCTCAGGTAGAGCAGGAGCCCGGACAGCAGTGCCGCCCCGGGCCGTACGAACCGCCGCAGCCGGGGAGCCGGCGTGGGGGCGGTGTCGGCTGCGGACGCGTCGACGGGGGTGATGGTGGCGCTCACCTTGCGGAGTCTACGGGTCGTACCTGTCGACGGAGCAGGGCGGGCGGGCCGGGCGTGTGGCCCGGTCAAGCCGCTCCGGCTCCGGTCAGAGGGGGCGGCCGGTCGGTGTGGGCGGCGCGGGCGGGGCCGCTTCGCGGAGGCGGTCGCGGATGACGCGGACGGCCGATTCGGCGTCGTCGACGGTCACGGTGAACGTGCGTCCGTCGCCGAGGCGCAGGATCAGGCCCTCGCCCCGCCGGACGACCACGGCCGTGCCCTTCTCGGGGCGCCAGCGGTAGCCCCAGCCGCCCCAGTGGCGCGGGGTGACGCTGGGCTCGAAGTCGGCGCCGACGACATGGGAGAGGAGGATTCGGCGGCGCGGCACGCCGATGTGGCCGCAGCGGACCTCCATCGCGCTGTCGTCGACCTTCACGGCCACATGGACGAAGGCGAGCGTGCCGAAGAGGACGAGGAGTCCGACGGCGACGCAGCCGATCACGGCCATCAGCAGGGGCGCGATGCCCGAGGTCCAGGCGGACTCGACGGCGAGGGCGATGCCGAGGGCCACGCAGGCGGCACCGGCGACCGCCGCGACCCACTGGAAGCGGTTGGTGGCGCGGCCGGTCCAGACGGCGGGTGTCCGCTCGTCGGCGTAGCGATTCCGGGCATGGTGCCTCATATCGGGAAGAGTACCCAGGATCGTCCGGAACAGCGCGACGGAGCGAGAGGGCACACGCACGCTCGGTGAGCGGCCCTCCGGCGAGGGCAGGTGAGGGTTCCTGCGCGCGCTGTCCGGTGACGTCCGCCACTCGACGGGCCGTCACGTCCGCACTCGGAGGGCGGATACGTCCGCCACCCGGCGGGGGGGGTGACGTCCGCCGCTCAGCGGCCCATGACGACCGCCGCTAGACAGAGGGAGGCGAGCGCCGCTCAGCAGAGGGGGGTGACCGCCGCTCGACAGAGGGAGGCGGCCGCCGCTCAGTGGGCGGGGGCGACCGCCGCGAGGAGTCGGCCTTCGGCGTAGCCGAGCGCGGTGGCGGGGAGCGGGCCGGGGCGGCCGCTGAGCAGGACGGAGAGGCTGCCCGTGGGGTCCGCGTCGGGGGCGGGGCGGGCGCCGACGCGGCGCAGCGCCTGTGCGGCGACGGCGTCGGCGGAGCCGTGGAAGACGAGCGGGGGCAGTCCGGCGCGGCCGCGGGCCTCGAGCGCGGCGAGGATGCGTTCCTCGACCAGTTCGTAGTGGGTGCAGCCGAGGACGACGGTGCGGACGTCGCGGGGGGTGAGCGCGGCGGCGGCGGCGACCGCGCGGTCCACGGCCTCGGGGTCGGCGTGCTCCACGGCGTCGGCGAGTCCGGGGCAGGGCACCTCGGTGACCTCGGCGCCGTCGGCGAAGTCGCGGATGAGTCCGCGCTGGTAGGCGCTGCCGGTGGTGGCCGGGGTGGCCCAGATGGCGACCTTGCCGCCGCCGGCGGCGGCGGGCTTGATCGCGGGCACGGTGCCGACGACGGCGATGTCCGGTTCGAGGGCGGCGCGGATGGCGGGCAGGGCGTGCACGGTGGCGGTGTTGCAGGCCACGATCAGCGCCTGCGGGCGGTGCTCGGCCGCGGCGAGGGCGACGGCGAGGGCGCGCCTGGTGAGGTCCTCGGGAGTACGCGGTCCCCACGGCATCCCGTCAGGGTCGTTCGAGAGGAGAAGGTCGGCGTCCGGCCGGAGCCGCCGCACCGCGGCCGCTGCCGGGAGGAGGCCGATTCCGGAGTCCATGAGCGCGATCTTCACCCGGTCACCCTAGCCGATGAGCGTTCTGAGACCCCCGATCTGGGGCAGACTGCCGCGAATGAGCACCCTCGCCTGGTTCGCGCTCGTCTCCCTGGCCGTCTGGGTCTGGCTGCTGTTCGGTCAGGGCTTCTTCTGGCGCACGGACCAGCGGCTGCCGTCGGCCTCCAGGGGTCAGGCGCGACGCGCGCGCGTGGAGCCGGATCGGTGGCCCCGGGTGGCGATCGTCGTGCCGGCGCGGGACGAGGCGGAGGTGCTGCCGCTGAGCCTGCCGTCCCTGCTCGCGCAGGACTATCCGGGCGTCGCCGAGGTGATCCTGGTGGACGACGGGAGCACGGACGGCACGGGCGGGCTGGCCGGCGAGCTGGCCGCCAGCCGTGGCGGACTGCCGCTGACCGTGGTGGCACCGGGCGAGCCGGAGCCGGGCTGGACCGGGAAGCTCTGGGCGCTGCGGCACGGCATGGCGCTGGCACGCACGCGTGAACCCGGGTTTCTGCTGCTGACGGACGCGGACATCGCCCATGAGCCGGACAGTCTCCGCCTCCTGGTGTCGGCGGCGGAGGCGAACGGTCTCGACCTCGTGTCACAGATGGCCCGGCTCCGGGTGGAGAGCCTCTGGGAGCGGCTCGTCGTGCCGGCGTTCGTCTACTTCTTCGCGCAGCTCTATCCGTTCCGCTGGATCAACCGTCCGCGCCCGCTGGCGACGGCGGCCGCGGGTGGCTGTGTGCTGCTGAGGACGGAGACGGCGGTGGCGGCGGGCGTGCCGGAGGTGATCCGGCAGGCGGTGATCGACGACGTGTCACTGGCGCGGGCCGTGCGGCGCGCGGGTGGCCGGATCTGGCTGGGGCTCGCGGAGCGGGTCGACAGCGTGCGCCCCTATCCGGGGCTCGGCGATCTGTGGCGGATGGTCGCCCGCAGTGCGTACGCCCAGCTGCGGCACAGTCCGCTGCTGCTCCTGGGGACGGTGGCGGGTCTCGTCCTCGTCTATCTGGTGCCGCCGGCGGCCCTGGCGGCGGGTGCGGCGCGCGGGGACGGGGCGGCGGCCTGGGCGGGTGGTGCGGCGTGGGCGGTGATGGCGGGGACGTACGTGCCGATGCTCCGCTACTACCGGCAGCCGCTGTGGCTCGCTCCGCTGCTGCCCTTCACGGCGTTCCTCTATCTCCTGATGACGGTGGACTCGGCGGTCCGGCACTACCGGGGTGTCGGCGCGGCGTGGAAGGGCCGGACGTACGCGCGGCCGGAGGCGGCACCGGAGCGGTGCCGCGACGTCGCGCCGGGGGAGTGACCGCGACGCCGGTTCGGCCGGCTGACGGCGACGCCCTCCGGCGGATGACCGTGACCCCGCCGAGCGCGTGACCGCGACGCCGGTTCGGTCGCGTGACGGTGACGTCGCTTCAGGTGAGCGCGCCGCCCTCTTAACGGAAATAGGTTTTCCCGACACGGGGAGTAGCGCCGTCAATTCGGCGTGTACACAAGGCCCCGGAGATCCGCGGATTGACGCTTAAGCATGCCCATGATCACTCCCTGCACGCCTTCCGGGCACTTTTTCTTTATGTGCTCTTCATGCCCGGGGCCGACCGGCCCGTCCGGGCCCCCCGACCCGCCGGTAACCCCCTCCGAACTCGGCTTTTACATGATCTTGGCGCGTTCCGCCGCCCGTTTTTGGCACGTTCGCTCGGATTGGGGATCCACTTCTTCACGAAGCCCGTCAAACAACCCTCTAATCAGGCTCCCCAACCAGCACATCGTGGGCTTAACTTATGTGCCATGACCTCCCCCCGCTCCACCTATGGAGGCGGTTACCACACCGCGCCGTCCTTCCCGGACACCCCGATCTACGACTCCCTGGTCGCGGAGCGGGGCACGCCTCAGATCGCCCCGATCCGAGTGCCCGCCGCCTACGACACCGGCAGCAGCTTCCCGGCCACCGGCAGCAGCTTCCCCTCCAGCGGTTCCTACCTGCCGGCGCTCCCCGCGGCCCTGCCCGCCCTCCCGGCGGCGCCCAGCCCGCCCTCCTACGGCAACGGCTACGGATACCCGCAGCCCGCGCAGCAGATGGCCCCCGTGCCCCTGCAGCACGCCCCCGCCCCGTACATCCCGCAGCAGCAGGCGGCCCCGCGCGGCTACCAGGGCGGCCAGTACGCGCAGCCGCCCCGCCCCGCCCCCGCGGGGTACGAGGCGATGCGCCCGGCGGCTCCCCGGCCCGCGCCCGCCCCGATGCAGTACGACGACCCGTACAACCGTCCGTACCAGGGCGGAGGCTACTGACCGGCTTTCACTCTCCGGACGGCGTGGGGTCCGGAGCGCTGGCAGGATGACCGCATGCCGACTCCTCTCCTCCGCTCCGTCCACGTCCACCCGGTGAAGGCCATGCGCGCGCTGGCCACCGCGGAGGCCGAGGTCCAGCCCTGGGGGCTGGCCGGGGACCGTCGCTGGGCCGTCGTCGACGCGGCGGACAAGGTCGTGACCCAACGCCGTCACCCCCGGATGGCGTTGGCCACGGCGGAGCCGCTGCCGGGCGGCGGGGTCGTCCTGTCCGCGTCCGGTCGTCCGCCGCTGACCGTCGAGGTACCGCACCCCTCGTCCACGGTCACGGTGGAGATCTTCGACAAACCGGTGGAGGCCGTGCCGGCCGGCCCCGAGGCGGCCGACTGGCTCTCGACGTACCTGGAGGGCGAGTTCCGGCTCGTCCACATGGACGCGCCCGAGCACCGGCGTCCGGTGGACCCGGACTACGCGCTGCCCGGCGAGACGGTGAGCTTCGCGGACGGCTATCCGCTGCTCGTCACCACCACGTCGTCGCTCGACGCGCTCAACTCCCTGATCGCGCAGGGGGACCACGCCCATGAGGGACCGCTTCCGATGAACCGGTTCCGGCCGAACCTGGTGATCGAGGGCGCCGCCCCGTGGGCGGAGGACGGCTGGACGCGGCTCGCCGTCGGGGAGGTCACCTTCCGGGTCGCGCGGCCGTGCGGGCGCTGTGTCGTCACCACGACGAACCAGTTCACCGCCGAACGCGGCAAGGAGCCGCTGCGGACCCTGGCGCGGCACCGCAAGAGCGACGGCCGGGTCGTCTTCGGCCAGAACCTCGTCCCCGAGCACACCGGCACGGTCCGGGCCGGCGACGAGGTGAAGATCCTGGACTGAGCCGCCGCCCTCCGCGCCCCTCCGCGCCTCTCGACACCCGCCACGGGACGCCGGTCACACTTCTCCGGCCCGGCAGGCGGGGAACCCGCCCCCGGGGCACACTCGTTGAAGGAGCTGTGAACAACGAGGGGGTTCCGACGTGCGCGCTGCCATCGGACTCTGGCGCTGGCGGCACAACCCCCTGCGCCGGACCACGGATCTCGTCGAGGCCTGGGTCGCCTTCGCGGCGGTCGCGCTCCTCTGTCTCGTGGTGCCCCTCACCGGCTGGGCCGCCGGCACCTCCGCGCACGGCTCGCTCCAGCACGCGGTCCGCACCCAGCAGGAACAGCGCGTGCCGACGACGGCCCGGGTGCTCAGGCCGGCCGACCGGCCCTCGGGCGGCCCCAGGACCGCCGAGGCGGCCGGCGAGGAGCGTCTGCGCCGCTCCGTCGTGGCCGAGTGGACCGCACCCGACGGCTCGGCCCGTACGGGAACGGTGACGACGGCCCGGCGGACCTCCGCCCCGGGCGCCACGTTCCCCCTGTGGACCGATCGGTACGGGCACCCCGTGGCTCCGCCGATGCACGAGGACACCGCCCGCGCCCACGCGGTCGTCGCCGGTCTGACGGCGGCTCTGCTCGCTGGACTCATGGTCGAGATCGTCCGTCGCCTCGCCGTCCGCCGACTGGTGCTGACGCGGTACGCCCGCCTCGACCGCGCGTGGGCGGCGACCGGCCCGGACTGGGGCCGCGCCGGAACAGGCAGCTGACCCACGGTCGTACCCCCGTCGAGGCGGGCGGCATCCGCTCCACCTCCGCCGAGGCGGGGCGGCATCCAGCGTCCGACCGACGCCCCACCGGCTTCCGACCGATGTCCGCCCCCCTTCCGCCGCCGTCCGACCGGCTCTCTGCCGACGCCCGAGCCCTCCCGCCCCCGTCCCGACCGCCGTCCGACCGGCTTCCTGCCGACGCCCGACTCCCTCCAGACCCCTTTCCAGCCGCCGCCCGTCCGGCTTCCGGCCGTCTTCCGGCAGCGCCAGTGCGCGACCGAGCCCGACCGACCTCGACCATCGGCGACCGTCCCCTGACCGGGCGTGACATGCGCCCGGCGCCCACCCCGCAACGGGTACCCGTGCACGTCCACGACCCGTCAACCCCGTGCCCTCGCGCGCGCTACGGTGGGGCATCGGATCAGCGGCGAGGCATGAGGCGGGGGCAGGACACACCCATGGCACAGGGCACGGTCCAGGTGACGCACACCGGCACATCGCGGTGGCGGCGCCGCACGGGTGAGTACCCCTCGCTCGCCGCCGCACTCGAGGCGGCCGGGGACGGGGACGTGCTCACCATCGCTCCCGGCACCTACCGGGAGAACCTCGTGGTGCGGCGTGCCGTCACCCTGCGCGGCCCCGAGGGCTCGATCGGCTCGGTGCGGATCGCACCGCCGGACGGGGTGCCGCTGACGCTGCGCGCCTCCGTCACCGTCCAGGACCTCCACATCGAGGGTCAGGACGTCGCCGCGCCGGCGCTGCTCGTCGAGGACGGCACCCCCGAGCTGCTCGACCTGCGGATCATGACCCGCTCGGCGGCCGGCATAGAGGTGCGCGGCGCGGCCAGGCCGACGGTCCGCCGCTGCACCGTCGACAATCCCGCCGGGGTCGGCATCGCCGTGGTCGACGGCGCGGGCGGGGTGTTCGAGGAGTGCGAGGTGGTCTCCGCCGGACAGGCGGGCATCTCGGTGCGGGGCGGCGCGCATCCCCGGCTCGAACGCTGCCGGGTGCACCACGCCTCGGGCGCCGGGATCGCCGTGACCGGTGAGGGCAGCGGACTCGAAGGGGTCGGCTGCGAGGTGTACGAGATCAAGGGCGCGGGTCTGCAGATCGCGGCCCGCGCGACCGCCCATCTCACCGACTCCTCGGTGCACCGCACCTCGGGCGACGGCATCACACTCGACACCGACGCGGTGCTCACGCTCTCCGACTGCGACATCCACGACGTCCCGGAGAACGCCGTCGACCTGCGCTCGCGCTCGGTCCTCACACTGACCCGGTCGACCGTCCGCCGCTTCGGCCGCAACGGCCTCTCGGTGTGGGACCCGGGGACCCGGGTGGACGCCAACCAGTGCGAGATCCACGACAGTACGGGCGACTACCCGGCGGTCTGGGTGAGCGACGGGGCGACCGCCGTCCTCGACGCCTGCCGGGTGCACGACGTGCCGGACGCGCTGTTCGTCCTCGACCGGGGTTCGCGCGTGGACGTCGTCGACAGCGATCTGTCGCAGGTGCGGAACACGGCGGTGTCGGTCAGCGACGGGGCGACCGCCCAGCTCGACGACTGCCGGATCCGGGAGGCGTCGACGGGTGCCTGGTTCCGGGACCACGGCAGCGGCGGCACGCTCGGCGGCTGCACGATCGACTCCGTGCAGACGGGGGTCATCGTCACCAAGGGCGCCGATCCCACGATCGACCGGTGCACGGTCACCTCGCCCGCCGAGGCCGGCTTCTACGTGTCGGCGGAGGGCCGCGGCTCGTTCACCGGCTGCCGGGTCACGGGCAGCGGCGGGTACGGGTTCCATGTCACCGACGGCTGCCGGACCACCTTGCGCAAGTGCCGTACGGAGCGGTGCGCGCGCGGCGGTTACGAGTTTCCGGAGGAGGGCGCGAGCGCCGAGGACTGCACCAGTGACGAGAGCGCGGTCCGGTCCTCCGTGCCCGACGGCGGGACGGTCCTGACGGCCACCCAGTCCGGGGGGCTGCTCGGGACGGTCCCCGTGCCGCGTGTCCCGGCCGCCGTACCCGTCGCCGAGGTTCCGGCGGTGGACGCCCGCTCGTCGCAGGACGTGCTCGGGGAACTCGACGCCCTCGTGGGCCTGGAGAGCGTCAAGCTGGAAGTGCGGACCCTCACCAACATGATCGAGGTGGGGCGCAGGCGTCAGGAGGCGGGGCTCAAGGCCGCCTCGGTCCGCCGCCATCTGGTCTTCACGGGCAACCCGGGCACGGGCAAGACGACGGTGGCCCGGCTGTACGGCGAGATCCTGGCCTCCCTCGGTGTCCTGGAGCGCGGGCATCTCGTGGAGGTGTCCCGGGTGGACCTGGTCGGCGAGCACATCGGCTCGACGGCGATCCGTACCCAGGAGGCCTTCGACCGGGCGCGCGGCGGGGTGCTGTTCGTCGACGAGGCGTACGCCCTGTCGCCGGAGGACTCGGGGCGCGACTTCGGCCGCGAGGCGATCGACACGCTGGTGAAGCTGATGGAGGACCACCGGGACGCGGTGGTGGTCATCGTCGCCGGCTACACGGCGGAGATGGAGCGCTTCCTCACGGTCAACCCCGGTGTGGCGTCCCGCTTCTCCCGGACCATCACCTTCGGGGACTACGAGCCGGAGGAACTGCTGCGGATCGTCGGGCAGCAGGCCGACGAGCACGAGTACCGGCTCGCCCCGGGCACCGACGAGGCGCTTCTCGTGTACTTCACGAAGCTGCCCAAGGGCCCTGCCTTCGGCAACGGCCGCACCGCGCGCCAGACGTTCGAGTCGATGGTGGAGCGGCACGCGGGCCGGGTCTCCGCGCTCGCCGAGGCGAGCACGGACGACCTGACGCTGCTCTACCCGGAGGATCTGCCCGAACTCCCCTGATCAGCCGACGCGTTCGGCTCCCGCTGGTGGGGTACGGCGGGCGGGAGCCGGTCCAGGAGGGCGCCGCGCCGGTGGGCGAACGCCGGGTCGGCCTGGTAGTCGGAGTGGCCCAGGATCGGTTCGGGCAGCGGGTGGGCGCGGGTGCGCCCGTAGGCGACCGGGTCGAGGAGGACCGCGGCGTCGACGGCGGGTCTGCCGCCCTCGGCGGGGACCCGGACGGGTCCGCCGATGGGGTCGGTGGCGCGGTACAGATTGCTCCAGCAGTGGACCGTGCGGTTCAGGGCGCGCAGCGCCTCCGGGCCGAAGTAGGCCGGGAACCAGCGTCCGTAGAGCCGCTCCAGGGGGGACCCGTACGTGAGGAGCGCGACCCGGCCGCGGGTGGCGGGCGGCAGCTGCCAGACGGCGGCCGCGGCGAGCACGCTGCCCTGCGAATGTCCTGAGATGACGAGCCGGCCGCCGGTGCTCCGGGTCCAGGAGCTCATGCGCCAGGTCAGGTCGGGGACCGCCCGTTCGGCGTAGCAGGGCGGGGCGAACGGGTGGGCGGCGCGTGGCCAGAACGTGCCGACGTCCCACAGGATGCCGATGGTGCGGCGCGCGTGGACGTCCCGGTAGGCGCGGCGGCCCCAGGTGACGAAGAGCAGGAAGCCGAAGCCGATCATCCAGGAGCCGATGGCCTGGGTGACGGTGGCCAGGGAGGCGATCGCCGGGTGGGCTCCGTCGAAGGCGCGGCCGGGGACGTTACCGCTCGCCCAGGCGCCGGCGACGGAGCCCGCCCCGAGGAGCAGGGTGGCTCCGGAGACGACGCCGACGAGGACGGGTGCGGAGTCGGTGAGCGACGCCCGGGCCCGGCCGGCCGCGATCCGGCCGGTGCGGACGGGGTCGCGTTCGTCGGCGGCGTCGTAGTCGGCCTCGACCCGGGCGCGCAGCCTGCGTCCGGCGAGCACGGTCCGTACGGCGAGGAGGACGGCGGGCACGAGCAGCAGCAGGAGCAGCACGGGGATGACGGACGCCTGCCAGCTGAGCAGGACGGGCGGGCTGATCCGGGGGCCGCCGTCGCCCATGCCGGGGGTGGCGGGTCCGTCGAGCCAGTCGGCGACGCGCTGGGCGACACCGCCGGACATCACACCGGCGAGGGCGCAGGCGAGCATGGCGACGGCGGGTCCGCCGAGTCCGCGCAGTGCGGTGCGGGTGTCCCCGCGGGGCCGCAGCTGGAGGAGCACGGCGACGACGCCGAGGGCGACGACGAGGCCGCCCTGGGCGAGGGTGAGTCCGCCGAAGGCGAGGTTGCCGGGCAGGGCGCCGCCGGAGGCCCAGCCGGGGCGGGACCAGCCGGCGTAGAGGGCGGTGAGCGCGAGGACGGCGAGCGAGAGACCGGGCAGCCAGGAGACGAGGGCGCGTTCGACGCGGAGGTCGAGGCGGCGCTCGCTGCGGCCGCGGCGGCAGACGACCCAGAGGACGAGCACCGCGAGGGCGGCGACGGCGGCCTGGAGGGCCCGGCCGAGGACGGCGCCGGCGCCCGGAGTGGTGGCGTCGTGCCGGGCGGCGGCCGTGGCGAGAGCGGCGGCGACGGTGAGGAAGCCGGCGGCGGTGTGGGCGGCCCTGAGGCGCGCGACGAGCCGGCGGCCGTACCAGAAGCCGGGGCGGCCGAGGGCGGGCCGCAGTTCGACGGGGCCGGGACCGTCGTCCCCCCGGTCGGCGCTCTCCGTGTCGGCGGAACCGTCGGTGACCGGGGCCGGCCCGGTGGCGGCCTGTGGTGCCGCCACCGGGTCGTCGTATCCGGTGGGCGGGCGCTGGGCCTCGTACGCGCTCCACGTCCGGTTCGACAGGTACCAGAGGAGGCCGACGAGCAGGGCCGGCACCAGGGCGGCGAGGGCCAGGCGGCGGCCGGGGGCCGACCACCAGCCGCCGCGCGCCTCGGAGAGGAAGCCGAGCCAGGAGTACTCGGCGCTGCAGGCGGTGCTCGCGGCGCACTGCCAGGCCGTCAGGTCGAGCGCGACCTCGCAGGCCGCGGCCGTGAGCAGCACGGTGAGGGTGAGGGCCACCAGGCGGACCAGGACCCCGTACGTCCGGACGAGACCCGGCCTGCCCTGGGCGGGCGGGCGCATCCAGTGCGCGAGATTGACGACCATGAAGGGCAGGAGCAGCAGCCACAGGGCGCGGGCGCCGTCGCCGGAGGTCAGATGGGACCAGACGTACGCCTCCGGGACCGGGCGGGCCGCGTACCGCTCCGGGTGGTCCTCGGCGTCGACGTCCTCGGCGCGCCGGTGCATGGCGGCGGTGCGGTCGCCGGTGATCCGTACGGTCCTCGGGTCGTCGAGCATGTCCTGGGGGGTGGCTCCGCCGACTCCGTGGACGAGGAGTTCGAGCGCCGCGCCGCCGCTCTCCGGAGCGGGTGTGGCAGGGGACACTGAGGGGACTTCCTCTCAGGGTGGGAAGATGCGACGTCGGCACCAGGATCGCGGACAGTGGTGCGCCCGCGCACCGTTCCTCACCGAATCCGACACCCATCCCCTTGTCTCCTGCGGAAGGACCGGCCCCGGCGGTGACTGACAACCAGAACCTCCTCGCGGAGCAGCGGCGTGCCCTGATCCTCGACGAGGTACGGCGGCGCGGCGGTGTACGGGTCAACGAGCTGACCCGGCGCCTCAGCGTCTCGGACATGACGATCCGTCGCGACCTGGACGCGCTGGCCCGGCAGGGCATGCTCGCGAAGGTGCACGGCGGGGCCGTTCCGGTGGTCGAGGCGAGTACCCACGAGCCGGGCTTCGAGGCCAAGTCGGTGCTCGAACCGAGCGCCAAGGACGAGATCGCCCGGACGGCGGCGGCGATGGTCGCGCCGGGCAGCGCGATCGCCCTGTCGGGTGGCACGACGACGTACGCCCTGGCCCGGCATCTGCTCGACGTGCCGGACCTGACCGTGGTGACGAACTCGGTCCGGGTCGCGGACGTGTTCCACGAGGCCCAACTGACGGGCGGGGGTGGAGAGTCGCGGCGCGGGGCGGCCACGGTCGTCCTGACCGGCGGGGTGCGCACCCCGTCCGACGCGCTGGTGGGGCCGGTGGCGGACCGGGCGGTCCGCTCGCTCCACTTCGATCTGCTGTTCCTCGGCGTGCACGGCATCTCGGTGGAGGCGGGTCTTTCGACGCCGAACCTGGCGGAGGCCGAGACGAACGGGTGCCTGATGCGGTCGGCGCGCCGGGTCGTCGTGGTCGCCGACCACACGAAGTGGGGCACGGTGGGGCTGAGTTCGTTCGCCGGTCTGGACGAGGTGGACACCTGGGTGACGGACCGGGGCCTCGCCGAGGACGTACGGGCCGAGGTGGCGGAGCATCTGCCGGGGCTCGTGGTGGCGGGCGAGGAGCAGGCATGAGGCTCCTCGCCGGGGTGCGGGCGTGACCCTGTTCCGGGTCGAGCGGACCGTGTCGCCGTCGCCCGACGAGGTGTGGCGGCGGCTCACGGACTGGCCGGCCCACGGCCGCCAGGTGCCGCTGACCCGGACGAGGGTGCTGACGCCGGGGCCGAACCGGGTCGGGACCCGCTTCACGGCCCGTACCGGCGTCGGGCCGCTGTCCTTCGACGACCCGATGGAGGTCGTGGTGTGGGAGCCGCCTGGGTCCGGGGCGGACCGGTCGGGCGCCTGCCGCCTGGAGAAGTCCGGGCGGGTCGTACGGGGGTGGGCGCTCGTCGAGGTGACAGAGATGCCGGGCGGCGGAAGCCGGGTGGTGTGGACGGAGGAGCTGTCCGTGCGGGGCCTGCCGCGGGCCTTCGACCCGGTGCTCGGGTGGGCGGGGCGGGCCCTCTTCGGCCGGGCGGTGGACGGGCTGCTGCGGGAGCGATGAGGCGGGCACGGCCGCCGGCGGAGGGTGCTGCCGACGGTGGAGGCCAGCGGCGGGTGCTGCCGACGGTGGAGGCCAGCGGCGGGTGCTGCCGCCGGTGGAGGCCGGTGACGCGCGCTGCCGACAGGCCGAGGCCTGCTCCGGGGAGTGAGGGGGGCCACCGTCCGCACCCCCTGTGCTGTTGACATGCCGTCAGCTAGGGTGCACTTCCGCTTCCGTCCTGTTCCATCCTGGGGAGGGTTGGTCCATGGCACGCCGACTGAGGCCGGTGGAGCTCGACTTCACCGCGTCCGCGCCCGTCCGTCTGGTCTTCACGGCGACGCTCGCCGCCCCGCCGCCGACCGTCTACCGGTCGCTCGCCGTGGAGGTGGGGAGCCTGCCCGCCTGGTTCACCGCGGTCTCCTCCGCGGTCCCCTCGGGCGACGGGGCGGGTCGGACGGTCCGCCTCAGGGGCGGGATCGTCTTCGAGGAGACGATCCTCGCCGCCGAGCCCGACACCCGGTACGCCTACCGGGTCGACTCGACCAACGCCCCCGGCGTGGCGGCCTTCGCGGAGGAGTGGGCCCTCTCCCCCGTCGGCAAGGGCACCCGGCTGCGGTGGACCATGGCCGCCGACGGCGCCGCGCCGTTCCGGCTGGCCCTGCGCCTCGCGGGACCGGGTGTGGGGCTGTCCTTCCGGGACGCCGCGCGCCGGCTCGACCGCCGGCTCACTCCGGCCAGGCCCCCGTCGCCAGGAACCGTTCGATAACGGCGCTGTACGGGCCGATGTCCAGGCCCTGGGCGGCCAGCCAGTCGTCGGAGTAGTACTTGTCCAGGTAGCGCTCGCCCCCGTCGCAGATCAGGGTGACGACACTGCCGGTCCGCTCGTGGGCGACCATCTCGGCGATGATCTTGAAGGCGCTCCACAGGCCGGTGCCGGTGGAACCGCCCGCCTTGCGGCCGATCGCCGCCTCCAGGGCGCGGACGGCGGCGACGCTGGCCGCGTCGGGCACCTTCATCATCCGGTCGATGGCGCCGGGCACAAAGCTCGGCTCCATCCGAGGACGGCCGATCCCCTCGATCCGCGAACCGCAGTCGGCGGTGGCGTGCGGGTCGTGGTGCGTCCAGCCGTCGAAGAAACAGGAGTTCTCCGGGTCGGCGACGCAGATGCGGGTGTCGTGCTGCATGTAGTGGACGTAGCGGGCGATGGTCGCCGAGGTGCCGCCGGTGCCCGCGGTGGCCACGATCCAGGCGGGTTCCGGATAGCGCTCCAGCCTCAGCTGCTGGTACATCGATTCGGCGATGTTGTTGTTGCCGCGCCAGTCGGTGGCCCGCTCCGCGTAGGTGAACTGGTCCATGTAGTGACCGCCGGTGCGCTCGGCGAGCGCGGCGGCCTCCTCGTACATCGTGCGCGAGTCGTCGACGAAGTGGCACTGCCCGCCGTGGAATTCGATCAGCCGGCACTTCTCGGGGCTGGTCGTGCGGGGCATCACGGAGATGAAGGGGACGCCGATGAGCTTCGCGAAGTACGCCTCGGAGACCGCGGTCGAGCCGCTGGAGGCCTCGATGACGGGCTTGCCGGGCCGGATCCAGCCGTTGCAGAGGCCGTACAGGAAGAGGGAGCGGGCGAGACGGTGCTTGAGGCTGCCGGTGGGGTGGGTGGACTCGTCCTTGAGGTAGAGGTCGATGCCCCACTTCTCGGGGAGCGGGAAGCGCAGCAGATGCGTGTCGGCCGAGCGGTTGGCGTCGGCCTGGACCTTGCGGACGGCCTCCTTGAGCCAGGACCGGTACGCCGGATCGGTGCGGTCGACGTCGACGGTCACCGCCGCGGCGGTGGCACCGCTCTCCACACTGTTCCCTGTGGTGCTCATCCGCGCCTCTCCTCGATCACGTCCCAGGTGCTCCCCCGCAGCCGAGAATACCCCTCTCACCTGGGCAAACGTTTCCTTTGACTGTCCATAGGGATGACTTGCGGACGCCGTACGGAAGGACCTCTGGTGCGGGCCGCGACGGCCCGGCACACTGGGAGGGCAACCGGGTGAAAGGGGCGGATCGGCATGTCGGAACCCGAGTTCAGCGCCAGGGGCGTACGGATCGCCCGCTGGCCGCGTTCACTGACACGCGCGGGCGAGGTGCGGATCGAGGACGGGCGGCTCGCCCTCCTCACGAGTTACGGCAGCGAGATCGACAGCGCGCCCGTGACGGCGGTCCGGGCGGGGCGGCCGTGGTTCGCGAAGCCCGACGAGGCGGTGGCCACCGTGAACGGCACGCGCTACCGGCTGACCCTGGACAAGGGCGGCGCCGCCGGGGGCGACGACCGCGCCGCGGCGGAGGAGTCGGGACGGTTCCTGGCGGCGTTGAAGCGGGCGGCAGGGCGGCGCTGAGACGGCCGCTCGGCCGTCGCGGGTCGCGTCTCGCGGGTTGCCGCGAGTCGCCGTGAGTTGCGGGACGCTCACCACTGGTTCACGCTGATACCACCTCACCGAGGGTTGACCGGTGGTGACAGCGAGCTCAGGTCGCCGCCCTGCTGTACCGCATGTGAGATCCGAATCTTCGTCTTCTTCCGGACTACTTCGGGGAGCCGCAGCCGTGATCAGCGAGCCGAGCAGGTACTACGCGGTGGAGCTCCAAGCCCTGCCGTCGCGGATCGGACAGGTCCGCAGGATTGTCTCCGCGCATCTCCGTCATTGGCAGCTCGACGCTTTGATCGACCATGCCGTGCTCGGTGTCACCGAGCTTCTGACGAACGTCCACCGGCATGCCCAGCCGGACAAGCGCTGCACCGTCGAGATCGAGCTGCTGCTCGACCGCCTCACGGTGTCCGTACGGGACCACGACCCCCGCATACCGGAGGCCGTCGGCTGTCCGGACCCGCTCGCCGCGTACGAGGCCGGCGAAGGCTGCGACGAGCTGACCACGTCCGGTCGCGGCCTCGCCATCGTCGGTGCGGTCAGCGAGAGTTGGGGGGTCCGCCCGTGCGGGGCCGACGGCAAGGTGGTGTGGTTCACGCTCGCCGCGCCGCCGCCCGCCGTCCCGGTCGAGACACGGTCCTACGCCGTGCGGGGCACGACGGTCGAGGGCCCGTTCCGCGAGTACGCGCCGTTCCCCGGCGTTCCGCTCAGCACCCCGGCCGACCCCGCCGCCGCACCGGCCCTCGAGCCCGTGCTCTCACCGGCCCCCGCCGTGGCCACGGCCCGCCGGGTGCCGGCGGGCCGCACGGGCTGACGGGGCGGCCCGAGAGGGCCCCTCCCCGGGCCCCTCACTCCGTGGCGATCGCCCGCAGGATCTCCAGACGGGCCGCCCGGCGCGCCGGGCGCAGGGCCGCCACGGCCCCGGCGACCACCCCCACCAGGGCCACCGTCGCCAGCTGCACCGCCGGTACGGCGAAGGCGAACGCGCTGTCGCCCGAGCCCTCCGAGGCGCGGACCAGCACCCAGCCGAGAAGGCCGCCGAGGACGAGTCCGCCGAGCGTGCCGAACCCCGCCACCAGGACCGACTCCCAGCGGACCATGGCCCGCAGCTGCGCCCGGGTCTGGCCGACGGCCCGCAACAGGCCCAGCTCCCGCGTCCGTTCGTGGACGGACAGCGTCAGCGTGTTCGTGATGCCGAGCAGCGCGATCAGGACCGCGAGGGCGAGGAGCGCGTACACGAGGGTGAGCATCATGTCGATGCCGCCCGCCGACGCCTCCGCGTACTCCTCCCGGGTCTGCACCTCGGGCTGCCCGTAGCGGTCCGCGACCTCGGTCACGGCCGCCTTGCCCTCCTCGGTGCCGACCCCGTCCGCGAAGGAGACGGCGACCAGGGTGTCGGAGTCCTGGGTGCGGTGCGGGGCCCAGGCCTCGCGGGTGACGAGGTAGTCGCCGGCCAGGTCGGAGCGTTCGTAGACCGCCCGGACGGTGAAGGTGTGCCGGGTGCCGTCCGTGAACGTGAGCTCGGCCGTCCGCCCGGGGGCCAGTCCCGCGGAGGCCGCCTCGTCGGCGGCGACGGCGAGCCCGTCCGTACCGAGGCCGGTGAGGGAGCCCCGCACCGCGCCCAGGTCGAGGGTCCGGGAGAGCGCGGCCGGGTCGGTGACGGTCAGGGCGCGGCCCCTGCCGTCCACCTCCGCCACGCCGCGCCCCAAGCCCACGGCGGTGTCGACCTCGGGCAGCGCGCCGACGGCCGGTGCCAGGCGCGGGCTGAGCCCCGCGCCGCCGGCGCCGAACGCGGCACCGCTGATGGCGACGTCGCCCGCGAACGAGCGGTCGACCGTGCGGTCCATGGTCGCCTTGAGGGAGGCGCCGAAGACCGTGAAGAGGGTGACCACCGCGACGCCGATCATCAGGGCGGTCGCCGTCGCTGCCGTACGCCCCGGGCTGCGCAGGGCGTTGCGGCGCGCGAGGCCGCGGTTGGCGCCGCCCAGGGGGCGGCCGAGGACCCGTACGGCGACCGAGGCGGCCACCGGGCCGAGGACCACGAAGGCGGCGACGGCGAGCGCCGCCCCGGTCGCGGCGAACCACAGCGAGGGAGTGCCGAGCACCCCGGCGAGGACCGTGCCGACCGCGACGGCGAGCAGGACGCCGCCGGTCACCACGCGGGCGCGTGACGTGCCCGAGGCGTCCACCTGCGTCTCGCGGAGCGCGGCGAGCGGGGCCGTGCGCCCGGCCCGCACCGCGGGCAGGAGCGCCGAGCCCGCGCAGACCGCGAGGCCGACGGCGAGCGGCAGCACGAGGGAGGTGCCGGTCACGATCAGGTCGCCCTCGGGGAAGGGGAAGCCGATGGCGGGGAAGAGAGCCTGGAGGCCGGCCGCCACGCCGATCCCGGCGAGCAAGCCGGCGAGGGAGGCGGCCAGACCGACGCTCAGCGCCTCGGCGAGGGTGCCGGTGACGACCTGCCGCCGGGCGGCGCCGATCGCGCGGAGCAGGGCGTTCTCGCGGGTCCGCTGGGCGACGAGGACGGCGAACGTGTTGTGGATGCTGAAGACGGAGACGAGTACCGCGACCCCGCTGAACACCAGCAGGAAGGTCGTGAAGAGGCTGAGGAAGCGGCCGGAGACCATCTCGGTGTTCTCCTCGGCGGCGCGCTGCCCGGTGATCGCCTCGACGTCGTCCGGCAGAGCGGGGGCCAGGGCGGCGACCAGTTCCTCCTGGGAGACGCCGGGACCGGCCCGTACGGCGATGCTCGTCGCCTCGCCCGGGCGCGCCGTCAGATACCGCTCGGCGTCGGCGCGGGTCAGACCGGCCCAGGTGACCTGGCCCATGCCGTCCGCGCCGCCGAAGGTGGCGAGACCGACCACGGTGACGCGCACCGGGTCGGGGGTGCGCAGGACCGTCGTGTCGCCCAGGGCGAGACCCGCGGCCTTCGCGGCGCCCCGGTTGACGACGACCTCGCCGGGGGCGCTCGGGGCACGGCCCTCCGCGAGCTTGTACGGGTTGAGGGCCGGGTCGTCGATCCAGTTCCCGGCGAGGGTGGGCGGGCCCTTGCCGCCGACGGGGGTGCCGTCGGCGGCGAGGAGCTGGCCGGCGCCCTCGATCCGGGGCGCGGTGGCGGCGACCCCGGGCACGCGCGCGAGGCGCTCGGCGAGGTCCGCGTCCACGGGGCCGCGGGTCCCCTGGGCGTCGCCCGAGGCCGTCACCGTGACGGCGCTGCGGACGACGGCGTTGGTGCCCCGGCTCGCGCCGGTGAACATCGAGTCGAAGCTCGCCCGCAGGGTGTCGCCCATGACGAGGGTGCCGGTGAGGAAGGCGACGCCGAGGAGAACGGCGACGAAGGTGCCGAGGAACCGGCGCCGGTGGGCGCCGAGGGAGGAACGGGCGAGGCGGAGCGAGGCGGGCGTGGAGGGAGTTCTCATGGGGACACGCCCCCGGTGGCGAGGGTGGTCGGGTAACCGCCGGTCGGGTCCGGGCCGGCCGGGTCGGGGGTGGTCGGGTGGGGGCCGGTCGAGTTCGGACCGGTCGGGTAGGCGCCGACCGGGTGGCCGTCGCTCGGACGTGCCCCGGTCCCGGTCGTCGTCTCGAACGCCTTCATGCGGTCGAGGACGCGGTCGGCCGTGGGGGCCGTCATCCGGTCGACGAGCCGGCCGTCCGCGAGGAAGATCACCTCGTCGGCGTGGGCGGCGGCGACCGGGTCGTGGGTGACCATGACGACCGTACGGCCGGTCTCGCGTGCCGTACGGCCGAGCAGGCTCAGCACCTCCTCGCCGGAGCGCGAGTCGAGGTTGCCCGTCGGCTCGTCGGCGAAGACGACGTCCGGGTCCCCGGCGAACGCCCGGGCGACGGCCACCCGCTGCTGCTGTCCGCCGGAGAGCTCGCTCGGCCGGTGGTGGAGACGGTCGCGGAGCCCGACCGTGTCGACGATCCGGTCGAACCGCTCCCGGTCGACGGTGTGCCCGGCGAGGTCCAGCGGAAGGGTGATGTTCTCGGCGACGGTGAGGGTCGGCAGCAGGTTGAAGGCCTGGAAGACGAAGCCGACCCGGTCACGGCGCAGCAGCGTCAGACGGCGGTCGTCGAGCGTCGCGAGGTCGGTGTCGCCGAGGAGGGCGGCGCCCGAGGTGAGCGTGTCGAGCCCGGCGGCGCAGTGCATCAGGGTGGACTTGCCCGAGCCCGAAGGGCCCATGACGGCGGTGAAGCGGCCGACGGGGAAGTCGACGCTCACCCCGTCCAGGGCCCTGACCTCCGTGTCGCCGCGCCCGTAGACCTTGACCGCGTCGACGACACGGACGGCGGCGGGACCGGTGACGGGCACGGTCCGGAGACGCTTGTCGGTGGCGGTCATGCCCGGCGCCCCTTGGAGTCGGTACGACGGCCGAACTGCTCTTCGAGGACGGTCAGCCGGCGCCAGTACTCGTCCTCATCGATCTCCCCGGCGGCGAAGCGGTGGCCGAGGAGGGCGATGGGCGAGCGGTCGTCCGGACCTTCGGCGCGGCCGGGGCCGCCGTCGCGCCACGGGCCGCGGCCGCGACGCCATCCCGCGCGGCGGGCGATCGTGACGATGCCGACGATCGCCACCGCCCAGACGAGGGGGAAGAGGAGGACCCACGGGCCGGGGCCCGCGTGGGCGAGTGTGTTCATGGGGTTCAGCTCCTCGGTGCGCCGCGGTCGGAGCCCTGTGGCGGGTGCGCCGTGACCGGTGCGCTGTGGTGGTCTTCTTCCGTGGTTCGAGGCTCCCTCCGGGTGGGGGGCGGGCGCGTCGTACGGGCAGCGGCATCGCGTGTACGACGGCGGGAGTACATGACGGCTCAGGCCCTCCTTTCGATCTGTACCTACTGGTATGTACAGTGCGGTCATGAGCACCTCCGAGCGACTGATCGAGGCGACCCGCGAGCTCCTGTGGGAGCGGGGGTACGTGGGGACCAGCCCCAAGGCCGTGCAGCAGGCGGCGGGGGCGGGCCAGGGCAGCATGTACCACCACTTCGCGGGCAAGCCCGATCTGGCGCTGGCCGCGATCCGGCGGACGGCCGAGGAGTTGGGCGCCGCCGCCGAGGCCGTCCTGAGCGGCGAGGGCACCGCGTACTCCCGCATCGAGGCCTATCTGCTGCGCGAGCGGGACGTCCTGCGGGGCTGCCCGGTGGGCCGGCTGACGATGGACCCCGAGGTCGTCGCCGATCCCGTGCTGCGCGCGCCGGTCGACGAGGTGCTCGGGCGCCTGCGGGACCGGCTCACCGAGGTCGCGCAGGAGGGCCTGGACAGCGGCGAGTTGAGCGCCTCCCTCGACGCGGAGGACATCGCGGCGACGGTCCTGGCGACCGTGCAGGGCGGGTACGTGCTGGCGCGCGCGACCGGGGCGCGAGAGCCCTTCGACAGTGCCGTACGCGGAATCCTCGGCCTGCTGGCCCCGCGTACCCCCGCCGGCTGAACAGATCTTTCCCGAGAGGCGATGGGAGCCTGCCAGTGCACGCCATGCAGTACGAGATCACCCTGCCCGCCGACTACGACATGGGGATCATCCGCGAACGGGTGGCGACGCGGGGCCATCTGCTCGACGACTTCCCGGGGCTCGGTCTGAAGGCGTACCTCGTGCGGGAGCGCGGGGACGCGTCACCGGTCGACCAGTACGCGCCGTTCTACCTGTGGGCCACCCCCGAGGGCATGAACTCCTTCCTCTGGGGCCCTGGTTTCCAGGGCATCGTGAACGACTTCGGCCGGCCCGTGGTGCAGCACTGGACGGGCCTTTCGTACGAGGAGGGGCCCGCGTCCGGTGCGGTGCCGGGCACCGCGACGCGTCGCAGGACTCCGCTCGGGGAAGAGGTCCCGCCCGGCGAGGCCGTGGCGGACGCGGTGGCCCGGCACGCGCGCGAGGCGCGGCGGGACGGGGTGGTGGCCTCCGCCCTGGCGGTTGATCCGCGCCACTGGGAACTGCTCGCGTTCACCTTGTGGGCCGACGCGGAAGCGCCCGCCGACGAGGGCGAGCGCTTCCGTGTCCTGCATCTGTCCGCGCCGGGGCGGGGGCTGTTGGGGGCTGGGAGGCAGTGGTGAGCGGGGGCCGGCGACCACCCCGGGGTGGTCGGCCTGAGCCCGGTGGCCTTGCCGGATCGGTCTGAGCAGGCCGCGGCCTGAGCCGGGTGCCGCTGCCGGGTCGGTCAGGCCACGGCGACGAGCGTCAGGTAGGCCATGCCGAGGACGCGCCGGTAGCCGTTCACCCACGTCGAGCGCTGCCGGTCGACGCGCTCCCGGGTCTCGGCGGCGAGCGGGTGGTCGGGGTGGGCGGCGAGCCAGAGTTCGGTGTCGTACCGGTAGCCCGACTCGAACTCCTCCCACTCCTCGGCGGTCGCCGTCTCGATCCACGCCGGCCGGAACCCCGCCTCGATCGCGAGGTCGACGAGGGTGCCGAGGGTGGTGTGCTCCCCCTCGTTCGCGCCCGGCCACATCCCGGCCAGCTCCTCGTCCGTGGGCGTGCGGTCCCAGAAGCACTCCCCGAGCACGACATGCCCTCCGGGCCTGACGAGACGGCGGAGTTCGCTCAGGGCGGCGGAGAGGTCGTGCGGCTGCTCGGGGTCGCAGAGGGCCTGGCTCGATCCGTGGCAGAGGACCACGTCGACGGGTCCCCGGTCGGTACCGAACGCCGACTCCTCGACGAACTCGACACGGTCGGCGAGGCCACGGGCCTCCGCCAGGGCCCGGCCACGGGCCAGGTCCTCGCCGTTGATGTCGATGCCCGCGCCCTTGGCCGTCGGCGCGGCCTCGACGACACGGAGCAGCAACTCTCCCCAGCCGCAGCCGATGTCGAGCACATCGGCGGGCTCGATGGCGGCGAGCCGCGCGACCATGCGGGTCGCGCGGGCCTCGGAGAGCGGACTGTGGAAGGTGAGGCTGCCGAGACGCGGGGGAAGATCATGATCAGAAATGGTCATGAGGCGGAACGGTACGTCGTCCAAGGGCCCCGGGCCAGGGGTTTCCGGTCGAGGAGGTGCGCGGCGGGGTGCACCCCGTCCATACGCCGTGGTGATTTCGGCAAGACGCCGTCACCAAGCCGTGAAGTTTCTTCGGGACCCTGGGAATTCGGACCGACCAAGCTCGGACCGGGTCGGATCTCTCTGATCGGCCGGATCTCTCTGATCGGCCGGATCGGTCGGATCGGTCGGAGCAGGTCTGGCCAGTTCGTTCGTCGCCGCGCCGTGCGCGCTTCTCATCGGGGGACATCGTCATGAGCACCGTCCGCAGATCCGCCGTCGTTCTCGTCGCCCTCGCCGCCGTCACGCTGACCGCCTGCGGGCCCGGCGAGGACGGGGCGGCAGGTGGTCCCGCAGCACCGTCGGCGACTCCGTCCAAGTCCACGGCACCGCCGGCCACACCGCCGAAGGCCCCCACGAAGCCCCCGACCGACGCGCCGACCGAGGCTCCCACGAAGCCCCCGGCCCCCTCCAAGCCCACGACGCCCTCGGTGGACCCCGACTACGACGTGTTCCCGTGCAGCACCTTCGACGTGACCTTCACCGCGACCCTGGCGGAGCCCACGACCAGCAGCTACCTCCTGAAGATCACCAACAAGGGCGGCAAGCCCTGCCGGGCGCTGGGACACCCGGTCGTCACCTTCGGCGACCTCGACGGGAAGGCCGTCGAGCGGGGTCCGGCCCCCGGCATCGAGGACGCCATCCGGCTCGCGCCGGGACAGTCGGCGTACGCGGGACTCATGGGCGGCCTCAAGGACGGCACGGGCACCACCGTCCACTCGATCGCGATGACGATGAGCACCGACTCCGACCTGGAGCAGAAGCCGCTCAAGGCCTCGACCCCGGGCCTGTACGTGTCGCCGGACAAGAACTCGGTGACCGCGTGGATGACGAACGCGGAGGACGCCCTCAGCCTCTAGCCTGGAGACGTGTACACCACGCGCGTGTCCCGCCATGTCGACGCCCCGCCCTCGGCCGTCTACCGGGCCCTGCTCGACCCGGAGGCGGTCGCGCGCTGGCGCGTGCCGTACGGAATGACCTGCGAGGTCCATGAGTTCGACGCGCGCGAGGGGGGCACCTTCCGGGTCTCCCTCACGTACGACACCGCGGACGGCACCGGCAAGTCGGGGGCCCGCACGGACACGTACCACGGGCGCTTCGTGGAGCTGCTCCCGGACGAACGCGTCGTCGAGGTCACCGAGTTCGAGACCTCCGACCCGGCGCTTCAGGGCCCCATGACCCTCACCACGACCCTGATCGCCCTGGAGGGCGGCACGGAGGTGGTCCTCGTGCACGAAGGGGTGCCCGACGGCGTGGCCCCCGCCGACAACGAGGCCGGTACGCGGACGGCCCTGGAGCGGTTGGCCGCGCTGGCCGAGGGGCGGGCCGACCCTCAGGCGTGACGCCCCTGGCCGGGCGGGCCGTCGGACCGGGTTGCCCGGGCCCCGCTGCCGGACCGGCTCGTGCGGGTGGCCGGTCAGACCCGCTCGCGGCTCAGCGCCGCCAGCGGGTCGTCCAGGACCGGCTGCCACGCCAGCTCGGCGGCGCCGACGAGGCTGTTGTGGTCCAGAGTGCAGGGAAGGATCGGCACACCGCCGCTGCGGCCCCAGAGGCTGCGGTCGGCGACGACCGCGCGCAGGCGCTCAGGGTCGGCGTCGAGCAGCTCGCGGTGGAGGCCGCCCAGGATGATCCGGTCCGGGTTGAGGATGTTCACCAGGCCCGCGAGGCCGAGGCCCAGACGGTCGATCAGCTCCCCCACCGCGACCCGTACGCCCGGGTCGTCGGGGCTCGTGCGCAGCAGGTCGCGGGCCTGCTGGAGCAGGGACACCTCGGGGCCGGGGGCCCGGCCCGCGGCGGTGAGGAAGGCGAGCGGGTCGGTCTCCACGTCCAGGCAGCCGCGGCTGCCGCAGTGACAGGCGCGGCCCTCCGGGTTCACCGTGAGGTGGCCGACCTCCAGGGCGAGGCCCGCGCTCCCGGTGTGCAGGCGACCGTCCAGGACGAGCGCGCCGCCGACGCCACGGTGTCCGGTGGCCACGCAGAGCAGGTCGCGGGCGCCGCGGCCGGCGCCGTGGCGGTGCTCGGCCAGGGCGGCGAGGTTCACGTCGTTGCCGGTGAAAGCCGGGCCGTCGATGCCGGCGGCCCGTACCCGCTCGGCGAAGATCTCCCGGACCTGCGCGCCGGCGGGCCAGGCGAGGTGCAGCGGGTTCAGCGCGGTGCCCTCGGGCTCCGCCACGGCCGAGGGGGCGGCGAGCCCCGCGCCGACGCAGCGGCGGCCGCTCTCCCTGAGCAGGGCGACTCCGGCCTCGACGACCTCGCCGAGGACCTGGGCCGGGTCGGCGGAGACGGTGACACAGCCGGGGACGGTGGCCACGATGGTGCCGCCGAGGCCGACGAGGGCGGCGCGGAAGCCGTCGGCGTGGACCTGGGCGGCCAGGGCGACGGGGCCCTTCTCGTCGACGGCGAGGCGATGGCTGGGGCGGCCCTGGGATCCGGCGGCTGCGCCGGGGTTGGAGTCCACGCGGATGAGGCCGAGGGCCTCCAGTTCCGCGGCGACCGCGCCGGCGGTGGCGCGGGTGACGCCGAGCTCGGCGGTGAGGACGGCCCTGGTGGGGGCCCTGCCGGTGTGCACCAGCTCCAGCGCGGGGCCGAGCGCGTTGCGCCCCCTGTCCAGCCGTGTCCGGGTCGTCGTCGCCTTGCCGTTCATGGGGGCGAGTCTCCCATGATCAGGGGGTGGGGTGTCCCCCTGGGCGGGGTGCGGGGTATCCGCCGAGTGGTCGGGCGGGTTCCTTCGGAGCTCCGGACGCGGGGACGCGCCGGGACCGTGTTCGGGACTGCGCGGGGTACGGCGCGTGCCGGGCCTTCGCGAGGGCGGCTTCTTCTCTCCCTGCGCATCCCCCACTCTCCTGCGTCGCCGGCCGACCCGCCGTGCTGCGGGCTCGGTCCCGGGCGAGGGCCGCGGCGCCGGCCGACCCGTCGTTCGGGCGGTCCCGGGCGAGGGCCGCGTCGCCGACGCACCCGTCGTGCGGGCGGTCCCGGGCGAGGGCTGCGTCCTCGCCCGGGACCCGTCAGGTCAGTGCGCGCCGAGGAACGCGCCCTCCGGGCCCTTCTCCCAGCCCTTCTCGTGACACGAGCCGGTGAAGATCGTTCCGTAGACGGCCGGGACGCCGGCCACCGAGCAGTGCGAGCTGAAGCCCGCGCCGCCGGCGGAGAAGTACCCCGCCCCGAATCCGTCGTTGGCGAGCGCGGAACCGGCGCCGCCCAGCAGGATGCCCACGGCCAGGACAGACGCGGCGAGAGAACGCATGACTACTCCTCAAGATCTCGGAATGACGTGCCAGAAGGTGCTCGTCTGCCGGTCAAACGCCTGCGGAAATGGCGAGACACGGCGTCTCACTCCAATGCCGGGCGGGCGGATCCAGCGCAGAAACGATGCTTTCCAGTGGCCCGTTGGGGAGTTCTGACCTGCGCCTTGTCACCCGGACAGCGTCATGGGGGTGCGTGTCGCCTGTCGATGATCAAGGGGCGTCCTCCGGTTCGTCCGCCGCTCGCTTGATTGCGGCCGGGGCATGCCCCTATCCTGAGTTTGTGCCGCTACTAAACAAAGTACGGACGGCCGTTCCGGGGGGCTCCGGCGGAGACACCGCCACCCACTCCCTGTCCCGCCTCCGCGTCGCCCTGACCCTCTTCTTCGCTCTCGACGGGTTCCTGTTCGCCGGCTGGGTCGTCCGGATCCCCGCCGTCAAGCAGCAGACCGGCGCCTCGGCCGGTGACCTCGGCCTCGCCCTGCTCGGGGTGTCCGCAGGCGCCGTCATCACCATGACGCTGACCGGGCGGCTCTGCCGCCGCCACGGCTCCCACGCCGTCACCGTCGCCACCGCCGTCCTCCTGTCGCTGTCCGTCGCGCTGCCGGCGCTCACCCGGTCGCCGCTCGCCCTCGGCCTCGTCCTGCTCGTGTTCGGGGCCGCGTACGGCGGGATCAACGTCGCCATGAACAGCGCCGCCGTGGATCTCGTGACCGCGCTCCGGCGCCCGGTGATGCCCAGCTTCCACGCCGCGTTCAGCCTCGGCGGCATGATCGGCGCGGGACTCGGCGGACTGCTCGCCGGGGGCCTGTCCCCGACCGCCCATCTGCTGGGCCTCACCGTGGTCGGTCTGGCGCTCACCGCCGTCGCCGGGCCCGTACTCCTGCGGCACCCCTCCCCCGCCCCGGCCCCCGAATCCCTGGCGCCCGCCGCCGGTGCGAAGAGCGGGCGGTCCGGCGGGTCGCGGCGCATCGTCCTGGTCTTCGGTGTGATCGCCCTCTGCACGGCGTACGGCGAAGGCGCACTCGCCGACTGGGGCGCCCTCCACCTGGAGCAGGACCTCGGCGCGCACCCGGGGGTGGCCGCCGCCGGGTACTCCGTGTTCGCGCTCACCATGACCGCGGGGCGCCTCTCCGGCACCGCGCTGCTCGAACGCCTCGGCCAGACCCGGACCCTGGTCCTCGGTGGCACCACGGCCGCCGCCGGCATGCTGCTCGGCGCGCTCGCGCCGAGCATCTGGGCCACCCTGCTCGGCTTCGCGATCACCGGTCTCGGGCTCGCCAACATCTTCCCCGTCGCCGTGGCCCGCGCCGGTGCCGTCGCCGGACCCGGCGGGGTCGCGACCGCGTCCACGCTCGGTTACGGAGGCATGCTGCTCGGCCCGCCGTCCATCGGGTTCCTCGCCGACTGGTTCTCCCTGCCGGTGGCACTCACGACCGTCGCCGTGCTCTCGGCCGGGGCCGCCGCGATGGGCTACTGGGCACGGAACGCCGGGGCCTCTCGGACGAGTTGAGCCCCCGGCGCGCCTCGTTCGCCTTCTGGGCGCGACGGCAGGCGCACGAGACCGCCGTCCACCACGCGGACGCCGAGTCGGCGCTCCCGGCGGGGCCGCGGCCGGTCAGGCGCAGGTCGCGGCCGACGGCATCGACGAGCTGCGCTTCCGGTTCCACGGCCGGAGCCGCGGCCGGGTGCGGACGGACGGGCCCCGGGCCCTGCGGGTGCGGGCGAGCGACACGGGCGATGTGCGGACGGTGCGACCCTCGGCGACCGAGCCGCCCCGGACCGAGCGGGACGGACCGGCCTCGGAGCCGATGGACACCGAGCGGGACGGACCGGCCTCGGAGCCGATGGACACCGAGCGGGACGGACCGGCCTCGGAGCCGGTGGACACCGAGCTCGCCGGGGCCGCCGACCGGCTGTGCCTCGTCCCGTTGAACCGGCTGCCCGTCGACGCCGTGACGCTCCCCGGCGACGAGGAGCTCGCGCGGGTGTGGCGCGAGACCTCCGGGATCACCTGGTCCTGAACCAGCGCCCGCTCAGGCCGTCCCGTCCAGCATCCGGGTCAGTACGTCGCGCTGGAGGGGCCGGACCTCGGCATGACGGGCGAGGCCCTTCTCGGTCAGCTTCACCTGGACGCCGCGCCGGTCCTCGGCACACATCCCCCGCACGACCAGGCCGTCCTTCTCCAGGCGTGCGATCAGCCGGGACAGGGCGCTCTGGCTGAGGTGGACCCGCCCGGCCAGTTCCTGGACGCGCCAGGAGGCCGGGCCGTCCTCCGCCGCGCCCTCCGCGAGCACGTCGAGGACCTCGAAGTCGCTGGCGCCGATGCCGTACGGATGGAGCGCCCGGTCGAGCTCACAGGTCGTACGGGCGTGCAGGGCGAGGACGTCACGCCACTCGTCCACGAGCGCGCGTTCGGACTTGTTCGCTGCCATGGCCGCACGGTAGCAGAAGCGACCCCTTTTGTTGCACGGGAATTAAATGCACTCGCATTCAATGCATGTGCATGTACTGTCCTGCCCATGACCTCTCCGCTCACCGACGCGCCCACCGGTGTGTCCGACTCCGCCCGGGAACGCTGGAGTCCGCGCCTCTGGGGCACCCTGCTCGTGCTCTGCGCCGCCATGTTCCTCGACGCCCTCGACGTCTCCATGGTCGGCGTGGCCCTGCCCTCGATCGCCACCGACCTCGGCCTCTCCACCGCCACCCTCCAGTGGATCGTGAGCGGCTACATCCTCGGCTACGGCGGCCTGCTCCTCCTCGGCGGCCGCGCCGCCGACCTGCTCGGCCGCCGCCGGGTCTTCCTCATCGCGCTGGCCGTCTTCGCGCTCGCCTCCCTGCTCGGCGGGCTCGTCGACTCCGGGCCCCTCCTGATCGCCAGCCGCTTCATCAAGGGGCTGAGCGCCGCGTTCACCGCCCCCGCCGGCCTGTCGATCATCACCACGACCTTCAAGGAGGGCCCGCAGCGCAACCGGGCCCTGTCCATCTACACCACCTGCGCCGCCACCGGCTTCTCGATGGGCCTGGTCCTGTCCGGGCTCCTCACCGAGCTGAGCTGGCGCTGGACGATGCTGCTCCCCGCCCCCGTCGCCCTCGTCGCCCTGGTCTTCGCGCTCCGCCTCATCCCGCACAGCGCCCGGGAGAACGCCTCCGGCGGCTACGACCTGCCTGGCGCCGTCACCGGCACGGCCGCGATGCTGCTGCTCGTCTTCACCGTCGTCCAGGCGCCCGAGACGGGCTGGACCTCCGTGCGCACCCTGCTGTCCTTCGCGGTGGCCGCCGCGCTGCTCGTCTCCTTCGTCCTCATCGAACGCCGGAGCGCGAGCCCCCTCGTACGGCTCGGAGTGCTGCGCTCAGGCTCGCAGGTACGGGCCCAGCTCGGCGCGGCGGCGTTCTTCGGCTCGTACGTCGCCTTCCAGTTCATCGTCACCCAGTACATGCAGTCACTGCTCCACTGGTCGGCGCTCCAGACGGCCCTCGCCTTCCTGCCGGCCGGAGTGCTCGTGGCGCTCTCCTCCACCAAGATCGGCGGCATCGTGGACCGCTTCGGCACCCCACGGGTGATCGCCGCCGGCTTCACGCTGCTCGTCGTCGCGTACGCCCTGTTCCTGCGGATCTCCCTCACCCCGCAGTACGCCGCCGTCATCCTGCCGTCGATGCTGCTGCTCGGCGCGGCCTGCGCGCTCGTGTTCCCCTCGCTCAACATCCAGGCCACGAACGGGGTCGACGACGACGAGCAGGGCATGGTGTCAGGACTCCTCAACACCTCTATCCAGGTCGGCGGCGCACTGTTCCTCGCCGTCGTCACCGCCGTGATCACCGCGGACGGCGGCGAGGGCACCGCTTCGCCGCAGGCGGTCCTGGACGACTTCCGTCCGGGCCTCGCCGTGGTCACGGTCATCGCCCTGGCCGGACTGCTCGTCACGCTGCCGGGTCTCCGGACGAAGCGGAAGCAGGACGGCGAGCCGTCGGTCGTCGTCGCCCGCTCCACGCCGTCGCGGGCGGACGCCACGGGGACCGGGAGCGGTACGGCCACCGAGGACGCTCCGGCGAAGGTCGCCGTCCGCGACTAGGGAGCGCGTCCGGATCTCGCCGGGCATGTGCCGCCCGGCGAGATCCGCGTCCGCCGGTCCCGGTCCGGTCGGCCGGCCGGCCGCGGGCCCCGGCCTCCGTCGGGGCTCAGCCGAGCCAGCCGGGCCGTACGAGGCCCGACTCGTAGGCCAGGACCACGAGTTGGGCCCGGTCCCGGGCGCCGAGTTTCACCATGGCGCGGCTGACGTGGGTCTTGGCGGTGAGCGGGCTGACGACCAGCCTGCGGGCGATCTCCTCGTTCGACAGGCCGATGCCCACCAGGGCCATCACCTCCCGCTCCCGCTCGGTCAGGGCGCCGAGGGCCGCCGTCGCCCCCGGGGCCTTGGAGCGGGCCGCGAACTCCTCGATCAGGCGGCGGGTCACGCCCGGGGACAGCAGGGCGTCCCCGTGGACGACGGCGCGGACGGCCCGCAGCAGTTCCTCCGGCTCGGTGTCCTTGACCAGGAAGCCGGAGGCGCCCGCGCGGATCGCCTCGAAGACGTACTCGTCGAGTTCGAAGGTGGTCAGCATGACGACCCGGACCTCGGCGAGGTCAGGGTCGTCCGTGATGCGGCGGGTGGCCTCGAGACCGTCGAGCCGCGGCATCCGGATGTCCATGAGGACCACGTCGGGGCGCAGGGCGCGCACCCGCTCCACGGCCTCGTCGCCGTCGGAGGTCTCCCCCGCGACCTCGATGTCCGGCTGGGCGTCGAGCAGCGCGCGGAACCCCGCCCGGACCAGCGACTGGTCGTCGGCGAGCAGCACTCGGATCACGGGGTCTCCTGCGGTGACGGGGGCTCTTCCTGGTGGAACGGGAGTACGGCGTGGACGCGGAAGCCGCCGTCCTGGCGGGCGCCCGCCTCGATGGTGCCACCGAGGGCCGCGGCCCGCTCCCGCATGCCGGCGAGTCCGTTGCCGCTGCCCCCCGCCTCGGTGCCGGTGGCCGGGCCGTCGTCGTCGACCGTCAGGTCCAGGTGCCCGGAGCCGTACCCGATGCGTACCCGGGCCGTACGCGAACCGGAGTGGCGCACCACGTTGGTGAGCGCCTCCTGCACGATCCGGAAGGCGGCGAGGTCGGCGCCGGGCGGCAGGCCGGTACGCGGTCCGGTCGTCGCGACGGTGACGGTGAGGCCCGCTGCGGCGGCCTGCTCGACGAGTTCCGGGAGCCGGTCGAGTCCGGGGGCGGGCGCGCGGGGCGCGTCGCCGCGGGTGCGCAGGGTGTCGAGGACCTGGCGCACCTCGCCGAGCGCCTCCTTGCTGGCCGCCTTGATGGTGGTCAGCGCGGTGCGGGCCTGCTCGGGGTCGGAGTCCAGGAGGGCGAGGCCGACCCCGGCCTGCACGTTGATGACGGAGATCGAGTGGGCGAGCACGTCGTGGAGTTCCCGGGCGATACGGAGCCGCTCCTCGTCGGCGCGCCGCTGCTCGGCGGCGGCCCGGTCCGCCCGCAGCTGCGCCCGCTGCTCACGCCGTACGCGGACCGTCTCGGAGGCGGCCAGCACGGCGACGGCGAACGCGGCCGCGGGCAGCTCCTGCCCCCAGGGCGCGGGGCCGTCGCCCGCCGGGGGCAGCCAGCGGTAGAGCCAGTGCGAGAGCAGCAGATGGCCCGCCCAGAGCAGGCCGAGGGCCCAGGCGGCGGCGGTCCGGTGCCCGTGCACGACCGCCGCGAAGCAGGCGACGGCGACCATGACGAACACCGGGCCGTACGGGTAACCGGCCACGAGATAGCCGAGGGTGACGGCTGCGACGCCGAACACCACCGGCACCGGCCACCGGTGACGGAACAGCAGGGGCGCGGCTCCGAGAAGGAGCAGGGCGCGTCCGAGCGCGTCGAGCGCCTCCCGGTCGGGCTGGTTCCTCGCGGCGAACCCGGTCCCGGCCATGACGACCACGGCGATCAGGAGCGTGGACCGCCAGGGCAGGCCGCCGCCGCTGTCCCCGCGCTGCCACCGGCCTCCCTCGCGGGCGGGCGCCCGGCCCGGCTGCCCGTACGTCCCGGGTTCGCTCGCACCGGGTTCGCTGGACCGGTGGTCAGGCGACCGGTGCGCGCGTGCCCGCCGCTCCCCCGGCACGCGCGCCGACCCCGCGTCACCGCGCCCGCGCCCTGGTCCGCGCTCGTGTCCGCGCCTCCGCTCCTGATCCATGTCCGCCACGCTAACCGTGCGGGACCCGTGGAATCGTCAGCCCGACGGGGTGGTCACCCGTACTCCCGGCGGAGTAGACGCCGTCCCGTCCGCACCGGGGCGGCCGCGGGTCAGCACGTGGTGCAGACGCAGCCGTCGTCCGGTGCGCCGACGGCCTCGGCGGGGGGGGCGTCGGCCTCGGCGGGGGGCGTCGACCTTGACGACGTAGACCTCCCAGGGCTCCTTGCGCGGGCCCTGGACACTCGGGCGGCGCACGGCAGTGGAGTTCGTCGGTACGGGTGCGCTGGTCGCGGTCGTCGTCGGCTCCGGCATCCAGGCCACCCGGCTCAGCCGGGACGTGGGCGTCCAGCTCGTGGCCGAGTCGACGGAGACCGTGTTCGGCCTGGGCGTGCTCATCACCCTGCTCGGTCCCGTCTCGGGCGCCTACTTCCATCCGGTCGTCACCGTGGCGGCCTGGGCCGTCGGCCGTCGATCCCACGACGGGGCCGGGGCCGGGGGGCCGGGCCGGGGCCGGGACCGGGGAGGGCGGGGTGAACGGCGGGCCGCACGCGCGCGAGGACGCCGTCTACGTGGCCGCGCAGACCGCCGGCGCGCTCTGCGGCGCGGTCCTCGCGGACGCGATGTTCGCCGAACCACTCGTCCGATGGTCCGGCCACGAGCGATACGCCCCGCACCTGTGGCTGGGCGAGGCCGTCGCCACCGCCGGTCTGATCGTGCTGGTCCTCGGCCTGCCCAGGGTCCGCCGCGCGCATCCGGCCCCGGTCGCCGCCGCGTCCTCCATCGGCTCCGCCTACTGGCTCACCTCATCGACCGGCTTCGCCAACCCGGCCGTCACCGTGGGCCGCGCCCTCACCGACACCTTCGCCGGGATCGCCCCGGGCTCCGTGCCGATGTTCGTCGTGGCGCAGGTCGGCGGGCTCATGGCAGGACTCGCCCTGTTCGGCATGCTCCTCGGCATGCGCCTCGGGCGGCCCGCCGTCGTCAGCCCTGCACCCGCCGTACCCCCTTCGCCCCCGTGAAAGAAGTGCCCGCCCGTGAGCGCCGCCCCGATCCCCTCCGTGCTGTTCGTCTGCGTACACAACGCCGGGCGGTCCCGGATGGCCGCCGCGTTCCTCAGCCACCCCTTCGAGACGGCCGCCCCCGGCTGGGAGGCGTTCGACAGCGCGCGGGCGCCCGAGCACCGGCTCGTCGCCCTCGGCGAGGACGGTCGGGTGCTCGGCTGGGCCGCCGTCTCACCGGTCTCCGACCGCTGCGCGTACGCGGGCGTGGTCGGGGGGCGGGTCGAGCCCTCTCAGCCGCGCGGCAGCAGGCCCACGTCCTGGCCGAGGCGGCGGGCCGCCGACGCGAAGAAGGCGTCGCGGTCCTCGACGATGTTGTGGAAGTGGCCGAACACCTCGAAGGAGATCAGCCCGAAGAGCTGCGACCAGGCGGCCACGAGCGCGACCGCGAGGGCCGGCGGAAGGTCCGGGGCGATGTCGGCCGCCAGCCGGGCGGCCTCGGGACGGAGCCCTTCCGGGAGCGCGGGCAGCGCGACGCCCTCGCCGGTGTGGGCGCTGCGCGCGGTCTCGATGAGGACGAGGCCGACGCGGGAGGCGGGGACGATCGTGTCCTGGGGCGCGCTGTAGCCGGGGACGGGGGAACCGTAGATCAGTGCGTACTCGTGCGGGTGGGCGACGGCCCAGGCACGGACGGCCCGGCAGACGGCGGTCCACCGGTCGAGGGGGCGCTGCCCCGCCGTCTCGGCGACGGCCTTCTCCGCCGCGGCGCCGATCGCGTCGTACGCGTCGACGATCAGTGCGGTGAGCAGGTCGTCGCGGCTCGGGAAGTAGCGGTAGAGCGCGGAGGAGACCATGCCCAGTTCGCGGGCGACCGCACGCAGGGACAGCTTGGCGGCGCCCTCGGCGGCGAGCTGGGTGCGGGCCTCGTCCTTGATGGCGGCGGTGATCTCGATACGGGCGCGGGCGCGGGCTCCTCGAACGGTCGTCATGGAGAGCAGTGTGCCACTTTCAGAGCGGCGATACGAAACGAGAGCGGTGCTCTTGATTGTGAGCGGCGATTCCTGCACACTCGAATCAAGCGAGAGCAGTGCTCACACTTCGGCTCTCACCACCGCTGCCGCTACCGGGACCGGGAGCGCAACCGCTCGGCACCGCTCGATCCTCCAGGAGGACCCCATGTCCGCACGGCCCACCGGCTCCGACCCCGCCGCCCACGTCATGAAGCCCGGCTGGTTCACCGTGAACGTCTTCAACCGCACCGTCGCCTGGGCGACCCGCCGCGGCATCAGTGTCTGGGGCTCCCGCGTGCTCGCCGTCCGCGGCCGCAAGAGCGGTGAATGGCGCCGAACCCCCGTCAACCTCCTCACGGTGGACGGGGTCCGCTACCTCGTGGCCCCCCGCGGCCACGTCCAGTGGACCCACAACATGCGGGCCGCCGGCGGCGGGCAGCTGATCCTCGGCAAGCACGTGCAGGACTTCACCGTCGTCGAGGTCGCCGACGACGACAAGCCCGCGCTGCTGCGCGCCTACCTCAAGCGCTGGAAGGCCGAGGTCGGCGTCTTCTTCGGCGGCGTCGGCCCCGACTCCTCCGACGAGGAGCTGCGCGCCATCGCGCCGAAGCACCCCGTCTTCCGCGTCACGCCGACGGGCCCCACCACTCCCGCCGCGTGAAACCGGCCGGAGCGGCGGAGCCCGTCCGCTGCACTCGCTTCGCAAACGTCACATACGCCTGGTGCGCCTGGTGCGCCGATCCCAGGCGTCAGAGGACTTCCGGAGCCTCGGGAGCCTCCGGCTTCGCGGACACCTCGGCCTCCGAGCCGGCCTTCGAGCCGGTCTGCGCCTCGGCCTCCACCCCGGCCTGCACCTCCGTGCCCGCGTCCGCCTTCGCGTCCGTGCCCGCCTTCGCGTCCGTGTCCGCCTCGGCCTCGGGTGCCGACCGCTCGCCCTTGCCGACGCCCCGGCCCGCCGGGCCGACGCCCGACGAGGTGTCCATGCGCTTGTCGAGGATCTCCAAGGCCCGCCGAGCCATGCCGTTCGAGCGGACCATGCCGCCGAGCGTCGCCGAACCCCGGGTGATGTCGGCGAACGCGTTCCAGGCGGGACGCAGCCCCGTCAGCGTCGCGTGCAGCAGCCCCGGCCGCCGCTCGAAGACGGCGAGCATCCGCCGCCCGACGGCCATCTCGACCCCGAGCCCGGCCTTGATGGCGAAGGCGTAGTTCAGGGCCTGCCGCCGTGCGTCGACCGCGTCGGCGGCCTCGGCGACCCGTACCGCCCACTCGCCGGCGAGCCGGCCCGAGCGGAGCGCGTACGAGATGCCCTCACGCGTCCACGGCTCCAGGAGCCCCGCCGCGTCACCGCAGACGAGGACCCGGCCGCGGGAGAGCGGCGAGTCGTCGGTGCGGCAGCGCGTCAGATGACCGGAGGAGATCGTGGGCTCGAAACCGGACAGGCCGAGCCGGGCGACGAAGTCCTCCATGTAGCGCTTGGTGGCGGCGCCCTCGCCGCGCGCCGAGATGACGCCGACCGTCAGAGTGTCGCCCTTGGGGAAGACCCACCCGTAACTGCCGGGCATCGGGCCCCAGTCGATGAGGACGCGGCCCTTCCAGTCCTCCGCCACGGACGGCGGTACGGGGATCTCCGCCTCCAGGCCCAGGTCGACCTGGCCGAGCTTCACCCCGACGTGCGCGCCTATCCGGCTGGCACTGCCGTCGGCGCCGACGACCGCGCGCGCGAGCACGGTCTCGCCGTCGGCGAGGACCACGGCGACGGTCCGCCGGTCCGGCACCGCCGGGCCGTGCTGTTCCACGCGGGTCACCGTGACCCCGGTCCGCAGCTCGGCGCCGGCCTTCTGGGCGTGCTCGACGAGCTGGGCGTCGAACTCCGGGCGGTTGATGAGCCCGAAGAGCATCTTCCGCGAACGGCGGGTACGGGCGAAACGGCCGTCCAGGGAGAAGGTGACGGCGTGCACCCGGTCCTGGAGGGGCAGTTCGAAGCCGGGCGGCAGACAGTCGCGGGAGGGGCCGATGATGCCGCCGCCGCAGGTCTTGTAGCGAGGCAGTTCGGACTTCTCCAGGAGCAGCACCCGTCGCCCGGCCACGGCCGCCGCGTAGGCCGCGGACGCGCCGCCGGGCCCGGCGCCGACGACCACGACGTCCCAGATCTCGGTGTTCTCGCCGTCCGCGGCGTCGACACCGTCCGCGCCGTCCGGCGCGGTCACGGCGTCGGCGTCCACGACGTCCGAGGCCTCCTCCGCGGGCGCCCCGTCGTGCGGTACGTGCGGTACGTGGGACGCCTCGGCGTCCGTGACCTCAGCCGTGACCTCGTGCGTGATCTCGTCCGGCGCCGCGTCCGGCGCCGCGTCCGACATCCCGTCCGTGATGCCCTCAGGAGCCGCGCCTTCGGGCGCGGTGTTCTCCGGACCGGCGTTCTCCGCTTGCTCGCTGCTCACGATGTGCTTCTGCTCCTGATCCGACCGGGGGTCTGCTCCTGACGCATCCTACGGCGCGGTAGCCAGAGGCCCGCGCCGTAGGATCGGCGGTGCGTTCGCCGTACCACGACATACGCCGAACGCCGTCCTTACGTCGTAAACGTCGCACCCATCAGGAGCGTGCCCATGACCTCGAATCCGATCGCCGAGACCGTCCGGTCCCTGATGCCCCGTGCCAAGGCCGAGCTCACGGAGCTGGTGGCCTTCGAGTCGGTGGCGGACGAGGCCGTGGCGCCCCGCAGCGAGTGCGAGGGCGCCGCGAACTGGGTCGCGGACGCGCTGCGCGCCGAGGACTTCCAGGACGTGGCACTGCTCGACACCCCGGACGGCTCGCAGGCCGTGTACGGCATCCTGCCCGGCCCGGCCGGCGCGCCGACCGTCCTTCTCTACGCGCACTACGACGTGCAGCCGAAGCTGGACGAGTCCGCCTGGCTCACCCCGCCGTTCGAGCTGACCGAGCGGAACGGGCGCTGGTACGGGCGTGGCGCGGCCGACTGCAAGGGCGGCTTCATCCTGCACCTGCTCGCGCTGCGCGCCCTCAAGGCCAACGGCGGCATTCCGGTGACGGTCAAGGTGATCGTCGAGGGTTCGGAGGAGCAGGGCACCGGCGGTCTGGAGCGGTACGCGGAGCAGCACCCCGAACTGCTCGTCTCCGACGCGATCGTGATCGGTGACGCGGGCAACTTCCGGGTGGGACTGCCGACCGTGACCGCGACCCTGCGCGGCATGACGATGATCCGGGTGGGGATCGACACCCTGGAGGGCAATCTGCACTCCGGTCAGTTCGGGGGCGCGGCGCCGGACGCGCTGGCCGCACTGATCCGCGTACTGGACTCGCTGCGGGGCCCGGACGGTTCGACCGTCATCGAGGGGCTGCCGGGCGACCAGGTGTGGGAGGGGCTGCAGTACCCGGAGGAGGACTTCCGCCAGGACGCCAAGGTCCTCACGGGCGTGGCCCTGCCGGGGGCCGGTACGGTCGCCGACCGGATCTGGGCGCGTCCCGCCGTCACCGTCATCGGCATCGACTGCCACCCGGTGGCCGGGGCGACCCCGTCGATCCCGTCGTCGGCCCGCGCCCAGCTCAGCCTGCGGGTGCCGCCGGGCCTCGACTCTGCCGAGGTGACGAAGCTGCTCTTCGCGCACATCGAGAAGCACACGCCGTGGAACGCCCGGGTCTCCCTCGAACAGGTCGGTCAGGGGCAGCCGTTCCAGGCGGACACGTCGAGCCCGGCGTACGCGTCGATGGCCGAGGCGATGCGGATCGCGTACCCCGGCCAGGAGATGCAGACGGCGGGCATGGGCGGCTCGATCCCGCTGTGCAACACGCTGGCCTCGCTGTACCCGGAGTCGGAGATCCTGCTGATCGGCCTGAGCGAGCCGGAGGCGCAGATCCACGCGCCCAACGAGTCCGTCTCGCCTGACGAGCTGGAGCGGCTTTGCGTGGCCGAGGCGCACTTCCTGCTCAACTACGCGCGGCAGAAGCAGAACTGACGAGCGGCCACGTTCAGCGCTCGGCGAAGCTCGCCGCGAGCGTAGAAGTATACGGCGGACCTGCGGAGATGCGTAGGTTCGCCGTATGGCATCCATCGAGCTCACCAGGATCACCCCGCGTCTGCACCTCCTCGACTACTCCATCGGCCAGGCCTATCTCTGGCAGGACGAGGAGGAGCTGACCCTGATCGACGCCGGCTGGGCCGGCATGGCGGACCGGACGGCCGCGGCGATACGGTCCGCCGGTCTCGACCCGGACCGGTTGCGCCGGATCGTGCTGACCCACTGCCACCGGGACCACGTGGGCTCGGCGCAGGAGCTCGCGGACCGGCACGGGGCCGAGATCCTGGCGCACGGGCTCGACGCGCCGGTGATCCGGGGCGAGGCGCCGGTGCCGGAGCCGCACCTCCTGGACTGGGAGATCCCGATCTTCGAGCACGGCCTGACCGCGCCGGAGGCGCCGCCGACCCGGGTCGACCGGGAGGTCGGGGACGGTGAGGTGCTCGGGTTCGGCGGCGGCGCGGTGGTGGTGCACGCCCCCGGCCACACGCCCGGTTCGATCGCCGTCCATCTCCCGCGCCACGGTGTGCTGTTCGCCGGGGACACGGTGGCGTCGGTGCCGGACGTGATGTTCGGCGTGTTCCATGTCGACCGTGCTCGCGCGCTGGACTCGATGCGGGTGCTCGCGGAGCTGGAGCCGTCGGTGCTGTGCTGCGGTCACGGCGCTCCGGTGACCTCGGACACGGCGGCGCGACTGACCGCGGCGGCGGCGACGGCGGAGGCTTGAGCGCGGCTCCACGACCGGGAGGTACGACCGGCGGCCGGTGGCCCGCCGGCGGGACTCCGGCCGTGGCCGTCAGCCCACCGGATCCCCGGCCTCCAGGTTGAGCACCGTGCCGCGCTCGCGGGCGCGCAGGGCCCAGCGGAGGCGGCGGTAGCGGACGGGGGGCAGGAGGTCGGCTGCCTCCTCCTCGGTGACGAAGCGCCAGTCGCGGAGCTCGGCGCCGGGGAGGTGGAGGCGTTCGGTGTCGGCGGGGCCGAGCGTGCCGCCGTCGAAGAGGAGGCGGAGTCCGCCGTAGCCGGGCGGCTCGGGGCGTTCCCAGTCGACGAGCAGGAGGCGGGGTACGGAGTCGAGTTCGAGGCCTATCTCCTCGGCCACCTCGCGCAGTCCGGCGCGGGCGGGGGGTTCGCCGGCCTCGACGACCCCGCCGGGGAACTCCCAGCCCGGCTTGTAGGTGGGGTCGACCAGGAGGAAACGATCCCGCTCGTCGAAGAGCAGGACTCCGGCGGCGACGGTCTCGCCGGTCGGCTCGGGGGTCTGGACGATGCCGCAGGGGGCGGCGCGGCCGGCCCGCACCGCGTCGGCGACGGACCGGGCGGCCTCGGCCGCGGTGAGCGCCGAGGTGTCGACCACGTAGGCGTCGTCGGCGAGCCAGTCGAGCGCGGCCCGGTACGGCGCGAGATGGCCGTGACACCACTCCCGGACGCGGGCGTCGACGTCGGGGTCGGCGTACTCGGACCTGCCGTCGATCCGTTGCCGCAGGATCGTTTCCTCCGGGGCGAGGAGCACATGGCGGACGTCGATGCGGCGGGCGGCGAGCCCGCCGAAGATCTCGTCCCGGTACTCCTGGCGCAGCAGGGTCATGGGCACGACCAGGACCCCGCCGAGCTCGGCGAGCAGGGCGGCGGCGGTGTCGACCACCAGGCGCCGCCAGATCGGCAGGTCCTGGTAGTCCTCGACCTCGGCGAGCCGCTTGGCCGGCAGCAGGCCCCGCAGGCCCCCGCCGGTGACCTCGGGGTCGTACAGCGTGCTGTTCGGGATCAGATCGACCAGCTCGCGCGCGGTGCTGGACTTCCCCGCGCCGAACGCACCGTTGACCCAGACGATCACGATTCCCCCTCTTCGACAGCCCCCTGTGGATTGCCCCCAACACCCTGCCACGAAAACCACGAACACATGTCCTGGCATATGCGTCCGCCTGGGCATGAGCGTGACACTTCCGCGCGGGGGTCGTTGAGAACGGCAAGCACGAGGGGGTGCGGAGAGATGAGTCGTAGGGTTCTCGAACGTTTTCCGGCCGGCGGCCCGCGGGGCAGCTGGCCGGCGGAGGAGTTCGCCGGGGCGCGCAGGGACGAGGGGGTGCCGGCCCGGGTCGTCATGGACCTGGAGTCCGACGCCTTCCTGGTGATCGTCGAACAGCGCACGGCGGAGCGGGTACGGGAGGAGTGAGCCGGGAGTCCGACCCGCCGGGCGCGGGCCTCAGGCCACCGAAACCCGGAGGTCCGACCCGCCGAACCGGGGCCTCAGGCCACCGGAGCCGCGGCGGCCGGGCCGGGACCTCACGGCCGGGCCGAACCGGGGCCTCAGACCACCGGAGCCGCGGCGGCCGGGCCGGGGCCTCAGACCGCCGCGGCCGCGGCGGCGCCCAGGAGGCCCGCGTCGGTGCCCGTGAGGGCCGGGACGACCGTCAGGTTCCGGAGGAAGTCGAGCGTGGCGTACGTCGCGAGGCCGCGGCGCAGCGGGGCGAAGAGGACCTCTCCGGCGCCCGCCACCCCGCCGCCGACGACCGCGATGTCGATCTCGACGAGGGTCGCCGTCGCGGCGATGCCCGCCGCGAGGGCCTGGGCCGCCCGCTCGAACGAGGCGACGGCGACCGGGTCCCCCGCGCGCGCCGAGGCGGCCACGGCGGCCGCGGAGGCGTCGCCGTCGGGCCCCGGGCGCCAGCCGTTCTCCAGGGCGCGGCGGGCGATGTGCGGGCCGCTGGCGATGCGTTCGACGCAGCCGCGTCCGCCGCAGGCGCAGGGATCTCCGTCCATGTCCACCACCATGTGGCCGATGTGACCGGCGTTGCCCGTGGGGCCGGGGTGGAGCCTGCCACCGAGGACGAGGCCGCCTCCGACTCCTGTGGAGACCACGAGGCAGAGGGCGTTGTCGTGGCCGCGCGCCGCGCCGAGCCAGTGTTCGGCGGCCGTCATGGCGACGCCGTCGCCGACCAGGGTGACGGGGCGTCCGCCCGTCGCCTTGTGGACCCGTTCGACGAGCGGGAAGTCGCGCCAGCCGGGCACGTTGACCGGGCTCACGGTCCCCCGGTGCGCGTCGACCGGGCCCGCGCTGCCGATGCCGACGGCCCCGGCGGCCTCCCACAGCGGCGAGCGAGCGAGCTCGGCGAGCACCTCCTCGACCGCGCCCATCACCGTCTCGCCGTCCTCACGCGCGGGCGTGGGCGACTGGGAGCGGACGCGGATGCGTCCCTCGTGGTCGACCAGGGCCCCGGCGATCTTGGTGCCCCCGATGTCGAGGGCGATGACGAGTCCGTCGAGGGGTCCCGTGGCGGAATCGGTCTGCATGGGTGCGGGGTCTCCAGTCGGCGGCGGGCGGAACGTTGTCTATGGTGTCCCGCTCCGTACAGTCTCCCCTCACATGACAACGTTGTCCAGGTTCTATGATTCGGCCAGGGAGTCGATCAGACACCGCTGTACGACCGGCCGTACCACTCTTCGGCCGGACGCCCCGACCTTCGACGGAGGAACCGCGCACCGTGGCCGACATCGCCCGCCGCACCGAGCACCGCTACGGCAACCGGCCCACGATGAAGGACGTCGCCGCGCGCGCGGGCGTCGGCCTGAAGACGGTGTCCCGGGTCGTGAACGGCGAGCCGGGGGTCACCCCGGACACCGAGCGACGGGTCCAGGAGGCCATCGAGGTGCTCGGCTTCCGCCGCAACGACAGCGCCCGGGTCCTGCGCAAGGGCAGGACGGCGACGGTCGGCCTCGTGCTCGAGGATCTCGCCGACCCGTTCTACGGGCCGCTCAGCCGGGCGATCGAGGAGGTCGCGCGGGCGCACGGGGCGCTGCTCATCAACGGTTCCAGCGCCGAGGACCCGGCCCGGGAGCAGGAGCTGGCGCTCGCCCTCTGCGCGCGCCGGGTCGACGGTCTGATCGTCATCCCCGCCGGTGACGACCACCGGTATCTGGAACCGGAGATCAGGGCGGGTGTCGCCACCGTCTTCGTCGACCGCCCCGCGGGGCTGATCGACGCCGACGCCGTGCTGTCCGACAGCTTCGGCGGGGCGCGCGACGGCGTGGCCCATCTGATCGCCCACGGGCACCGCCGGATCGGCTTCATCGGCGACCGGCCCCGCATCCACACCGCGTCCGAGCGGCTGCGCGGCTACCGCGCGGCGATGGAGGACGCGGGCCTGCCGGTCGACGGCTCCCGGGTCTCGCTCGGCTCGACGGAGCCGGAGCGGGTGGGGACGGCCGTACGGGAGATGCTGGACGCGCCGGAACCCGTGACGGCGCTGTTCGCGGGGAACAACCGGGTGATGGTCACCGTGGTCCGGGCCCTCGCGGGGCACCCGAGGCCGGTGGCCCTGGTCGGCTTCGACGACATGGAACTGGCGGACCTGCTCGGCATCACGGTCATCGCCCAGGACGCGGCCGCGCTCGGCCGGACGGCGGCGGAGCGTCTGTTCCGGCGTCTCGACGGGGTCGACGACGTTCCGGAGCGCGTGGTGCTCGGCACCACGCTGCTGGCCCGCGGTTCGGGCGAGATCCCGCCTTCGGCCGTCTGAGCGGCGTACGCCGAGGCCGCGGCCGTCCGCTGTCGGGGCAGGAGCCGCCAGGACGAGGCCGTCGGGGCCGCCGCCTCCGCGGTCGACCCCGAGCGGGTGGTCCCGCTACTCGGCGGAGGCCGTCAGGTCGCCGCGGCGCGGGGCCGCGAAGCGGTCGAGGGCCACGCGGTTCATGCCCGTGAGCGCGTCGACCTCGGCGGTGTCGAGGGCGCCGCAGTCGATACCGCGGAGCAGATAGGAGCTGAGGGCCTTGGCGGTCGCCGGCTCGTCCATCACGTCGCCGCCCGCGTGGTTGGCGTACGCGGAGAGGCGCTTGGCGGCGGCCTCGAAGCCCTCGCGGTAGAAGGCGAAGACGGCGGCGTACCGGGTGGGGATGTGGCCCGGGTGCATGTCCCAGCCCTGGTAGTACGCGCGGGCGAGCGCACGGCGGGTGAGGCCGTAGTGGAGGCGCCAGGCCTCGTGGACGTGCTCGGTGGAGCCGACCGGAAGGACGTTGGTGGAGCCGTCGGAGACCCGTACGCCCGTGCCGGCCGCGGCGACCTGCATGATCGCCTTGGCGTGGTCGGCGGCCGGGTGGTCGCTGGCCTGGTAGGCGGCGGAGACGCCGAGGCAGGCGCTGTAGTCGAAGGTGCCGTAGTGCAGTCCGGTGGCGCGGCCCTCGGCGGCGCCGATCATGCGGGCGACGGCGGCGGTGCCGTCGGTGGCGAGGATGGACTGGCTGGTCTCGATCTGGATCTCGAAGCCGAGGCGGCCGGCGTCGAGGCCGTGCGCCTTCTCGAAGGCCTCCAGGAGGCGGACGAAGGCGGAGACCTGCTCGGGGTAGGTGACCTTGGGGAGGGTGAGGACGAGCCCGTCGGGCAGGCCGCCGTTCTCCAGGAGGCCGGTGAGGAAGACGTCGGTGGTGCGGATGCCCCGGTCGCGTACCGCGGACTCCATGCACTTCATGCGGATGCCCATGTACGGGGCGGCCGTCCCGTTCGCGTACGCCTCCGAGATCAGCCGGGCGGCGCGGGCGGCGTCCTGGTCCTCGTCGGCGCCGGCGTAGCCGTCCTCGAAGTCGACCCGGAGGTCCTCGATGGGCTCGCGCTCCAGCTTGGCGCGGACGCGGCTGTACACGTCCTCGGCGAGGTCGTCGGAGAGGCCGAGGACGGCGGCGAAGGAGGCGGCGTCGGGGGCGTGCTCGTCGAGGGCGGAGAGGGCCTGGTCGCCCCAGGAGCGGATGGTGCCGGCCTCGAAGGCGTTGCCGGGGACGTAGACGGTGTGGACGGGCTGGCGGGTGCCGGGGTCTCCCGGGTAGCGGCGGTCCAGCTCGGCGTCCACCGCTGCGAGGGAGGCGCTGATGCCCTCGCTGACCGCGCCCGCGAGGCTCGTCGACACCTTCTCCTGCTGACCCATCCCACATCCTCCTATTTTCCGCTTCACGGAATCAACAATCCGTATAGCGAAGTTAGTAGTCTGTCGGGACCCGCGTCAATGGTTGTCCGAAACGGCCGGGGGCCGCGCGGTGATCATCACCACGCGGCCCCCGGACCGTACAGAAGCGCAGGTCACGCCCGCGCCGTGAGATCAGCCCTTGCGGGAATGGACCTCTTCGGTCAGCTGCGGGACGACATCGAAGAGGTCGCCCACGACGCCGTAGTCGACCAGGTCGAAGATCGGCGCCTCGGCGTCCTTGTTGATCGCGACGATCGTCTTCGAGGTCTGCATGCCCGCGCGGTGCTGGATCGCGCCGGAGATGCCGGAGGCGATGTACAGCTGCGGCGAGACCGACTTGCCGGTCTGGCCGACCTGGTTGGAGTGCGGGTACCAGCCGGCGTCGACGGCGGCACGCGAGGCGCCGACGGCGGCACCGAGCGAGTCGGCGAGCGCCTCGATGATGCCGAAGTTCTCGGCACCGTTGACGCCGCGGCCACCGGAGACCACGATTGCGGCCTCGGTGAGCTCCGGGCGGCCGGTCGACTCGCGCGGCGTGCGGGCGGTCACCTTGGTGCCGGTGGCCAGCGCGCCGAAGGAGACCGCGAGGGCCTCGACGGCGCCGGCGGCCGGGGCGGCCTCGACCGGGGCCGAGTTCGGCTTGACGGTGATGACCGGGGTGCCCTTGGAGACACGGGACTTGGTGGTGAAGGAGGCGGCGAACGCGGCCTGCGTCGCGACCGGGCCCTCGTCACCGGCCTCCAGGTCCACGGCGTCCGTGATGATGCCGGAGCCGATGCGGACCGCGAGGCGGGCCGCGATCTCCTTGCCCTCGGCGGAGGAGGGGACGAGCACGGCGGCCGGGGACACAGCCTCGTACGCCGCCTGGAGCGCGTCGACCTTCGGGACGACCAGGTACTCGGTGAACTCGGGGGCGTCGGCCGTGAGGACCTTCACCGCGCCGTGCTCGGCGAGGACGGCCGCGGTGTCGGCGGCGCCGTTGCCCAGCGCGACGGCGACCGGGTCGCCGATGCGGCGGGCGAGGGTCAGCAGCTCCAGGGTGGGCTTGCGGACGGCTCCGTCGACGTGGTCGACGTAGACGAGAATCTCAGCCATGGGACTTCAATCTCCTGCGAACGAAAAAGGGGCGGTCTGAGCGGTGCGCGCGAGCCTGGACGGACTTCCGGCTCACGGAACGGCCGCTTAGATGAACTTCTGGCTCGCGAGGAACTCGGCGAGCTGCTTGCCGCCCTCGCCCTCGTCCTTGACGATCGTGCCGGCGGTGCGCGCCGGACGCTCGGCGGCGGAGTCGACCGCGGTCCAGGCACCGGCGAGGCCGACCTCGTCCGCGTCGATGTCCAGGTCGTCCAGCTCCAGGGACTCCACCGGCTTCTTCTTGGCGGCCATGATGCCCTTGAAGGACGGGTAGCGCGCCTCGCCGGACTGGTCGGTCACGGAGACGACGGCCGGCAGGGAGGCCTCGAGCTGCTCGGAGGCGCTGTCGCCGTCACGGCGGCCCTTGACGACGCCGTCCTCGATGGAGACCTCGGAGAGCAGCGTGACCTGCGGGACGCCCAGGCGCTCGGCGAGGATCGCCGGGAGGACACCCATGGTGCCGTCGGTGGAGGCCATACCGGCGATGACGACGTCGTAGCCGGTCTTCTCGATCGCCTTGGCGAGCACCAGCGAGGTACCCATGACGTCGGTGCCGTGCAGGTCGTCGTCCTCGACGTGGACGGCCTTGTCGGCGCCCATGGAGAGCGCCTTGCGGAGCGCGTCCTTGGCGTCCTCGGGGCCGACCGTCAGCACGGTGACCTCGGCGTCGTCCGCCTCTTCGGCGATCTGCAGTGCCTGCTCGACGGCGTACTCGTCGAGCTCCGACAGCAGGCCGTCGACGTCGTCGCGGTCGACCGTGAGGTCGTCCGCGAACTTGCGGTCTCCGGTCGCGTCGGGCACGTACTTCACACAGACAACGATCCTCAAGCTCACGCCGGCTCTCCTACTGCATCGTCATAACTGGGCTGCCTTGTTGCTCGCAGCATAGGCGCCTGAAGGGCGGGTTTCCGGTCGGGGCACCGGACGCCCCGACCGAAATATTACTCGCCAGTACACCCAGTCCGTTACCAGTAAGCAAGCGCTCAGCGATGTGATCTGCCCAACGCGCGGAGAGCGGCGCGCACGGGAACCCTCAGTCGCGCAGCGCGTTGAAGCGGCCGTGGTGGTAGAGGAGCGGCCGGCCCGCTCCGTCCGGGTCCCCGGCGACGGCCTGCGCGATCACGATCCGGTGGTCCCCGGCGGGCACCCGGGCGACCACACGGCAGACCAGCCACGCGAGCACGCCGTCGAGTACGGGCACGCCCTCGGGCCCCACGCTCCAACGGGTCCCCTCGCCGAAGCGGTCGGCCCCGCTGCGGGCGAAGGTGGCCGCGAGTTCCTGCTGGTGTTCGCCGAGTATGTGGACGCCGATGTGCTCGGCCTCGGCGAGCACGGGCCAGCTGGAGGACGTCGTGCCCACTCCGAAGGAGATGAGCGGGGGTTCGGCGGCGACAGAGTTCAGCGAGGTCGCGGTGAAGCCGACGGGGCGCTCCCCGTGCGCGGTGACGACCGCGACACCGGCCGCGTGCCGGCGGAAGACGGAGCGGAGCAGATCGGGGGAGGCCTGGCGGGGCGCGCCGATGGTGGGAACGGTGCCGGGGCGGAGGTCGGGCGTGACCGTCATGGAGTTGTCCTTCTGCGAGTGCGGCATGAGAGAGGTCCGGGGGTGGTCAGACACCCGGACAGCGCGCGCTCGCGTTGCGGGCCAGGTCCACGTGGGTCCGGCCGTAGAGAAGGAGTTCTTGGGGCACCCCGTCAGAGTGGCGATCGTTGCGGCGTGCAGTCAAGTGCGTACCGGGATGTGGGAGAAGTGTCACCGCGTCAGACCGCCCGCCCCAGGGCGGCGATGACGTCCACCCTGCGGGGCTGTCCCGCGGCCCGGCGGACGACGCGGCCCGTCCGGTCGAGGACGAGGACGGTGGGGGTCCTGGCGATGCCGAGGGCGCGTACGAGATCGAGCCGTTCCTCGGCGTCGATCTCCACGTGCCCGACGCCCGGGACCATCGCGGCGACCTCGGCGAGGGTGCGCCGGGTGGCCCGGCAGGGCTGACAGAAGGCGGTGGAGAACTGGACGAGGGTCGCGCGCTCCCCCAGCGGCACGCCGAGCTCCTCGGGTCCCAGCGTGTCGGTTCCGGGTGTCTCGGTCACCCCTGCCCCCTTCTCTGTCACCCTTGTCTCCTTCCCCGTCGGCCGTCTCATCCGGTGCAGCGTCGCACGGGAGGGTTGGATTCCCGCCACGACCACCGCGAGTGACGAGAATCTCCCAGCACGAAGCCGCCTGGACTGGTCACGGCGGCCCACATGGGGCACGATCTGCCCAAAGCCGAAAACCTACGGCTGCGTAACTTCGCCGGGAGCACCCTCCCCAGGCACAGAAGAAGGGTTTCCTCTCAGATGGCAGAACTCGTGTATCGGCCGGTCATCGGCGCCGCTCTGACCATGTTCAAGGCGCTCGACCTGAAGATCGACACGCAGGGTTCGGAGCACATCCCGCGCACGGGTGGTGCGGTACTCGTCTCCAATCACATCAGCTATCTGGACTTCATCTTCACGGGCCTGGCCGCGCTCCCGCAGAAGCGTCTCGTGCGCTTCATGGCGAAGGACTCGGTCTTCCGGCACAAGGTCTCGGGGCCGCTGATGCGCGGCATGAAGCACATCCCGGTGGACCGCTCCGCGGGCGAGAACGCGTACCAGCACGCGCTGGAGTCGCTGCGGGCCGGCGAGATCATCGGCGTCTTCCCCGAGGCGACCATCTCCCAGTCGTTCACCCTCAAGGCCTTCAAGACGGGTGCGGCGCGGCTCGCCCAGGAGGCCGGGGTCCCGCTGATCCCGATGGCGCTCTGGGGCACGCAGCGCGTCTGGACCAAGGGCCGCCCCCGCAACTTCAAGCGCAGCCACATCCCGGTGACGATCCGCGTCGGCGAGCCGGTGGAGGCTCCCGCCGACCAGTACGCGGGCGCCATCACGCGGCGGCTGCGCGGGCGCGTCCAGGAACTCCTGGAGGCCGCGCAGCGCGCCTACCCGGTGCGCCCCAAGGACGCGAACGACACCTGGTGGGTGCCCGCGCACCTCGGGGGTACGGCTCCGACGCCGGCCGAGGTCAAGGACGCCGGCTGACGGCGGGGCGCCGCGGGACGACACCCCGCTGAATCGTCACGCCGGTTCGCGGACACGTCGTCACGCCGGTTCGCGGACGCATCCTCACTCGGGGTCGCGGACCGTGATCCGGGCTCCCGGGCTGAGCTTCTCCAGGGACTCCGCCAGTTCGGTGCCCGCCGCGAGGAGCTCGTCCCGGGTCATCGGGGCGAGCGATTCGAGCAGGAAGAACGCGTCGACGGTGTCGTCGTCGATACGGGTACGGGGCCCCTGGCGCCAGTTCCAGCGGCGGCAGGTCACGCCCTCCTCGTCGCACCAGACGATCTCCCCCGCCTCCGGGTGCTCCACCGTCTCCGCGCCGCCCGCCATGGTGACGAAGGGCTCGTCGCCGGTGGCGCGGACCAGGCGCATGGCGCCGCGGATCCTGCCCAGGTCCTCGCCGCCGACCGGGATGAGGTGGGCGACGCTCACCGCGTTGTAGGCGTCGACGAGCCGGTTGATGCGGGGCAGCCCGCCGTCCGCGAGCGCCCGCCTGGCGAGCGCCTCCGCGGAGTTGCGCGTACGGGAGGGCTTGGCGCCGAACGCGGTGTACGCGGCGCGCCAGGCGGCGATGTGCGGGTCCTGGTCCGGGGTCCGGCCGTCGAGCCGCTCGGCGAGTCGGCGTGCGGCGTCGTCGAGGAGGGCCGAGCCGGCCTCGTCGCTGGGCCCGTTGACCAGGCCGTGGGCCTCGATCACCAGAGCGGTGAAGCCGGGTACGAGGGTGCGCACCTCGTCGGAGACGGTGAGCGTGAGGGTCATGGTCCGCCGTTCGCTGGGGTCCGGGGTCAGAGCTCCGAGGGGAGCGTCCGCCAGAGGTGGGGCCGGTCGGACGCGGCGCGCAGCGCGTCCAGAACAGCCGCATGCGGTTCAGTGTAGAGCACTGGATAATCCACTTCATTGCACTCCGGCCGGACGGACCAGGCCAGCCGCTCCGCCGCCAGGGAGAACTGGGCGTCGACTCCGGGCTTGTTCCCGCGCACGTCCTGGCGGGCCCAGTCCCGCTCGCCGGGCAGCAGCACGGCGACGAGACCGTGGATCACCGGGTTCGAACCGTCGTCGTCGGCGAGCCGCTGATAACAGAGGGCGGCCGGGATGCCCCGGGCCCGCAGGAGCGCGGCGTACGCGATCGACTTGGCGTAGCAGATGCCAGTGCGCCGCTCCAGGACGTCGGAGGCGCGCCAGGTGACGCGGGGGTCGTCGGCGTCGGCGGAGTGCGGGACGGTGTCGCGTACGTATCGGTAGGCGGCTTCGGCGTATGCGTATGCGTCGGGGTACGCGGCGGCGAGGCGGTGCACGACCGCCCGGACCACCGGATGATCGTGGTCGACCGCCTCACTCACGGCCAGGTAGGCCGTGATGTCGGGGTTCTCCTGGACGAGCTCCATGGGTTCCATGCGCGTGGAGCGTACGAATACGGCCGGACGGAAGTCAATGACTTTCCGTCCGGCCGTATACTCATGCAGCGAGAGCTAGCGTGCCAGCTCTTCCTTCAGGGCCTGGAGGAAGGCGTCCACGTCGTCCTCCGTGGTGTCGAAGGCGCACATCCAGCGCACGTCGCCGGCCGTCTCGTCCCAGAAGTAGAAGCGGAACCGCTCCTGGAGCCGCCGGGTGACCGCGTGCGGCAGGCGGGCGAAGACCGCGTTGGCCTGCACCGGGTAGAGGATCTCCACCCCGTCGAGCTCGCGCACGCCGGCCGCGAGGCGCTGGGCCATCGCGTTGGCGTGGCGGGCGTTGCGCAGCCACAGGTCCTTCGCGAGGAGGGCCTCCAGCTGCACCGACACGAAGCGCATCTTCGACGCGAGCTGCATGGACAGCTTGCGCAGGTGCTTCATGTGGCTGACCGCGTCGGGGTTGAGGACGACGATCGCCTCGCCGAAGAGCATGCCGTTCTTCGTGCCGCCGTAGGAGATGACGTCGACGCCCACGGCGTTGGTGAACGCGCGCATCGGCACGTCGAGCGAGGCGGCGGCGTTGGCTATGCGCGCCCCGTCGAGGTGCACCTTCATGCCCTTGGCGTGGGAGTGCTCGACGATCGCACGGATCTCGTCCACCGTGTAGACCGTGCCGAGCTCGGTGTTCTGGGTGATCGAGACGACCTGCGGCATCGCCCGGTGCTCGTCCTCCCAGCCCCAGGCCTGCCGGTCGATCAGCTCGGGGGTGAGCTTGCCGTCGGGGGTCGGCACGGTGAGCAGCTTGAGGCCGCCCATGCGCTCCGGCGCCCCGCCCTCGTCCACGTTGATGTGCGCGGACTCGGCGCAGATGACGGCGCCCCAGCGGTCGGTGAGCGCCTGGAGGGCGGTCACGTTCGCCCCGGTCCCGTTGAAGACCGGGAATGCCTCGGCCAGGGGGCCGAAGTGGCTGTGCATGATCCGCTGGAGGTGCTCGGTGTACTGGTCCTCGCCGTAGGCGACCTGGTGGCCGTCGTTGGCGAGGGCGAGGGCCGCGAGGATCTCGGGGTGGGCGCCGGCGTAGTTGTCGCTGGCGAAGCCCCGGACCGACGGGTCGTGGTGACGACGTGCGTCGGTCCTGGGGCCGAGGGCCGCGGTCACGGCTTGGGGGTCAGCCACAGACGCTGTCCATTCACTTCCTGGGCGGGCTTGTCCCAGAGCCCGGCGATCTCGTCGGCCAGGTCCTTGACGTCGGTGAAGCCCGCGAACTTCGCGTTGGGGCGTTCGGCGCGCATGGCGTCGTGCACCAATGCCTTGATCACCAGGATCGCAGCCGCCGCCTGCGGGCCGTCGTCGCCCCCCAGCTTGCGGAACGAGTCGGCCATCGCGAGCGTCCAGGCCTCGGCGGCCGCCTTGCCGGCGTTGTACGCGGCGTTGTTGGCGAGCGGCTTGTGCGCGCCGACCTGGCTGATCAGGGCGTAGCGGCCGCGGCCGCCGGCCCGGAGCAGGACGTCGTGGAAGGCGAGCGAGGTGTGCTGGACCGTGCGGATGAGGAGCTTCTCGAGGAAGTTCCAGTCCGCGAGGTCGGTCTCCGTGAAGGAGGAGCTGCCGCGCCAGCCGCCGACGAGGTGGACCAGGCCGTCGATCCGGCCGAACTCCTTCTCGGTCTTCGCGGCCCAGTCGCGCGTGGCGTCCAGGTCGAGCAGGTCGACGGTGTCACCGACGACCTTGGCGCCGCCGTGGGCGTAGCGGGCGGCGTCGACGGCCTCCGCGAGGCGCGCCGGGTCGGCGTCGGCGCCGACGACGGTCGCGCCCGCTTCGGCGAGGCGCATCAGCGTCGCACGACCGGCCGGGCCGGCCGCGCCGGCGACCGCGATGACGGCGCCGTCGAGCGGCCCGCCGTTTCCGTTGGCGGTCATGGGCGACGCCTCCTCCGTGTGGTCGGTACGAGCGCTCACGCGGCAGCCCGCTCGGCCTGCTCGGTCCGCGAGACGTCGGCGGCGGTGATCCCCTTGGTGTCGGCGATCACGCCCTTCAGCTTCTTGGCGAGGGCCTCAAAGAACATGCTGAGCGGAAACTCGTCCGGAAGCACGTCGTCGACGAGCTTGCGGGGCGGGAGGGAGAGGTCGAGGGCGTCGGGACCCTTGGCCCACTTCGAGCCCGGGTGCGGGGCGAGGTAGGTGGAGACGAGCTCGTACGCCTTGAACCAGTGGACGAGCTTGGGGCGGTCGATGCCGTCGCGGTAGAGCTTCTCGATGTCGGCGCAGAGCTGGTTGGTGACCTCGGGGGCCCGCTGCCAGTCGATCTTGAGGGTGTTGTCCGTCCAGCGCACCACGTCGTTCTTGTGGAGGTACGCGAAGAGGAGCTGGCCGCCGAGACCGTCGTAGTTGCGGTTGCGGTCGCCGGAGAGCGGGAAGCGGAACATCCGGTCGAAGAGGACCGCGTACTGCACGTCACGGCCGTGGGTGTTGCCCTCGGCCTCCAGCTTCACGGCCTCCTTGAAGGCGGTGAGGTCGCAGCGGAGCTCCTCGAGGCCGTACATCCAGAAGGGCTGGCGCTGCTTGATCATGAAGGGGTCGAACGGCAGGTCGCCGTGGCTGTGGGTGCGGTCGTGGACCATGTCCCAGAGCACGAAGGCCTTCTCGCAGCGCTCCTGGTCGTCGATCATCGCGGCGATGTCGGCGGGCAGCTGGATGCCGAGGGTGTCGACGGCGGCCTCGGTGACCTTGCGGAAGCGGGCGGCCTCGCGGTCGCAGAAGATCCCGCCCCAGGTGAAGCGCTCGGGGGCCTCGCGGACGGCGATGGTCTCCGGGAAGAGGACGGCCGAGTTGGTGTCGTACCCGGCGGTGAAGTCCTCGAAGGTGATCCCGCAGAACAGCGGGTTGTCGTAGCGGGTGCGCTCGAGCTCGGCGAGCCACTCCGGCCACACCATGCGGAGCACGACGGCCTCGAGGTTGCGGTCGGGGTTGCCGTTCTGCGTGTACATCGGGAACAGCACCAGGTGCTGGAGCCCGTCCACGCGGTCGGCGGCCGGCTGGAAGGCGAGCAGCGAGTCCAGGAAGTCCGGGACGGCGAAGCCGCTCTCGGCCCACTTGCGCAGGTCGGAGACGAGGGCGTGGTGGTAGGCACCGTCGTGCGGGACGAGCGGGGAGAGCTGCTCGACCGCGGCGACGACCCGGTCGAGGGTCAGCTCGGCCAGGGCCTTGGCGGGCGCGTCCTCGCGCTCGAAGTCGATGGAACCGTCCGCGCTCTGCCAGGTGCGGATCTCCTCCACGGCATTCTTGAGCTCGGGCCAGGCGGGGTGGTCGATCACCCGGGCGGCGGTGGATATGCCCCCACCAGTCACGTCCTGCACAAGAATTTCCGTCATGCCTCTTCCTCCACAGGAGAACCTCGCGTGAAGACACCGTAACCGTGGACGGTTCTCAGCCACAAGAGGGGGCAAGGGAAATTATCCTGCGCCACCCCCCTGATCACAGAAGTTTTTCCTGTCAGCCAGGGGGGAAGCCACCCTTCCGCCGCGTTTCTCAGCTCAGCGGCTTCACCAGGAGCTCGAACTCCAGGTCGTCGCGCTGGGGCAGGCCGAAGCGCTCGTCGCCGTACGGGAAGGGGGTCATCCGCCCGGTGCGCCGGTAGCCGCGGCGCTCGTACCAGGCGATGAGCTCCTCCCGTACGGAGATCACCGTCATGTGCATCTCGCGGACGTCCCACAGCTCGCGCACCCGGGCTCGGCCTCCGCGATGATCTGCTTGCCGAGACCTGCCCCCTGGAGTTCGGGGCGGACCGCGAACATCCCGAAGTAGGCCGCCTCGCCGCGGTGCTCCAGCTGGCAGCAGGCGACGATGTCGCCGTCGCGCTCGACGACCAGGAGCCGGCTGTTCGGCATGGTGATCACGGCGGCGACGCCCTCGGGGTCGGTGCGCTGCCCCTGGAGGATGTCCGCCTCGGTGGTCCAGCCTCCCCGGCTGGCGTCGCCCCGGTAGGCCGACTCGACGAGCGGGACGAGGGCCGGGACGTCGTCCAGGACCGCCTCGCGGTAGCTGATCCGGCCTGTCTCGTGCGACGTGGCGGTGTCCATGTGAACGGGGCTCCCCTCGGGTGCTGACGATCGCCGTACGCGATCGTCCCGAGCCTAACGCCCGCCCGTTCACTCCCCCTCGTACGCCTGTGCGCACCCGTGCGCCTGCGTGTGTCCGGCCGGCCGCGGGCATCGTCCGGGGAGGGGACGGCGTCGAGGGGGAGGTGTGCCGTGCACGGACCGGCCCTGTCCGGGTGGTTGATGGTCGTGCTCTGCGCGGTGACGGGCGTGTACTGCCTGCTGCGGATGCGCGCGTCCGCCGGGGAGGAGCGGCGGGCCGCGGCGGGCGAGGCACTGATGGGCTTCGGGATGGCCTCGATGGCGCTGCCCGCGGCGGTGCTCACCCCGCCGGAGTGGAGCTGGGCGGTGTACGCGGCGGTGTTCGGCGGCGCGGCGCTGCACGGACTCGCGGCGGTCCGGCAGGGCGGACACCATCTGCACCACTTCGTCGGCTCGCTCGCCATGGTCTACATGGCGGTGTCGATGGCGGCTCCCGGCGCGGGGGCGCACGCGGGGCACACGGCGGTCACGGCGGGCGGCATCCCCGTCCTCACGGGCGGACTGCTCCTCTATTACATGGTGTACGTGCTGCACGCGGGCACGAGACTCGTGCCCGTGGCGATACCGGCGACGGCGGGCGGGCCGGGTCCGGGCCGCGGGCCGCGGGCCGACTGGGCGGCACGCCCGGAACTGGCACTCGCCTGCCGGCTGTCGATGGCGCTCGCGATGCTGGCCATGCTCGTCACACTGTGAGTCCGGGCCCGCGCCCGACCGGGCTTCCGGGGGCGGACCGGCTCAACCAAACCGTGGCGTACGTCACTTGCCGCCCCGGGGCATACCCCCGACCAGTACCGCGCTCATAGGCTGGCGCCATGTGGGTCTCCCTCGCGCTGTTCCTGCTCGGAGTTCTGACCGCCCTCGCGGCCCCCCGGCTGCTGTCGCGGGCGGACTGGGTCGAGCGAGAACCCGTGGTGGCCCTCTGGGTGTGGCAGTGCGTGATCGCCGCCGTGCTGCTGAGCTTCGCGCTCTCCATGACGTTCAGCGCGTCGACCGCCTGGCAGGCCGTACGGGGACAGATCTTCGCGCCCGCGCCGCGCGCGGTGATCGACGCGTACGAACTGGGGACCGCCGGGCCCTGGTCCGCGGTGCTCGCGGTGGCACTGGCGGCCGGCGGGGTGTGGTCCGGGGCGATGCTGGGCCGGGAGTTCAGCCAGGCCGGATCGCGGCGCAGACAGCGCCGCTGCGACCTCCTCGTCCGCGCGCCCCTGCTTCCCGGCGAACAGCCGGGCGGCGAGCGCCTCGTGGTCCTCGAGGGCGAGCGGGCGAACGCCTGGTGGCTGCCTGGGAGCACACCGCAGCTGGTCATCACCACGGCGGCGCTGCGGCGGTTGAAGGGCCGTCAGCTGGACGCCGTCCTCGCGCACGAGCAGGGGCACGCGCGCGCCCGGCACGACTGGCTGCTGCACTCCTCGGCGGCGCTGGCCGCGGGATTCCCGGGGATCCCGGTCTTCGCGGCCTTCCGCGAGGAGATGCACCGGCTGGTGGAGCTGGCCGCCGACGACGTGGCCTCGCGCCGGTTCGGACGGCTGACGATCGCGCTCGCGCTGGTCGAACTGAACGAGGACCGGGGTGTGTTCGGGCCGGGCCAGGCCCCGTACGGCGATCTGCCGCGCCGCGTCGACCGGCTGCTGACCGCGGCGCCCCGGCTCACCGCGGGCCGTCGGCTGCGGCTGACCGCGGCCGCTTCCCTGGTGCCGGTGGTCCCGGTGCTCGTGGCCTTCGTCCCGGCGCTCAGCGCGCTGGGACAGGGGTGACGGCAGGATCGCCGGTCCGGTCGCGTGCGACGGCGCGCGGGGGGCGGGAGGAATCGGCCGGAGGCGGTCATCGGGCAGGATCGACGCATGCGTTCCTCCGCCGTGATCTCCGGAGTCCTGGCCGTTCTCCTGCTCGTCCTCGTCGCCGTGGGGTGGGCACCCCTGCTCTCCTTCGACCGGTCGGTGACCGAGGCGCTCCACCGCGAGGCGGTGGCCGAACCCGGGCTCACCCAGGTGAACCGCTTCCTCAGCGACTGGGTGTGGGACCCGTGGACGATGCGCGCGCTGGCCGCCGCGACGGTGGTGCTGCTGTGGTGGGAGCGGGAGCGACGGCTCGCCCTGTGGGTGGCGGCGACGAGCCTGCTGGCCGTGGCGCTCCAGCAGGGCCTGAAGTCGCTGGTGGGACGGGACCGGCCGCAGTGGACGGATCCGGTCGACTCGGCCCGCTTCGCCGCCTTCCCGTCCGGGCACGCCATGACGGCCATGGTCACCTGCGGGCTGCTGCTCTGGGTCCTCGCACTGCGGTGGCGGCGCGAGTGGCGCGGCTGGGGCGCCCTCACGAGCCTGGCGGTCGTCTCGGTGCTCGGGGTGGGATGGACGCGGGTCTATCTCGGCGTGCACTGGCCCTCGGACGTGCTCGGGGGCTGGCTGTTCGGCTGGTGCTGTGTGGCGACCGCGATCCTTACGTACCGCCGGCGGGAGCGTCGTGCCGCGTCGGCCGGGCCCGCGGAGAGCGACGGCGAGGGGAGCAGAATGGGAGGAACAGGATGAAGCCGCCTGTTCTGGACGATCCCCCGTGTCGCCCAGAACAGACGGCATCCCCGGCGGTCTGCCACGAGGGCAGCCCGACGGGATGCGCCGAGTATATTGGCCGGCAGCCAGTCAACGCAGGAGTCAAGCATGTCCCCGCGTAGCCCATCGGTCAATGAAGAGCTCCGCCGCAGGTCCCGGGAGCGCATTCTGCAGGCCACGGTGGAGCTCGTCGACACACGCGGCTACGAGGCGACGACACTCGGTGACATCGCCGAGCGGGTCGGTTCGGCGCGCGGGCTGATCTCGTACTACTTCCCGGGCAAGCGGCAGCTCCTCCAGTCGGCGGTGCACCGGCTGATGCACCTCACCCTGGAGGAGGCGCTGGAGCGCGAGCCGCGCACGGAGGACGGCCGCGAGCGCATGGCCCGCGCGATCGACGCGATCCTGGGGCTCGCCGCGGCCCGGCCGACCCTGATGCGGACCCATATGGCGGGGATCCTGCAGGCCGAGGGCTTCGTGCAGTGCCCGGAGCAGCAGCGCCTCGCGTTCCTGCTGCGCGACACGGTGACGCGGTACGGCTCCGAGGACGTGGACACGGACTATCCGATGCTGCGCGCCCTGCTGATGGGCGCGGTGGTGGCGGTGCTGCTGCCGGGGGCGCAGATGCCGCTGGCGCGGCTGCGGTCGGAGCTGTTCCACCGCTACGGCCTGGACTGGGAGGCGGGCGCGCCGCCGGACGGGGGTCCGCCCGACGGCGCGCCGGTGGGTCAGGCCGTCAGCCGGCCGTCGTGAGGCGACGGCCGGCGGTCACGGCTCCGGTCAGTGGTCGAAGTCGAAGTAGTCCGGCTGGGTCTGGACGTTGAGCTCGTCCATCCGGATCCGCTTCGCGGGGTCGGTACGGCGGTCGGAGAGCTTCAGGACGTCGAAGCCCTTGGCGATGTCGTTGGAGTAGATGTAGCCGTTGTAGTAGTACGCGGACCACGAGCCGCCGGTGGCGATGGTGGTGGCGGACAGCGGGCCGCGCTCGAAGTAGGCGATCTCCTTGGGCTTGCGGGAGTCGGTGAAGTCCCACACGGAGATGCCGCCCTGGTACCAGGCCTGGACCATGATGTCCTTGCCCTTGACCGGGATCAGCGAGCCGTTGTGGGCGACGCAGTTCTCGGTGTCGGCCTGGTGGCGCGGGATCTTGAAGTAGCTGCGGAAGACGAGCTTGCTCTTCTTGCCCTTGCCGACGATGTCGTAGATGCCGTCGGCACCGCGGTTCGGGCCGACCTCGGCGTTGCAGGTGGCCGCGCCGCCGCCGCCGAGCTCGTCGGTGAAGACGACCTTGTCGGCCTTCTGGTTGAAGGTCGCGGAGTGCCAGAACGCGAAGTTGACGTTGTCCTGGACACGGTCGATCACCCGCGGGTGCTCGGGGTCCTCGATGTCGAAGAGGATGCCGTCACCCATGCAGGCGCCGGCCGCGAGGTCCTTCTCCGGGAGCACGGTGATGTCGTGGCAGCCCGTGGTCTTGGAGACGCCCGGGTTGGTCGGGCCACCGGGGTTGCCGCCACCGTCCGGGCCCTCGCCCGGGAAGAGGACGGGGAAGCCGACGAGCGCGGCCTTCTCGGGAGCCTTGCGGGGCACCTTGATGACCGAGATGCCGTCGTGCGGCGGCTGGCAGTCCGGGAACGCGGCGTTGGGCGAGTACGACGAGACGTAGATGTAGACGTCCCGCTTCTTGGGAACCAGCGTGTTGGTGTGCGAGCCGCACGCGGTCTCGACGGCGGCGACGTACTTCGGGTTCCGGACGTCGCTGATGTCGAAGATCTTCATGCCCTCCCAGGATTCCTTGACCGAGGCGGGCTGCGTCGTGCTGGCGCAGGAGTTGTCGCTGCGGGAGGAGTCCGTCGAGAGGAACAGCAGGTCCCCGGAGACGGAGATGTCGTTCTGGGAGCCCGGGCAGAGGACCTGGGCGACGGTCTTCGGGGACTTCGGGTTGCTGATGTCGAAGATCCGGAAGCCGTCGTAGTTGCCGGCGAAGGCGTACCTGCCCTGGAAGGCGAGGTCCGAGTTGGTGCCCGGGAGGGCGTCCTTGGGGATGTTGGCAAGGTGTTCGATGTTCGAGCTGTGGACGATCTCGTCCACGCCGGGTATCTCACCGCTCTGTATCGCGGCGCGCGCCTCGGCCGCCTGCGCCGAGGAGACCTTGCCCTGGGCGGGCACGTCTCCCGGGTCGGGGGTCGCGGTGGCGGGGCCCGCCATGAGCATGGTGGCCATCAGTCCGGCCGCGGCGGATGCCACGCCGAGGCGTCTGAGCCTGGCACGCGGGTCGCGCGTGATGGACGTGGTACGCGGGGTACGCAACGAAGTCACTCCGTCCTCCCTGGTATCCGTTCAGCGTTGAACGGGTGTTGGACCCCGGCAGTATCTTCCTTGCCGTGCACATCTCAACAGATGGCAACACAGACGTAATGAAGGTTTTTGATCGGTAGCCCCGAGAAAAGTGCTAGGAACGGTCACTGTCCCCGCAAGAAAATCTGGAGGTCGCGTTGTTGATCCGCCGTCAGCGTGCCGTCGTCGCCGTGGCCCTGTCCGCCGTCGCCGTACTCGCCCTGGCAGCCTGCGAGTCGGGGCCCGACAAGGGCGCCCCCGAGGCGGCCGCGGGATCGACGGGGACGGTGGTCGCGCCGGGCAAGCCCGGTGAGGCGGCCCGGCGGATATCCCCCGAGGAAGCCGCGAAGCTGCTTCCGGACCAGAGCCCGAACAGCGCCGACTTCACCTACGCGCAGATGATGATCGTGCACCACCGGCAGGCCCTCACCATGACCGCGCTGGCCCCTGGGCGGGCGGCCTCGGCTCAGGTGAAGGGGGTCGCCGAGCGGATCGCGGCGGCGCAGAAGCCGGAGATCGGCGCGATGGAAGGTTGGCTGAAAAACAACGGTGGCCCGCGCGAACAGGCGGGCCACGACCATCACTCGATGCCGGGCATGGCGAGCGAGGCCCAGCTGGAGCAGCTGAGGAACGCCAAGGGCAAGGCCTTCGACGAGCTGTTCCTGAAGCTGATGATCACGCACCACGAGGGGGCGGTGACGATGGCCGCCGAGGTGCTGAGCGAGGGCAACAACGTCCTCGTGGAGGAGATGGCGAACGACGTGATCGCCCAGCAGTCGGCGGAGATCGGGAGGATGCGGGGACTGTAGGGGGCACGGCACCGCCGGGCGCCTCTCCGGGGGCGCGTCTCCGGGGGCACCTCCCCGGCGGCGCGTCCCCGGCGGCGCCTCCCCGGGCCGCGCCCCTCCCCGGCGCCTAGGCTGTCGCGTCCTCGCGGCCGGCCTGGGCGCCGGTCGCGTCCTCGCGCTCGGCCTGGGCGCCGGCCGCCGTCAGGACCGTGTCGAGCAGGCCCGGGAAGAGGGCTTCGAGGTCGTCCTCGCGCAGGGCGTTGAGTTTGGCCGTACCGCGGTACGTCTGCCGGATGACCCCGCCTTCGCGCAGCACCCGGAAGTGGTGCGTCGTGGTGGACTTGGTCACCGGGAGGTCGAAGTACGAGCAGCTCAGTTCGGTGCGCTCGCGCGCCATGTCCCGCACGATCCGCAGCCGCACCGGGTCCGCGAGCGCGTGCAGCACCGCCTCCAGTCGTATCTGGTCGCGCGTGGGGTGTTCGAGGGCGCGAGGGCTGGTGGCGGTCGTCATGGCGGCGGCTCCACTTCATCCGGGATACGGGCCATTGTACGAGAACCCTCGTAGTTTGACAGATGCCGTACTACGATGGTTACCGTACTAGCGTCCCTTCGAGGCACCCCGAAACGGAGTCCGTCATGAGCGTCGCCCTGTTCGAGCCCTACACCCTGCGGTCGCTGACCGTTCCCAACCGGGTCTGGATGGCGCCCATGTGCCAGTACTCGGCGGAGATGACCGGACCGAACGCGGGTGTCGCCACAGACTGGCACTTCGCCCACTACGCCTCCCGGGCCACCGGCGGCACCGGACTGATCCTGGTCGAGGCGACCGCCGTCTCCGCCGAGGGCCGGATCAGCCCGGCGGACCTCGGCCTGTGGAACGACACCCAGACCGAGGCCCTCCGCCGCATCGCCGACTTCCTCAAGGACCACGGCACCGTCCCCGGCATCCAGATCGGGCACGCCGGGCGCAAGGCCTCGACCAAGCGCCCCTGGGAGGGCCGCGGACCCGTCCCCGAGGCCGGTCCCGGCTGGCAGCCCGTCGCGCCGAGCCCCGTCGAGTTCGCCGAGGGCTACCCGGTGCCGACCGAGCTCACCGTCGACGGGATCCAGGAGATCACCGGGCAGTTCGCGGACGCGGCCCGCCGCGCGCTCGACGCCGGCTTCCAGGTCATCGAGGTGCACGGCGCCCACGGCTATCTGATCGGCGAGTTCCTCTCCCCGCACAGCAACCACCGCACCGACGCGTACGGCGGCTCCTTCGAGAACCGGACCCGGCTCGCCCTGGAGGTCGTCGACGCCGTACGGTCCGTGTGGCCCGAGGAACTCCCCGTCTTCTTCCGCATCTCCGCCACCGACTGGCTGGAGGAGCAGGGCTGGACGGTCGACGAGACCGTACGGTTCGCCGCGCTCCTCCGCGAGCACGGCGTCGACCTCCTCGACGTCTCCAGCGGCGGCAACGGCGGACCGGCCGAGATCCCGGTGGGCCCCGGCTACCAGGTGCCCTTCGCCGCCCGCGTCAAGGCCGAGACCGGGCTGCCGGTGGCCGCCGTGGGGCTGATCACCGAGAGCGACCAGGCCGAGAAGATCGTCGCCAACGGCGAGGCCGACGCGGTCCTGCTCGGCCGCGAGCTGCTGCGGGACGCCTCCTGGGCCCGCCGCGCCGCCCGCGACCTGGGCGCGACCACGCACGCGGCGCCGCCGCAGTACGCCTGGGCGATCTGAGGAGCGCGAGGTGACCGCCGGCGCCCGAACCACGGGCGCACGGCGTGGCGCGGACGTCTGTGGGAGTGTCCGGGAGCCGTTGTCAGTGGCCGGGTGCAGACTGGCCCGTATCCCCGACAACGGCGTCCCGGAGGTTGGCAGTCATGCCCGACGTACTCCTCACCGTAGGCACCCGCAAGGGACTCTTCATCGGCCGCAGGCGCGACGGCCGATGGGAGTTCGACGATCCGGCCTTCCCCGCGCAGGCGGTCTACTCGGTCGCCATCGACACCCGCGGACCGACCCCGCGGCTGCTCGTGGGCGGGGACAGCGCCCACTGGGGGCCGTCCGTCTTCCACTCCGACGACCTCGGCAGGACCTGGACCGAACCGGCGCGGCCTGCCGTCAAGTTCCCCGAGGACACCGGCGCCTCCCTGGAGCGCGTCTGGCAGCTGCACCCGGCCCCCGAGCACTCCCCCGGCGTCGTGTACGCGGGGACGGAGCCGGCCGCGCTCTTCCGGTCCGGGGACGGCGGGGAGTCCTTCGAGCTCGTCCGCCCGCTGTGGGAGCACCCGACCCGTTCCCAGTGGGTGCCGGGCGGGGGCGGCGAGGCCGTGCACACCGTGGTGACCGACCGGCGCGACCCGGCGGCCGTCACCGTCGCCGTGTCCACCGCCGGGGTGTTCCGCTCGCAGGACGGCGGGGCCGCCTGGGAGCCGTCCAACAAGGGTGTGTCGGCGGTGTTCCTGCCGGACCCGCACCCGGTCTTCGGGCAGTGCGTCCACAAGATCGCCCAGGACGCGGGCGACCTCGACCGGCTGTATCTGCAGAACCACTGGGGCGTCTTCCGCAGCGACGACGCGGGCGCCAGTTGGACGGACATCGGCTCGGGCCTGCCCTCCGACTTCGGCTTCGCGGTCGCCGCGCACCCGCACCGCCCGGACACCGCCTACGTCTTCCCCATCACCGCGGACTCCGACCGGGTCCCGGCCGGCCGCCGGTGCCGGGTCTACCGTACGAGCGACGCCGGGGCCACCTGGGAGCCGCTGAGCCGGGGCCTGCCCGAGGGCGACCACTACGGCACGGTGCTCCGGGACGCGCTGTGCACGGACGACGCGGACCCGGCGGGCGTGTACTTCGGCAACCGCAACGGCGAGGTGTACGGGAGCGACGACGACGGCGACAGCTGGCGACTCCTCGCCGAACACCTGCCGGACGTGCTGTGCGTGCGGGCGGCCGCGATCTAGGGCCTGTCGTCGAACTCCCGTCGTCGCCCGAAGGGCGGGGCGGACGGGAGTTCGACGACAGGGCCTAGGGCAGGCGCCAGTCCACCGGCTGGGCACCCTGCTCCAGCAGGAGTTCGTTGGCGCGGCTGAAGGGACGGGAGCCGAAGAAGCCGCGGTCCGCCGACATCGGGGACGGGTGCGCGGACTCGATCGCCGGCAGATCGCCGAGGAGCGGGCGGGCGTTGCGCGCGTCGCGGCCCCACAGGATCGACACCAGGGGTTTGCCCCGGGCGGCGAGCGCGCGGATCGCCTGCTCGGTCACCTCCTCCCAGCCCTTGCCGCGGTGCGCGGCGGGCTTGCGCGGGGCGGTGGTCAGCGCCCTGTTGAGGAGGAGGACGCCCTGCCGGGTCCAGGGGGTCAGGTCACCGTTCGACGGCCGGGGCATCCCGAGGTCGGTGTGCAGCTCCCGGAAGATGTTCTCCAGGCTGCCCGGCAGCTGACGGACCTCGGGCGCGACCGCGAAGCTGAGCCCGATGGCCATTCCCGGCGTCGGATACGGGTCCTGACCCACGATCAGGACCCGCACGTCGTCGAAGGGCTGCTGGAACGCCCGCAGTACGTGCTGTCCGGCCGGCAGATAGGTCCGGCCCGCGGCGATCTCCGCCCGCAGGAAGTCACCCATCTCCGCCACCCGGCCTGCCACGGGGCTCAGGGCCCCCGCCCAGCCGGGCTCCACCAGTTCCTTCAAAGGTCGCGCTGTCACGGTCCGTCACTCTACCGGCCTACTGTGACACCCCGGTTCGGGCGCCGGCACGGGCCACCCCCTAGACTCCGCCCACTCCCCCGCCCCACTCGTCGCGAGGACGGTGCACCGTGACCCCTGTCGTCTCCGTGGCTTCCGTGAACGCCCCTTCCGGCGCCCTGGTCGTCGGTGTCGACTCCGGGGGCTCGGGACTCCGGATCGCGCTGGCCGAGGCGGCGAGCGGCGCCGTGCTCGACACCCGCGCGTCGCGGGAACCGGTGCGGACCGGCCCCGGCGGTATCTCCGCCCGGCACTTCCTCGACCAGGTCCTCCCGGCCGTCAGGGCCCTGACGGAGCCTCACGGCGGACGGCCGGTCGTCGCCGCGGCCGTGGGCGCCGCCGGGATGGCGACCCTCGGGGACGAGCTGCGGGCGGAGCTGCCGGGGGCCTTCGCCGAGGCCTGGGGCGTCCGGCGGCTCGCCCTCGCGGCCGACGCCGTCACCGCGTACGCCGGTGCGCTCGGACAGCGGCCGGGGGCCGTCGTCGCCGGCGGTACGGGGATGATCGCGCTCGGCACCGATCTGGCGTCCTGGCGGCGGGCCGACGGCTGGGGGCATCTCCTCGGCGACTGCGGCAGCGGCGCCTGGATCGGCCGGGCGGGCCTGGAGGCGGCCATGCGCGCGCACGACGGGCGGCGCGGCGGTTCGCCGGCGCTCCTGGCCCGGGCGGAGAAGCTGCTCGGCCCGGCGGCCGGCCTGCCGGGCGCGCTCTACCCCCGTACCGACCGGCCCGCGGTGCTCGCCTCCTTCGCCCCCGAGGTGGGGCTGTGCGCCGCCGAGGACCCGGTGGCGGCGGACATCCTGGCGCGGGCGGCCCGGCACGTCGCCGAGGCCGCCGAGGCCGCCTGCCCGGCCGGGCCGGGGGCGCTGGTGGCGCTGACGGGCGGCCTGTTCAAGCTGGGCGACCCCCTGCTCGTACCGCTGCGCGCGGAGCTCGCGGAGCTCGTCCCGCAGGCCCGGACGGTCGAGCCGGCGGGGGATCCGCTGGCCGGGGCCGTCGCACTGGCGGCGGCGCTCGCCACCGGCACGCTGCGGCTGCCGGAGGACCCCGCGCTGCTGCGCCTGTTCGGGGAGGACGCTCCGCGGACCGCCTCATCCGCCCAGGTGGGAGGCGGTGCGTCGACCCGCGGCGAAGGCGGGGACCGCATTCCGGACGCGCCATAGGGGGGACATAGAGGGGCAGAAGGCGCATGATCGTACCTCAACCGACGCCGCCCCGGGCGAAACCAGTAGCATGCGGCGCCATGAGCTCCCCCACTGGGCCTGCTTCCGGCCTGCCTGTACGAATGCCTCGACCCCGTCAGTCCGGGCGGCACCGTCGCCCCGAACCCGCGGCGGCGCCCGAGGGCGCTCCCGCACTGGTTCTCGCTGTGCCCGGCGTGCCGTCCGCCGCCATACGCTCGCTGGCCGAAGAGGTCGTGAGCATCGCCCGTTCCGAGCTGCCCGGCCTCGACGCCCTGATCGGCTTCGTCGAGGGCGACGACAGCGAGTACCCCTCGCTCGCGACCGTGCTGACGGTCGCCGCCACGCTGCGCACCGAGCGGTACGAGCTGGCCGTGGCCGCCGGCCGTGAGGTCAGCGCCCCCACCGGCCCCGCCTCGGTCGTCGTGCCGCTGCTCGCGGGTCCGGACAGCGCCCAGACGCGCCAGGTCCGCCAGGCCGTCATGGACGCCGGCAACACCGCCGAGCTCACCGACGTCCTCGGCCCGCACCCGCTGCTCGCGGAGGCGCTGCACGTGCGTCTCTCCGAGGCCGGTCTGGCCCGCGCCGACCGCGCCCGGCTGTTCACGGTCGCCACGGCCGCCGACGGCATCATCCTCGCCACGGTCGGCGGCGAGGAAGCCGTGCAGGCCGCGGGGATCACCGGCATGCTGCTGGCGGCGCGCCTCGCCGTGCCCGTCATCGCCGCCGCGCTCGACCAGGAGGGTTCGATCGCCTCGGTCGCCGAGCAGCTGCGCGGTTCCGGTTCGGAGCAGCTCGCGCTCGCCCCGTACCTGATCGGCCCGGAGCTGGCGGACGGCCTGCTCGACGAGGCCTCGAAGGAGGCCGGCTGCGCCGCCGCCGAGCCGCTGGGCGCCTACCCGGCGATCGGCAAGCTCGTGCTCTCGCAGTACACGACCGCGCTCGGCATCCCGCCGCAGCAGCCGCAGGGCGCGCCCTCGCTCTGAGGCCCGCCACCCCGCCCGTACGTCGAAGGGCCCGCACCGGATGTCCGGTGCGGGCCCTTCGGTGTTTCGACGTACGGTCTCGCGGTCTCGGGCCGGGGGCCCGTGGCCCGGCGTCAGCCGAAGACGACGCAGGAGGCGGCCGGGGCCTCGACCGAACCCGCGCGCGCGGGGATCCCGGTCTCGGGGTCGAGGGCGAACCAGGTGACGTCGCCGGAACGCTCGTTGGCGGCGTACAGGTGACGGCCGGACGGGGCGAGGGTCAGATCGCGGGGCCAGGTGCCGCCGCAGGGCACGGTGGCGACCAGGGCGGCCTCGGCCCCGTCGGCGTCGAGGGCGAGCACGGCGAGGGTGTCGTCACCGCGCACGGCGGCCCAGAGGAAGCGCCCGTCGGGGGCGACGACGACCTCGGAGGGGTAGCTGGGGCCGGGGGTGCCCTCGGGGACGACGGGGGTCTCGCCGAGGGGTTCGAGGGCACCGGCGTCGGCGTCCCAGCGGCAGACGGTGAGGGTGGGTTCCAGCTCGTTCAGGACGTACGCGTGCGTGCCGGCCGGGTGGAAGGCGAGGTGGCGCGGTCCGGTGCCGGGGCGCAGCGCGGTCTCGCCGTGCGGGGCGAGGGCCCCGGTGGCGGGGTCCAGGGCGCAGATCCGTACGGAGTCGGTGCCGAGGTCCACGCTGACGATCCAGCGGCCGCTGGGGTCGGGAAGCACCTGGTGGGCGTGCGGGCCGGCCTGCCGGGAGGTGACGGGCCCGCTGCCCTCGTGCCGGTAGACGCTCGCGGCGGGGCGGGCGGTGCCGTCCTCGGCCAGCGGCAGGGCGGTGACGCTGCCGGAGGTGTAGTTGGCGGTGAGGAGGTGCCCGGCGGCGAGGGCGAGGTGGGTGGGTGCCGCGCCGTCGACGGGGACGGGCGCGCCGAGGAGCCGGGGTTCCGGCCCGCTGACGTCGAAGGCGGCGACGGCTCCCGCCGCGGTCTCGGACACGGCGTGCAGCACGGGGCCCGCGAGGGCGAGGAACGAGGGGTCGGCGAGGCCGTCGCTGCCGCCGGTGACGGTCAGCTCCCCCGTCTCGGCGTCCACGTCGGCGGCGAGGACGCCCCGCCCGCCCGCCGAGGTGAAGGAGCCGATGTACGCCCGTACGGCGCTCCGGTCCCGAACCGTCTCTGTGCCGCCCACGGTGCCTCCCCTGTCCCCGCGACCGGTCGCGGTCGACCGGCCTGCGTCGGCCGACGGTAGCAGGCCGGTCTAGACCAAAGGGGGCGGGCGGCGGGTCGGGGACGCCCCCGGGGCCTGCCGCGGACCTGTCGGGGACGCGCCGGAGACGAGGCGGAGAAGCTCTGCGGCGCGTCGAGACGTGCCAGGAACCGTCAGGAGCGGACGAGCGACGAGCCCGGCGGTGTCCGCAGCGGCTCGTCGAGCGCGGCGAGGAGCTTCTCCAGACCGCTGACGTGGCCGAGCGCCGCCTGACCTGCGGCCGGGGCGACCGTACCGTCAGCCGCCATCCGCTCCCCGGCCTCGTGACCGCCCCGGGGTGAGGTCAGCCGCTCCACCGCCGCCTCGACGCGCCAGCAGGCCGCGGCGAGGCGGGCGTCATGGCTCGCGGCCGGGTCGGCCGCCACGGCGGCGAGCCCCCGCACCTCCTCTGCGCACTCGTCGAGCAGCGCCAGGACCCGCCGCGCGCGGGCCTTCCGGCCGCGGAACGGGCTCAGCGGGTGGACCAGCGGGGCGACGGAGAGCCGCACGCGTCCGAGCAGCAGCTCCAGCTCGGCGGCGTGCGGGGTCGGGTCGGCGTCCTCGTCACCGGACAGGCGCCGCAGGGAGGCGGAGGTCGCGGACCGCACGCCCTGCAGCGCCCGCTGGATCCAGGCGTCGTTGATCGCGTGCGTGGTGACCGGGAGGATGAGCAGCACGGCGAGCGCGGCGCTGACCGCGCCCACGGCGGTCTCCTCGAGGCGGAGCACCAGGAGCGCCGGGTCGAGCACGCCGAGGAGCCCGTAGAGCAGACCCGCCATCACGGTCACGGCCAGCATCATCCAGCTGTACGAGACGGGCGCGGTGTAGAAGATCCCGAAGACGCAGACGGCCACCAGGGCGGCCGTGGGGACCACGGCCCCGTCGAGCGGGATGGCGACGACCATGCCGACGGCGATCCCGATCACCGTCCCGAGGACCCGGCGGAAGCCGCGTACCAGCGTCTCGCCGCGCGACACGGTGTTGACGAAGATCCACCACGTCGTGCCGACGGCCCAGTACCAGCGGTCCTCGGAGAGCACCTGGCCGATCGCGAGCGCCACGGCGCACGCGGCCGCGGCCTGGATTGCCTGCCGGGTGGTCACACGCGAGAGCCCGGAGCCGGGCAGCGGCGCCGGCGCGGCGGGCGGGGGCGTACGGCGCTCCAGCGGCCACAGGAGGAAGCGGACCGCGCCGGCGGCGGCAAGGGCGATGCCGACGGCCGCGTACAGCTCGGGGAGCTGTCCGGGGACGGCGTGCAGGAACTGGGTGGTGAAGAAGTTCATGAACGCGAAGATCCCCAGCGCGTGGCCGCGCGGGCCCCAGCGCCGGGCGTAGACCCCGCAGAAGACCACGGTGAGGAAGGCGACGTCCCGCAGCAGCGTGATGTCGTGCAGCGCGGTGGCGAGGGCGAGGACGGGGAAGCCCGCGGCCGGGAGGAGCAGGGTGGTGACGGCCTGCGCGCGGACGGTGGAGTCCGTCACGGTGAAGAGCGCGAGCAGTGCGGCGAGACCGCCGGTGATCGACGCGGTCAGCGAGAGGCCGGCGAGCTCCGCGAGCGCGACGGCGAGCGCGATGCCGAGGACGGCGCGCAGCGAGTTCTTCAACCTGACGTGCCCCGGATCCGGTGCCACGAACATCCTCTTCACGGCTGTGAACCGCCCCCTCGTCTTGCCTTCCGTCCTGCCTCGCGGCGTCCCGGGGTGGTGGGAGCTCGCGGACATGACGAAGGCGCCGCGGTCCGGACCGGCCTCGTCGCCGCCCCGGCGCTGCGCGGCGCCGAAAGTACCTGGATACGCCAAGGAAACCATCCATCGCGCCTCTGGCTCAACTCAGGGCCCGAAGGGTGGGCCATTGGCCCAGTGGAAGGCGGCCTTCGTCGGCCGTCGGGCGGCCAACGGTTCACTCCCCGCTCCGGCCCTCCAGCTCCTGCAGAGCCTCGGCGGCCTGCGCGGCAGCGCGGCGGGCGTCCCGCAGGGCGTGCTCCGCGGTCGTCACCGCCTTGCCGGCCGCCGTGGAGGCCGTCCTCGCCTCCTGACGGGCCTTCCGGCCGTCGTGCAGCTCGCGCTCCAGACGGCTGACCAGCTCGGCCGCCTCCTCGGCCGCCTCCGCCGCGGCCTGCCGCGCGTCGCGGGCCCCGGCGAGCTCCCGCTCGCGCCGGCCGACCTCGGCGTCGGCTTCCTCCGCCGCCGTGCGGGCACGTTCGAGCTCGCGCAGGCGGGCACGTTCGAGCTCGCGGCGGCGTCGCGCGTCCTCGCCGCGGGCCGGCTTCTTCTTCGCCGCCGACGGTTCGGCGCCGCCGCCCGCCTCCTCGTCTTCGGTGGTCCCCGCCGTCCGGGAAGTCCTGGCGGTCGCGGGCGCGGTGGACGCCGTGGCCGTGGTCGCGGTGGTCGCCGTGACTTCGGCCGCTTCGGCGGCCGGGGCACGGCGGGCGGGTACCGCATCCGGCGCGACCGCGGGGAACCCGACCACCGCTTCGGGCGTCTTGACGAGTCGGCCCCTCGACCACTGCTCGGCCACGTCCTGGTCGGCGAGAACGCCGTGCAGGGTCTGCTCGATCTCGTGCAGCACGGTGTCGCTCACGGACAGCCCCGCCTCCCCCGCGAGCGCTCCGGCCGTACGGGCAAGGGCGGTGATCAGCTGCTGCCGCTGCCCGCTCGCCGCCCGCAGCTGTTCTGCGTCGAGCGTCCGGTGGGCCTCCCTGAGAGTCTCCCCGAGGGCCATGAACTGCTGAGCCTCCCGCTGCCGCTGCCGGGCCAGCCGGTTCGCCGCCCACGCGGCGAGCGACGGGCGCCGCAGGGCGGCGATGGCCTTCGCCGCCCTCGCGTCCTTCGCCGCGCGCGCCCGGGCGACGTACGTGTCCCGCGCGGCCACGAACTCCGCCGGCCTCAGGCCGTACAACTCCTCGGCGACTTCCTCGACATCCACGCCGCCCACTCTGCGCCGATCGCGCGCGGGGGCCGGGATCCCGCTCGCCGCCTCCGCCGGATGCCCGGTCCGATCACCCACTCGGGCGGTCCGCGAAGACGGCATCCGCCTCCTCGTGGACCTCCGCCGTACCCCCTCGTCGACGGTGCACGTGCACGCCGGCCGGTGCTCGATCTCCGCATCGACACCCAGGTCCGCCCAGTCCCGCGTCACCTGGCGGAGGTCGCCCGCCCGGGCGTCGGCGTACGGGGCGGCGGCCTCTGGGCCCCGGCGGCGGCGCAGCTGTCCGTGGCGGAGCCCGTGCAGGGAGGTCGGTTCGCCTGCGGCGTGCCCGGCCACACCGGTGGCCGTCCGGACGGCCACCGGGAGGACGCTCCTCTCCGCGGCGCCAGGCGCCCGGCACGCGGTACCCCCTCCTCGGGAGGTCCCGGGGCCATCGGGCGCAGTCGCCCTGTGGCGCCTTCCGGCGCCTCCGGGACTCGGCCGTGCGCGTGGTGGGACGCGGGCGGCGCGCGGAGGGCCCCCGGAGGAGCGAAGCCTGTGCCGGAATGAAACGATTCCGACCCCAGGTACCCCGTGCCGACCCGAAGGAACCCGAGGAGGACCGCCGCGTATGGCCGTGGACGAGCTCGACACCCGGATCCTGCGGCTGCTCATCGAGCAGCCGCGGACGAGCGTGCGCGAGTACGCGCGGATCCTGGGCGTGGCGCGGGGCACCGTACAGGCCAGGATCGAACGGCTGGAGCGCGACGGAGTGATCACCGCGACGGGCCCGGTCCTCTCCCCGGCGGCGCTGGGGCATCCAGTGCTCGCCTTCGTCCATGTCGAGGTGACCCAGGGGCACCTCGACGAGGTCGGCGACGCGCTCGCGGCCGTACCGGAGATCGTGGAGGCCTTCTCCATCACCGGCGGCGGCGATCTGCTCACCCGGGTGGTCGCCCGCGACGCCGGGCACCTGGAGGACGTCATCCAGCGGCTCATCCAGCTGCCCGGGGTGGTCCGCACCCGTACCGAGATCGCGCTGCGGGAGCGGGTGGCGCACCGGCTGCTGCCGCTGGTCGAGGCGGTCGGACGCCGATCGGGTTCGGCCTGAATCACGGAGCTTGCCCTGCGGCGCGGTATGCGCATTTTCCTTGCATATGCGAGCTCCAGGGGCGTAATCTCTCGCACATGCAGTCCTACACCATCGGGCAGGCGGCGCGCCTGCTGGGCGTGAGTCCTGACACCGCACGCCGCTGGGCCGACGGCGGCCGGTTCGTCACCCATCGCGACGAGAACGGCCGACGCCTCATCGACGGCCGCGACCTGGCCGCCTTCTCCGTCGAGGTCGCGCAGAGCGGCCAGGGCGACGACGACATGGCGTACACGTCGGTGCGCAACGCGTTCCCGGGCATCGTCACGGCCGTCAAGCTCGGCGACATCGCCGCACAGGTGGAGATCCAGGCAGGTCCGCACCGGCTCGTCTCACTCCTCACCCGTGAGGCCGTGGAGGAGCTGGGACTCGAGGTCGGCATGCAGGCCACCGCCCGCGTGAAGTCGACGAGCGTGCACATCGACCGGATCTGATCCGGTTCGACCGGATCTGATCCGGTCGCCCGGCCTGACCCGCCTCTCTACGACCCGGAGCCCCGATGGCGATCCCCGCACGACTTGTCCCGCTCCTCGCCCAGTTCGACTTCGCCCGCCGGCGACTGACCGACCGCATGGCGGGGCCGGTGATGGACAGCGGGAACGGTACGGACGTCGAGGTCGGTCCGATGACCGACGCGGAGTACCTCTGGGAGCCCGGGCCCGGCTGCTGGTCCGTCCGGCGCCGTACCGACGGTCCCGGGCTACGCGCCACCATGCTGACCGGCGCCGACTCCGGCGAGTGGGGCCGGGACGCGACTCCGCCGCCGCACCCGGCCCCGCCGCCGTTCACGACGATCGCGTGGCGGCTGAGTCACCTCAGCGAGCTGCTCGCACTCCGCGCCGACCACACGAACGGCAGCCGCACCCTCACCCGCGACGACTACGCGATCAGCGGCGAGGTCGCGACGGCCGTCGCCGCGTTCGACACCGCCGCCGGCGCCTGGCGCGACGCGCTGCTGTCCGTCGACGACACGGCGCTCGACACCGTCGGGTACAGCACCTACCCGCACGGCAGCGATCCGGAGGACCCCTTCCTGGAGACCGTCTGGTGGGTGAACCAGGAAGTCCTGCACCACGGGGCGGAGATCGCCCTCCTCCGCGACCTGTACCGGCTCCGGCACACGGGCCCCTGAGGCCCGGATGAACCCCCTTTTCCTATAAGGAACTTCAGCTGGTCGTACGGGCGATCAGGATCGCCACGTCGTCCTGCGCGGGCGCCGCGAGCAGCTGCTTCAGGATGTCGTCGCACAGCTCGCCCAGGGGCCGGTCGAGGTGCCGGAGCGTCCCGGCGAGCTGCCGCATCCCCTCGTCGAGGTCGCGGTCACGGGCCTCGATGAGGCCGTCCGTGTAGAGGACGAGCAGCCCGCCCTCGGGCAGGGAGATCTCCTCGGTGCCGAAGTCGTGGGCGCCCGTGCCCAGCGGGGTCCCCGGCGGCCCGTCGAGGAAGGCGATCGTCCCGTCCGGGGTGGCCACGGCCGGCGGCGGGTGACCGGCGCGCGCGATGACCCAGCCGCCGGTGGCCGGGTCGTGGACGGCGTAGACACAGGTCGCCATCGTGTCCTCACCGAGGTCGGCGACGACGGCGTCGAGGGAGCTGAGCATCTCGACCGGCGGGATGTCGTGGCGGGCCAGGGTCCTTACCGCCGTGCGCAGTTGGCCCATGACCGCGGCCGCGTGGATGCCGTGCCCCATGACGTCACCGATGACGAGACCCGTCCTGCCGCCCGGCACGGCGATGACGTCGAACCAGTCGCCGCCGACGTCATGGGCGCTCGCGGGCAGGTAGCGGCCGGTGAGTTCGAGCCCGGTCACGTCGGGCAGCGCGCTGTTGGTGAGGCTGCGCTGCAGGGTGAGGGCGGCCTCCCGCTGGGTCGTGTAGAGGCGGGCGTTGTCGATGTTCAGGGCGGCCCGGGCCACGACCTCGTCGATGAGGACGCAGTCCTGCGCGTCGAAGGACTCGCGGGTCCGCAGCCGGGTCACCGTGACCGCGCCGAGCACCTGGCCGCGGGCCACCATGGGAATGAGCCGTGCCGAGCCGATGCGGGTGGCGAAATAGGTGCGGAGCGCCTCGGTGCGCGGGTCGGTGAAGAGGTGCGGGATGTCGGACGTGAAGAGGTTCGTGGGCCTGCCTCGGGCGACGACCCCCTCGTACACGGAGTCCAGCGGGATCTGGAAGGTCTGCCCCGGGACGAGCAGCGACGTGGGGGCCGTGGGGTCGGGGAAGCGGGCCGCGAGTCGGCGGAGCACCCCGCGCGTGGAGGCGACCGGGTCGTCCGGCTCGAGGACGGATTCCAGCATTTGGACGTCCGCCGAGTCGGCCAGCCCCGGCACGAGGAAGCGGACCGCCTCCTCCGCCGTCTGCTGCAGGTCCAGGGTCGTGCCGATCCGCGCCCCGGCCTCGGCCAGCAGGGCGAAACGGTGGCGGGCCCGCTCGACCTCGGTGTGCGCCTCCTGGCTCTCGGTGATGTCCACGAGGGACGCGATCAGCCCCAGGGACCGCCGGTCGGTGCGGTCGATGAGCGGCGCGTACGAACAGGACCAGATGTGGTCGCGATCGGGGTCGGCGGGGGTGCGGCCGACCCGGCGGGCGTCGACGACGGCGTTCCCGCTCTCCAGGACCTGGCGCATCAGGGATTCGAGCGAGGCGGCGTTGACGCCGGGCACCACCTCGGTGAGACGGTGACCCACGTGCTCGGCGGCCGCCACCCCGTTCATCCGGGCCAGGGCGTCGTTCACCCGGAGGAACCGCAGGTCGGGGCCGAGCAGGGCGAGACCGATCGGCGACTGGGTGAAGAGGCTCTCCATCGCCGCGAGGTTCTCCCGCATGCGCAGGACCTCGGAGGTCTCCACCGCGATGAGCATGGCGCCGGGCCGCCCCTCCGGGTCGGCGGCCGGCACGATCCACATCTCCATGGCGACGGTGTGCCCGTCGCGGTGCCGGACGGGGAGGGCGCCGACCATGGTCTCGCCGGCCTGTACGCGGTGGGTGAGCCGTTCGGCGAGTTCACGGTTGGCGTCGGGGACGAGCAGGGGCGTGGCGAGCCGTCCGATCACATGCTCCGGACGGTGGCCGAGGAGGTCCTGCGCGGCGAGCGACCACTCGACGATGCGGCCCTCGGCGTCCTCGCGCCACAGGGCGATCGGGAGCAGCTCGCGGAGCACGCCCGCGTCCCCGACAGCCGCCCGGGGCGGCTGCGGAACCCTGCTCGACGACTCGTGGTTCTCCAACGCATCGACCTACGCATCGGCCCGGCCCCGGGGGGCGTATTCCCTATCGAATCACCCTAGCCGAGTACCTGGGGGTGAGCTCTGCCCAGTGCGGCCGATCGATGCGGTGGGGACGGGCGGGACGGGGGTGCATGCACGAGAGGGAGGGGAGCGCCGGGACAGCGGATTCCGTAGTTCTACGGATGTGCGGGCGGCCCCGGGCTGCGAAAGTCGTTCCGACCTCTGCGTTCACGGGTTCTGCCGGGTGTGCAGTTCCCTCCGTCCCCTCTCCCCGGAGCACCCCCCACATGAGCAGCCGCTCGCCCGACGAGTTCCGCCTCGGTGTGCGTCCGTACGACCGGGGGGCCGGTAGCGGCGACGAGCCGGAGGATCCGCACGAGCTGCTCCACCGGGCCCGGCGGCTCACCGCCCACGGGCATCCCTGGGCCGGAAGCGCCTGGGAGCGGGCCGCGACGGCCCTTCGGCGCGCGGGCGGCGTCCTCACCCCCGGGGACCACGCCGACGCCCTGGACGCGACCGCGCTCGACTGCCGGGGCGCCGCACGCCCGGCCGCGGGGCCGCTCTTCTTCCGGGCCGCCGATCTGCACGAGCAGGCCGGACAGCGGGGCAAGGCCCTGGTCTCACGGGCGCGGGCGCTGGTCGCGGGCCCCGGTCCCGGAGCGACGGCCTGCGCACGGCTCGCGGAGCTGTGCGAGCGGGCCACGGCCCTCCATCGAGCCGGGCGGGCCGGGGTCGCCGAGACCGCGACGGTGCGTCTGCTGCACGGCCGGGTCCGCGCCGATCTGCTCGACACCGCGCCCGACCCGACGGCCGAGGCAGCCGCCCTGCGTGAGGAACTCGCCCGGCTGATCGCCTTCGCCGCGCCCCACCGGGCGGATCCCGCCGTCCTCCGCGTGCTCGCCGACACCCGCGCGCTGCTCGGCCGGATCACCGCGCCCGACGACCCGGCCGCCGCGGCGGCCCAGCTGAGGACGGCGCTCGACGACCAGCGTGCCGGGGGCCGGCTGTGGCCTGCCACCGAGCATCGACTCCTGCTCTCCGCGGTGCTGCGGGCCACCGGTGCGCACGAGGAGGCGGCCGCGCTCCTCCGGGCCGCCCTCGTCCCCGAGGTGACGGACACGCCGCTGCGGGCCGCCGACCGGGCCCGGCTCTGCCTGGCGCTTGCCCGGACGGTCGCCGGGGCCGACGAGCACGGGCGTACGGCCCGGGACGGCACGGAGATGACGGAGGGGCTGCCGGCGGAGACGGCGGCGGAGGCATGGGAGGAGACGGCGGCGGACGTACTGGACGAGACGGCGGAGGAGGACGGCGAGCGGCTTTCGCTGCTCGCGGAGGCCGTCCGTCACACCGACGGGCCCGCGCAGGACGTCCGCGTGGGGGCCCTCGCACGGCTCCTGCTCGGTGTCGCGCACGCGGAGCGCGGACGCTACGGCACGGCCCTCGCCCTCCTCGAACAGGCGCTGCCGGGGTTCGCGGACGACGGCGACACGGCGGGGCGCGTACGGGCCAGGGCCTGGCTCGCCGAGTGTCTGCTCCACCTGGGCGAACCCGGCCGGGCGGCACGGGAGTATGCCCTCGCCGCGGCAGAGGCCCGGTCGTGGGACGACCCGCGCCATGGCGCGGCCCTGAGCCGTCGGGCGATGCACACGCTCGGGCCTGCGGGGACCCACGGCCCGGTGCCGCAGACCCCGGGCACGGGCGGTACGGTCTACGCCGACGCGAAGACCGAGACCGAGGCCCCGGCGGAAGGTGGTGCCCCCGGCGGGGGCGCGCGGGGGCCGTGGCCGGGCTTGCGTGAACTCCCGGAGCCGTTCGGACCGCCGGGGCGCTACCAGGTCGACGTGTACGGCGAAGTGGGCGGGGCAGGGCCGCAGGCCGCCACCGCCCCGGGGACCCGAGTACAGGGGTGCGAGTGAACAGAGTGATCGACGGCCGTTTCGAGCTGGTGGAGCGGCTGGGCGGCGGCGGGATGGGAACGGTCTGGCGCGCCCGCGACCTGGTCCTCCACCGCGACGTGGCGGTCAAGGAGGTACGTCCGCCGGACCCCGCGCACGCCGAGCACGACGTCGAGGGCGCCCGGACCCTGCGCGAGCGTGTCCTGCGTGAGGCGCGCGCCCTGGCCCGGATCGACCACCCCAACGTGGTGACCATCCATCACATCGTCGACGCCGGCGAGGGCACCTACCCGTGGCTCGTGATGGAGATGGTCACCGGCGGTTCCCTCCAGGACCGGCTCGACCGGGGCTCGATGACCCCGGTCGAGGCCGCCGTGCTCGGCCGCGAGCTGCTCTCGGCGCTGCGGGCCGCCCACGAGCGGGACATCGAGCACCGCGACGTGAAGCCCGCCAACGTCCTGCTGCGTCCCGACGGCCGGCCGGTGCTCACCGACTTCGGCATCGCCGCGGTCCGCGAGTCCACCGTCCTGACGGCCTCGGGCTCGATCATCGGCTCGCCCGACTACATGGCGCCCGAGCGGATCCGCGGCGGTGGCGGCAGCGGTCCGGCCGCCGACCTGTGGTCCCTCGGCATGGTGCTGTACGTGGCGGTCGAGGGCCACCACCCGCTCCGCCGGGAGAACACCCTCGCGACGCTGGCCGCCGTCCTCTCCGACGACGTGCCTCCCCCGCGGCGCGCCGGCGAGCTCACCGGTCTCCTGACCAGGCTGCTGGTGCGGGAGCCGTCCGCCCGCCCGGACGCGGCGGAACTCGACCGCGCGCTCGCCGCGGTGACGTCACCTGACCCGGCTGTCCCTTCGGCCCTCCGTCAGGACGCCGACGCGGTACGGGGCCCGGCGGGGGCTCCGTCGAACGGGACGGGCCCGAGGGCCTTCGGCCCGGCCGGTTCCGAGGCCTTCGGGGGGCCGGGCGCGGCGGGCAGCGGCGAGGCCACCTCGTTCCACCTGGCGCCGCCGACGAGCCACCCGGCAGCTCCGACGAGCCACCCGGCGCCTCCGGCTGCCTCGGGCGCGGGTCCGGCGGCAGCGGGGCCGACGTCGCACGGCGGCTCGCCGGCAGACGCTCCCCCGTGGGCCGCTCCCCCCGCGGCCTCCGCCGTGTTCGCGCCTCCCGGGGTCTCCGCGGCGACCGCTCCGTCCTCCGCCTCCCCGGCCCGTGGCGCCGGCCGGCGGCGGAGTCGTACCGCCCGGTTCCTGGGTTCCGCCGCCGTCGTGCTGCTCGCCGTGGGGATTCCCGTCGCCGCGATGAGCTGGGACTGGCGGCCGGGCGATCCGGGAAGCGGGCCGACCAGCGCGTCTCCGTCGCAGCAGGGCCCGGTCGCCCAGCGGCCCGACGCGTCAAGCACACCGACGTCGGCGTCGTCCCCGTCGCCGTCGTCCTCGTCGTCGAAGGACGTCGCCCCGGTGAAGGGCAGTCTGCTGACCCCCGCCGGGGTCCGGTCCGCCATCGCCGCGATCAAGGAGGCCGCGGGCGGGACGATGGTGACCAGCTTCGTCGTGTACCCGGACTACGCGATCGCCGAATCGCTCGTGAAGGGCAGCACGAAGCGGTACGACCGGTACATGTACCGGGGCGAGGACGCCGCCGTCCGCCAGGGATCCGGTACGGCCTTCCCCGGCTCGGTCCCGACCGACCTCGACGACTTCGACTGGGACGCCCTGCCGGCGCTGATGAAGCGCGCGGACAGGGAACTGGGCGTCGACGAGCCGACCAGCCGCTATCTCGTCGTCAACCCGCCCTCGTCGATCTTCGGGACCAAGGCGGGCATGAGCGTCTACCTGTCCGACTCGTACGGCTCCGCCTATCTGCAGGCGGACGCGAAGGGCCGGGTGACGGCGACCTATCCCCGCGAGAACTGACCCTGGCCGGCGCCGTCCCTGACCACGAGGGAGGCGAGTGCCGCCCGGCTCTCCACTCCCGTCTTGCGGTAGGCCCGGGCCACATGGCTCTCGACCGTGCGCGGGCTGAGACAGAGCCGGTCGGCCACGGCCTGATTGGTGAGTCCTTCGGCGACCAGGACCGCGATCTCCCGTTCCCTCGGGGTGAGGACGGCGAGCCGGCCCCCGGCCGTGCCCTCTGGAGGGGCGGGGCGGGTGCGGTCGGCCAGATCGACCAGCATGCGGGCGCCTGCCTCGACGGCCAGTCGTCTGCCTCTGCGCCACTGGGCGGCGGCTCTTGTGCCGTCGCCCGCCGCATGGGTCTGCGGCGCGGCGAGGAGCAGGCTGTGGGCCTCTCTCAGGACGGCACCCGAGCGGGCGCTCTCCCGGGCGGCGTCGGTGAACGCCCGTGCGGCGGAGGCCGATTCACCACGCCTCGCCAGGACCTGTCCCCAGGCGCGCAGTGCGGCCGCCCGCTGTACGGGCAGCCCGAGCGGCTCCGCCTGCGCGAGGGCGAGGCGGGCGACCCGCTCGGCCTCCGCCGGGTCTCCGGTGGCGAGGGCCGCGCCCGCGAGGAGTTCGAGGTATCCGGGGCGCAGCGAGGGCTGGAGCCGGGAGAGGCTCCGGTCGCCGCCCGCGCGCACGAGCACCTCGCGCACCCGGTGCGGGTCCGTGTGGAGCGACACGGCGTAGCCGAGCAGGGAGCGGGTCTGGGTGGCCCACCAGCCCTCGGCGGTCCCCACCGTGGCCGCGGCCTCCTCCGCGGCGGCCGACGGCTCGGGGTCGCCCAGCGGCCGGGCGTGGAGGAGGAGGACGGCCCGGATCGCCCCGCTGAAGCCGACGAGCTCGGCACCACCCAGGCCGCGGGCGACCGCGAGGGACTCCTCCGCCAGGTCGAGCGCGGCACCGACCCTGCCGGTCAGGAAGTGGACGTACGCCGAGCAGAGCAGCAACTGCGAGAGCGCGAAGGGGCGTCCGGCGCGCCGGGCCATCGCGATGCCCCGGGTGGCATGGCGCTCGGCCCTGCCGTACTCCTCGAGGAAGACCTCGGTCCAGCCGAGCCGTACCAACGACTCGGGGTGGGCGGCCAGTTCGCCGTCGGTGAAGGTGTCCGTGAGGGCCGCGGCCTCCGCCGCGTGCACGCGGGCGGCGGCGGTCTCGCCCTCGTACACCTCGCCGAGCGCGGCCAGGGTGAGCACTTCCGTCGTGCCCGCTTCGTCGCGCCGTCGCCGGGCCTCTTCGAGGGTGCGGTCCACGACGGGCCGGACCTCGGGGTACCGGGCGGCGAAGAGGGCCCGGCAGCCCCATTCGACGACGAGCCAGGTCCGCAGGTCGGGGCGGGGTCCCGGGGTGCGCTCCAACTCGCGGCGGAGCAGGGCGTCAGCCTCCGGGTAGCGGCCGATGTGGCGCTCCATGAAGGCGCAGAGCAGGACGGCGGAGGTCCGCAGCTCGGCCGTGTCCGGCTCCCGGCAGGTGTCGATGAGGTGGTGGAGGAGGTCCCGGCTCTCCGCCACCCGGCCGGCGGATCCGAGGGCCCGGGCCCGTCGGAGCGTCAGGTCGCGCCAGGTGGCGCGGTGCCCGGGGGTGTCGGGGAGCAGGGCGAGGACGGCCCCCAGCCAGTGGGCGGCGCGCGCGGGGTCGGCCGCGCCGATCCGCTCGGCGGCCTCGACTAGATCGGCGGCGGTGTCCGGGTCCCAGACCGTCACGGCGCGGACCAGGTGCGGGGCACGCTCGGTCACGGGCGCCCCGGCTGCGGCGAGCGCGTCGGCCGCCCGCCGGTGCAGTTCGCGGCGGCGCCAGGGGTCGAGCGTGCCCCGGACGAGCTCGGCCAGGGCGGGATGGCGCAGGACGAGGATCCGCCCGTCGTCGTCGGGTCGGACGAGATCGCGGTGGGTCAGCTCCCTGAGAACGTCGTCCAGGGCCACGGGGTCCGGCGGGCCCCACGGGTGCGACGGGTGCGAGGCGTGTGACGCGGGCGAAGGGTGCGGCAGGTCCGCCGGGTGCGGGGCGAGCGGTGGCAGGGCGGTCGGCGGCGGGGCGATCGGAGGTCGGTACACGGCGGCGAGCAGTTCGGCCGTGGCGCGCCCGTCGAGTACGGCGAGCGCCTCGACGACCGCCCGCCGCGCCCCGTCGAGCGGGGCGAACTCGTCGAGCACCACCGCGACGGGACCGCTCCCGGGCGCCGCTCCCCCGTGGGTGCGCGTGTGGGCGAGGGCTCGGTGATAGAGCGGGTTGCCGAGGCTGACGGCGTGGATCTCCCGGGCGAGGCCGGCCGGCAGCCCGGGAACGAGCCCCTGGGCGCAGTCGTCCGGTGCCAAGGGTCCGAGGGTGAGCCGGGCGAGCTCTCCCGAGTCGGCGGCGCGGGCGAGGACGGAGGCGAGCGCGGGCGTGGTCTGGCGCTCGCGGCGGGCGAGGACGAGCAGGACGGGCGCCCGGAGCGGATGCCGGAGGAGATGGTCGACGAGCGCGACGGAGGCGGGGTCGGCGGCGTGGAAGTCGTCGAGCGCGAGGACGAGGACGGGCCCGTCCGCCGGGACGCGCCCGAGCGCGGCCACGATGCGCCGGACCTGGCCGGCCTCCCCGCCGCCGGGCCGCCCGCCCTCCGCACCGCGCGCTCCGCCGGAGGCGAGGAGGTCGTCCGGGACGCCGCCGACCGTCGGTCCGGTCCCGGCCGGAGCACCCGCGGCGTGGTCCCCGCGGGGCGCGGCCGGTGTCGACTCGACGAGTTCCGCGAGGGCCGACAGGGCCGGGGCGAGCGCGCGCTCGTGGTGGTCCAGGTCCGCGAAGGCGTCCGCGAAGGCCTGGAAGGGTGGGCTCGGGTCCCGGCCCGCAGCGGGGGTGGGGCCGGCGAGGACGGTGGGGAGGGCGGGTCCCGCGAGGCCGCGCAGGACCGTGGCCCCGCGCCGCCTCGCCCGTACCGCGAACTCGGCGAGGAGCCGGGACTTGCCGATGCCCGGCTCGCCCACGACCTCCACGGCCACCGGGCCCGTGCCCTCGGCGCGGCGGCGCAGCGGCACGTCCAGCCGGTCGAGTTCGCGGGCCCGCCCGACGAAGGGCGCAGGGCCGGCACCCCGATCCGCGAAAGTGTCCACGTGCAGTCCCCCTCGTGCGGTCGTCCTCTTCCCCGCTCCCAGTTGTACGGCACGCCACCGACAACGGCGTCAGCCGGTGGTCGGGGCCTTGAAGGCGCGGGTCTGTTCCGCGATGGCCCGTTCCGTGGGGAGGCCGCTCGATCGACGAGGCTCCGCAGAGGCCGACGACGCCCTTGGGGCGCTCCAGAACGTGCCGCGCGTCCTCGGGTTCGGCGAGGGGACCGCCGTGGCAGAGCACCAGGATGCCGGGGTTCACGCGCTCGGCGGCGTCGTGCGTCTCCCGGACCGCCGCCGCGGCCTGGTCGAGCGTCATCGCCGTCCCCGCCCTGACGGACACCCGCCCCAGAAGCTCCGGGCTCGCGGCTCCGCGCTCGGGGCTTCGGGCTCGGGGCTTCGGCTCGCGGCTTCTGGCTCCGTCAGGGATGCATCCGGGCGCCCTTGAGCACCTTGTCGACCGCGTTGCGCGGCCCGTACACGGCGAGGCCCGCCAGGTCCAGGCCGCCGGCCCCCACGGCGCGCACGGCCGCGCGGTTGTCGCGGTCGTTGCCGGTGGTGAACAGCTCGGTCGTGAACACCGCCCGCGGGAGCGCGCGGGAGAGGGCGCGGGCGTGCGCCGCCGTCAGCGTCTCCTTCGTCCCCTCGAACACGAGGACGGGCTGCCGGAACATCGGCAGGTACGGGGTGTCGTCGGCGTCCGCGTACGGTTCGCCGATCACCTCGGGAAGCTCCGTGCCGAGGCCGCTGACCAGGAACGCGGTGACGTTCAGACGCTGCCAGGTCTCCAGGTCCTCCCGCAGGAGTACGGCGATCTTGGTGTCGAAGCGGACGGGTGCGGTGTCGGTGGTCGTCATGCTCCGAGACTGCCGACCGGCCCGCCGGGCCGTCTTGTACATTCCTTGCATGGTGGCCGGTCAGCAGGTGTCGGCATGGCACCCGCACGTGCCGGGAGTCGTGGAGGTCTTCCACGCCCACTTCACCGCGCACGCGTACCCGATGCACGTCCACGACGTGTGGACCCTGCTCATCGTCGACGAGGGGGCCGTCCGCTACGACCTCGACCGGCGTGAGCACGGCACCCCTGGCGACACGGTGTCGCTGCTCCCGCCGCAGGTTCCGCACAACGGTTCGCCTGCGACCCCGCACGGCTTCCGCAAGCGGGTGCTCTACCTGGATCTGACCCAGCTGGACGAGAGCTTCATCGGTGCGGCGGTGGACGAGCCCGATCTCGTCGATCCGCTGCTGCGCCGCCGCGTCGGTCAGCTGCACGCGGCGCTCGCGGACCGGGGCGGCGAACTGGAGGCGCAGAGCCGGCTCGCCCTCATCCGGGAGCGGCTCCGCACCCGTCTGCGGCCCCAGGCGGTCGCCCGCGCGCGCCCGGCCGATCCCGGGGTGGCCCACCGGCTCCGCGAGCTCCTCGACGCCCGGCTGCTCGAAGGCGTGACCCTGGACGAGGCCGCGCGGCTCCTGCACGCCCATCCCACCCATCTGGTACGGGCGTTCAGCGGCGCCTTCGGTATCGCCCCGCACCAGTACCTGACCGCCCGCCGGCTCGACCGGGCCCGCCGGCTGCTGCTGGAAGGCCGGCCGCCCGGGGAGGTGGCGACGGCGACCGGCTTCTACGACCAGTCGCATCTGAACCGCTCGTTCAAGCGACTCGTCGGCACGACGCCGGGGCGCTTCGCCCGGAGCGGCCAGGAAGCGCCGCCGCTGTCGTGAACCGGCCACGCTCGGTGGCGTGAGCAGGCCGAAAGGGCCGCTCCGGAGGAAACGGTCCCCCCCTCGCGGGCATCCGGCAGGACCGCGAAGCCTGGGCCGTTCACCTCCGCGACGGCTCCGTCGGCAGCCGTGCCCGGCGGCCGGCGGTTCACATACGACCCCCCGACTGCTCCCTGCGCTGCCCCAGGCCCGGCACCGGCTTGCCCTGGTAGACCGGGCGCCTCGGCGCCGCCGAGGCGGACTCCGTGGCACGGACCACCCTACTTCGGTCATGGAACGGGGCCCGATCCCACGGGTCGTCAGGAACAGGATCAGCGGGCACCCCGGACACCCCGACGACCGAGATCGTCACGCAGAGGAGCCCGCTCGACCCAAACTGAAACGAGCGGTCAGGGGGTCTTCTCCCGGGGTGCCGGGGTCCGGAGGTCGGCGAGCAGTTCCGCCTGGCCCGCGAGGACGCCGGAGAGGATCGCGCGGGCGGTCATCAGCAGGTCGGCCACCTGAGGACTCGTCAGCGCGTAGTACACGGCCGTGCCTTCGCGGCGGGCGACGACCATGTTCGCCCGGCGCAGGACCGCCAACTGCTGTGAGAGGTACGCCGGTTCGACCCCGGTGTCGCGGAGCATCTCGGAGACCCCGTGCTCGCGCTCGCTCAGCAGCTCCAGGACACGGATGCGGACGGGGTGTCCCAGTGTCTTGAAGAACTCGGCCTTCAGTTGGTAGAGCGGCGTACTCATCGCACCCACCCCGCGCGTCTCGTCGACCCGGCACTCTGCAGCATGCCCCCATCCTCGCGCCTGCCGGAGCGGTGACGCGCCGGAGACGGGTCAGCGGCCGATCATGGCCGGAACCTGCCAGGACGGTCCGGCACTTGGGCGGTGCACGGACCGTACGCGGGCGGTGTGTGAGCGGTACCGGCGCCGCCGGGCGATCAGGCGGTCGGCCAGGCGTCGCTGCGCCAGGCCCGCTGCTCCGCGCCCGCGTCGCGGTGCGCGGCGAGCGCCGCGGCCAGGTCGCGGTGGACCGGGACCTGGGGGCCCTCGCCCGCCGGGACCAGGGAGCCGTCGGCGGGGATCGCGGCCAGTTCGAGGGCGCGGCCCGCGGCCCGCAGCCGGAGCGCGGCCTCCGTGACGGCGAGCTGCCCGCCGACCGACCAGCCCCGCAGCCGGGTCAGGTCGAGGACGACCGGCCCCGTGCCCCGCGCCACCGCCCACCCCACGGCCCCGGTGAACCGTCCCACGGCGTCGGCTCCGAGGAACCCGGCCAGGGACAGTACGCCCAGGTCCTGCTGGACGGTGTAACGCCATTCGATGGTCATCTGCGTCGTCATCCTTCTCGTACGGCGATCACTGCGGAGGCACGGGCTGCGGGAGTACGGGCTGCGGGAGTACGGGGGGCGGAAGCGCGGGTGGCGGGCAGGCGCGGGCCGGAGGCGATCTCGGTGAGGATCCGCCGGGCGGCCTGCATCAGCTGGGGCACGTCACCACCGGCAAGCGCGTACACGACAGTGGATCCCTCGCGGGTCGCGGTCACGATCCCGGAGCGGCGGAGCACGGCGAGCTGCTGCGAGAGCGCCGCCGGTTCGATCTCGATCCGCGCGAGCAGTTCCCGTACCGGCATCGGCCCGTCCTGGAGCAGCTCCAGGACCCGGACGCGTACGGGATGACCCAGCATGCGGAAGAACTCGGCCTTGGCCTGGCAGAGCGGGACCGGCACGGTCTGTCCTCCGGGGGCGCGGGGGCGCGGGACGGCTCGCCGTAGTCCGGCGACCGCCCACGGGAACGGCCCGACCAGGATGTATCGAATTGCAGAGATTTGCAATTTGCCTTTCACCCACTGAGACGGCCCGCAAAGCGCCCGCGCCTCGCTCTCGCCGCGCGTCACGGAGACGCGTTTCGAGACCGGTTGCGCAGAGCGGGAACAGACTCCGGGTTCCGGCGGCTGGAACAGACAGCTCGAAGCGACAGCCGGAACGGACAGAAGGAAGCACCATGAAGATCGGCATCATCGGCGCCGGCAACATCGGCGGCAATCTGACCCGCCGCCTCACCGCCCTCGGTCACGACGTGTCCGTGGCCAACTCCCGCGGCCCGGAGACGCTCTCCGCGCTCGTCGAGGAGACCGGCGCCACCGCCGTCACCGCCTCGGAGGCCGCGCGGGGCGCCGAGATCGTCGTCGTGACGGTTCCGCTGAAGAACGTCCCCGACCTGCCGGCCCGGTTCCTCGACGGCGCGGCGGAGGGTTTCGCCGTCATCGACACCGGCAACTACTACCCCCGCGAGCGCGACGGCCGGATCGCCGCCATCGAGGACGATGGTCTGACGGAGAGCCGCTGGACCGAGCTCCGCATCGGCCACCCGGTGATCAAGGCCTTCAACGGCACCTACGCACAGGACATCCTGGACCGGCCGCGCCCGGCGGGCGATCCGGAGCGTCTGGCCCTGCCCGTGGCGGGTGACGACGCGGTGGCGAAGGAGAAGGTGCGGCTCCTCATCGACGAGCTGGGCTTCGACTCCGTGGACGCGGGCGGGATCGACGACTCCTGGCGCCAGCAGCCGGACACCCCGGTCTACGGGCTCCGCGAGGGCGTGGAGGCCGTGACGAAGGCGCTGGCCGCCGCCTCCCCCGAGCGCCCTGAGGCCTTCCGGGGTTGACCGCGCACCCTCCGGATGCGGACACGTAACAGAACAAAGCTCTAGTTACGGCTGCACTAGGGTGTGCGCCATGGCTCCTAAGCAGCAGCGTGGCGAAGCCACCGTCGAGCGCCTGCTGACCACGGCACTGAAGGTGTACGCGGACTCCGGCCAGGAGGGATTCACCGTGAACGCGGTGACGGCGGCCGGCGGTGTCAGCCTCGGCAGCCTGTACCACCACTTCGGCAGTTTCGACGGCCTCGCCGCCGCTCTGTACATCCGGTGCACGGAGCGGTTGTGCGGCGAGGTCGTCGCCGCCCTCGGCCGTACCAGGACCGCCCGGACCGGGGTGCGTGCGGTGGTCACCGCGTACCTCCGGTTCACGGAGGAGCACCGGGACGCCGCGCTGTTCATCCACGCCTCGGCGTACTCGGGCCATCTCGTCGCCCACGCCGAGCGGATCCGGGCGGCCGAGGAGCCGTTGTTCTCCGCGATCGGGGCGTGGCTGCGGCCGTTCGCCGAGGCGGGCGAGATCGCTCCGACTCCCGAGCCGCTGATCGAGGCTCTGGTCATCGGTCCGACGGCCGAGACCGCGCGCCGCTGGCTCTCCGGCGCGTACGACGTGGACCTCGCGCAGGCGGCCCGGATCCTGCCGGACCGGATCTGGCGTTCCCTCCGGCCGGAGTGACGGCGCGACCCGGGAACCTCAGCCGGCGGCCGGGGCCGCGAACGTGACCTCGGCGGCTCGTACGGTGACCTCCGCGTCGCTCCCCAGGGCGTAGGCCGCGACCCGGGAGACCGTCGCGGCCGGGACGACCTCGCTGATCCCCGGCGCCGCCGGCACGTCCTGGGTGGCGTGGGCGTCGTGCGGGACGACGACGCGGTAGCCGCGCGCCAGGGCCGTACGCGCCGTCGCCTGCACGCACATCTCGGACATCACACCGCAGACGACGACCGCCCGCACGCCCGCGTCGGTGAGCACGCCGCCGAGCCGGGTCTCCGCGAAGCCGTCGTCGTGCGGCTTGCGGATGACGAACTCGCGGGGCCCGGGCTCGACGGGGTGGTGGAGCTCCCAGCCCGGGGTGTGGGGTTCGTCCTCGGCGCCGGGCGGTCCGTCGTTCTGGAGGTGCACGACGAGCGCGCCGTCCCGCCGGGCGCGCGCGAGGAGGTCCGTCGTACGGTCGACGAGCCGCGCGGCCGCGGGCACGGCCCCGTCACCGGTGACGAAGGCGGACTGCACGTCCACGACGATCAGCGCGTCGACGGGCGGGGTGTCGGGGGTGCGCGCGGCGGGCGGGGCCGGGTCGGCGTGCTGGCTCATCCGACCATGATCCCGTCCACGCGACGCTGCGGCCAGGGGATTTCGGACCGTCTCGCCGCCCGTTCACGCCCGTTGCCCTGTATCGCGGGTGTATCGAGAATCGCATACGCCCCCGCAACCGCCCTCCCTCTTCAATGGGGGCATGACACACAGCGCACCCGTGCCCACCCCGCCCCGCCGCACGCGCGGGACCGTGCTCGTCGTCCTGGCCGTCCTCGGCCTGGCGGGCGCGCTGTACGTCGTGCGGGGGCCGCTCATGATGTCCGCTCCGCGGTGCATGGCCGGGCGGTGGCACGGCTGCTTCGACACGTTCAACGGCGTGGTGCTCATGACGCTGGTCGCGGTGCCGTTGTCCCTGCTCGTGGTGGGGGCCCTGGCGCTCCGGCGGCGGGCCGCCGGTGTCGCACCGGCGTGGCGGACGTCGCTGGCCGAGGTGGGCATGGTCCACGGGACGGTGCCGTTCCTGTGGCTGACCCTGATGCCCGGCGCGGCGCCGGGCATCGCCCCCGCCCGGGTGAGCCTGGTACCGCTGAGGGACCTGGTCACGATGGGGACGCTCGGGATCGTCGGCAACCTCCTGGTCTTCGCCTCGCTCGGCTTCTTCGCCCCGATGCGGTTCGCGGCACTGGCCTCCGTGCCCCGGATCCTCGCGCTCGGCGCGGGCTGTTCGCTCCTGGTCGAGAGCACCCAGTACGTCCTCCGACTCGACCGGGTGTCCTCCGTGGACGACGTCCTGGTCAATGCCGCAGGCGCCGCAGTGGCCGCCCTGGCCTCGCGGCACTGGTGGCGCACCACGGCGGAGGCGCCGACGGACCGGCCCCACCCCGCCATGGCATCGGCGGCCTGAGGCATGCGGCCGGTGCGCCCCCGACCTCGCACACGTCGGCGCCGTGTCCTCCTGCATAGGCTTCAGCCATGCGCGTACTGATCGTGGAGGACGAGCCCTACCTGGCCGAAGCCGTCCGTGACGGGCTACGGCTCGAGGCGATCGCGGCCGACATCGCCGGCGACGGCGACGCCGCCCTGGAACTGCTCAGCGTCCACTCCTACGACCTCGCCGTCCTCGACCGCGACATCCCCGGCCCCTCCGGCGACGAGGTCGCCCGCCGCATCGTCGCCTCCGGGAGCGGCATCCCGGTCCTGATGCTCACGGCAGCCGACCGGATCGACGACAAGGCCTCGGGTTTCGAGCTCGGCGCCGACGACTACCTCACCAAGCCGTTCGACATGCGGGAACTCGTCCTGCGGCTGAGGGCGCTCGACCGCAGACGCGCGTACGCCCGACCCCCGGTCCGCGAGCTCGCGGGCCTGCGGGTCGACCCCTTCCGCCGGGAGGTCTTCCGGGAGGGGCGTTACATCGCGCTCACCCGCAAGCAGTTCGCCGTCCTCGACGCCCTCGTCGCCGCCGAGGGCGGGGTCGTCAGCGCGGAGGAACTGCTCGAACGGGCCTGGGACGAGAACGTCGACCCCCTCACCAATGCCGTACGCATCACCGTCTCCGCGCTGCGCAAACGGCTCGGCGAACCATGGCTCATCGCCACCGTGCCGGGGGTCGGCTACCGCATCGGGACCGGCCCCGACGCCGCCCGCCCCGGCCCTGTTCATGGCTAGACGCCGGGGGCTCAGCGCCCGACTGAAGCTCACCCTCAGCTACGCCGGATTCCTCGCCGTCGCCGGTGCTCTGCTGCTGGCCGTGGTGTGGGGGTACCTGCTGCGCTACGTACCCGACAACTCCCAGGGCCTGCTCGGGGTCTCGCCCAACCGCTGGCTCCTGGTGCGCACCTTCTTCCCCGCGGCCGCCGTGGCGATGGCCTGCCTCCTCGTGTTCGGCCTCGTCGGGGGGTGGCTCCTCGCCGGCCGGATGCTCGCACCGCTCCACCAGATCAGGGACGCGGCACGGAGGGCCGGGGACGGGTCGCTGTCCCACCGGATCCGGATGAAGGGCCGGCAGGACGAGTTCCGTGAACTCTCCGACGCGTTCGACTCGATGCTCGGGAGACTGGAGTCGCACGTCGACGAACAGCGCAGGTTCGCCGCGAACGCCTCCCACGAACTGCGTACCCCCCTGGCGATCTCGCGGGCACTCCTCGACGTCGCCCGCAAGGACCCCACCCGCGACCGGGAGGAGCTCGTCGAACGCCTGCAGGCCGTCAACACCCGGGCCATCGACCTCACCGAGGCCCTGCTGCTGCTCAGCCGCGGCGACGCCGGCACCTTCACCCGCGAGAGCGTCGACCTCTCCCTCCTCGCCGAAGAGGCCGCCGAGACGCTGCTCCCCCTCGCCGAAGGGCGCAGGATCACGCTCGACGTCACCGGCGGCGCGGCCCGGACCAGCGGCTCCGCGGAGCTCCTGCTGCGGATGGTGACGAACCTCGTCCAGAACGCCGTCGTCCACAACGTCCCCACCGGCGGCACCGTGACGGTCCGCACCGGGACCGAGGGCGTCGGGACGGACGGCGTCGGGACGCGCGCCACGAGCGTGCTGCGCGTCGAGAACACCGGCCCTCCGCTCCCACCGGAACGGGTACCGACCCTCACCGAGCCGTTCCAGCGGGGAGCGGAACGCGTGCGCACCGACGAACACGCCGGCGTCGGCCTCGGCCTGGCCATCGTGCGGAGCGTCGTCCACGCCCACGACGGCTCCCTCGACCTCGCCCCCCGCCCCGCCGGAGGCCTCCTCGTCACGGTCCGGCTTCCCGGCGCGCCCTAGACGTCGTCCGCCGGCGCGGACCGGGAGTCGGGCACGGCGGGGAGCGGGGCGTCGAGCGCGGCCTCGGGTACGGCCCCTGGTGTGGCCTCGGACGCCGCCTCGGGTGTGGCGACGGGTGTCGCCCCGGGCACCGCCTCGGCTGCGGCGGTGCTTCGGCGGTCGGCTCGGGAGAGCAGCCAGTGGCCCGAGACTCCGGTCGTGAACAGGCCCGTGACGAGCGCGAGCAGCGAGGCGCCGGGCCCCGAGGTCCAGTCGACCGACCGGAAGTGGACCGCGAGGACGACCGCCGTGGCGAGTGCGATCAACGGGACGGCCCGCAGCGCGGGGCGGACGCGGGTCAGGTCGTCCTCGGCCAGCGCGCCGAGGACGCCGACGCCCAGGGCGAGCGCCCACACGCCGAGGCCCTGCGCGTCCGCGCGGTTCACCGTCCACGGCACGAGCGCGCCCCAGAAGGAGGGGAAGGCGAGCAGCCCGGCGCCGATGCCGAGCCAGCCCGAGCCGACGACGGCGAGCGGCGGCTTCGACCAGCCGGGCAGCGGTACGGCCGGGTGCCGCGGCGCCGCGCCCGTGCGTCCGGCGGGCCTCCGGTACTGCGCGACCAGGCACCCCACCGCGCCGACGGCGAGCAGTCCGAGAGTGGCGACCCAGCCGAGGCTGAAGAGGGCGAGGAACAGCGGGCTGCCCTCGGCCGCCTGGAGGGAGCCGCCGTTCAGCAGGCTCACCGCGAACAGGCCTGCCAGCACGATCACCAGCGGCAGCACCAGGCTCCGTACGTCCGCCCAGAGGCGCGCCCGCCCGATCGTGAAGAGCGCGGGCGCCACTGCGGCCATCGCGGCTCCGATGAGCCCGGGGCTCAGCGCCTCCGGGGACACCCAGGCGCCCGCCGCGTACCCGAACAGGCTCGTCACGGTGAGCAGGGCGCCGGTGCAGAGGCTGATGCCGCCCACGACGGCGCTCAGGACGACGATGCCGGGCGACAGTTCCTTCTGCGCGGCCATCAGTTGCTCCCGTCCGCTGCGACACCGCCGGCACCGACACCGGCGCCCGCACCCGCACCGACCGTTCGCGCTGTCCGCCGACCGGGTGGGACCGGCGGATCGTCCGTCGGCTCCCCCTGCCTTCTGAGGACTTCACGGCCGTGCAGGACCCGCAGACTCACCACCGCGACCGCCGCGTACGACAGCATTCCCGCGCCGATGCCGACTCCCGCGATCAGGGACGTGAGCCGGTCCAGGCCCATCGTCCGCTCCAGTACGGGCACGGTCACCGCCGAGAAGGCGGGAGCCAGGCACTGGGCCGCCAGGTGCAGCCGCCACTCCTCGCGCGCCCAGACCGCTCCCCGCCCACGGGCACGCGACGCGCGGACCGCGATGACGGCGTACGTCAGCACGTACGGGACGAGGTACGCGACGAGCAGCCGTCGCCCCTGCGTCCCCTGGTCGAGGAGGGCGTACGTGATCCAGCCCAGGCCCGCGGCGCCCAGGACGTGGGCGGCGACGAGGGCCGGGCCCGGCGCCCAGGTGCCGGTCGGTCCGGGAGCCCCGGTCCGTCGGTCGAGGGCCCGGGAGGCCAGGAGCGCGCCGAAGGAGACGAGGGCTCCGAGGTGCATGATCGCGACGCGGTTGACGTCCTGGAGGGAGAGGCCGGGGTACAGCGCGGGCAGCACGCCCCATTCGAGCCGCAGCAGCGGAGCCGTCATCAGGAAGCCGTAGCAGAGCAGCAACCAGCGCTGGTGCAGGTCCGGGAAGCCCCGTACGGCGGCGAGGACTCCGAAGGTCACGCTGCCGACCGTGCCCACCAGGATCGTCGCGAGGACGATCCAGAACGCGGCGCCGCTGAAGGCCTCCGCGGGCGGGGTGCGCAGGAGGTAGAGCGCCGCGCCGGCCATCGACACGTACACCGTGCCGGCGAAGACGGTTCCGAGGACGCGGTGCAGCCGGATGCGGCGGCGCACCGCCGTGAGCAGCTGCACCGGGCCGAGCAGCATCAGGAGGCCGCCCAGGACCGAGTGGACGATCAGCGGGACCAGACTGCGGGTGTAGGGCCCCATCCGGTCGCGGACGGCGTCGGCCACGAACTCCGCGGAGACGGACCGGCCGAGGAGCCACTCGCCGAGGGCGGGAGCTCCGGGTGTGGCGTACGGCCAGAGTTCGGTCATGGCGATCGGCGCGTACACGAGGCAGATCACCGTCACGGCGACGGCGGACACCCGCCCCCACCTGATGCCCGTCCCCGTACTCGTACTTGAATCCGTGCTCGTCGAACGTCCCACGGCGCGTCCCCCTCCACCGTCCACGGCACCCATCCGGCGCGATAGTCCTTTCTGGACTATGGAGGAAGGTAGGGCGGAGCACCGCCGGGGTCAACCGGTCGGTAACAACAATCAGGACCCGGGGAGGGGGATCAGGATGCGCGGCTCTCGACCCAGTGCCAGAAATCGACCATCATCCGCTCGTACCGGATGCCGAACTCCAAGGCCTCGCGCTGCCCGCGCGTCAGCAACGCGCCCACCTCGCCCGCGAGTTCCTCGTACTCGTCCAGGGTCTTCCGGTGCTCCTCGATCTGCACCGGGGCGTGGACGCGCGGGCTCGCCCCGAACCACAGCTTGAGGATGCCGCGCTCGCGCGCCTCGACCGGGACGAAGGTGGGGTCGGCGAGCCAGCCGCGGAGTGCCTCCGCGCCCTCCTCGGTGAGCTTCATCAGGCGCCGGTTCCGGCCGCCGGGCTGTCTGACCTCCGAGAGCAGCCCCGCCTCCAGGAGCCGGTCGCACTGGGCGTAGACCTGCGCGTGCGGCATGGACCAGAACGGCGCCACGGTCCGCGCGGCCTCGACCTTCACGTCGTACGGGCTGGCCTCGCCCAGCTTGTCGATGATGCCCAGCACGAGGAAGGAGGGCGTGGTCAACCGGACGTCAGACATGCGTCCGACGGTATCGCGAGGACCCGGCCCCGCCCCTCCCCCCGTCGCTCCCGCGCCGCCTACGAGACGGGTCCTGTCACTCCGGGTTCGGACAGCAGGGGCCCCGCCGGATCCCAGTGAGGGGCCACCAGGACCGGCAGCCCGCCCGACGGCGCCAGGTCCCACCCCTCCGGGAACACCCCTTCCGCATCCTCCGCCGGATCCCCCGGCGACTGACCCTCCGGCGCCCCCTGCGGGACCAGGACGTCGTCGAGTTCCGTCAGGCGGATGAGCCGGAGGATCCACGGCTGGTCGCAGGCGAGCCGCCAGCGCGACCCACGCTGCCGGGTGCGCACGGCGCAGTGGGCGAGGAGGCCGAGCCCGGTGGCATCGCAGAAGGAGAGGCGCCGGATGTCGACGGTCAGGGCGTCGGACTCCCGCACGAGGGCGTCGAGCTCGGGCCGCAGGTGCCGTACGAGGACGAGGTCGAGTTCACCCCGGAGGGCGGCGACGGTGACGCCGCCGGTCGAGTAGACGGCCATATAGGGGTCATGACGGGGAATCAGCTGCATCGGGCGCTCCACAGGGTGGCTCCATGTGTCGCTTCGAGCGTGGACGCCCCCCTTCCGGGAGGGACGTTTCGCCTCGGCCGCTGTCACCTGAATCGGTGAATGTTCGAGCCACTTCCCCTCGTACGGACGACCGATGTGCGTACGTACGGCCACCCCGTCCGGTCCGCACTCCCCCTCACACGTTCGGTTCCGCGTCCGTCACGGGGTACGCGACGCCGTGCCCGCGGCGGACGCGGCGAAGGCCTCCTCCTTGATCCGGTCGAACTGGGCGCCCATGGCGGCGGAGAGCGCCTGCGCGGCGGAGAGCGGCCGGACCATGACCATGAAGTCCTCGATCCTCCCCTCCTCGTCGAAGTGGAGGAAGTCGCAGCCGTTGATCTCCATGTCGCCGACCTTCGCGGTGAAGACGAGGGCGTGGTCCCGGCCGTCGTCGCTCCCGATCTCGCGGACGTAGGTGAAGTCGGTGAAGACGCGCATCACTCCGCGCAGGATCGCGGCGGTGATGGCCTTGCCCGGGTACGGGCGGAAGGCCACCGGGCTGGTGAAGACCACGTCCTCGGCGAGCAGGGCCTCGATGGCGGCGTGGTCCCGGTTCTCGACGGCGGCACGGAACGGATGCATGACGACTCCCTATGCAACTTGTTGACTAGGTGCATGTGCAGCTAACCGCATCGCCCCGGAGACGTCCAGGGGTCGACCACCGGACGAGGTGCGGGGCGGGCCGGGCGACGCCAGGGGTCGGCCGGCCTCAGCCTCGCGACCGCCCCCTCACCCGCGCGACCGCCCCCTCACCCGCGCGGCGCCTCCGCGCGCCGCAGGGGCGGCCACGTCAGCGTGGTCCAGGCCCGCAGCAGCCATTCGGCCGGGCCGTACCGGTGACGCCGCAGCCACCACCGACTCGCGACGACCTGGACGGCGAAGAGCGCGACCGCGATCGCGAGGACCCCGGGCGGCGGTACCCGCCCCACCAGGCCCGACCCGTACCCGGTGAACAGCACCGCGCAGACCAGCGATTGAGCGAGGTAACCGGTCAGCGTCATGCTGCCCACCGGCCCGAGAACGGCCACGGTCCGCTTCCCCCACCGCCCCTGCGCGAGCCGGAGCACGGTGGCGGCATACGCGGCGGCGAGCAGCGGCGCCGTCAGGACGTCGACCGCGACGGCCAGGGCCTGGTAGGCGCCGCCCGGCGCCACCAGGTCCGCGTGCGCGTAGACCACCGCACCGAGCAGCCCGACCGTGAAACCCGCCCACTGGAGCCGGACCAGGGTCCCGCGATGACGGGCGGGATCCCCGAGCGCCCGGACCCGCCCGGCGGCGAACCCGAGGAAGAAGGCGGCCAGGGCGACCGGAGCCTGGAAGAGGAGCAGCACGGGGACGAACTCGGACAGCTGCCCCAGGTGCTCCCCGATCACCGCGCCGGGGCCGCCGCGCAGCTCCCGCATGGCCCGCTCGGCCTCGGCCGCGGCACCCCGGTCGGCGCTCGCGCCGCCGGCCCGATGCGCGCCCCACGCGAGAAGGAGATACAGGGAGGCGGTGCCGGCGAGCAGGATCACGGCGGTGCGCACGGCGGCGCGGGGCCGGACCCGGCGGGCGGCGAGCAGGATCAGGCCGAGGACGGCGTACGTCGTGAGGATGTCGCCCGGGTACAGCAGGACGGCGTGCAGCGCGCCGAGGACGAACAGCCCCGCGAGGCGCCGCAGGAACCGCGGGGCGAAGCGGACGCCGCCGCGCTCGGCCGAGGCGAGCTGCAGGGTGAAGCCGTAGCCGAACAGGAACGAGAACAGCAGGAAGAACTTGGCCTCGAAGAACAGCGTGCCGAACCACCGGACCGCGCCGTCGAGCGGCGAGTCGAAGCCGGGGTCCACCAGACCCACGCCGTGGTAGGCCGAGGCCAGGTAGCCGATGTTGACGACGAGGATGCCGAACAGGGCGAACCCGCGCAGGGCGTCGACGTGCGCGAGCCGCGCACCGCCCCCTGGCCCCGGATCCCCGGCACCTCGCTCCGCCGTCGTCGCGTGCAGTGTCACGATCTTCCCCCGTAACTATCGATGCGAAAACGCTCGTATCGAGAATGAACGTACTATCATCGATAGCGCAAGCTCGAAGGAGGAGCCCGCCCGACGACCCGAGGAGGAGGACCGATGGAGACACGGCCGGTGGTGCGCCGGGGCGTACCCGAGGGCGGCGAGGCCAAGGTCGCCGCGCTGTACTGGGAGGCGTTCGGGCGCAAGCTCGGCGCCGCCCTGAACCCCCCCGACAAGGCCCGCGCCTTCATCGCGGCCCACCTCCGCCTCGACCGGGGCGTCACCGCGCTCGTCGACGGCGAGGTGGCGGGCGTCGCCGGCTACCAGCTCGACGGGCGCGGGCTCACCGGCGGCGGCGCGGCGGACGTCCTCGCGGCGTACGGGGTGCTGCGCGGGCTGCCCCGCCTCGCGCTCCTCGCGCTCCTCGAACGCCGGCCCGCCCACCGTGAGCTGGTGATGGACGGCATCGCGGTCGCCCCGGAGCACCGGGGCACGGGCATCGGCGGCCTCCTCCTGCGCGAGGTCGCGGCCGTGGCCGCCGAAGCCGGATGCCGACGCATCCGGCTGGACGTCATCGACGTCAACCCGCGCGCCCGCGCGCTGTACGAGCGGCACGGCTTCGTCGCCGTCCACACGGAGAAGACCCCCTACCTGCGCGGCCTGATGGGCTTCGGCGCCGCCACCACCATGCACCGGCCGGTCACGGCCGCCGACTTCCCGCACGGCCAGGAGGCCCGATGAAGCGCCGCATCACCCCGACGGGGGCGGGGACGGCGGAAGCCGCCGCGGAATCCGCCGGCGCCGAATCCGCCGATCCCCACCGCGCCGGATCCGCCGCTCCTGCCGGTGACTCCGCGTGGAACCCCATCCCCACCCGTACGCTCGTCCACGCCCTCGTCCGTACCGACGGCACCGTCGACGCCGGGGAGCTCTACACCGTCGCCGGGATCCTCTCCATGAGCGACCAGCAGGTCCGGCTCTGCGTCAAGCGCCTTGTCGCGGAGGGCCGTTTCACCCACGAGGGGCGGGGGCGCAAGGCCGTCCTCCGCGCGGTCGCCGACCCCACCGGCGCCATCGCCCCCGACGCCGCCCACGTCGGTCACGCCTACCGCCAGGACCACGGGCTCGCCCCCTGGGACGGCAGGTGGCACCTCTTCGCCTTCGCCGTACCGGAATCGGCGCGGGCCGCCCGCGACGCGCTCCGCGACACCCTGCTCCACCTCGGCGCCGCGCCGCTCCACGGGGGCCTGTACGCCGCCGCGAACCCGATCGCACCGCTCGTCGAGGCCCAGGCCGAGCACCTCGGCGTCCCCGGTCACGTCACGTACCTCACCAGCACCGATCTGCGGGTCGGGGACGTCGCCGAACCCCGGGCGCTCGCCGCCGCGCTCTGGCCGCTCGACGAGATCGCCGCCCGGCACGACCGCCTGGCCGCCTTCGCCCGAAGCTGCCTCGACCGGCTGGGAACCCCGGACGACGCGGAGCGCGCCGGGAGCCCGACGGCCCCCGAGCGGCTGACGCTCGCCGTCCAGCTCGCCGCCGCCTTCACGTACGCCATGGGGCCCGACCCCCTGCTGCCACCCGAACTGCTCCCCGTGCCCTGGCCGGGAGCCGGTGCGCGCAGGCTCTTCGCCACCGCGTGGACCGCGCTGACGAACAGCCCGGGACCGGACTCCGGCCCGCCGCTCCCCCGCCTCTTCGCCCTGTACGAGGACCTCACGGGGGCGGACTCCGGTCGCCGACCGTAGCCTCGCGGACGCCCCGTCCCCCGGACCGCACCGCAGAGGCCGTGCTCCACTCCCCGGGTCGGGTCAGCCCGCGAAGCGCGCCATCCAGGACTCGACCTCGGCCGAGGAGCGCGGGAGGCCCGCCGACAGGTTCTCGTGGCCGTCCTCGGTGACGACCAGGTCGTCCTCGATCCGGACGCCGATGCCCCGCCACTCCTCCGGCACGGTGAGGTCGTCGGGCTGGAAGTACAGCCCGGGCTCGACGGTGAGCACCATGCCCGGTTCGAGGACGCTGTCGACGTACTCCCCCGTGCGGGCCTGCGCGCAGTCGTGGACGTCCAGGCCGAGCATGTGCCCGGTGCCCGCCATCGTGAAGCGACGCTGGAGCCCCAGCGCGTACGCGCGGTCGACGGGGCCCTCGATGAAGCCCCACTCGACGAGCCGCGCCGTCAGGTGCCGCTGGGACGCCTCGTGGAAGGCGCGGTACGGGACACCCGGCTTGACCGCGGCCATGCCGGCCTCCTGCGCCTCGTACACCGCGTCGTACACCTGGCGCTGGACCGGGGTGAACGTGCCGCTGATCGGCAGCGTGCGGGTGACGTCGGCCGTGTAGAGGGAGCGGGTCTCCACGCCGGCGTCGAGCAGGAGCAGCTCGCCGGGCCGGACCGGGCCGTCGTTCTCCGTCCAGTGCATGATCGTGGCGTGCTCACCGGCGGCGCAGATGGAGCCGTATCCGACGGCGTTGCCCTCCAGGCGCGCCCGGCGGAAGAAGGTGCCCTCGATCCACCGCTCGGAGGAGGCGACGGCCTTCGACAGCTCGCCGACGCAGTCGGTGAACCCGCGGACGGTCGAGTCGACCGCCTTGCGCATCTCGCCGATCTCCCACGCGTCCTTGACGAGCCGGAGTTCGGAGAGCGCCTCCTCCAGCTCGTCGTCGCGCTCCTCGTCCGTGCTGACCGCGGCTTCGAGTGCCGGGTCGACGCCTCGGACGATCCGGGTCGGCACACCGGAACCCGCGGCCAGGTCCTCGGCGACGGTCCGGACGTCGCGGCAGGGGAGCCCGAGAACGACCTCGGCCTCGGCGAGCGAGCGGCGCCGGCCCATCCACAGCTCGGCCGTGTATCCGATCCAGAACTCGTCGTTGTCGCGGCTGTCACGCGGCAGCTGGTAGCAGAAGGCGTCGTGGCCGCCGTCCGCGCGGGGTTCGAGCACGAGGGCGCCGTCGCGCGCCTGGTCGCCGGTCATGTGCACGTATCCCGTGTACGGGCGGAAGGGGTACGTGTCGTCGTTGGAGCGGGTCTTGAGGTTGCCGGAGGGGATCACGAGGCGCTCGCCGGGGAAGCGCGCGGAGAGCACGGCGCGGCGGCGGGCCGCGTACGGGGCCTGCTCGTCGGGCTCGAGCCCGTGCCGCTCGGTGTCCGCCCACCCCGACCTCATCAGGGTGGAGAGCTCCTCGGAGACGCCTTCGTAGAGGCCGTTCTTGCGACCCTTCGCCACGTCCTGCACCTTCTTCCGGATCGGTTCCTCGGCCGCCGTGGGCCGGCGACGTCCGGAAGGTACTCCGCGACGCGGGCGCCGGTTGCCGAAGACCGCCAGTGGCACGAATCGGCCAGACGCCGCGGCTCGTCGGCTCAGGCCCTGCCCACTCCCCGGACGATGCGGCGGACGACGGCCGAGGCCTGCTCCGGGTGCCGCTCCAGCCACGTGCCGACGTGCACGCGGGCCGCCTCCTCGACACAGGACCGCACCTCGGCACCGCCCAGGAGCGTGCGAGTGGCTCCCCTGAACTCCACCCGGTCCAGCTTCACCGACACGACCGCCGTGAGACCCTCGCCGACCCGGCCGGTGTCGAGATCGGGGTCCGCCGCCGTCAGCAGGCCCCGCCCCCTCGCGTACGCGGTGAGCGCGGCCGCCAGCCCGGCGCGGAAGCCCTCCACGTGCGCGCCGCCCTCAGGGGTGGGACCGCTGTTGGCGAAGCTTCGGACCACCGCGTCCTGCGAGTCGCGCCAGCGGAAGGCCACCTCCACCGTTCCCGCCATCCGTGGGTCCTCCACCTCGAAGTCGAGGATGTCCGGGTGGACGGGCCCGCCCTCGGCGGTGGTCTCCAGGAAGGCCACGAAGTCCCGTACCCCGCCCTCGAACCGCTCGGTCACGGCCCCGCCAGGGGGACGCTCGTCGGTCAGGGACAGGCTCAGGCCCCGGTTCAGGTGGGCGACTGCCCTGAAGCACTCCACCAGCACGTCGTACGAGCAGTCCGTCGTCTCGAAGATGTCGGCGTCCGGCCAGAAGGCGAGGACGGTCCCGCTCCCCTCCGCGGGCCCCGCGGGGGTGGGCGGGGCGAGCGCGACACCGCGCGCGTACTCCTGGATCTCGCGCGCTCCGTCGCGCCGCACCTCGGCGATCAGGCGGCTCGACAGCGCGTTGACGGTGCTCAGCCCGACGCGGAAGGAGGCGGGCAAGACCGTGCGGCGTCCGTCTTCGAGCTCCCACCCGGCGTACACCTGGGTCAGCCGCGCTTCGAGGCCGGGAGTGGCGTCGCCCCCGGCGCTCCCGAAGGACGCCCCGGGCCCGTCGTCGGCGACCCGGACGCCGCCGTCGGACGTGAGCGTGACGTCGACGGAGCCCGCGCCCCGTCCCAGGACCTCGTGCACGGCCCCGCTCAGGGCTTCGAACACCATGTGGTGCACACCTCGCCGCGAGGTCGATCCGACATACATCCCGGGCCTCATCCGGATGGCCTCGAGGCCCTCGATCACCTGGATACGACTGGCGTCGTACGTGTCTGCGGCGTCGCTCATGAAGTCCCCCTCCGACGGTGCTTTCCAGATCTCCGCCAGCCTAGGCGAATTCCCATGAAACACCAGGTCAGAGCGGTTGCACCGAACGTCCGGGTGGCGCGGTGGACGCCTGTCGGGAGGCGGTCGCCCGAGGGGGCGCCGGCCCCCGCCGGGGGCCGTCCCCGGTGCCTCTCAGACCCGTCACGGCACACGTTCGGCGGGTACCGACGGCCCCGAATCGAAGGCGTCGATAATCGGGGCATGGCGAACGAGAAACTCGGCGAGGCACTTCGGCTTCTGGGCATCGGCCAGGAGGGCGCCCGGGTCTACCGGACGCTCCTGGAGTACGGGCCCGCGCCGCTGAGTTCGATCGGTGCCGCGGCCGGACTCGGGGACGAGGCGCTGACGGAGGCGTACCGCGAGCTGGTCGACTGCGGTCTGGCGAGCACCGCCGAGGAGGGCTCCGACGTCGTGGCGCCGGTTCCGCCCACCGCGGGTCTGGAGATCCTCGGGCGGCGCAGGGCGGCCGAGCTCGACGCGTCCCGGATCACCGTCGGGGGCGCGTTCGAGTCGTTCCGGCGGCAGCGGCTCTCGGGGTATCACGATCCGCTGGTGGAGGTCGTGACGGGTGACGCCATCGGGCTCCGGATGCGTCAGGCGTGGACGAGCGCCCGGGAGCAGATCCGGCAGTTCGACTCGCCGCCGTACTTCCCCCTCGTCGGCGCGACGGACGACGCGCTGGCCACGCTCGCGCGCGGGGTGACCCAGCGGGTCGTGTACTCGCGTGAGTCCCTTGAGTACCCGGGGCAGTTGGAGAACTCCATCGAGCCGTGCATCGAGGCGGGCGAGCAGGCGCGGGTCCTCCCGTCGGTGCCGGTCAAGCTGGTGATCATCGACGACGCGTACGCCCTGGTCGCCCTGTCGATCAAGGAGACGGACGTGTACAACACGATGCTGGTCGTGCAGCCGTGCGGCCTGCTCTCCGCGCTCGTGGCGCTGTTCGAGCAGGCCTGGCAGAACGCGCTGCCGTTCCACGGCCGTTCGGCCCGGCCGGCGGGGCTGCTGCCCGCCGACCGGCGTCTGCTCCGGCTGCTCGCGGCCGGCGCGAGCGACGAGGTCATCGCCCGGGAGATCGGCGTCAGCCGTCGTACGCTCTTCCGCCGCGTGCAGGTCCTGATGGCCCGGCTCGGGGCTACGAGCCGGTTCCAGATGGCGCTGCAGGCTCAGCGGTCGGGGTGGCTGTGAGCGGTCCGGGGATCGTCGTCGCCTCCGCTCCCGTGAGCTGCTGCCACAGATAGGTGTGCACGAGCGCGCTGTTGTGGGCGGCCTGTTCGTTGTCTCCCGCGCCCGCGTGCCCGCCGCCGGTGTTCTCGTGGAAGAGGACCCGGTGGCCGAGCTCCCGCAGTCGGGCCGCCGTCTTCCGGGCGTGCCCGGGGTGGACGCGGTCGTCGCGCGTCGAGGTCATCAGAAGGACCGGCGGGTAGTCCCGGTCCGCCGCGAGCCGGTGGTACGGGGAGAGTGCGAGCAGGTGGGGGCGGTCGGCCTCGTCGTCGGGGTCGCCGTACTCGGCGATCCAGGACGCGCCCGCGAGGAGCTTGTGGAAGCGGGTCATGTCGAGGAGCGGCACCTGGGCGACGATCGCGCCGAAGAGCTCGGGGTGGCGGGTGAGCATGGCGCCCATGAGGAGCCCGCCGTTGCTGCCGCCCTTGGCGCCCAGCATGGCCGGGGTGGTGATGCCCCGCGCGACGAGGTCCTCGGCGACGGCGGCGAAGTCCTCGAAGGCCCGGGGGCGTTCGGCGCCGAGCGCGGCCTGGTGCCAGTCGGGGCCGTACTCGCCGCCGCCGCGGATGTTCGCGATGACGTAGGTGCCGCCGCGTTCCAGCCAGGCCCGGCCCGTCACCCCGCCGTAGAACGGGGTGAGGGAGACCTCGAAGCCGCCGTAGCCGTAGAGCAGGGTGGGACCGGGGCCGGGTGCGGTGGTCCGGTCGGGGCCGACGACGAAGTACGGGACGCGCGTGCCGTCCCGGGAGGTCGCGAAGTGCTGGTCGACGGTGAGCCCGGTGGGGTCGAAGTGGTGCGGGGCCTGCTTGAGGGCCTCCGAGCCGCCGCCGATCCGCCCGTGGTGGAGGGTGGAGGGCTGGAGGAACCCGGACACGTCGAGGAAGTACTCGTCGGACACGTCGGGGTCGGTGTCGACGACGCTGACGGCCGACAGGGCCGGAACGCCGACGAGCGGCTCGCGCGTCCAGCCGCCACCGTCGGCCGCGGGGGTGAGGACCTCGATGTGGGTGCTGACGTCCCGCATCGTCTCCAGGAGAAGGTGGTTGCGGGTCCAGGTGTGTCCCGCGAGGGCGGTCCGGGGATCGGGGGTGAACAGCACGTCGGGCGTGCGGTCGCCCGCCAGGAAGGCGTCGAAGTCGAAGGCGAGCAGCGAGCCCGTCGGCTGCCCGAGCCACGCGGACTTGAGGGTGACGATCAGGTACTGCCGATGGGCGTAGGCGCTCGCGTCGTCGGGCACGTCGATCCGTACGCGGGTGCCGTCGGGGCGCAGGAGGTACGTCTCGCTGTGGAAGAAGTCCAGGGAGCGGCCGACGAACTCGCGCTCGAACCCGGGTGTGGTGTCCCGGTAGCCCCAGGCGGCCACGTCCGCCCGGTCGGCCTCGTAGACGAGAGGGGCGTCCTCGACGGGTGTGCCGCGCCGCCAGCGGCGGACGGTCCGCGGATAGCCGGAGTCGGTGAGCGAGTCCGGGCCCAGATCCGTACCGACGAAGACGGTGTCGTCGTCGACCCATCCGATCCGCGTCTTGGCTTCGGGCAGCCGGAATCCGTCGTCGACGAACTCCCGTGTGCCGAGGTCGAACTCGCGGACGACGACGGCGTCCCCACCGTCACGCGAGAGCCGTACCAGGGCCCTGTCGTACTCCGGCCGGCGGACCCGCGCCCCGTCCCAGACCCACTTCTCGCCCTCGGCGTCGGCCAGCGCGTCGACGTCGAGGAGCACCTCCCACTCGGGGTCGTCCCGGCGGTACTGCTCCAGGGTCGTCCGCCGCCACACTCCGCGCAGGTGGTCCGCGTCCCGCCAGAAGTTGTACAGGTGTTCACCGCGCCGCACGGTGTAGGGAATCCGGTCGGAGGCGTCGAGCACCTCCCGCAGCCGCGCCTTCAGCGCCCCGAACGCGTCTCCCCCGGTCACCGCTCCCGCGGTCTCCGCGTTCCGCTCGGCCACCCAGGCCAGCGCGGCCTCTCCGGAGACGTCCTCCAGCCACAGGTACGGGTCGTCGTCGTGCAGGTTCCCCATGGGTCTACTTCCCGTCCTCGCGTCGCAGCCGGGCCGACAGATGGTGCTGCAGCGGCCGGCCGACCGCCGCCAGGTCGTGGACGAAGTCCAGGGTGTCCGGGTCCGCGAGGGTGTAGCGGCGTCGGGTGGCCTCGACGTGCTTGGCCGTGGGGGCGAGGGCGACCGTGTGGGTGGTGAGGTCGATCGCGCCGTTCTCGACACGGCCGACCATGATCTCGGCGATGCCGGTGGGCTGGGTGATCAGCGCCTCGACGGCGCCCTCGGGCTTGAGGCGCCACCAGCCGCTCTCCCGCGCCGCGGGTCGCAGCGGGGCGCCGTCCGCGTCGAGCAGCCAGGCGCGCGCCTCGTAGTGGAGGAAGGGACGGCCGTCGTGGCTGAAGGTGACCTCCTGCGCGTACGTGAAGTCCTCGGCGAGTGACGGGTAGCCGCCGCGGCCCGTGCCGGCCCAGGTGCCGAGCAGCCCGGTCACCGGTGCGAGGAACTCGTGCGGGGCCGGTGCCGCGTCCGGCCGGAGGGCGTCGGGGTACGGATGCTGCCGGTCGCGGTCGCTCATGGTGCGTACTCCTGGGTCGAGGCCTGTGCCGGAGGGCAGCTTAGGTCGTCCGCCCTCCGGCCGGGTCTCGTGGCACTCCTGACGGGTTCTAGCCGCGGCGGCTCCGTACCAGCAGGTAGAGGAAGTACGGCGTGCCGATCACCGCCGTCATCAGGCCAGCGCCGAGCTGGGCCGGGGCGATCACCGTGCGGCCGACGAGGTCGGCGGTGCAGACGAGGGCGGCGCCGAGGAGGATCGCGACCGGCACCACGCGCGTGTGCTGACGGCCGACCAGGGCGCGGGCCGCGTGGGGCGCGACGAGGCCCACGAAGCCGATCGTGCCGGCGGCGGCGACGGCGGTGGCGGTGAGCAGGACGGCGAGGGCGAGGAACCCGAGGCGTGCGCGTCCCAGTCCCAGGCCGAGGAGGCGCGGGGTGTCCTCGTCGAGCGACACGAGGTCGAGTTCGGTGCGCCGGGCGAACGCGACGGCCGCGCCCACGGCCAGGACGGCGACGAGGGGCACCACGTCGGGCAGGGACCGCCCGTAGGTGGAGCCCGACAGCCAGGTGAGGGCCTTCGTCGCGTTGAACGGGTCGGTGAGGATGATCAGGAGGCTGATCAGGGCGGAGGCGGCGATGGCGACGCCGAAGCCGACGAGGACGAGCCGGTTCTGCTGGAACCCGCCCCGCGCGGCCAGTCCGAAGACGAGGACGGAGCTGGCCGCGGCGCCCGCGAACGCGGCGCCGGCCATGCCCCACGAGCCGGCCATGGGCACGGTCGTGACGAGGAGCACGGCGCCGAGCGCGGCGCCGCCGGAGACGCCCAGGATGCCGGGTTCGGCGAGGGGGTTGCGGGTGACGGCCTGGACGAGGGTGCCGGCCAGGGCGAGCGCGGCGCCCGCGAAGAGGGCGGCGAGGACGCGGGGCACCCGGGTGTCGAGGACGAAGGTGACGGTCCGGCCGGCCTGTCCCTGGGCCCAGTTCAGGACGTCGCCGAGGAGCAGCTTGCTGTCGCCGAGGAGTACGCCGGCGACGGCGACGGCGATCACCACGGCCACCAGGACGGCGGTGACGGTGAGGAAGCGGGCCCTGCTCCTGATGCGGAGCCGCTCGGTGGCGGTGGCTCCGGCCGTGTCCCGGACGCGGAGGGCCATGACGATCAGGAAGACGGCTCCGACGAGGCTGGTGACGACGCCGGTCGGCACGGAGACCACCACGTCCGCCGGTACCAGGGCGCGCAGCAGGACGTCGGAGCCGAGCACGAGGGCGGCGCCGGTGAGTCCGGCGGCGGGCAGGAAGCCGCGCTGCTTGGTGAAGCCCCGGAACCTGCGGGCGAGGGGCCGGACGATCGCGGGGGCGCAGAGGCCGACGTAGCCGACGGGTCCGGCGAGGGTGACGGCGGCCGTGGAGAGCAGGGCGGCGAGGACGACGGCGGTGACCCGGGTGGCGCGGACGGGGACGCCGAGGCCGCGGGCGGCGTCGTCGCCGAGGGCGAGGGCGTCGACGCGGCGGGCGAGGAGCAGCAGTCCGACGAGGCCGGTGACGGCGATCGGTGCCATCTGCAGGACGCCGTCGAAGCCGTTCTGGGAGATGCTGCCCTGGTTCCACTGGAAGAGGCCCTCGGTCTCCGCGGGGAACAGCAGGAGCAGGCCTTCGGTGACGGCGGTGAGGCCGAGGGTGAGGGCGCTGCCCGCGAGGACGAGGCGGACGGTCCCGGCGCCCAGGCCCGAGAGGGCGAGGACGACGGCCGCCGCCGCGAGGCCGCCGGCGAAGGCGAGGGCGGAGGAGGCGAACAGCGGGAGCGAGAGGCCGAAGGCGGCGCCGAGGCCGAGCGCGAAGTAGGAGCCCGCGTTGACGGCGAGCGTGTCGGGCGAGGCGAGGACGTTGCGGCTGACGGCCTGGAGGGCGGCGCCCGCCAGGCCGAGGACGGCGCCGACGAGGAGGCCGGCGGTCATCCTCGGCAGGCGGGAGGCGACGACGACGGACGCGTCGGCCGGATCGGCCTGGCCCGTGAACGCCTTCCACACCTCGGCCGCGCCGACCGCGGCGGTGCCTTGTGTGACGTCCACGAGCGCGAGGGCCGCGACGAGGAGGACCAGGGCGGCCGTCACCGGGGCCGCGCCCGTCCGGGACGTGGCCGTCGGCGGACGGGTGGCGGGGGTGGTTGCGGTGACGGCCATGGTGTTACTTCGTCAGCGCGGCGACGACGGAGTCGACGTACTTGCTCATCGACTGGGGGCCGCCGAACATCCAGATGCCGTCGGGAAGGCGGTGCACGTTGCCCTTCTTGACGAACGGCAGGGACGTCCAGACCTTGTCCTTGGCGAGGACGCCGGTGAAGGGCGTGCTGCCGGCGTCGCCGTCGTTGCCGACGTAGGCGAACTGCACGTCACCGAGCTTGGTGAGGCCCTCGACGTCGGTGGTGCCGAGTCCGTAGGCCGGGTCGCCCTTGACGGTCCAGGCGTTCTTCAGACCGAGCTTCTCGCTGACCGCGCCGATCAGCGAACCGCTCGTGTAGGGGCGGATCGAGACCTGGTTGGACATGACGTAGCCGTCGGCGAAGGCGTACTTCGTGCCGGCGAGACCGGCGTCGGCGAGGGCCTTCCTGCCCTCGTCGAGCTTCGCCTGGAACTCCTTCTTGAGCTCCTCGGACTTCTGCGTGGTGCCGGTGGCCTTGGCGATGGCGTCGAGGTCGGCGTTCATCCGGCCGATCGGGTCGGCGGCGTCGGCGGCCTTCAGGGTCAGGACCGGGGCGACCTTGCGCAGCTGCTTCACGGCGGCCGGCGGCAGGTCGGTGGTGGCGACGATGAGGTCGGGCTTCAGGGCGGCGACGGTCTCCACGCTCGGCTCGCCGCGGGTGCCGATGTCCTTCGGCTCGTTCTTGAGCGGGACGGCGGTGTCCCAGGTCTTGTAGCCCTTGACGTCGGCGACGCCGACCGGGTCGACGCCCAGCGTGATGAGGTGCTCGACGACGTTCCACTCGGTGCCGACGACCTTCTTGGCGGGGCCGTCGAGTTCGACCTTCTCGCCCGTGGAGTCGGTGAGGGTGATGCGCTCGGTGCTCTTCTTCGCGTCGTCGGCGGCGGGCTCGGTGGTACCGCAGGCGGACAGGGCGAGGGCCGCGGTGGTGGCGGCCGCCGCGGTGAGGAGAAGTCGTCTCATGATGTGGTGCTGAGCCTTTCGCTTCGCGAGTGGTGGCGGCCTATGGCACGGGTGCGCAGCCGGCCGGTGAGTGGATCGGTGTCCACTTCGATGCGGATGCCGTACGTGCCGGTCAGCCGCTCGGGAGTCAGTACGTCCTCGGGGTCGCCGTCCGCGACGACCCGTCCCGCGTCGAGCAGGACGATCCGGTCGGCGACGGCCGCGGCCTGGTCGAGGTCGTGGAGGACGGCGCCGACGGCGATGCCGTGGTCGTCCGCCAGGTCGCGCATGAGGTCGAGGAGTTCGACCTGGTAGCGCAGGTCGAGGTAGGTCGTGGGTTCGTCGAGGAGCAGCACGCCCGTCTCCTGCGCGAGGCAGCCGGCCAGCCAGACGCGCTGGAGCTGTCCGCCGGAGAGGTGCTCGGCGCCGCGTTCGGCGAGTTCCGTGACGCCGGTCATGGCGAGCGCGCGGTCCACCGCCTCCTTGCCGCCCGGGTCGGCCTTGCCCCAGCGTCCCCGGTACGGGTAGCGGCCGAACTCGACCACGTCGCGCACCGTGAGCCCGCTGGGCGTGGGGCGGCCCTGGGTGAGCAGCGCGACATGGCGCGAGAACTCACGGGGGCTCAGCGCCAGGCCGTCGACGGCCTCGTTGAGCACGAGCGTGGCGGTGCGCGGCTGCTGGAGCCGTGCGAGGGTGCGGAGCAGCGTCGACTTGCCGCTTCCGTTGGGTCCGACGAGGACGGTCACTTCGCCGGGGCGCAGCGTCATGGAGGCGTCGTGGACGACATCGACGCCTTCGTACGCCACGGTGACACCCGTGGCCGAGAGTTCGTGACCGCGGGGACGAAGTGTCGCGTCGGTCTGTTCACCTGCTTGCACGTCGCAGAGGTTAGCCTAACCTTACCGATTGGGGAAAGAGGGTCCTGAGTCGCGGACACAAGATGCATTCAGGCCAAGCTGATCTCGCTGAACGGGTCCGCCTCTGCGACGCCGGGGCGCGTCCACGAGGGACCGAAGCGCGTCCACGCTCCGAGACACCGTTGACCCCGGCCCCGTGCGTCGCTACCTTCGCGCCATGTTGCGTACAGCCCTGCTCACCACGCGCGGTCACATCGACCTGCTGCGGGTGGCCTCCGCCGCGTGTCGCCGCGGCCGCTGACGCCCTTTCACGCCCCGGCGCACCGCCGTCCCACCGACGCCGCACGCCGTCCCGCACCCTGCTGACGCCCTGATCGCCGTGCGCCCGCGCTCACCCCGCGCCGCCCGCGGTCACTGACGCGTACCCGCACGCCTCTCCCCGCCTCCTCCCCGGAGTCCCGCCATGACGGTCGGCCATGCCCCGCCCCATTCCCCGCCCGACATATCGCCTTTGCCGGATGTCGAACCCCTCACCCCCGATCGCGGCCCCGGCCGTACCCCCACCGTCCCCCGCTGGCTGCGCCGCACCGTGGGGCCCGTCCTGCTCCTCGCCCTGTGGCAGACCCTCAGTGCGACAGGGGTGCTGCCGGCCGACACGCTCGCCTCGCCGGGGACCATCGCCCGCGCCGGCGGTGAGCTGATCGGCGACGGGACCCTCCCCACCGCGATGGGCGTCTCCCTGCGCCGGGTCGCCGCCGGACTGCTGATCGGCGGGGTCGTCGGCATCGCGCTCGCCCTGGTCTCCGGGCTCTCCCGGCTCGGCGAGGACCTCGTCGACGCACCCGTCCAGATGCTGCGGACCGTGCCCTGGGTCGGCCTGATCCCGCTCCTCATCATCTGGCTGGGCATCGGCGAGGCGCCCAAGGTGGCGCTGATCGCGCTCGGCGTCGCCTTCCACCTCTATCTGAACGTGTACGCCGGAATCCGCGGCGTCGACGCCCAACTCGTCGAAGCGGGACAGTCCCTGGGACTTGGACGCTGGGGGCTCGTCCGCCACGTCGTGCTGCCGGGCGCCCTGCCCGGCGCCATGACCGGGCTGCGGTACTCCCTCGCCACCGCCTGGCTGGCGCTGGTCTTCGGCGAGTCCATCAACGCCGACGCCGGCATCGGCTTCCTCATGAATCAGGCGCGGGAGTTCTTCCGCACGGACGTGATCGTCGTCTGCCTCGTCGTCTACGCCTTCCTCGGCCTTCTCGCCGACGCCCTCGTCCGTACTCTCGAAAGGCTGCTGCTGCAATGGCGACCGACCTTCACCGGGCAGTGACCGTCCAGGGCCTCACCCGTTCCTTCGACGGGCGACCGGTCGTCGACGGGCTCGACCTCACCCTGTACGCCGGGCAGTTCACCGCACTCCTCGGCCACAGCGGCTGCGGCAAGTCCACCCTCCTCCGGGTCCTCGCGGGGCTCGACCGCGAGATCTCCGGCACCGTCCTCGTCCCGCGCCGTCGCGCCGTCGCCTTCCAGGCGCCGCGCCTGATGCCGTGGAAGCGGGTCTGGCGCAATGTGCTCCTCGGGCTGCCGGGCAAGCCGGGCCGGGCGGTGGCGGAGAAGGCCCTGGCGGAGGTCGGGCTCGGCGACCGCTCAGGCGCCTGGCCGAAGACGCTCTCCGGCGGTGAGGCCCAACGGGCGTCCCTCGCACGGGCCTTGGTACGGGACCCGGATCTGCTGCTGCTCGACGAGCCGTTCGGCGCGCTCGACGCGCTGACCCGGATCAAGGCGCAGCGGCTCGTGGCCGAGCTGTGGCAGCGACGCGGCTGCACGGTCCTGCTCGTCACCCATGACGTGGACGAGGCGCTGCAGCTCGCGGACCGCGCCCTGGTGATGCGCGACGGCGTCATCGCGTACGACACCGCCGTGGACCTGGACCGGCCCCGCTCCGCCGGCGATCCCGCCCTGGCCGCGCTCCGGACCCGCCTTCTCGCCGAACTGGGCGTCAACGAGTCCGAGTTCGCCGGACACACGGCCTGACCGAGCCGCAGAGCCGCCGCCGTGCCCGGGTCCCTCCCTCTCCCCCCTTTCCCTCCCTCTCCCCCATCCCCTCCCTCGTCCCCTCCCCAAGGAGTGATCCCTGTGAAGTCCTTCCGCCTGTCCACCGCGGCGCTGCTCGTGCCGCTCGCGCTCCTCGCCTCCGCCTGCTCCGGCGCCTCCGCGGCCGGTTCCTCCTCGAACTCCGACGGCAAGGGCTCCCTGGTCCTGAACGTCGGCGACCAGAAGGGCGGCGCCGAGGCGCTGCTGCGGGCCGCCGGTGAACTCGACGACCTCCCGTACCGGGTCACATGGTCGACGTTCACGTCAGGCCCACCTCTGCTGGAGGCGGTGAACGCCGAAGCCGTCGACATCGGCTCGGTCGGCAACACCCCGCCGGTCTTCGCCGCGGGCGCCGACTCGAAGATCACCGTCGTCTCCGCGACGCACGGCGACTCCGCTGGCGAGGCGATCCTCGTCGCCAAGGACTCGCCCCTGCGCAGCGCCCGGGACCTCAAGGGCAAGAAGGTCGCCGTCGCCCAGGGCAGTTCCGCCCACTTCCAGCTCATCGCCTCGCTCGCGAAGGCGGGGCTGAAGCTCGCCGACGTCCAGGTCACCCTGCTGCAACCGGCGGACGCGCTCGCCGCGTTCACCAGCGGCAAGGTGGACGCGTGGGCGGTCTGGGACCCGTACACCTCGCAGGTCCTGCTGAGCGGCAAGGGCCGGATCCTCGCCGACGGGCGCGGGGTCGTCAACGGCCTCGGTTTCCAGGTCGCCGCCCCCTCGGCGCTCGCCGACCCCGCGAAGGCCAAGGCCATCGGTGACTTCGTCGAGCGGCTCCGGCGCGCCCAGGACTGGGTGTTCGACCACCCCGAGCCCTGGGCGAAGGTCTGGGCGAAGGAGACCGGGCTGCCGTACGAGGTGGCACTCGCCGCCGTGAAGCGCAGCAACGGCACCCGTATCCCGGTCGCCCTCGACGAGGCCGCCATCGCCTCGGAGCAGAAGATCGCCGACACGTTCGCCGGCCTGGGACTCATCCCGCGCACGTTCCGCTTCGCCGACTACGTCGACACCCGCTTCAACAAGGACCTGCCGCCGTCCACCACCCCGGCGCGCAGCTACGGAAAGGCCTCCTCATGACCGTCCATCTGCACTGGTTCCTGCCCACCGGCGGTGACGGCCGGACCCTGGTCGACCGGCACGCCTACACGGACGGCGGGATCACCCGGGACCGCACCGTGTCCGGGGTGCGCGCGCCCGACATCGACTATCTGATCCAGATCGCCAAGGCGGCCGAGCAGCTGGGGTTCGAGGCCGTGCTGACTCCGACCGGCACGTGGTGCGAGGACGCCTGGCTCACCACGGTCGCGCTCGCCCAGCACACCGAACGGCTCAAGTTCCTGGTGGCGTTCCGGCCGGGGGTGATCTCGCCGGTGCTCGCGGCCCAGATGGCGTCCACGTACCAGCGGATCACCCGCGGCCGGCTCCTGCTCAACGTGGTGACCGGCGGGGACTCCGCCGAACAGCGCCGCTTCGGCGACCACCTGGACCACGACCGGCGGTACGCGCGCACCGCCGAGTTCCTGTCGGTCGTGCGGGGCGCGTGGAGCGGGCGGCCGTTCGACTACGAGGGCGAGCACTTCCGGATCGAGGGCGGGCTCACCGCGCTGCCGCCGGACCCGCTGCCCGAGATCTTCTTCGGAGGCTCCTCCGCCGCGGCCGGTCCGGTGGCGGCCGAGCACGCGGACGTCTATCTGACCTGGGGCGAGCCGCCGTGGCAGGTCAAGGAGAAGATCGACTGGATCCGGGGCCTCGCCGAGGAGCGCGGCCGCACGGTCCGCTTCGGCATCCGGCTGCACACGATCTCCCGCGATTCGGCGCGCGAGGCCTGGGCGACGGCCGACCGGCTGCTCTCCGATCTCGACGCCGAGACGATCGCCGCCGCGCAGCAGGTGCTGGGCAGGAGCGAGTCGGTCGGCCAGCAGCGGATGCTGGCGTTGCACGAGGGCGGCTCCCTCGGCCGCGACCGGCTGGAGATCTCGCCGAACCTGTGGGCCGGCGTCGGTCTCGTACGGGGCGGCGCCGGCACCGCGCTCGTCGGCAGCCACGCCGAGGTCGCGGACCGGATCGAGGAGTACCACGACCTGGGCGTGGAGCACTTCGTCCTGTCCGGCTACCCGCACCTGGAGGAGGCGTACTGGTTCGGCGAGGGCGTGCGGCCGGAGCTGGCGGCGCGCGGTCTGCTGCCGACGGTCCTGCCCTCCCCGCTGCTCGGCGTCCCGGCCGCGAACGGCCGGCCGGCCTCGGCGCCGGGAGGTGCTCCGCTGCTCGTGGGCGGCGGACGGTAGCAAGCGGCCGGCTCGTCGGGTAAGGCCTCTGCGGTGGGGGCGCGGGAAGATCCGCGCCCCCACCTCGGTTGGTAGAACCGTGAACGATTACGGGGTCGAAGAGTCAGGGACCGAGGCAGCGGCCGAGGGGCCGAAGCCGGTGGACGTCGTGGTCATCGGCGCGGGACAGGCCGGGCTCTCGGCCGCCTTCCATCTGCGCCGCGCCGGCCTGGAGCCGGACCGGGACTTCGTCGTCCTGGACCATGCCCCTCGGCCGGGCGGCGCCTGGCAGTTCCGCTGGCCGTCGCTCACGTACGGCAAGGTGCACGGCATGCACGCGCTGCCCGGCATGGAGCTGACCGGCGCGGACCCCGCGCGGCCCTCCTCGGAGGTGATCGGCGCGTACTTCGACTCGTACGAGCAGACCTTCGACCTGCGGATCCACCGCCCCGTCGACGTCACGGCCGTCCGCGAGGCCGACGGTGGACGAGGCGGCGAGGCCGGGCGGCTCCTCGTCGAGACCTCCGAGGGCGCGTACGTCACCCGGGCCCTGATCAACGCCACCGGCACCTGGGACCGCCCGTTCTGGCCGCGCTACCCGGGCCAGGAGACCTTCCGGGGGCGCCAGCTGCACACCGCCGGATACCCGGGCCCGGAGGAGTTCGCGGGGAAGCGGGTCCTCGTCGTCGGTGGCGGAGCGTCCGGCACCCAGCACCTGATGGAGATCACGGACGTCGCCGCCGGCACCTTCTGGGTGACCCGGCGCGAGCCGGTCTGGCGCGAGGGGCCGTTCGGGGAAGTGGAGGGGCGGGCCGCCGTCGCACTCGTGGAGGAGCGGGTACGGCAGGGTCTGCCCCTGAAGAGTGTCGTCTCGGTCACCGGGCTCCCCCTCAACGACGCGATCCGTGCGGCCCGCGCGCGCGGGATCCTGGACCGCCTCCCCATGTTCGACCGGATCACGCCGACCGGGGTGGCGTGGGACGACGGCCGGACCGTGGACGTGGACGTGATCCTCTGGGCGACCGGCTTCCGGGCGGCGATCGACCATCTCACCCCGCTGCGGCTGCGCGAGCCGGGCGGCGGGATCCGGGTCGAGGGCACCCGCGCGATCCGGGACGAGCGCGTCCACCTCGTGGGGTACGGACCGTCGGCGTCGACGATCGGTGCCAACCGGGCCGGGCGGGCGGCGGTCTCGGACATCCGGCGTCTGCTGCGGCACGAGACGGCGGCCACCCCGGCGGCCGTCTCCGTGTGATCGGGCTCAGCCCTTCTCGGCACCCCGGTTGGCGTTGAACTCGGCCACATTGCCCTGGTGGGTCGCGTAGTCGGCGGTGAAGCGGGTGTCCCCGGGGGTCACCGTCACGAAGTAGAGCCAGTCGCCGTCCGCCGGCCGGATGACCGCGTCGACGGCCTGGTCCCCCGGGTTGCCGATGGGCGTCGGCGGCAGGCCCTTGCGCTGGTAGGTGTTGTAGGGGCTCCGGAGCCGGGTGTCCTCGACCGTGGTGTCCACGGTGCTGCGGCCGAGCGCGTAGTTGAGCGTCGAGTCCATCTGGAGGGCCATGCCCCGGGCGAGCCGGTTGTGGACGACCCGGGCGACCTTGGCCATGTCCTCCGGGTTGTCGGCCTCGGCCTGGACGATGCTGGCCGCGATCACCGTCTCGTACACGCTCATGCCGTGCGCACGCGCGCCCTCGGCGATCCGGGTGGCCCCGAAGCGCTTCCCGGCCGTGTCGACCATGAAGCGGAGCAGCCCCTCGGGGGTGGTGGCGTCGAGGACGGGATACGTCGCCGGGAAGAGGTAGCCCTCGGGGTTCCCTCCGGCGGCCGCCGGCAGCGGGAGTGCCGTGGCGGAGGCCGTCGCCGCCTTGCGGGTGGTGCCCTCGGGCAGACCGAGTGCCCGGTCGACGGACGTGTAGATCTGGCCGGCCCGCCGGCCCTCGGGGACGAGGAGCGCCCGGGGCTGTTCGACGGCCGGTTCGCCCCGCGTCAGGAGCAGGGGCAGGGTGACGGCCACGGCCGCGGCGACGAGGGCTCCGAGGAGGAGCGCGAGGCGACCGCGCCGGGTGAGCCGCGGACGGCGTCGGGACGGACGGAGGCCCGGGGGAAGGGAGGGTCGGCGGCGTGGGGGTGCGTACGGTGTCGGCGGCCGGTACGTCATGGCCGCACGCTAACCCGCCGCGTACGGGAATTCGGGGAGCCCGCGCACGCGGCGGCGCCGCCGGTTCCCTGGGACGGGGAGCCGACGGCGCCGGGGCACTGCGATCGTCAGACGAGCCAGCCCAGGAAGTGGACGACGCCGGCGAGCAGGTTGGTGATGACATTCATGGGGGTGCTTCTCCTCGTACAGGTACATCAGTGGGACTGATGCTTCAGTGGGACCGCGCGGTCACGGTCTGCAGCCCGTCGATCGCGCACCGCAATCATCCGACGTCGTACCCGAGTCGAGCAACGAATCCGGGGACGATCACACGTTCTGGGGAACAACCGCTCCCACGTTCGCCTGTTCGGCTTCGGCGGTGGCAGGGGCGGCACCCACGACGTCGGCGGCGCTCCGCGCATCCCGCCGGACCAGGGCCGCGTACTTCCCGTCCCGGGCGACCAGTTCGTCGTGCGTGCCGCGCTCCGCGATCCGGCCCGCCTCCAGGACGACGATCTGGTCGGCGTCGCGGACGGTGGAGAGCCGGTGGGCGATGGTGATCGTGGTCCGGCCGGCCGACAGGGCGTCGATGGCCTGCTGCACGGCGTGCTCCGTACGGGTGTCGAGGGCGCTGGTGGCCTCGTCGAGGATCAGTACGGGCGGGTCGCGCAGGATGGTGCGGGCGATGGCGAGCCGCTGCTTCTCGCCGCCTGAGAAGCGGTAGCCGCGCTCGCCGACCAGGGTGTCGTACCCCTCGGGCAGCGAGGCGATGTGGTCGTGGATCTGGGCGGCGCGGGCCGCTGCCTCGATCTCCTCGTCGGTGGCGTCCGGCTTGGCGAAGCGGAGGTTGTCGGCGACGGAGGCGTGGAAGAGGTACGTCTCCTGGGAGACGACGCCGACCGCGCGGGCGAGGCTGTCGAAGTCCAGGTCGCGCACGTCGACCCCGTCGAGGGTGACGCGGCCGCCGGTGACGTCGTAGAGCCGGGGCACCAGGTAGCTGAGGGTGGACTTGCCGGAGCCGGTGGGGCCGACGACGGCCAGGCTGCCCCCGGCGGGCACGGTCAGGTCGACGGCGTCGAGCGTGGGGCGGTCGGCGCCCTCGGGGTCGTAGTGGAACGAGACCTTCTCGAACGCGACCTCGCCGCGGACCTCGGTGAGCCGGACGGGCTCGGCGGGCTCGGTGATGTCCACGGGCAGGTCGAGGTACTCGAAGATGCGCTGGAAGAGCGCGAGGGACGTCTGGATCTGCACGCCGGTGGAGAGCAGGCTGACGGCGGGCCGGAAGAGGCCCTGCTGGAGCGAGACGAAGGCGACGAGGGTGCCGAGCGAGATGGCGGCCCCGCCGGAGCTCAGGGCGATGCCGGCGGCCCAGTAGATGAGGGCGGGCATGGCGGCCATGACGATGCCGATGGTGGACATCCGCCACCGTCCGGCCATGGAGGAGCGCACTTCGAGGTCGACGAGGCGCTCGGACTCCTCGGCGAAGGACTTGGTCAGGGAGTCGGCGCGGCCCATGGTGCGGCCGAGCAGGATGCCGCTGACCGACAGGGACTCGGTGACGGTCGCGGCCATGGCGGCCATCTGCTTCTGACGCTGGGTGGTGATCCGCTTGCGCTCGTCGCCGACGCGGCGGCTGATCCAGACGAAGACCGGCAGCAGGAGCAGCGAGACCAGGGTGAGGCGCCAGTCGAGGGCGAGCATCGCGGCGACGGTCGCGACGACGGCGGTGAGGTTGGAGACGAGGGAGGTGGCCGTGGAGGTCACCGTCGCCTGCATGCCCCCGATGTCGTTGGCGATGCGGGACTGCACCTCGCCGGTACGCGTGCGCGTGAAGAAGGCGAGCGGCATCCGCTGGAGCTGCTCGTAGACCCCGGTGCGCAGGTCGTGCATCACGCGCTGGCCGACGGTGGTGGAGATCAGGGTCTGGAGCACGCCGAAGACGCTGGTCAGCACGGCGGTGGCGATCATGCCGAGGACGAGCAGGCTGAGGAGCCCGGTGCGCCCCTGGGGGATCGCGGTGTCGAGGATCTCCTTGAGCAGGAAGGGTGAGGCGACGGTGACGAGGGAGGCGGCGCCGACGAGGAGGCCGACGAGCGCAAGGCGGGCACGGTAGGGGCGGAAGAGCCGCAGGATGCGCCGCAGCTGCGCGGGCTCCTTCGGCTGCGAGGAGTCGCGGGGCGGGGGCGTCCAGTCGGACTGGTCGTGGGGGCGCATGGGCTCCTTCGAGGGTTCGGCGATGTCGATGAGAGCTTAGCTCATTGTTACCTACACTCACAATGAACATGGTCCTGATATTGTTCCCGTATGAGCACCTCCGCCGTCCCGACCGGACCCGGCCGTTCGGGGGAACCCGACGCCGACGGCCTCCTCGCCGAGCAGCTGCTGCGCCTCACCCGGCGTCTGCACCGCATCCAGAAGCGCCATCTGGAGCCGGTCGGCATCACGCCCGCCCAGTCCAGGCTGCTCCGCACGGTCGCGCACTTCGGGGAACCGCCGCGGATGGCCGACCTCGCGGCCCGGCTCGAGGTCGTCCCGCGTGCGGTGACCAGTCTCGTCGACGGTCTGGAGGCCGTCGACCGGGTGCGCCGGGTGCCCGATCCGAGCAACCGCCGGGTGGTGCGCATCGAGCTCACCGACGCGGGCCGCGCCACGCTGCGCGAGCTGCGCAGCGCGCGCCGGGCGGCCGCAGAGGACATCCTTGCTCCATTGACCGCCGCACAGCGCGAGGTGCTCGGAGGTCTGCTGTCCGCCCTGGTCGACCCCGGCCCGGAGGGCGGCTGCTGACCCTCGGGCACACGGACGCGCGAAGGGGAGCCGTGACATGCCGCTGTTCGAGCCGAACCCGCAGGCCCTCCGCCCCGGCACGAAGCGGAGTCCGGCCCCGGACCGCGTGCCGGAGCTCCAGGCCAAGGGGACGCCGAGGCGGCTGCGCGAGGAGCTCACCGAGCTCCTCGGTCCGGAGAAGGTCCTCTCGAAGATCTCCGACCTCGTGCGGTATGCCTCCGACGCGAGCCCGTACCGCTTCGTCCCGCAGGTCGTCTTGGTCGCCGAGGACATCGACGACATCTCCACGATCCTGTCGTACGCGCACGGCAAGGGCCGGGAGGTCGTCTTCCGGGCCGCCGGGACCAGCCTCAACGGGCAGGCGCAGGGCGAGGACATCCTGGTCGACGTCCGCCGCCACTGGGTGGGCGTCGAGGTCCTCGACGGCGGCACGCGGGCCCGGATCCGCCCCGGCACCACCGTCGTACGGGCCAACGCCGCACTCGCCCCGCACGGACGGGTCCTGGGCCCCGATCCGGCCAGCGCCATCGCGTGCACGATCGGCGGGGTCGTCGCCAACAACGCCTCCGGCATGACGGCCGGGACGACGAGGAACTCGTACCGCACGGTCGCCTCGCTCACCTTCGTACTGCCGAGCGGGACCGTGGTCGACACGGCCGACCCGGCCGCCGACGAGGAGCTGGCGCACGCCGAGCCGCGGCTGTGCGCGGAGCTGATGGAGATCAAGGCGGAGATCGAGGCGGACACCGCCCTCACCGACCGGATCCGCGCCAAGTACGCCCTCAAGAACACCAACGGCTACCGGCTCGACGCCTTCCTCGACGGCGACACCCCGGTGCGCATCCTGCGGGGTCTCATGGTGGGCTCCGAGGGCACCTTCGGTTTCATCTCCGAGGTCGTCTTCGACACCCTGCCGCTGGACCGCGAGGTCTCCTCGGCCCTGCTCTTCTTCCCCTCGCTGCCGGCGGCGGCCGAGGCCGTCCCCCTCTTCAACGCGGCGGGAGCGCTGGCCGTCGAGCTGATGGACGGCAACACCCTGCGGGCCTCGGTGAGCGTGGCGGGCGTCCCCGCGGACTGGGCGGAGCTGCCCAGGGAGACGGCGGCGCTCCTGGTCGAGTTCCGGGCGCCGGACGCGACCGCCAGGGAGGCCTACGAGCGGGCGGCGGCGGAGGTCGTCGACGGGCTCGGCCTGGTGGCGCCGGTGCCCTCCGTGGAGAACGCGTTCACCACGGACCCGAAGCGGATCGCCGGCTACTGGAAGGCCCGCAAGGCCTTCGTGACGGCGGTCGGCGGCTCGCGCCCCTCCGGTACGACCCTGATCACCGAGGACTTCGCGGTGCCCCCGGCCCGGCTCGCGGAGGCCTGCGAGGCGCTGCTCGACCTCCAGTCCCGGCACGGCTTCGACGCCGCCGTGGCCGGTCACGCCGCGCACGGCAACCTCCACTTCCTGCTCGCGTTCGACGCGGGCGACCCCACCGACGTCGAGCGGTACGCGGCCTTCATGGACGAGTTCTGCAAGCTGACCGTGGAGCGCTTCGACGGCTCCCTGAAGGCGGAGCACGCCACCGGCCGCAACATCGCGCCGTTCCTGGAGCTGGAGTGGGGGACGCGGGCGACCGACCTGATGTGGCGGGTCAAGGAGGCCATCGACCCCGACGGGGTGCTCGCCCCCCGGATCGTCCTGGACCGCGACCCGCACGCCCACCTGCGGGGGCTCAAGACGATCCCCACCGTGGAGCGGATCGCCGATCCCTGCATCGAGTGCGGCTTCTGCGAACCGACCTGCCCCAGCCACGATCTGACGACCACTCCGCGCCAGCGGATCGTGCTGCGCCGGGAGACGATGCGGCAGCGGGACGGCTCCCCGGTCGAGACCCGCCTCCTGGAGTCGTACGGGTACGACGCCGTCGACACCTGCGCGGGCGACTCCACCTGCAAGCTGGCCTGTCCGGTCGGGATCGACACGGGCGCGCTGATGAAGGAGTTCCGGCACGAGCGGCACACCTCGCGCAAGGAGCGGATCGCCGCCCTGGCCGCGAAGAACTTCCGCGCGGCGGAGGCCTCCGCGCGGCTCGCGGTCGCCGCGGCCGACCGGATCGGCGACCGGGTCCTGGAGTCGGTGACGGGCCTGGCGCGCCGGGCGGTCAGCACCGACCTCGTACCGGAGTGGCTGCCGGAGATCCCGGGCGCGGCGGCGCGGCGGCTGCCCCGCACCCACCGTCCCGCGGCGGTCGCCGTCTACTACCCGGCCTGTGTGAACCGGATCTTCGGCAATCCGGACGGCGGGCGGGGCCCTTCCCTCCCGGAGGCCGTGGTCGCGGTGTCGGCGCGCGCGGGGAAGCCGGTGTGGATCCCCGACGACGTGGCCGGAACGTGCTGCGCGACGATCTGGCACTCCAAGGGGTACGAGCGGGGCAACGAGGTGATGGCGAACCGGATCGTCGAGGCGGCCTGGGGGTGGACCGCGGGCGGGACGCTGCCGCTGGTGGTGGACGCCTCCTCGTGCACGCTGGGCATCGCGCACGAGGTCGTGCCGTATCTGACGGAGGACAACCGGGCGCTGCACGCCGAGCTGACGGTGGTGGACTCGCTGGTGTGGGCGGCGGACGAACTGCTCCCCCGGCTCGACGTACGGCGTCGGGTCGGCTCCGCCGTCGTCCACCCGACCTGTTCGATGCGGCACCTGGGCGACGAGGACAGGCTGACGGAGCTGGCCCGGGCCTGCGCCGAGGAGGTCGTCGTCCCCGCCGACGCGGGCTGCTGCGCCTTCGCGGGCGACCGGGGCATGCTGCACCCGGAGCTGACGGCCTCGGCGACGGCCCGGGAGGCGGCCGAGGTGACGGCACGGCCCTTTGACGCGCATCTCTCGGCCAACCGGATGTGCGAGATCGGGATGGACAGGGCGACGGGCCGCAGGTACGGATCGGTGCTCCTCGCCCTGGAGCACGCGACACGGCCCTGACGCCTCCCCGGTTCCTGACGGCCCCTCACCCTCTGCGGTGAGGGGCCTTTCGTACGTTCGGGTGAGGGTGGGTGCCCGGTACGGCTCGGTCCGAGATCCGGAACAGTACAGTCCGACTACCCGTCGCAAGAGTCCTCTCGGCGCCCTTGCGCACCGTCGGTCACCGGGGCCAGGGGCCGGAGCGGGATTCATGAAACAGCCGTGCCCACAGCTCCGGGAGGTTCCATGAACGAGCAGTCACCGCACGAGCCGAGCCGCCGCCAGGTCCTCAGGACCACCGCCGCCGCGGCCGGGACGGGACTCGGCATCGGCGCCCTCGGCGTCCCCGCCGCGGAGGCGGCGACCCCGGCGGCCGCTCCCGCCGCCGCGTCACCCGTCGCGGCCGGGCGGAAGCGCCTCGGGCCCACCATGGCCGGGGTCCCGTTCGAGGGCCGCTCCACCGTCCGGGTCGGCATCGTCGGCTACGGCAACCGGGGCGCCGGCATGATCGGCCACTTCCTCTCACTCCCCGGGGTCCGGGTGAACGCCGTCTGCGACCCCGTGCGCGACAAGGCCGAGCGGGCCGCCGCTGCGGTCGTCGCCGCCGGACAGCCCGCCCCCGCCGTCTACGCGAACGGCGAGAACGACTACGAGAACCTCTGCGCCCGCGCCGACATCGACCTCGTGTACGTGGCCACCCCCTGGGAGACCCACTTCCCGATCGCCCGGGCGGCGATGCTCAACGGCAAGCACGTCGGCGTGGAGTGTCCGGTCGCGATGCGACTCGACGAACTGTGGGACCTCGTCGACCTGTCGGAGCAGACCCGCCGCCACTGCATGCAGCTGGAGAACTGCTGCTACGGCCGGAACGAGCTGCGCGTGCTGCGGATGGCGCACGCCGGAAAGTTCGGCCGGCTCCTGCACGGAGCGGGGGCGTACAACCACGACCTGCGCGGTCTGCTGTTCTCCCCGACGTACTACGAGGGCCCCTGGCGGCGACGCTGGCACACGCAGTTGACGGGCGACCTCTACCCCAACCACGGCTTCGGCCCCGTCGCCAACTACATGGACGTCAACCGGGGCGACCGGGCGGTGAGCATCAGCAGCCTCGGCACACCGGCGCTGGGTCTCGCCGAGTACCGCGAGGAGCACATCCCGCCCGGCGACCCCAGCTGGAAGGAGACGTACATCGGGAGCGACCGGACGATCAGCCTGGTCCAGACGGCCCAGGGCCGGGTCATCCGCCTGGAGCACGACGTCTCCACCCCGCACCCGTACAGCAGGGTCAACAGCCTGGGCGGCACCCGGGGCGTCTTCGAGGACTACCCGGCCAGGATCTATCTGGAGCCGGACCACAAGGACGACGCGTGGGCCGACTTCTCGGCGTACGCGGGCGAGTTCGACCACTGGCTCTGGAAGGACCACGCCAACCCGCCGGGCGGACACGGCGGCATGGACTACCTCATGGTCTTCCGCCTCATGCAGTGCATGCGGCTCGGGCTGCCGCCCGACTTCGACGTCTACGACGCCGCCACCTGGACGGCGCCGGTGCCGCTGAGCCACGCCTCCATCAAGGCGCAGGGCGCGCCGCAGGAGATCCCCGACTTCACGCGCGGCGAGTGGCGCAAGGCCCGCTCGGGCATGGACTCGGTGAAGCCGGCCTGACGGCGGGGCTCTTGACGTACGGCGCCCGGCCTCCGCGTACGGGGGCCGGGCATCGCTCTGTTCAGCAGCGGCGCAGGTCCTGGGTGACCGTGCCCTGAGCGGTCGTCAGGCTGCGGTCGTAGCAGCCGTCGGAGCCGTGGAGCCGGTAGCGCTCGTTCGTGGTGCCGACCGCGTGCCGCTGGTCACGCGGGACGCCGGTGGTGTACGTGGCGTCGCCGGTGTACGTGTCGTCCAGCCGCGACCAGGACAGGCGCCGTCCGTCGCGCAGGACGACGGTGTCGGCGCGGTCCCCGAGGGTGAGGACGGTCCTCAGCCGGTCGCCCGCGCCGATCGTGGTCTCGCCGTCCATGGTGTACGTCCGGTCGGCGCGGGTGACGGTCCGGCCGCTGGTCACGGTCTCACGGTCGGTCCAGCGCGCGGTGAACGCGTCCGGGTTCTCGCCCTCGCCCCAGCGGTGCGCGGAGGTGTGGGCGACGGTCCGGTCGACGGTGGTGGCGACCCGGCCGTGCGAGGTGTTCAGGTGTCCGGCGACGGTGAGCCGGTGGCCGGCGTCCGTGTCGAGCCGGTGCGGGGAGTCCGCGGTGCCCGCCGTGTAGACGGAGGAGTTGCGCGGGGTGGTCTCCTCGTGGCGGTCGAGGCCGCCGGTGACGACCCGGCTGCCCTCGTCCTGCCAGAGGAGCACGTTGGTGGGGGTGGACCAGCCCGACTGACCGGCCGGGACCCCGGCGACGGCGACCTCCACGCGGTGGGCGCGGCCGTCGTTGAGGACGGCGGCGAAGGGGGTCAGGTCGTAGAGGATCGGCTGGACGTCGAAGGCGCGCGGCCCGGGGGTGACGTACCAGAGGAAGGGGTTCGACCAGCCGCCGGTCCAGACGGTGGGGAAGGGCGCGGCGATGCCGGCGAGGCGCCCGTCGACGGAGACGCGGACCTCCCGGTGCGGTCCGTCGGTGGCCCGGCAGGAGTAGGGGGCGGCGTCGGGGACGGAGAGGTACCAGTACTCCTCGCAGCCGCCGCCGGAGCCGGTGGCGTACACCTCGGCGAGGACGCGCTCGGTGTTGCGCGGGGTGGTGAGGGTGGGACCGGTGAGGGGGATCACCCGGTCGGGCGTACCGGCGGCGGGTTTCACGCGGCCCTGGGCGGTGTGGAAGGTGAGGGTGACGCGGACGTCGAGGACGCCGGTGTAGGTCTCGTTCACGACATTGCCGATGAGCATCTCGACGGCGCCGGGGCGGCTGAGGGTGTCGCGGTAGCGGGTGACGTCCTTCTCCACCGACCAGGTGATGCCGTCGGGCGAGGGCTGTGGCGTGGAGGTGCGGAGGATCTCCACCCCTCCGACGGTGAGGTATCCGAGGCGGTCGTACTGGCGGCCCTTCACATGTCCTTCGAGGCGCAGGACGACCTTGTTCCAGCGGGTGCCGCACTCCTTCGGCGGGGTGTAACCGCCCTGGTAGGGCGTGAAGTCGCGGAACCGGGCGGCGGCGAGGGTGACCTCGCAGCTGCGGGTGCCGGGTGTCTCGACGGGCGCGGCGGCGGTGACCGGGTCGTGCCAGTCGGAGGTGAACTCGGGCGGGGGCGTCGGGCCGTTCGGGCCGTCGGCGGCGGCCGGGTGGGCGGTGAGGAGCGCGCCCGCGGCGAGGACCAGGCCGCTGAGCATGCTCATGATCTTGAGTGATCTCATGGGGCTGGAGTGAAGCGTGCTCGGCGCCGTGCGGTCCAGAGGACGATGAGCGGACATGGCGCGATCTGTTCCCCCGTGTGGAAAATCGATTGCCGCACCTGGGGGAAAACGCGAACCTTGCACGGCTTTCCCCGCCGTCGCACACCCCCGGCGTGCGTTCCCCCAGACGAGACCCGGAGACCCTGGGACGCCATGCAGATTCGAGATCTACCCTTCGCCGACCCAGGGGTCCCCGATGTCCGCTCGGGCACCCGGTTCCTCGTCTGGCTCGGCCGTCAGCAGCTCGGCGGGCAGGTGAAGTCCATGCTGTGGGGACTTCTGCACCACCTGGGCATCGCCGGCCTCCCCCTCGGCATCGGCATCGCCGTGCAGTCGGTCGTGGACCGCGACGGCGGGCGCCTCGGGCTCGCCGGAGTGCTGCTCGCGGTGCTGGGCGCCGCGATCTCGGTCGGTGACGTGATGCTGCACCGCACCGCCGTCACCAACTGGATCACGGCCGCCGCCCGCGTCCAGCAGCTCCTCTCCCGCAAGACCGCCGAACTGGGCTCCGTCCTGACCCGGCGGGTCGCGGCGGGCGAGGTCGTGGCCGTGTCCACCGGCGACGTCGAGAAGATCGGCTGGTTCGTCGAGGCCCTGTCGCGGTTCGCCGCGGGCGCCGTCGTGCTCGTCGTCATCTGCGTCGGCCTCCTCGTCTACCAGCCCGCCCTGGGCGTCGTCGTGGCCGTCGGTGTCCCGATCCTCGCCCTCGCCGTGCTGCCGCTGCTCCCCCGCGCCACACGCCGGGCGGACATCCAGCGCGAGAAGGCGGGCAAGGCCACCGAGCTCGCCTCCGACACCGTCGCCGGGCTCCGTGTGCTGCGCGGCATCGGCGGCGAGGAGCTGTTCCTCGGCCGCTACCGCGCCGCCTCCCAGGAGGTCCGCGCGGCCGCCGTGCGCAGTGCCCGCATGTGGGCGCTGATCTCCGCGATGCAGGTCGTGCTGCCCGGCATCCTGCTCATCGTCGTGGTGGCGTACGGCGCGCGGCTCGCGCTCGACGGGCGGATCACGCTCGGCGAACTGGTCACCGTCTACAGCGCGGTGGCCCTGACGTACCACCCACTGCGCAACTTCGAGGAGATCGCCATGGCCTTCTCCTTCTCCCGGCCGTCCGCGAAGCGGGCCGCCCGGGTCCTGGCGCTGGCCCGCACGACCAGCACCACCACCGGAGCGGACGGGGACGAGGACCGCGAGGCGACCGGAGACCTGTACGACCCGCTGACCGGGCTGCTCGCACCGGCCGGCCGCTTCACCGCGGTCGTCTGCGGCGACCCGGACGTGGCCGGACGGCTCGCGGACCGGCTCGGCGGCCACCCGGCCGATCCGGGCGACGACCACACCTCGGTGCTGCTCGGCGGGGTCCCCCTCGACGAACTGCCGCTGGACACCGCCCGTACGGCCGTCCTCGTCCAGGACAAGGACCCGGTCCTGCTCTCGGGCACCCTCCACGAGCTGCTGGACGTGCCACGCTCCGGCGAGGTGCTCCCCGACCGGGCCCTCGCCGCCGCCCGGTGCGACGACGTCCTCGACGCGCTCGCCCAGGCGTCCGTGGACACCGACGGCGATCCGATGCGCACCCGGATCACCGAGCGGGGCCGGTCGCTCTCCGGCGGCCAGCGCCAGCGGCTGGCTCTCGCCCGGTCCCTGGTGACCGACCCGGAGGTGCTCGTCCTCGACGAGCCCACCTCGGCGGTCGACGCGCACACCGAGGCGCGGGTCGCCACCGGCATCGGCGACCTGCGCGCGGGCAGGACCACCGTGGTCCTGGCCTCCTCGCCGCTGCTCCTGGACCGCGCCGACCGGGTCGTCCTGGTCGACGAGGGCCAGGCCGTCGCCGTCGGCACCCACCGGGAACTGCTCGCCCGTGAACCACGCTACCGCGCGGTCGTCACCCGAGAGACCGACGAGGAACTCGCCACGACGGCACCGCCCGGCGGCCCGCTCGACGGGGCCGCCGACGTCGCACCGGTCGGCGCACGCGACGCGACCGGCGCACTCGAAGCACTGGAAGGGGAATCGGCATGATCGGCCTGGCGCCACCGGAGTACGACCCGGCGGCCCCGACGACGGCGACGACACTGCCCGTCGCCGCCGACGGGACCGTCCGCGGCTATGTGCGCGAGCTGCTGCGCCGCCACCGCCGGGCGTTCGCACTGCTCGTCGGGGTGAACGCGGTCGCCGTGGTCGCCTCGATGGCCGGCCCGTACCTGCTCGGGTCCGTGGTGGAGAGGCTGGCCACGGGCGCGCGCGAACTCCATCTGGAGCGGACGATCGCCCTGTTCGCGGCGGCCCTGCTCGTCCAGACCCTCTTCGTCCGGCTCGTCCGGCTGCGCGGGGCCATGCTCGGCGAGGAGATGCTCGCCGACCTGCGGGAGGACTTCCTCGTCCGCGCGGTCGGCCTGCCGCCGGGCGTCCTGGAACGGGCCGGTACGGGCGACCTGCTCTCCCGGATCACCACGGACGTCGACCGGCTCTCCAACGCGATGCGCGAGGCCGTGCCCCAGCTCGCCATCGGCGTCGTGTGGGCCGGACTGCTGCTCGGCGGCCTCGCGGTCACGGCGCCGCCGCTCGCGCTCGCCGCGCTGCTCGCCGCGCCGCTGCTCGTCGTGGTCTCGCGGTGGTACTTCCGGCGGGCGCCGGCCGCGTACCGCTCGGAGTCCGCGGGGTACGCGGCGGTGGCCGCCGCCCTCGCCGAGACGGTCGACGCGGGCCGCACGGTCGAGTCGCACCGGCTCGGCGCCCGCCGGATCGCACTGTCGAACCGGCGGATCTCGGAGTGGGTGGCCTGGGAGAGGTACACGCTCTTCCTGCGCTCGGTGCTCTTCCCCGCCGTCAACCTCACCCATACGACCGTGCTGCTGGCCGTGCTCCTGCTGGGCGGGGTGTTCGTCCTCCAGGGCTGGATCGACGTCGGACAGCTGACGACGGGCGCGCTGCTCTCCCAGATGCTGGTCGACCCGATCGGCATCGTGCTCCGCTGGTACGACGAGCTCCAGGTCGCGCAGGTGTCCCTGGCCCGGCTCGTCGGCGTCCGGGACATCGAGCCGGACGAGGGCGACCCGGAGGTACGGCCCGAGGGCCGGGCCGTCCGGGCGGACGACGTCCGGTTCGGCTACCGCGAGGGGGCCGACGTGCTGCACGAGGTGTCCTTGAAGGTGGCCCCCGGCACCCGGCTCGCCCTGGTCGGCCCGTCCGGCGCCGGCAAGTCGACCCTCGGCCGCCTCCTCGCGGGCGTCTACGCCCCGAGGACCGGCTCGGTCACCCTCGGCGCGGCCGAGCTGGCGCGGATGCCCGCCGAGCGGGTCCGTGAGCACGTGGCCCTGGTCAACCAGGAGCACCACGTCTTCGTGGGCTCGCTCCGCGACAATCTGCTCCTGGCCAGGGCGGGGGCCGAGGACACCGAGCTGTGGGCGGCGCTCACGGCGGTGGACGCGGAGGTCTGGGCACGGGGGCTCGACGACGGTCTGGACACCGAGGTCGGCTCGGGCGGCCGTTCGCTGACCCCGGCGCAGGCCCAGCAGATCGCCCTGGCCCGGCTCGTCCTCGCCGACCCGCACACCCTGGTCCTGGACGAGGCGACCTCGCTGCTCGACCCGCGGGCGGCCCGGCATCTGGAGCGGTCCCTCGGCCGGGTCCTGGACGGTCGGACGGTCGTGGCCATCGCGCACCGGCTGCACACCGCGCACGACGCCGATCTGATCGCGGTGGTCGAGTCGGGCCGGATCAGCGAGCTCGGCAGCCATACGGAGCTGGTCGCGGCGGACGGGGCGTACGCGGCGCTGTGGAGGTCGTGGCACACCTGACATCCGAGGAAGAGGCGGGCCGGGGCGGGACGTCGTGCGACGCCCCGCCCCGGCCCGCTCTCGTCGGAGCCGATCCGGCCGGTGACGGTCCTCGGGGTGCCGAGGGCCGGCGGCCGGCCACCGGCTAGAGGAAGCCGAGCGCCGAGGCGCCGCCCACCCCGCCGAGCACCATGAACGCGGGCATCAGGACCTTCAGCTCGACCCAGCTGCCGGCCCGGAAGCGCATGCCCTTCGGCGGGCCGATCGGGTACCAGCGCTTCCGCCCGACCGGGATGGGCCACAGGATCGGGCAGCCGGAGACGGTGAGCGCGTCGCCGATGTCGTGGACGAGGGCGCCGAGCACGATCGGCAGCCCGAGCCACAGGTACTCCTGGCCGGGGCCGGTGAAGAACCAGTCCGCGCCGTTGCCCGGCTTGTCGAGGACGCCCGCCAGGATCCACGCGCTGGTCGCGCCGAGCAGCCAGACCAGGACGTCGCTGGACATCCGGGCGGCCCGCCACAGCAGGCCCTCCACGGCGAGCACCAGGTGCACGAAGAGGATCGCGAGCACCGCCCACCGGCCGCCGGTGACCGCCGCGACGGACGCGCCGGCGCCGGTCAGGACGGCCCAGAGCCAGGTGTGGGTGAGGGTCCGGTGACCGCCCGACCTGCGGGGGTCGGCGGTGGAGCGGGTCGCCTTGTAGACGGCGTACGACAGCTTGTCGACGATCTCGCACAGGCCTTTGGAGACCGGTCCGAAGGCGCGTGAGATGGTCGCCGACTTGTGGTCGAGGTCGGGGGCGAGCGCCGCGCCCGCGCAGATGAGCGCGCCGACGACGAGAACCGGCCACGGCATCGGGCGGTCGAAGGCCGCCACGGCCGCTCCGACACCCAGCCAGGCCGCCGCTCCGGACAGCGAGTGCGCCGGTCCCATCATGATTGGCCCGCCCCGTTTCTCCCCTGCCGGCGCTCAGTTGACGACCGGTCGACGGACGAGCCTATCGTCCGTGATCTTCGAACCGGTGGCCGGTTCCCTCCTTCGAGCGGAATCCAGGCAAGATGGGGGCGTGACCCTTATCGATCAGCTGCCGCCGACCGCCGACCCCGACGCCCTCTTCGAGGCCTTCTCCTCCTGGGCCGAGGACCGGGGCATCACGCTCTACCCGGCCCAGGAAGAGGCGCTGATCGAGGTCGTCTCCGGGGCCAACGTGATCCTTTCCACGCCCACCGGATCGGGAAAGTCGCTGGTCGCGGCGGCTGCCCACTTCACCGCGCTCGCGAACGACCAGGTGACCTTCTACACCGCGCCGATCAAGGCGCTGGTGTCGGAGAAGTTCTTCGACCTGTGCAAGATCTTCGGCACCGAGAACGTCGGCATGCTGACCGGCGACGCCTCCGTGAACGCGGACGCGCCGGTGATCTGCTGTACGGCCGAGGTGCTGGCGTCGATCGCGCTGCGGGACGGCAAGTACGCGGACATCAACCAGGTCGTCATGGACGAGTTCCATTTCTACGCCGAGCAGGACCGCGGCTGGGCCTGGCAGATCCCGATCCTGGAACTCCCCCAGGCGCAGTTCGTCCTCATGTCGGCGACGCTCGGTGACGTGTCGATGTTCGAGGAGGACCTGACCCGGCGCACGGGCAGGCCGACCTCGGTGGTCCGCTCGGCGACCCGGCCGGTGCCGCTCTCGTACGAGTACCGGCTGACCCCGATCACGGACACCCTGACGGAGCTCCTGGAGACCAGGCAGGCGCCCGTCTACATCGTGCACTTCACACAGGCGCAGGCCGTCGAGCGCGCGCAGTCGCTGATGAGCATCAACATGTGCACGCGCGAGGAGAAGGACAAGATCGCCGAGCTGATCGGCAACTTCCGCTTCACCACCAAGTTCGGCCAGAACCTCTCGCGTTACGTCCGGCACGGCATCGGCGTGCACCACGCGGGCATGCTGCCGAAGTACCGGCGGCTCGTCGAGAAGCTGGCGCAGGCCGGTCTCCTGAAGGTGATCTGCGGGACGGACACGCTGGGCGTGGGCGTGAACGTTCCCATCCGAACGGTGCTCTTCACCGCCCTCACGAAGTACGACGGCAACCGGGTGCGGACCCTGCGCGCCCGTGAGTTCCACCAGATCGCGGGCCGCGCGGGCCGGGCCGGCTTCGACACCGCCGGTCTGGTCGTCGCCCAGGCGCCCGAGCACGTCATCGAGAACGAGAAGGCGCTCGCCAAGGCCGGCGACGACCCGAAGAAGCGTCGCAAGGTTGTCCGCAAGAAGGCTCCGGAGGGCTTCGTCGCCTGGAGCGACACCACCTTCGACCGGCTCATCGACGCCGAGCCCGAGCCGCTGACCTCGCGCTTCAAGGTCACCAACATCATGCTGCTCTCGGTGATCGCCCGCCCGGGCAACGCCTTCGAGGCGATGCGCAAGCTCCTGGAGGACAACCACGAGCCGCGCAAGGCGCAGCTGCGGCACATCCGCCGGGCCATCGCGATCTACCGCTCCCTGCTCGACGGCGGTGTCGTCGAGCAGCTGGACACCCCCGACGCCGAGGGCCGCACGATCCGTCTGACGGTCGACCTCCAGCAGGACTTCGCGCTGAACCAGCCGCTGTCGACGTTCGCGCTCGCCGCCTTCGACCTGCTCGACCCGGAGTCCCCCTCGTACGCCCTGGACATGGTCTCCGTCGTCGAGTCGACGCTCGACGACCCGCGCCAGATCCTCGCCGCCATGCAGAACAAGGCGCGCGGCGAGGCCGTCGGGCAGATGAAGGCCGACGGTGTCGAGTACGAGGAGCGGATGGAGCGGCTCCAGGACATCTCGTACCCGAAGCCGCTCGAAGAGCTGCTCTGGCACGCGTACAACGTCTACCGGACGTCGCACCCGTGGGTCGGCGACCACCCGGTGTCGCCGAAGTCGGTCATCCGCGACATGTACGAACGAGCCCTGACCTTCACGGAGTTCACCTCCTGGTACGAGCTGGCACGGACCGAGGGCATCGTCCTGCGGTACCTCGCGAGCGCGTACAAGGCGCTCGACCACACCATCCCGGACGACCTGAAGACCGAGGACCTGGAGGACCTGATCGCCTGGCTGGGCGAGATGGTGCGCCAGGTGGACTCCTCACTGCTCGACGAGTGGGAGCAGCTCGCCAACCCGGAGGTCCAGACGGCCGAGGAGGCCCAGGAGAAGGCCGACCAGGTCAAGCCGGTCACGGCCAACGCCCGCGCCTTCCGGGTCCTGGTGCGCAACGCGATGTTCCGCCGGGTGGAGCTGGCGGCCCTGGACAACGTGGACGCGCTCGCCGAGATGGACGCCGAGGCGGGCTGGGACGCGGACGCGTGGGGCGAGGCGATGGACGCGTACTGGGACGAGTACGACGACCTCGGTACGGGCCCCGACGCGCGCGGCCCGAAGCTGCTCGCCATCGAGGAGGACGCGGCCCACGGCCTGTGGCGCGTCCGGCAGACCTTCGCCGACCCGAACAACGACCATGACTGGGGCATCAGCGCGGAGGTGGATCTCGCGGCCTCCGACGAGGAGGGCCGCGCGGTCGTCCGCGTGACGTCCGTCGGACAGCTGTAGAGGAGAGACCTGACGTGACCAATCCCGCCGAGAGGCTCGTCGATCTACTCGACCTGGAGCAGATCGAGGTCAACATCTTCCGCGGGCGGAGCCCGCAGGAGTCGCTGCAGCGGGTCTTCGGCGGGCAGGTCGCCGGGCAGGCCCTCGTCGCGGCCGGCCGCACCACCGAAGGCGACCGGCCGGTGCACTCGCTGCACGCCTACTTCCTGCGGCCGGGGCGGCCCGGGGTGCCGATCGTCTACCAGGTGGAGCGGGTGCGGGACGGGCGGTCGTTCACCACCCGCCGGGTCACGGCGATCCAGGAGGGCCGGACGATCTTCAATCTGACGGCCTCGTTCCACAAGCCGGAGGAGGGCGCCTTCGAGCACCAGCTGCCGCCGAGGCACCTGACGGACCCGGAGAGCCTGCCGAACCTCGCGGACGAGATCCGCGAGCACCTGGGGGCGCTGCCGGAGGCCCTGGAGCGAATGGCCCGTCGGCAGCCCTTCGACATCCGGTACGTGGACCGGCTGCGCTGGACCCAGGACGAGGTCAAGGGCGCGGATCCGCGCAGCGCGGTGTGGATGCGGGCCGTGGGGCCGCTTGGCGACGACCCGCTGATCCACACCTGCGCGCTGACGTACGCCTCGGACATGACGCTCCTCGACGCGGTGCGCATCCCGATCGAGCCGCTCTGGGGCCCGCGGGGCTTCGACATGGCGTCGTTGGACCACGCGATGTGGTTCCACCGGCCGTTCCGCGCGGACGAGTGGTTCCTGTACGACCAGGAGTCCCCGATCGCCACCGGCGGCCGGGGACTCGCGCGGGGCCGGATCTACGACCGCGAGGGGCGGCTCCTGGTGTCGGTGGTCCAGGAGGGCCTGTTCAGAAAGCTGTGAGCCGGGCGCCGGGCGGGGCTCGGGGCGGGATCGGACAGGGTCCGGCGCCGCCCCCGCCGCGCGCCGGTCACTCGTACTCGGTGCCGCCCTTCCGCGTCAGGTAGGCCGGGCTGACCGCCTTGGCGATGGCCCGGCCGCCGAGGACCGGGCTGTAGCGCTCGGTCGCGGGCCGGATCACGACGCCCTCCCGCATGTGCGCCTCGCGCCCCGAGACGGTCTCGCGGCCGCTCGCGTGGGCGAGGACCGTGTCCAGGTCGTACGGGCCGGAGTACAGCCGCGGTACGAGCGGGACCTCGCCGGTCTCCAGCACCTCGGCCGGGTCCAGCCACTCCACCCGGCCGTCGATCTCGGCCGACACGTCGAACAGCGCGTAGCCGACGGTCTCGGAGCGGGCGTCGGCGCCGTAGGCCAGGTCCTGCACCCCGGAACCGTAGACCTCGCCGAAGAAGCCGACCCGGCGGGCGCCGAGACGTTTCGCCAGCCGCTCGGCGACGGCGGGCAGGCCATGGCCGTGGACGGCGCGCCAGTACAGGTTGCGCGGGTTCTCCTGGAGGGCCAGACCCTTCGACCCGAAGCCCTTGGACGAGACCTGGACGCGTCCCTCCTCGGCGAGGAAGGTCATCAGGCAGGCCGAGCCGTGGAGCTTCTCCGTCAGGACGACCGGCTCGCCGGGCTCGAAGATGTCCGGGTAGCGCTGGAGGTTCTCGATGTCGACCCAGGGCAGCAGGTCCGGGGCGACCTCCACGTCACCGCTCATGGTCGGCGGTATCGGCGGTACCCACTTGGTGATCCCCAGCGTCTCCGCGAAGTCGGTCCCCTCGGCCGCGGCCATGACCAGGTCGGCCCCGGCGAGCGCACCGGGCCGGCACACGATGCCCTGCGACAGCTCCCCGCGCAGCCGCACGGCCTTGACCCGGTCCGAGTTCCCGCCGGCCAGCCGCCCGGTGAGCCCGAGCTCCTCGACGAGCGCGGCGGGCAGCACGGCCTGCTCCGGGATGTAGACGGCGGCGTCCCCGGTCCGGTACGCGCCCTTGGCGACGACGGCCCGGTACAGGCCGACCTGCGCCAGCTCCAGGGCGTCGGCGTTCGGATGGGGATGGACGGTCAGGACTTCGGCGGTGACGCGCAGGGTCGACATCTCAGGACTCCGGGTGCTCGGGTTTCGGTCTCATCGGGGCCCACTGTGCCGACGGGGAAACGGCTGGGCGATCTCTTTTCGGGCTGGTAGCGTCGCCGGATTCCGGCCCAAGGGGCCTACAGGGCCTGGTCGATGCCCGGGAGGGTGTCCTGGTCCACCTCGTGCCGCCGGGTGCGGATGTCGGCGGCCGGCGGATGGAGTTTGGCGTCGCAGGTGGGGCCGAGCCCCGAGCGGCGGGAGTCGGCGCCGGTGAGGGGGCGGCCGCAGAGGCGGCACGGGATCCGGCGCGGGCGGGGCCCCGGTTCTGCCTCCGGTGCGGAATCGATCGAGATTGCCAGTGGTTCGTCTCCCATGCTGAGATCAAACCCTATTCCGACGAGGAGCAGTCCATGAGCCTGTACGACATCCCGCTGAAGACCCTGACCGGCGAGCCGGTCTCCCTTGCCGACTACCGGGACCGCGCGGTCCTGGTCGTGAACGTCGCCTCCAAGTGCGGCCTGACCCCGCAGTACGAGGGCCTGGAGCAGCTGCAGAAGGAGTACGGCGACCGCGGCTTCACCGTGCTCGGTGTGCCCTGCAACCAGTTCGCCGGCCAGGAGCCCGGCAGCGCCGAGGAGATCCAGACCTTCTGCTCGACGACGTACGGCGTCTCCTTCCCGCTCCTGGAGAAGGCCGACGTCAACGGCGACGCCCGCCACCCGCTCTACGCGGAGCTGGTCAAGGTCGCCGACGCCGAGGGCGAGGCCGGAGACGTCCAGTGGAACTTCGAGAAGTTCCTGATCGGCCGCGACGGCCAGGTCACGCGCTTCCGTCCGCGTACCGAGCCGGGGGCCGCCGAGATCGTCTCGGCGATCGAGGCGCAGCTTGTCTGACGTCGTGGACGGCACGGGGGTCGTCGAGCGGCTGCGGGCCGCGGGCTGTGTCTTCGCCGAGGAGGAGGCGGAGATGCTGCTCGCGGCGGCGGCCGGGCCCGCCGAACTCGACCTGCTGGTCGAGCGGCGGGCCTCCGGCCTGCCTCTGGAGCACGTCGTGGGCTGGGCCGAGTTCGCCGGGCTGCGCGTCGAGGTGGACGGCGGGGTGTTCGTCCCCCGGCGCCGTACGGAGTTCCTGATCGAACACGCGGTGGGTTCGGCCCGGCCGGGCGCCGTCTGCGTCGACCTGTGCTGCGGCTCCGGCGCGGCGGCCGCGGTCCTGCTCGACCGGGTCGAGGCCGCGGAGGTGCACGCCTCGGACATCGAGCCGGCGGCGGTGCGCTGCGCCCGCCGGAACGTCGAACCGCGCGGCGGCCGGGTCTACGAGGGCGACCTCTTCGCCCCGCTGCCCCCGGACCTGCGGGGCCGCGTCGAGATCCTGGTCGCCAACGTGCCGTACGTCCCCACCGGGGACATCGGGCTGCTGCCCCCGGAAGCCCGCGACCACGAGCCGCTCGTCACCCTCGACGGCGGCCCGGACGGTCTCGACGTGCTGCGGCGGGTCGCCGCCGAGGCACCGCGGTGGCTGGCGCCCGACGGGCGACTGCTGGTCGAGACGAGCGAGCGTCAGGCGGAGCGGGCGGTGGCCGCGGTCACCGCATGCGGTCTGGAGGCACACGTCCTGAACTGCGAGGAGCGGTACGCGACCGTACTCGTCGCGACCCGGGCCGGCTGACCGGGGCCCCGCCCGACGTCAGTGGCCAGAGCCGCGGTCAGCGGCCGAAGGTGTCGATGTTCTCGACGAGCCAGCGGCCGTCGCGGAGCACGACGTCCACGGCGAACATCGCTCCCGCGTAGACACCCTGGTCCTTGGCCTCGGCCGCCTTGCCCTTCGACGGCCGGCCGGCCGTGCTCACGCTGCTCTGGTCGGCGTAGACCAGGACACGGGCGCGGTCGCCGTCGATCCGCTCCACCGCGCTGTCGGTGACGGTCGTGGTGATCACCGTCTTCTGCTGGGCCGCCTTGGCGAGCACCCCGCCCAGCAGCGTCCGGTGCTGGGCGACGGCCTTGCCCGTGAGGAGCGTCCTGCCGGCCCGCTCGAAGGCGGCGGTGTCGGCGTGGTCGTACGAGAAGAGCGCGGCGACGGCGGCGCCCGTCTGGCCCTTGATCTCGCTGGTGCGGGCGAGATCCGTGAGCGCGGTGTTGCCGCGCGCGGGGTCGTCACGGAGCTCGCCCGCCCTGCTGTACGCCCATCCGGCGAAGCCTCCCAGCAGGAGCGTCAGGACGCACAGGACGACGAGGGGGACGCGGCCGGACCTGTCGCCGCTCGTCTTCTCAGGGCGGGTGCGCCTGCTGCCGGGCTTCCGGCCGCCGGTCGTCTCGCGGGCCCTCGTCCCTCCCTCCGGCTCCGCGGCCGTCTCCCGTACGGACTGCGCCGCCGGTCGCTCCCCGGTTCCCGGGGCGGGTTCCGTGAGCACCCCCGCGGGCGTACGGGACCTGCCGCCGGGTGCGGGCGCCTGCTGGTCGGCGAGGGCGGCCCGGCGGCGGCGCTGGCGGTTGAGGTGGTGGCGGGGCGTCGGCATCGTGCGTGTCCTTTCGGGTGCGGGCGGCTGTGGCGGTACGGCCCGGTCAGCCGACCGCCGTGCCGCCCACCGGGGCCTGCCCCAGCGCACTGAGCTTCCAGTGGCCGTCGGTGCGGGTGAGTTCGCCGAGCATGCGGCTGTCCTTGTCCGTGCTCTTGCTGTCGGGCGTCGTGACGGTGATGCGCAGGGCCACGAGCAACCGGGCCCGCCCCGCCCGGTCGTCCAGTTCCGTGACGGCCCCGGACAGCACCCGGGCGGTCGTCACCGTCCTCGCGGCCCTCACCTGGCCGGTGAACTCCTCGCGCCCCTCGACCAGTTGCTTGTGCAGTTCACCGGTCGTGGAGGACTCCCAGAGGTCGAGCCCCTGCTCCACCCGCTGGTGGTCCAGGGTGTTGAGGTTCTGCACGGCCTGCTCCCCGGCCGCGAGCGCCTCGTCGCGCTGCACGGCGTACGCGGCGGAGTCGTCGTGGGCGGCGCCGTACCAGTCACGGCCGGCCCAGGCCGCGGAGGCACCCGCGGCGAGGGTCAGCACGAGGGCCACGGCCAGGGCCGGGCGGATGCCCGCCGGGGTGCGGACCGGGCGTGTCATGGGGTGCTCCCGTCTCCCGCTCATGCTCAGCGGGCCTTGATGTCGACGATCAGCCACCGGTCGCCCTGGAACGTCGCGGTGACGGTGAGCTGGGCCGCGGCGGACGTGGCGGTCGCCTTGTCCTGACGGGCCTTGTCCTGACCCGCGGTGCCCCGGCGCGAGGTCTGGTCGAGGAACACGAGGAGGCGCGCGCTGTCCCCGTCGAGTTCGATCACACCGGTGCGCACCGTCTGGGTGCTGAGGGTGATGCGCTGCTCGACGAGCTTCGCGCGGACCTGGGCGAACAGGTCCGCGTACTGGCGGGCGGCACGTCCGGCGAGGACGGTCCCGGCGGAGCGCTCGACGGCGTCGTCGCTCGCGGGCGTGTAGGAGAAGATCCGGGCGAGGCCCTCGCCGACGTCACCGCCGACGCGGGCGGTGGCCCCGGCGTCCGTGAGCGCGTGGTTGCGCGCCGAGGGGGTGGACCTGAGCTGGTGGGCGCCGTAGAAGAAGGCGCTCCCGGCGAGGAGGAGGACGGCGACGGCCGCGGCCAGGGCGGCCTTCCGCCAGGTCGTGGGGAAGCGGCGGGCAGTGTCGTCCGCGGGAGCCTCGGGGACCTCTCCGTCCCCGTCCGCGGCCGCCGGCTCGCCCTCGGCCGCGGTCTCTGCCGTGGCGTCCGCCGTGGTCTCGGCCGTGGGTTCCGTCGTGGTGTCTGCCGCGGTCTCGGCCGTGGTGTCTGCCGCGGTCTCGGCCGTGGTGTCTGCCGCGGTCTCGGCCGTGGCGTCCGCCGCGGTCTCGGTCGCCTCCTCCGGTCGCTCCGGCGCCTCTCCCCCGTCGGTCACGGGCTCGGCCGACCGGGCGCTCGTCCTCCCGCGCACGAGTCGCGTCATTCGTCCTCGCCCTCCTCGGCCCCGGCGACGGGCACCGCGCTCAGCGCCGCGACCCTCCAGGTGTCCTCGCCGGTGCGCGTCAGGACCGCCTCCAGGCGCTTGCGGTCGGTGGAAGCGGCACCGCCCCCGCGCGGGGTGACGTCGACGCGGACGGTCGCGATGAGTTTCGCCGTACCGGCCCTCGCGTCGAGCGCGGTGAGGGCGGCCTCGGTGACCGTGGCGCGCGCCGAGGCGCCCACCGCGGGTGCGGTGCGCCCCAGTTCGGTGCGGAGCGGTCCGGTCGACGCTTCGCGCCAGGCCCGGATGCCCTCCTCGGCGTGCTCGCGGGTCGAGGCGTCGAGGGAGTTGAGGACGGTGAGGCGGGCCCGGCCCTCGGCGAGCGCCGTGTCCCGCTCGCGGCCGAAGGCGAGGCCCTCGTCGGCGCGGGCCTGCGCGTAGGTCCAGACGCCGGTGCCACAGAAGCCGAGGGCGACGACGAGGGCGCCGGCGCCGAGGATCCGGCCCCGCCTCATCGGGTGCCCCCGGTGTTCAGGCCGAGGAGGCCGGCCATGTCCGTCGGCCCGCCGTTCTGGCCGGGCAGCGCGAGCGCGCCGGGCAGGGGCTGCCGGGTGTCGGCCGTGGCGCGGGCGCTGCCGGAGGGCAGGGAACCGGGCCGGGCCGGTACGGGCACGGGGCCGCCCTTCGGCGCGTGGGCCGAGCCGCGCACGTTGACCCCGGCCGCGGCGGAGCCCGTGCAGGAGGCGCCGGTGTTGAGGGCGGGCGCGGTGCCCAGGTCGAGGCCGTTGCGGTAGCGCGTGGCGCCGTATCCCGAGGTGCAGGGCAGGGGCTTGAAGAAGGTGACGGCCATGCCGAAGTTCATGCGGCCTCCTTCGACGGCGGTGGCTCCGGCCGAGACGGCCGCCGGGTACTTCACGAACAGCTCCTCCATGCCGCGCTGCCGGGTGACGGCTATCTCCGAGGTGGTCAGGAGGTTGGCGAGGACGACGCTCAGGCTCGGGTCGAGGTCGCGCAGGAGACCGCTGACCTGGCCGGTCGCGTCGGGGGTGACGGCCAGGAGTCGGCGCAGGTCGCCGTCGGAGCCCTTGAGGGTGGTGGCCAGGGTGCGCGCGCCGGTGGCGAAGTCCCGGATGGCCCGGCTCTCCTCCGCCTGGGTGCGCAGGACGACCTCGCCGTCGTTGATGAGCCGGGTGGTGGCCGGCAGCGAGGTGTCGGCGGCCTGGACGAAGCGGCTGCCGCTGTCGAGGAGGACCTGGAGGTCGTCGCCGTGTCCCTGGAAGGCCTTGCCGAGTTCGTCGACGACCGTGCGCAGGGACTCCAGGGGCACGGAGTCGGTGAGGTCGTTCATGCTCGCGAGGACGTCGGTGACCGGCGCCGGCACCTGGGTGTCGGACTGTTCGATGCGGGCGCCGTCGGCGAGGAAGGGGCCGTCGTCGCTCTCGGGGCGCAGGTCGATGTACTGCTCGCCGACGGCGGAGAGTCCGGCGACCACGGCCCGCGCGTCGGCGGGGATCCTGGGGGCGGACTTCTTGATGCGCAGCTCGGCCACGACGCCTTCGGCGGTCAGGCCGATGTCGCCGACGCGTCCCACGGAGACGCCCCGGTAGGTGACGTCGGAGTGGGTGAACAGGCCGCCGGTGCGGGCGAGATGGACCCGCACGGTGTAGTGGTCGGCGACGCCGGCGTAGCGGCCGAGGTCGGCGTAGCGGACGCCGACGAAGCCGAGGACGAGGACGGCGATGACGAGGAAGGCGAGGTTCTTCAGCCGTACGGTGCGGGTGATCACCGGGTCTCGCCTCCGTCCTTCGGCGGGGCGGCCGGGGGCAGCGGCAGGGGCGGGTTCGGGCTCGGGATGCCGGTTCCGGTGTCGGCCCCGGTTCCCCGGCGGGCGGCGGGGCCCGGGTCGGTCGGGGTGGGCGTGGGGGTGGGCTCGGCCTTGGGGATCAGCGGCGGGATCACCTCGGTGCCCGGGGCGGCGGCGAGGTGCAGGTAGGTGTTGAGGTAGTCGCCCTTGACGCCCCGCAGCACCTCGTCGGTGAAGGGGTACGTGAGCAGCACCTGGAGCGATTCGGGCAGGTCGGCACCGGCGTCCGCGAGTGCCGTGAGGGTGGGCGCGAGGGCCTTGAGGTCGGCGACCATGTCCTTCTTGCTCGCGTCGATGGTGGTGACGGCGACCCCGGACAGGGTGTCCAGGGCGCGCAGCATGGTCAGCAGGGAACCCCGCTGGTTCTCCAGGGTCTTGAGGCCGGGCGAGAGTCCGGTGAGGACCGTGTCGACGTCCTTCTTGCGGCCGGCGAGGGTGGCGGAGAGCCGGTTGAGGCCGTCGAGGGCGCGGGTGATGTCGCCGCGGTGGGCGTCCAGGGTCGTCACGAGGGTGTTGACCCTCCGGAGCATCGAGCGGACCTCGGGTTCGCGTCCGTCGAGCGCCGCGTTGAGTTCGCGGGTGATGGTCTTGAGCTGGTTGACGCCGCCGCCGTTGAGGAGCAGGGACAGGGCGCCGAACACCTCCTCGACCTCGGTGTTGCGGCTGGTGCGGGTGAGCGGGATGACGCTGCCGTCGGTGAGCAGTCCGCCGTCGTCCTTCGGCGGGGCGACGAGCTGGATGTACTTCTCGCCCAGGAGGCTCGACTGTTCCAGTCGGGCGCCCGCGCCGGCGGGCAGCCGGACGTCGCCGTTGATCTTCAGGGTGACGCGGGCGGACCAGGTGTCGGTCGTCCCGAGCTCGATGGCGGTGACGCGGCCGACGGCGACGTCGTTGACCTTCACCGCGGACTGCGGCACGAGGCTGAGCACGTCGTCGAGTTCGGCGGTGACGGTGTAGGGGTGGGGGCCGAGGTCGGCGCCGCCGGGCAGGGGCAGGTCCTCGATGCCGTCGAAGCGGAAGGGGTTCCCCGGGGTCACGCCGAGGACGACGGCGAGTCCGACGCCGAGCGCGATCACTCCGGCGGCTCCGACTCCGGCCACTCGCCCGGTGGGCAGGGTGGGGCGTCTCATCGGTCCCCCTCTCCGGTGGTCGCCGAGGGGGCACCGGCCGGTGAGGAGCCGCCGGGTCCCACCGCGCCGCCGGCTCCCGCGGATCCGCCGGTCGAGGCGGATCCGCCGGTCACCGGCAGCGGGAGCAGCGGTCCGCCCATGCTGATCTCGTTGAGGTTGGCGCGGCCGTCGAGGGTGCGGGTGTCCTTGTTGTACGCGTTGACGACGTTGGAGGCGGCGAGCGGGGCGACGTCGAGGGCTTCGGCGAGGGAGGCGCGCTGGTCGACGAGGGTCTGGGTGAGGGGGACGAGCCGGTCGACGTTCTTCTTCAGTTCGCCGCGGTTGTCCTTGATGAACGCCTTGACCTGGACGAGGGCCCTGCCGAGTTCCTTGAGGGCGCCGGCGAGGTCGTCCTTGTTCTCCGCGAAGTAGCCGACGACCTCGTCGAGGCGTTCCTGGGCGGTGCGGACGTCGCCGTCCTTCTCCTTGAGCATGGTGGTGAAGGTCTGGAGCCGGCCGAGGGTGGTGAAGAGGTCCTCGCTGCTGCCGTCGAGGGTCTTGGCGGCCTTGCCGAACTCCTTGATGGAGGTGCCGATGGACGTGCCGTTGCCTTTGAGGTTCTTCGCGCCGGTGTCGAGGAGTTCGGACAGGGCGCCGGTGGAGTTGGCGCCGTTCGGTCCGAGGGCCCGGCTCAGTTCGGTGATCGAGTCGTAGAGCTGGTCGATCTCGACGGGGGTGCGGTTGCGGGCGGCGGGCAGTTCCGCGCCGTCGGCGAGGGTGGGGCCGGTGCTGTACGCGGGGGTGAGCTGCACGTACCGGTCGGCGACGATGCTCGGGGCGACGACGAGGGCCCGGGCATCGGCGGGGACGCGGACGCCCTCGTCGAGGAGGAGCCGGACGCGTACCCGGGTGCCCTGCGGTTCCACGGACTCGACCTCGCCGACGCGTACGCCGAGGACGCGAAGGTCGGAGCCCGCGTAGATGCCGACCGTCCGGTCGAACCAGGCGGTGATCCGGGTGCCGTCGTCGTCGAGGACGCGGACGGCGACGAGACCGCAGGCGGCGAGCAGCACGAGGGCGAGCCCGGCGACGAGGGGTTTTCCGGGTCTGGTCATCATTCACCGCTCCCCTTGGCCGTCGCCTTCTGTTTCGGCGGCAGGCATCCGGTCGTGGGCTGCGAGGTCTCGGGCAGGTAGGTACGGGGCACGACGCCGCACAGGTAGCTGTCGAACCAGCGGCCGCTGCCGAGGGTGTTGCCGACGAGCCGGTAGTACGGGCCGATCAGCGCGAGTGTCCTGTCGAGCCGGCCGCTGTTCTTCTCCAGGACTCCGGTGACGCGGCTGAGGGCCTTGAGGGTGGGGCCGAGCTGCCGGTCGTTGTCGCTGACGAGGCCGCCGAGTTCGGTGCCGAGCGCCCTGCTGCCCTTGAGGAGGGCGCGGATGGCGTCGCGGCGCTTCTGGAGTTCTCCGAGCAGGGAGCCGCCGTCCTCGATGAGGGTCTCGAAGCTGGATTTCTTGCTCTCCAGGGTCTTGGTGAAGGTGCTGCTGTTCGCCAGGAGCCGGGCGAGTTCGGTGTCGCGCTTGGAGACGGACTTCGACAGTTCGGAGAGGCCGGTGGCGGCGTTGCGGACGTGCGGCGGTGAGTTCTTGAAGGTGTCGGAGATCGTCTCGAAGCTCTCGGCGAGTTGCTTGGTGTCGATGGCGTCGACGGTTCCGCTGAGGTCCTGGAACGCCTGGGTGACGTCGTACGGGGAGGTGGTGCGCGACTGCGGGATGCGGGTTCCCGGGTCCTGCCGGTCGGAGCCCAGTGGGTCGAGCGCCAGGTACTTCTCGCCGAGGAGGGTCTTGATGGCGATGGCGGCGGTGGAGCGGTCTCCGACCCAGGCGTCGCCGACCTCGAATGTCACCTTGACCTTGGGTCCGTCGAGGGCGACGTCGGTGACCTTGCCGACCTTGACGCCGGCGATGCGCACCTCGTCGCCGGCGTCGAGTCCGGCGGCCTCGGAGAAGTCGGCGCTGTAGGTGGTGTCGTCGCCCACGAGGGGCAGTCGTTCCACGTTGAACGCCAGGGCGGCGACCAGGGCGAGGAGGAGCAGTCCGGCGACGGCGACGGCGACCGGGTTGCGCTCCTTGACCGGCGTGAGCCGGGGGCGGGGGCTCATCCGCGGCACCTCGGTTCGGTCACGGCGATCCCGGTCGGCGGCTTCGAGCCGTCGGAGGTTCCCACGCCGGTCACGCGCGCCTCGCAGAGGTAGAGGTTGAACCAGGATCCGTACGAGGACAGCCGGGCCAGGGCGGTCATCTTGGCGGGGGTGCGGGCGAGGAAGGCCTCGATGGCGGGGGTGTGATCGCCGAGCGTGCCGGAGAGGCGGCCGAGTTCGCGGATGTCCTTCTTGAGGGGGGCCCGCGCCTCCTGGAAGAGGCCGGCGGTCGTCGTGGTGAGGTCGCCGATGGCCTGGACCGCCTCGCCGAGGGGCTTGCGGTCGGTGTTGAAGCCGGTGACGAGTTTCTGGAGGGTGACGACGAGGTCGTCGAAGGCCGCCTCGCGGTTGTTGAGGGTGGTGAGGACGGTGTTGAGGTGGGTGACGACCTGGCCGATGACCTTGTCCTTGGCGGCGACCGTCCTGGTGAGGGATCCGATGTGGCGCAGCAGGCTGTCGACGGTGCCGCTCTCGCCCTGGAGGACCTGGACGAGTGATCCGGCGAGGTCGTTGACGTCGGCGGGCGAGAGGCCCTCGAAGAGCGGCTTGAAGCCGTTGAAGAGCAGGGTCAGGTCGAGGGCGGGCGTGGTGCGGGCGAGCGGGATGGTGTCCCCGTCGTCCAGGGTGCCGGTCAGGTCGCCGCTGCCCCGCCCGAGGGAGACGTAGCGCTGCCCGACCATGTTGAGGTACTTCACGGCGGCGGTCGCCGAGCGGGGCACGGAGCGGTCCTCGCGGACCGAGAAGGTGACCTGGGCGGTGCGCCGTTCGACGACGCGTACGTCGGTCACCTCGCCGACCTTCACCCCGGCGATGCGCACGGAGTCGCCCTTGACGAGCCCGGTGACGTCGGTGAACAGCGCCTTGTAGGAGCGGGTGGCGGAACCGACCCCGGTGTTGGCGATGCTGAGGCCGAGGACGGTGGTGGCCAGTGCCGTGACCAGCACGAACGCGAGGGATTTCAGGAGCGTGCCGGTCAGTCCGCGCCGGCGGGTGTGGGCGGGCTGCTTCGTCATCGGAGGGTCACCTCCGCGCCGCGGAACGCCGGTCCGACGAGCGTGCTGCTCCAGTCCGGGAGGTCGCCGGGCCGCTGCTTCGCCCCGGTAGCGAGGAGTTCGTTGAGGAGGTCGTTCTCCTGCGCGGAGTTGGCGGGGCCGAGGTTCTGGGCGGCCGCGGCGGAGGCCCGTGCGGCGGGTGCGACCGGGATGCCGAGGTAGGGCACGGGGTAGCAGCGCGGGCCGCCGCCGGAGCCGTAGGACGGTGTGTCGCGGCCGGGGACGTACGCGCCGCGCGCGGGCACGGTGGTGACGTCGACGTGCAGTCCCGGCTGGTTCGTTCCCTTGCCGAGGGCCTTGTCCATGGCCGGTACGAACTGGGCGAGGGTGCGCAGGGTGCAGGGGAAGGAGGGCGCGTACTCGGCGAGCAGCTCCACGGTGGGACGGCTGGTGGCGCTGAGCCGGATGATGTTGTTCTTGTTCTGGCGCAGGAAGGCGGTCAGGTCCTGGGCCGTCCTGGTGGTGGAGCCGAGGGTGCCGGCGAGGTCGGCCTCCTTCTCGGCGAGGGTGCCGCTGGTGGTGGTGAAGTCGGTGAGCGCCGTGACGATGTCGGGGGCGGCGTCGGCGTAGAGGTGGCTGACCTTCACGAGTTCTTTCAGGTCGCGGGTGAGGGCGGGCAGTTGGGGGTTGAACTCCCGGAGGTGGGCGTCGAGCCGGGTGAGGGTGTCGCCGAGCTTGTCGCCGCGCCCCTCAAGGGCCTGGGAGACGGCCGACAGGGTGGCCGAGAGCTTCTGCGGCTGGACGGCGGTGAGCAGGGGCAGGACGTTGTCGAGGACCTGCTGGAGTTCGACGGCGTTGCTCGATCGGTCCTCCGGGATGACGGCGCCGGGGTGCAGCGGGTCGGCCGTGGAGCCGCCGGGCGGTACGAGGGCGACGAACCGTTCGCCGAAGAGGGTCGTGGGCAGCATCTGGGCGCGGACGTCGGACGGCACGTGGCGGAGGGTTCCGGGCCGCATGGCGAGGGTGAGGCGGGCGCCGCCGTCGGTGGCGTCGATGGCGCGGACCTCGCCGATGACGACGCCGCGGAGTTTCACCTCGGCGCCGAGGTGCATCTCGTTGCCGACGGTGCCGGTCTCGACGACGATCGGGTCGGAGTCGGTGAACTTCTTGTCGTAGACGGCGACCGCGAGCCAGGCGAGCAGGGCGGGCACCAGGAGGAAGACCACGCCGGCGAAGCGGCGGCGCAGGGTCTCGGCACGTGAGTCGCTCATCTCACCCCGCCACCTTCACGGTCGTGGTCGCGCCCCAGAGGGCCAGCGACAGGAAGAAGTCGGTGACGCTGATCAGCACGATCGCGTTGCGTACGGAGCGGCCGACCGCGATGCCGACGCCGGCGGGGCCGCCGGAGGCGCGGAAGCCGTAGTAGCAGTGGGCGACGATCACCATCACGCTGAAGATCAGCACTTTCAGCACCGAGAGCAGGACGTCCGTCGGTGACAGGAAGAGGTTGAAGTAGTGGTCGTACGTGCCCTGGGACTGGCCGTTGAAGAGGACGGTCACATAGCGCGAGGCCAGGTAGGAGGAGAGCAGGCCGATCGCGTACAGCGGGACGATGGCGACGACGCCGGCGATGATCCGGGTGGTGACGAGGTACGGCATGGAGCGGATGCCCATGCCTTCGAGGGCGTCGACCTCCTCGTTGATGCGCATGGCGCCGAGCTGGGCGGTGAATCCGGCGCCGACGGTCGCGGAGAGGGCGAGCCCGGCGACGAGCGGGGCGATCTCGCGGGTGTTGAAGTAGGCGGAGACGAAGCCGGTGAACGCCGCGGTGCCGATCTGCTCCAGGGCGGCGTAGCCCTGGAGGCCGACGACGGTTCCGGTGAAGAGCGTCATCGCGATCATGACGCCGATGGTGCCGCCGATGACGCCGAGACCGCCGGAGCCGAAGGCGACCTCGGCGAGCAGCCGCTGCACCTCCTTGAGGTAGCGGCGCAGGGTCCGCGGCACCCAGAGCAGGGCCTTGACGTAGAAGAGGAGCTGGTCACCGGACCGGTCGAGCCAGACGAACGGGGAGGCCATCGGTCTCAGCCTCCCTTCGGCGGGACGATCTGCAGGTAGATGCCCGTCAGCACCATGTTCACGAAGAACAGCAGCATGAAGGTGATGACGACGGACTGGTTGACGGCGTCGCCGACCCCCTTGGGGCCGCCCCGGGGGTTGAGTCCCCGGTAGGCGGCGACGATGCCGGCGATGAACCCGAAGATCAGGGCCTTGAGTTCGCTGATGTAGAGGTCGGGCAGCTGGGCGAGGGCGGAGAAGCTGGAGAGATAGGCACCAGGGGTGCCGCCCTGGAGGATGATGTTGAAGAAGTAGCCGCCGAGCGTGCCGACGACGGAGACCATCCCGTTGAGCAGGACGGCGACCGCCATGGTGGCGAGGACGCGCGGGACGACCAGCCGCTGCACGGGCGAGACGCCCATGACCTCCATCGCGTCGAGCTCCTCGCGGATCTTGCGGGAGCCGAGGTCGGCGCAGATGGCGGAGCCGCCGGCGCCGGCGATCAGGAGGGCGACGATGAGGGGGCTGGCCTGCTGGATGACGGCGAGCACACTGGCGCCGCCGGTGAACGACTGGGCTCCCAACTGCTGGGTGAGCGAGCCGACCTGGAGGGCGATCACGGCGCCGAACGGGATGGAGACGAGCGCGGCCGGCAGGATGGTGACGCTGGCGACGAACCAGAACTGCTCGACGAACTCCCGGAACTGGAAGGGGCGTCGGAAGACGGCCCGGGTCACTTCGGCGGCGAGGGCGAAGAGTCGGCCGGTCTGCCGCAGCGCGCCGGTGATCACGAGCCGCTCCCGGTGATCCGCTGCCGCTGGGGCAGGGTGTACGCCGCGTCCCTGGCGTAGGTGTCGCGGATGGCGGCCTGGGCGGCGCGCGGCAGCCGGTCGAGCATGCCGAGGACGCGCTCGCGGCGGCGTGCGACCGCCGCGCGCGGCGGGAGGCCTGGCGAGGGTTCCAGCTGCGGGACGATGGCCCGGGGCGCGGTCGGGCGGTCGGCGGGGTTGTCCAGCTCGGCGGCGAGCAGGGCGGCGTCCTTCTCCTCGGACATGCCGATGGGGCCTTCGCGGCGGCCGGCGAGGAACTGGGTGACGACCGGTTCGTCGCTGGTGAGGAGGACCTCGCGCGGGCCGAAGGTGACGAGGTTGCGCCGGAAGAACATCCCCATGTTGTCGGGGACCGTGGCGGCGATGTCGAGGTTGTGGGTGACGATCAGCATCGTCGCGTCGATGCGCGCGTTGAGGTCGATGAGCAGCTGCGACAGATAGGCGGTGCGGACGGGGTCGAGCCCGGAGTCCGGTTCGTCGCAGAGGACGATCTGCGGGTCGAGGACCAGGGCGCGGGCCAGGCCGGCTCGTTTGCGCATGCCGCCGCTGATCTCGCCCGGCAGCTTCCCCTCCGCGCCCAGCAGGCCGACGAGGTCGATCCGCTCCATCACGATGCGCCGGATCTCGGACTCCCGCTTCCGGGTGTGCTCGCGCAGCGGGAAGGCGATGTTGTCGAAGAGGGTCATGGAGCCGAAGAGGGCGCCGTCCTGGAACATGAGGCCGAAGAGTTTCCTGGTCTCGTAGATGTCTCGTTCCGGGCTGCTCACCATGTCGACGCCATTGATGAGAACGCGGCCCTTTTGGGGCTTGAGCAGCCCGATGAGCGATTTCAGGAAGACCGTCTTCCCGGTACCGGAAGGGCCGAGCATCACGCTCACCTCTCCGGCCGGCAAGGTCAGGGACACGTCCTGCCAGATATTCTGCTTGCCGAAGGACATGGTCAGACCCTCAACGACTACTTCGATTCCCATCCCACCTCCAGCAAGCGTGCGTCGGGGGTGCGCCGCGGGCGCACGTTAAGTCGGTGCGGATCACTGGGACAAGAGGCGTGGCGCAAAATCCTTGATCCGCTCCTGTATTTGTCACCACGGAGACAAAGACCGGGTTCGACTTTGTCTGCGCGGAGACACACGGATGGGCCGACCTGCGACTCCTGTCGTCGCCACGGGAACGTTACGGCCGAGTAACCTCCCCGGGCAATACCGGATCCGGAGTTTTCGGCGACAGGGGGAGGACGGCCGGGCCCTTATCAGCAGGGAGACAATTCCATTTCGCAGCTTGTCACCAGGGAGAGCAATGCTGAATCCAGCCATCCCTGATCGATCATAATTGTCGACATTGCGCACCGCGGAACCAAGGAGATTCCGGCCACCGCTCACCCGCTTGACAGGCAATTAGGCTTCTTCAAAGAATCATGGACAGCGGCATTGTTCAGCTAAGTTTCTCGCAAGTAACGTCAGGTTTCGCGGCCGAGAAATACCGGGCCGCCGACCGCTCCCCCCACCGCGGTCGCACCCTCAGCTGGTCAATCCTCAAGGAGAGTCCGGGACCCATGAAGAAGCAGATCAGAAACTTCGCCGTCGTCGCCGGGGCGGCCACCGCCGCGTTCGCCCTCGCCGCCGGCCCCGCCTCGGCCGTGCCCTCGACGGTCTGGACCGTCAACCCGACGCCCGCCAGCTTCAACGCGACCAACAGCGGCAACGTCGTCCTGAGCGTCAACGGCATCGCCATGACGTGTACGAACTCGAAGGCCTCGGGCACCATGGCGAGCGCCACCGGCAACCCGGCGACCGTCGCCTCCATCAGCGCCATCGCCTTCGGCGCCACCGGCGCGCCCTGCACCAGCGTCCTGGGCAACGTGACCACCGTCGCGACCACCCCGTGGACCGTGGTGGCGCAGGACTACACCGCCGCGACCGGGGTCACCAAGGGCTACGTCGGCAACGTCGACGCCAAGGTGACGGTCGGCGCCTGCGTCTTCCGCGTGACGGGCAAGGCCTCCGGCACGTACACCAACTCGACGGGCAAGCTGGCGGTCAACAGCGTCACCGGCGAGCTCACCGTCGTCTCCTCGACCAACTGCGGCTCCGCCGTCCCGGTCGGCGCCAAGCCGCTCTTCAAGGGCGACTACCTGGTCAAGGTGACCGGCACGAGCACCATCCCGACGATCGTCGGCTCCAACCCGTAGGGCGCGCGAACCCGCGTCCGCCCGGCCGGCGACCCCGGCCGGGCGGACGCGGGCCGTCCGCGCCCCGACGGCCTTCCCCTCGCGCCCGCGCACACGACGCTCGCGCGCACGATCCGAGCGGAGTACCAGATGAGAGGCCAGCGAGCCGCCCTGCGGCCCTCCCGCGCCCAGACGCGCGGTGCGGCGATCGCCGCACTCGTGGCACTCGCCCCCCTTCTCCCCGCGGCTGCCGTGGCCCTGGGCTCGCACGAGGTCGACACCCGGCTCCCCTACCTCTGCACCCTGCCTTCGGGCCCGCAGGCCGCGACGGTACGGATCAGGGCGACCGTCCCCGACCGGGCGACCGTCGGCGAGACGATCGAGGCGGCCGACGTCAGCACGACACTGGAACTCCCGGCAGCGGTGGCGGCCGAGCTCACCGCCCTCGACGCCGCCACGGTACGGGCGGAGACGACGCTCACGGTCGGCGTGGGCCAGAACGGCGCGAGCACGGACGTCACCTGGCTCGGCACGGCCCAGCCCGCCCCCGTCCCCGCGGTGGGCCCGCTCACCCTCACCGGAACCGGCGACGTCCCCGCTCTCACGACGGGCACCGCCGGCGACCTGACCCTCACCGCCGGAAACCTCGCTGTCGGCCTCGCCCCGAGCAAGGCCGACGGTACGCCCACCAGTCCGGCGTCCCTCTCCGTCAGCTGCGTCCCCGGGCCGGACGCGGAGAACCGGACGGTGCTCGCCGCGATCCCCGTCACGCCGGGCTCCGCCGCCACCCCGAGTCCCGGCACGCCGTCCACTCCCCCGACCGCCCCCTCCTCGTCCCCGCCCTCCTCCGCGCCCTCGTCCTCGGCCACCCCCTCCGGTCGGCCGTCGACCCCGGCCGGCCGGGAGCCCACGGGCGGAACGACCGGAGCACCGCCTGGCCCGGCGGCCGCCACGGAGGCCGGCAAGGGCCCGCGAGTGGCCCCCGAGAACGCGCCCGCCACCGCCGGCCGCCCGAAGGCACCGCCCTGCGTCACCGAGAAGCCGACCTCCACCTCGCTCTCCGCGTACATCACCGGCTACTCCAACGTGCACAAGCTCGACGGGGCCTCGCTCATCCCGGTGTCCTGCGTCCAGCTCGAACAGGGTGAGCCGGTGATCGACTTCCGTCCGGACGGCACCCTGCACCTGCTCCAGAAGTCGGAGGGCTCCCTCCGGTACCAGGGGCGCAAGCAGTCCCCGCCCTTCACGTCCACCTTTCTGACCTTCGGCTTCGCGCCCACCAAGGCGACCCTGGTACTGGAGCAGGCGGGGCCCCTGGTCGTCGAGTCGGACGTCCTCCTCGTCTTCCCCGACAACATCGCGGAGACCTACATCCGGGTCCCTCTCGTCCTGCGCGTTCTCGACGTGGAGGTCAACGGCACCCCGCTGGACGTCGGCCCCGACTGCCGCACGGTCACACCGCTCAGTTCCCCCGAGCCTCAGCCCGCCAAGTACCCCGGTGACCACCTGGTGCTGCTCGGCAAGGGACAGCTTCTCAACGGCACCGACGCCACCGGCTACGTCCTCACCAGTGGCGGCCCGCTCACCGGCGAGGTGACGATCCCCGCGTTCAAGGGCTGCGGCACCGGCGGCGAGAACCTCGACCGCCTCCTCACCGCTTCCATCTCCGGCCCCGGCAACCACATCAGGCAGATCCAGGGCCAGACCTGCGCGGTGGGCGTGGAGGTGCCCACCGAGGGCCAGTGCACCGCGGACCGCCAGCCGTACGTGGTCCCCAAGCCCGAGCGCTGAGCCTGCGCACCCGGCCTGCCCCGGCCCGCCTCCGGTCCCTCGCCCTCCCGCGCTCCACCGGTCCACCGCTCGCCCCGCACCCCCTCGCCCCCGCCCCGCCCCGCCCCGTCAACGAAAGGCATCGTCATGCCCCTCGTCTCCTCCCGCACCCGCCTCGCCACGCTCTCCGCCCTGACGGCGCTCGGCGCCTTCGCCTCCATGGGGACGGCGACGGCCGGCAACCCGCAGCTGAACGGCAGTTGGGGGCCGTCGACCCGCTGCCCCGTCGACGCCGGGGCCATGCTCGCCTCGGACGGTCTCGACACATCGCCCCAGTGCGTCGTCTCCTCCTCCGCGAGCGGCTCCATCAAGCTGGGCAACACCACCGTGACGACCGGCAGCACCAACCTCCAGATCGGCGTCGTCCAGAACCCCGACGGCACCAGCACCGTCACCGCCCCGGCCGGCGGCGCGCTCATCGCCGCCCCGGCCACCGTCCCCGGCGGCCTCCTCGGTCTGATGTGTCCCAGCGACATCCCGTTCATCTCCGACATCTGCCGGCAGCTGACCGACGCCAAGCTCAACAAGATCACCGCCACCATGGAGTCGGTCGGCACCCCGTCGGACTTCGACCAGATCGCGGGCGTGCTCACCGACAAGCCGATCGTGTCCATCCCGGTCCGCATCCGGCTCGAGAACCCGTTCCTGGGCAGCAACTGCTACATCGGGACGAAGGCCAACCCCATCATCCTGCGCCCGAGCAACCTCACGTCGCCCGACTTCGGCGTCGAGCGCTTCAACGGCGACGGCTCCCCGAACGAGGAGGGCGACATGAGCCGCCTCAACATCCTCGGCTCCACCCAGAGCGACAAGACCTTCGCCGTCCCCGGCGCCAGCGGCTGCGGCCTCGGCTGGTTCGGCCTGATCGACGCCGCGGTCAACCTCAAGACGGGGCTGCCCTCCGCCGCCGGCAAGAACAGCCTCACGCTCAACAACACCCAGACCCACCTGACGGGCCTCTTCGCCCCCGGTCTCGCCGCCCCCGACGCGGGCAAGGTCCTGTCCCGGAACTGGCACTCGGCAGTTCGGTAACGGCCACTCAGGGTCGATTCCCGGCCTAGTAGGTAAGCGCGTACCCCTCCGGCACGCCAACTCTTGCTCAACGTGTGTACAGCACACAGCAGTTCACTTAGCTTCAGCAGTCCACGTAGGTACGCACCTGACGACCACGGCGGCGCCCACCACGCCAGGCTGGGCTCCGCACCGTCGCTCCCCCACCGGTCGCGTAGGAGAGCAAGGGATCGGTTCATGCCCGCAATCGCCCAGTCGCCGGACATCGGTGAACCGCTCGAACCTCTCCCCAGGGAGTTCGCCGCCCTGATGAGGCCGGAGATCCCCGGCCTCATCAAGGAGATCGGCATGGAGGTCCAGCGGACCTATCCCGTGTACGCCCATCTCTTCAACGGGCCGCACTCGGACGCGATCCGCCAAGGCGTGGAGCAGGCGCTCGCCGCCTTCGTGGAGCGGGTCGCCGACCCCGGGACGAACTCGGCCCTCCGGGACGAACTGCTCCGCAAGTTCGGCCGCGTGGAGGCCTACGAGGGGCGCGACCTCGACACGCTGCTGGGCGCCTACCGCCTGGGCGCGCGCGTCGCACTGCGCCGGGCCAAGATCATCGGACGTACGTACAACCTCTCCCCCACCCTGATCCTCGCCTTCGCGGACGCCCTCTTCGCCTACGTCGACGAGCTGGAGGCCCTGTCCCGCGAGGGCTACGTCATGGTTCAGACCCGCGCGGTGTCCGATGTGGCCGCGCTGCGAAGACAGTTACTCCACCTGGTCGTCGCCGGGCCGCCGCTGCCCCGGGCGACCATCGCCGAGCTGTGCCGGGACGCCTCCTGGCAGCTCCCCGCCGAGTGCACCCTGGTCGCCCTCCGCCCGCCGCTCGCCGAGCTCGTCCAGGCGGGGCTCGACCGGGACGTCCTCGCCGACCTCACCCTTCCCCAGCCGTATCTGCTCATCCCCGGCCCGCTGACCGCCGACCGCCTCGCGATGCTCGGCTCCGCCCTGGCCGGCACCCCCGCCGTCGTCGGTCTGACCGTGCCGCCGGCCCAGGCCGCCCACTCCATCCGGTGGGCCCGGCGCGTCCTCCAGCTCATCGACGACGGCGTCGTCGCCGACGCCCCGCTCGTGCACTGCGAGGACCACCTGACAACGTTGTGGCTGCTGTCCGACCCCGCCCTGGTGGCCCAGCTCGCCCAGCGCGAACTCGCGCCGCTCGACGAGCTGTCCGGCACCCGGCGCGACCGGCTGATCGAGACCCTGCGGGTCCACATCTCCACCCGGGCACCCGCCGAGCAGGTCGGCGAGATGCTCGGCGTACACGCCCAGACGGTCCGCTACCGGCTGCGGAACCTGGACAGCCACTTCGGCGACCGGCTCCTCGACCCCGACCACCGGTTCGCCCTCGAAGCGGCCCTGCGCGCACTCCACCTCGGCGGGAGGCGGACGGACTGAGCCGGGCCGCGTACGCGCTTGCGCGTCGCGGCCCCGGTCGTACGGACGCCCGCCTACGCCGTCCTGGGCGTGAGGCGGCAGCGGGCCGGGCCCGCCGCCCGCAGGGTGATCGCGGGCGCCACGGGCACCACCGTGTCGACGGCCTCGAAGTCGTACCGCTGGAGGATCATCGCCAGCGCGATCACCGACTCCAGCATCGAGAAGTGCTGGCCGATGCACGCGCGCGGGCCGCCGCCGAAGGGGAACCAGGCGTAACGGGGGCGGGCGGCCTCCGCCTCGGGGGTGAAGCGGTCGGGGTCGAAGCGCTCCGCGTCCTCCCAGTAGTCCGGGTGCCGGTGGGTGACCCAGGGGGCGACGATGACGTCCGCGCCCGCCGGGATGGCGACGCCGCCGATCGAGGTGGCGGCGACCGCGCGGCGCCCGATGACCGGGGCGGCGGGGAAGAGCCGCATGGCCTCCTTGAGGACCCGGGTGACGTACGGCAGGGCGTCGAGGTCCGCGGCGCCGGGGGTACGGCCCGCGAGGACCCGGTCGACCTCCTCGTGGGCCCGCTTCCGCTCCTCCGGGTGCATCCCGAGGAGGTGGAGGGCGAAGCCGAGGGAGGTGGCGGTGGTCTCGTGGCCCGCGAGCAGGAAGACGAGGACCTGCTCGCGCAGCTCCATCGCGTCGAAGCTGCCGTCCTCGGCGCTCTCGGCCTCGACGAGGAGGGTCAGCAGGTCCTGGCCGTCGCCGGGGGCGCGGCCGGAGTCGCGGCGCTCGGCGATGATGCGGTCGCAGACCTCGTACAGCGCCCGGTGGACGGTGGCGGCGCGGCGGTTGCCGGGGGTGGGCCAGTCGCGGGGGACGTTGAGCGGGGAGTAGCCGCGGCGCAGGACGTAGGCGCCGAGGTCGGGGAAGCTGTTCTCGACGATCTCGACGGCCGCGTCCACGTCGGTGCCGAAGAGGATGCGGGCGACGGCGCGCAGGGCCAGGCGGGCCATGTCCTGGAGGACGTCGACGGAGGCGGCGCCGGCCTCCCGCCACTCCTCGGTGAGGGTGGTGACCTCGGCGGCGACCGCGGCGGCGTAGCCGTCGACCCGGCGGCGGGTGAAGAGGGGCTGGACGAGCCGGCGCTGGCGGAGGTAGTCCTCGTCCTGGCTGGTGAGGAGCCCGTTGCCGAAGGACTCGCGGACCTCCTGGTAGAAGGCGTTGTCCTTGCGGAAGTTGGCCGATTCCCCGGCGAGGACCTGCTGGGCGCCCTCGGCGGAGAAGACGCCGTAGACGGTGGCGCGGATTCCGGGCGGGCCCGCGGTGATCCGTACGACGTCGCCGTGGTCGCGGCGGGCGCGGAGGAAGGTGCCGAGGGAGTCGTTCTTGAGGTCGAGCATGGAGCCGAGCAGCGCACGTCCCGCGAGTTGCGGCGCTTCGGCACCGGTGGTGATGGCCATGAACGGTTCCCCTCGATCGTCGCCTGACGGGTGATTGTCCCGCAGCGGGTGACTCACGGGTAGGGATGCCCGAACAGCGGACCGGATCTGGCCTGTTGGCTCGATCCGGGCGGCTGTCGGCCGTGCTCGGTCCGGGCGGCTGTCAGTGGTGTCTGAGAGGCTCGCCGCATGGAGCGACCCGAGATGACCCTGCAGCTGACCATCGACTGCGCGGACCCGCAGCGGCTGGTGCCGTTCTGGCTCGAGGCCTTGCGCTACGTCCCCGATCCGCCGCCCGAGGGCCACGCCACCTGGCGGGACTACTGGGAGGCGATCGGCGTCCCCGAGGACGAGCTGGGGGAGGACGCCGGGGAGCTCCCGGAGTCCATCGTGGACCCGAAGGGCGGGGGTCCCCGGGTCTGGTTCCAGCGCGTCCCGGAGCCGAAGACGGTCAAGAACCGCGTCCACCTGGACCTGAAGGTCGGCGGCGGCCGCGGGGTGCCGCTCGCCCTGCGCCGCGAGCGGGTGGACGGCGAGGTGACGCGGCTCACGGCCCTCGGCGCGACGATTCTGTACACGATGGACGAGCCGAACGGCATGGACTACTACGCGGTGGTCCTCCAGGACCCCGAGGGCAACGAGTTCTGTCTCGTGTGACGTCCCGCCCGGCAGGGCGGGGCGGGGCCGGTGGCAGACCGCATCGCGCGGACGACGAGGAACAGGAGACCGAGGTGGCCGAGACGACGGTGGCCGAGGTGATGGCCGAGCTGGCCGCGCTGGAGGACCCCAAGGCGCGCGCGGTGAACGAGAGGCACGGTGACGACCACGGTGTGAACCTCGGGAAGCTGCGCGCGCTCGCGAAGCGGCTCAAGACGCAGCAGGACCTCGCGGAGCGGCTCTGGGAGACGGACGACAGCGCGGCCCGGCTCCTCGCGCTGCTGATCTGCCGGCCGAAGGCCTTCGGCCGGGACGAGCTGGACGCCATGCTCCGCGGGGCGCGCGCGCCGAAGGTGCACGACTGGCTCGTGAACTACGTGGTGAAGAAGAGCCCCCACGCCGAGGAGCTGCGCGTGGCGTGGACGGCCGACCCGGATCCGGTGGTCGCGAGCGCCGGCTGGGCCCTGACCACCGAGCGGGTCGCGAAGAGGCCCGACGGCCTCGACCTCGACGGACTGCTCGACGTCGTCGAGGCGGAGATGAAGGACGCCCCGGACCGCCTGCAGTGGGCGATGAACCACTGTCTGGCCCAGATCGGGATCGAGCACCCGGAGCGGCGCGCCCGGGCGCTGGCCGTCGGTGAGCGGCTGGAGGTCCTCAAGGACTACCCGACGTCCCCGGGCTGCACGTCTCCGTTCGCGCCCGTGTGGATCAACGAGATGGTGCGCCGCAGGGAGGCGGCGTAGCGGGGGCGCGTCCGGCCGATCCCATGGCGGGCGGAGGGGCAGGTGGCCGGTCTCACGGCCTTCGGACCCGAGAGCGTGGCGCAACGCACGCCCGGACAGTGCCCGTTTCGTCGGACGCGGGCCCTAGCCTTGGACGCATGTCCGATCACCACAGAGAGACCCCTGGCCCCGACGCCCTGAACGACGCCATTCGTACGTTGTGGGTGCGCGCCGGCGAGCAGCAGCGCTCCCTGACGGCCGACGAGCAGCGGATCTACCAGGTGCTCGTGGCAGCGTGGGCCGAGGCGACGCAGCCCGAGCAGGGCCTCGCAGCCTGAGCCGGGGGGGTCTGGTCGATCGGGCCGGGCTCCGGCCTGATCGACCAGACACCCCCGGCTAGGGCCGCCACTCGGTGCGGTACTCGGGGTGACCGGCGTAGGGCAGGGCCAGGACCCGGATCGTCCACTCCGGCGTCACGGGCGGAGCCGTGAACCGGGCGCCGGTGTCGTCGTGGACCCAGCGCTCACCGTCGGCTTCCGTGACCGGCCCCATCCAGCGGAGGGCGCACGAGCCGGTGAACGCATGCTCGCCGCCGACGCCGCACACGGGCGGGCAGGTGACAGCGGAGGCTTCGAGCAGCTGCCGCTTCGACATGACCTCGGTCACCACCCGCGCCCTGGCGATCCGGAGGTACGGATCGCCGGCGATCTCCCACGGGCGGAGGCTTTCGCCGGTCTCACCGGGCCGGGCCGCGGTTGCTGCCTCCTCGTCGTAACGGGCCTTGAGGAAGGCGATCAGGTCGTCCACGGGGCTCTCCGGAAGGTGTTCCGCCCCGGTGCGTCACGACGGGGCGGGTCCGAGTGCCGCACCAGCCGGCGGGGGCGGATGGATGGCCGCACTGTACGAGCAGCGGCCGACGGTTCGGGGGCGTTCCACGAGGCACGGCGAAGAAGGCCCGCACCCGCACGGTGCGGGCCTTCTTCCTCGGCGCTCCTGCGTGCGGGTCCCGCCGGGAGTTCCGGCCGCGCACCCGCCTACTTCGCGATGGCCCGGCTGATCACCATGCGCTGGATCTCGCTGGTGCCTTCGAAGATGGTGTAGATGGCCGCGTCGCGGTGCATGCGCTCCACCGGGTACTCGCGGGTGTAGCCGTTGCCGCCGAGGATCTGGATGGCCTGGGCCGTGACCTTCTTGGCGACCTCGCTCGCGTACAGCTTGGACATGGAGCCCTCGGCCGCCGTGAAGGGCTTGCCGGCCGTCGCCATCCAGGAGGCGCGCCAGACCAGGAGGCGGGCCGCGTCGATCTGGGTGGCCATGTCGGCGAGCTGGAAGGCGACGCCCTGGTTCTCGATGATCGGGCGGCCGAACTGGACGCGGGTCTTGGCGTAGTCGAGGGCGACCTCGTACGCGGCGCGGGCGGTGCCGACGGCCATGGCGCCGACCGCGGGGCGGGAGGCCTCGAAGGTGGCCATGGCGGCGTTCTTCACGCGCTCGCCACCACCGGCCCTGGCCTTCTCCCGGGCTCGGGCCAGCCGCTCGTCGAGCTTCTCCTTGCCGCCGAGCAGGCAGTGGCCGGGGACGCGGACGTCCTCGAGGACGACCTCGGCGGTGTGCGAGGCGCGGATGCCGTGCTTCTGGAACTTCTGGCCCTGGGAGAGACCGGGGGTGTTCGGCGGCACGATGAAGGAGGCGTGGCCCTTCGAGCCGAGCTCGGGGTCGACGACCGCGACGACGACGTGGACGTTGGCGATGCCGCCGTTGGTCGCCCAGGTCTTGGTGCCGTTGAGCACCCACTCGTCGGTGGCCTCGTCGTAGACGGCGCGGGTGCGCATGGAGGCGACGTCCGAGCCGGCGTCGGGCTCGGAGGAGCAGAACGCGGCGACCTTGACGTCGTTCGCGTCGCCGTACATCTGGGGGACCCAGGTGCCGATCTGCTCCTCGGTGCCGTTGGCGAGGACGCCGACGGCGGCGAGGCCCGTGCCGACGATGGAGAGCGCGATGCCGGCGTCGCCCCAGAAGAGCTCCTCCATCGCCATGGGGATGCCGAGACCGGTCGGGTCGAAGAACTGCTGGGCATAGAAGTCGAGCGAGTAGATGCCAATCTTGGCCGCTTCCTGGATGATCGGCCAGGGAGTCTCCTCACGCTCGTCCCATTCGGCGGCCGCGGGGCGCATCACATCGGCGGCGAAGCCGTGGAGCCAGTCGCGCACCTGCTTCTGGTCATCGTCGAGATCGAGCGTGAACTCGCCCATCGTCCCTCCCAGCTGTACGTTACTTGCGGTAACACCAGTCTGTTACCGGCGGGTATGGGCTGTCAACCTGCGGTGGAGCGGTTCGGCCCGACCGGCAGCGGACACCGGCCGGGTGTTACGTTGCGACAGCCTCACGAATCGCACGGGCGGGGAGACACACTTATGGACATCGCACACCGGACCACCGACCAGCAGACGCCCGCCGAACAGCGGCGGCGCGAGCTGCTGGAGGCGGCGGACCGGGTGGTGCTCCGGGACGGCCCCAAGGCGTCCATGAACGCGATCGCGGCGGAGGCAGGCATCACCAAGCCGATCCTCTACCGCCACTTCGGCGACAAGGGCGGCCTCTACCGCGCCCTCGCCACCCGGCACACGGACGCCCTCCTCGCCGCCCTGCGGGCCGCGCTCGACGCGCCGTCCGACCGCCGCCGCCGCGTCGAATCCACCCTCGACACCTACCTCGCCTCGATCGAGGCGCTGCCGCAGGTCTACCGCTTCCTCATGCATCCGGCGGAGGAGTCGCACCAGACCGAGCAGGGCTTCGACGTCGGCCGCCACTCCGCGCCCCTGCTCCGGCGGATGGGCGAGGAGCTCGGCCAGGTCATCGCCGAGCGGGTCGACCTCGGCCCCGGCGCCGAGGCCCAGGCCCGGATCTGGGGTCACGGCATCGTCGGCATGATGCACGCGGCGGGCGACTGGTGGCTCGGCGAGCGCCCCTGCTCCCGCGAGGACCTCGTCCGCAGCCTTGCCGACCTCCTGTGGGGCCGCCTCGCGCAGGCACCGGACCTTCCCGGCGGACCGGGGTTCTAGCTTCTCGCCGGGGCCGTCGGGCCCCGGCACCCCGGGGACCTCCGGGGCCCGGCACCCTGGGGACCTCCGGGCCCCGGCGACCGCAAGCCTCCGGCGACCCGGCGACCCCGGGCCTCGTCAGCCCTGCAGCATCCCGGCCCCGCTCCCCCACGGCTGCTTGCGGATCGCGCGGATCAGACGTGACTTGCGCCACCCAGTGACGTGGTCCGCGTAGACCCCGCCGTCCAGGTGGTCGGCCTCGTGCTGGAGGCAGCGGGCGAAGAACCCCGTGCCCTCCACCCGCACCGGCGTCCCGTCCAGCCGTACGCCCTCGACCACCGCGCGGTCGTAACGGGGCGTCGGAGCCTCCAGGCCCGGCAGCGAGAGGCATCCCTCGGGGCCTCGGAACACGTCGCCGTCCGCCTCCACCAGGCGCGGGTTGACGACATGTCCCAGGTGGCGGGTCTCCTCGTCGTCGGGGCAGTCGTACACGAACACCCGCAGGCCCACGCCCACCTGGTTCGCCGCCAGGCCGACGCCGTTCGCCGCGTACATCGTGGCGAACATGTCCTCGACCAGGCGGGCGAGTTCGGGCCCGAAGTCGGTGACGGGCGCGCAGGGCGTGTGCAGCACGGGGTCGCCGAGCAGAGTCATCGCTCGGACGTGGCCGGAACTGCCGGGGATGGGGCGGTTTCGCATGGCGGTAAGGGTACGGTCCGCCGTGACCTGGCTGTTTCGCACGGCCGCTCGGCGGTGCCGCTGTTCGGGCTGCTGGCCGGATCTCGATAGGCTGAGCCCGGACCGACGCAAGGAGGAACAAGAACGATGTCAGGACACCCCGGTAATCCAGAGCCGCTGTCGCCGCGCGCCAAGCTGGCCGTGACGGCGGGCAGGGCCGCGGCCGCGGTGTCGCGTGCGGCGGGGCGCGGCAGCGGATCGGTGATCGGCGGCAAGGTGGCGCTGAAGCTCGACCCCGATCTCCTCGGCCGGCTCGCGCAGCATCTGGACGTCGTCCTGGTGTCGGCGACCAACGGCAAGACGACGACGACCCGGCTGATCGCGGAGGCCCTGCGCGCCGCCGGCCCCGTCGTCTCGAACGCTCTCGGCGCCAACATGCCCGCCGGCATCACCTCGGCTCTGGCCGGTGGCTCCGACTCCAAGTACGGCGTCATCGAGGTCGACGAGAAGTACCTGGCCGGCGTCGCCCGCGACACCACGCCCAAGGTGATCGCGCTGCTCAACCTCTCCCGCGACCAGCTCGACCGCGCCGCCGAGACCCGGATGCTCGCCGAGAAGTGGCGCGAGGGCCTCAACGGCACGAAGGCCGTCGTCGTCGCGAACGCCGACGACCCGCTCATCGTGTGGGCCGCCTCCTCCTCGCCGAACGTGGTGTGGGTCGCCGCCGGCCAGGAGTGGAAGGACGACGCCTGGTCGTGCCCCTCCTGCGGCGGTGTGATGCAGCGTCCGGGCGACGACTGGTTCTGCGGCGAGTGCGGCTTCCGCCGTCCCGCACCGAGCTGGGCGCTCAGCGGCGACCACGTGCTCGACCCGCACGGCTCGGCCTGGCCGATCCGGCTCCAGCTGCCCGGCCGCGCCAACAAGGCGAACGCCGCGACCTCGGCCGCCGTCGCCGCCGTCTTCGGAGTTCCGCCGCAGGTGGCCCTGGAGCGCATGTACCAGGTGCAGGCCGTCGCCGGACGCTACGACGTGGTGTCCTTCCAGGGCCGTGAGCTGCGTCTGCTGCTCGCGAAGAACCCGGCGGGCTGGCTCGAGACGTTCTCCCTCATCGACGGGCCGCCCGCCCCGGTGATCCTCTCCGTCAACGCGCGCGGCGCCGACGGCACGGACACCTCCTGGCTGTGGGACGTGGACTACGGCCGGCTCGCCGGACACCCGATCATGGTGATCGGCGACCGCCGGCTGGACCTCGCCGTCCGCCTGGAGGTCGCGGGTGTGGACTTCCGCGTCTGCGAGACGCTGGACGAGGCCGTCGCGATGGCCCCGCCCGGACAGATCGAGCTGATCGCCAACTACACCGCCTTCCAGGACGTCCGCCGCCGCGTCGGCAACTGACCCGTAGAGGACTTGCAGCATGAGTGACAGCAGCCTGCGCCTGGTCTGGGTCTACCCGGACCTGCTCAGCACCTACGGCGACCAGGGCAACGTCCTCGTCGTCGAGCGCCGCGCCCTCCAGCGCCGGCTCAACGTCGAGCGCGTCGACGTCCGCAGCGACCAGCCGGTGCCGACCTCGGGCGACATCTATCTGATCGGCGGCGGCGAGGACCGTCCGCAGCGGCTCGCGGCCGAGCGCCTGCTCCGCGACGGCGGCCTGTCCCGGGCCGCCTCGAACGGCGCGATCATCTTCTCGGTCTGCGCCGGCTACCAGATCCTGGGGCACGAGTTCGTCAACGACGTCGGCGAGCGGCAGCCGGGCCTCGGCCTCCTCGACGTCACCACGACCCGCGGCGAGGGCGAGCGGTGCGTCGGCGACGTCCTCGCGGACATCGACCCGCGGCTCGGCCTGCCCCAGCTGACGGGCTTCGAGAACCACCAGGGCATCACCCATCTCGGCCCGACGGCCCGGCCGTTCGCCCGGACCGTCCTCGGCAAGGGCAACGGAACCGGTGACGGCACCGAGGGCGCGTACAACGACACCGTCTTCGGTACGTACATGCACGGCCCCGTCATGGCCCGCAACCCGCAGATCGCTGACCTGCTCCTGAAGCTGGCCCTCGACGTGAACGCGCTGCCGCCGACGGACGACCGCTGGTACGAGGCGCTGCGCGCCGAGCGCATCGCGACCGCCACGCAGCCCGCGTAGCGGTCGTACGGCCCGTCCGGGACGGCTCCGGGGGCAACACGCGCGCCGTTGTTGGTCCCTCGTACGAACGTACGTTGTCCACTGTGCGGACATCCGGTTCGGCCCCGCCACCCTGCGGCGATAGGGTGGCGGGGATCCAGCCGGACGACGTGGTCCGGGAGTCGGCCCACGTTGCAAAGGTTTTTGGGCTATGCGCATTGGCGTGCTCACCTCCGGCGGAGACTGCCCCGGTCTGAACGCTGTCATCCGTTCCGTCGTGCACCGCGCCGTCGTCGACCACGGCGACGAGGTCATCGGCTTCCACGACGGGTGGAAGGGCCTCCTGGAGTGCGACTACCGCAAGCTCGATCTCGAGGCGGTGGGCGGCATCCTGGCCCGCGGCGGCACCATCCTCGGCTCCTCGCGGGTCCAGCCCGCGCACCTGGTCGACGGCGTCGAGCGCGCCCGCGGCCATGTGGCCGACCTCGGGCTCGACGCGATCATCCCGATCGGCGGCGAGGGCACCCTCAAGGCGGCGAACCTGCTCTCCGAGGCGGGTCTCCCGATCGTCGGCGTCCCGAAGACGATCGACAACGACATCGCCTCCACCGACGTCACCTTCGGCTTCGACACGGCCGTCACCGTCGCCACCGAGGCCCTCGACCGGCTGAAGACCACCGCCGAGTCGCACCAGCGCGTCCTCGTCGTCGAGGTCATGGGCCGTCACACCGGCTGGATAGCGCTGCACTCCGGCATGGCCGCCGGCGCGCACGCCGTGGTCGTCCCCGAGCGCCCCTTCGACATCGACGAGCTGACCACCCGGGTCGGCGAGCGCTTCGAGGCCGGCAAGCGGTTCGCGATCGTGGTCGTCGCCGAGGGCGCGAAGCCGCGTGAGGGCTCGATGGACTTCAAGACCGCGGGTACCGACATCTACGGCCACGAGCGCTTCACCGGGATCGCCAACCAGCTCTCCGTGGAGCTGGAGCGGCGCCTCGGCAAGGAGGCCCGCCCGGTGATCCTGGGTCACGTCCAGCGCGGCGGCACCCCCACCGCGTACGACCGCGTCCTCGCGACCCGCTTCGGCTGGCACGCGGTCGAGGCCGCGCACCGCGGCGAGTTCGGCATGCTGACGGCCCTGCGCGGCACGGACATCACGATGGTCCCGCTGGCCCAGGCCGTGGAGAGCCTCAAGACGGTCCCCGCCGACCGCTACGCCGAGGCCGAGTGCGTGATCTGACGCACGTCGGTACGGACGCGTTCGCGTGACACCGCCCCCGGTCGCAGTCGCGGCCGGGGGCGGTTCTAGTCTGGTGCGGACATCAAGCGCGAATCGGGCTCCAGGAGTACTCACGATGGATCACAGCGGGCACGGCATGACCACGGATCTGCCGCCGTTCACGCTGGGACGGGGCCTGGAGTTCTCTCCCGACCTGTTCTTCCTGATCGGCTGCCTCGCGGCGCTCGGTCTGTACGGCTGGGGCGTGGCGCGGCTGCGGCGGCGCGGGGACGCCTGGCCGGTGAGCCGGACGGTGTTCTTCACGGTCGGCGTGCTGACCGTCGCGCTCGTCATGTGCACCAGGCTCAACGACTACGGCATGGTCATGTTCAGCGTGCACATGGTGCAGCACATGGTGATCTCCATGCTGTCGCCGATCCTGCTGCTGCTCGGCGCGCCGGTGACGCTGGCCCTGCGGGCGCTGCCGGTGGCGGGGCGGGGCTCGACGGGGCCGCGCGAGCTGCTTCTGAAGCTGCTGCACAGCCGCTACATGAAGGTGATCACGCACCCCGGCTTCACGATCCCGATGTTCATCGCGAGCCTGTACGGGCTGTACTTCACGCCGCTCTTCGACTTCCTGATGGGCTCCAAGCCGGGCCACATCGGGATGATGGTCCACTTCCTGATGGTGGGCGTGGTCTTCTTCTGGCCGATCATGGGCGTCGACCCCGGCCCGCACCGGCCGGGTTACGTGATGCGGATGCTGGAGCTGTTCGCGGGCATGCCGTTCCACGCCTTCTTCGGCATCGCGCTGATGATGGCCTCGGAGCCGATGGTCAAGGCGTACGAGAACCCGCCGGCCTCGCTGGGGATCAACGCGCTCACCGACCAGAACGCGGCGGGCGGCATCGCGTGGGCGTTCAGCGAGATCCCGTCGGTGCTGGTGCTGATCGCGCTGGTCTACCAGTGGTACCACTCCGAGCAGCGGCAGGCGGTCCGCCAGGACCGGGCCGCCGACCGGGACGGGGACAAGGAGCTGGAGGCGTACAACGCGTATCTCGCCTCGCTCCAGGCCAAGCGGTGACGACCGGCGTGCGGTGAGCGGTCCCTCTTCGGGCCCGGCGCGGGACCTCTGACGGGGTCCGGTGCCGGGCCCGGCTCCTTCTCCGGCGCACGCCGGAGCGTCCTGGGAGTAGCGCGCGCCCCTCTCAGGGGGTCACGATGGGCTGGACGGCTTCCACGACCTCGGTCGGGAGGAGGGCGGACTGATGTCCGGTGGCACGAAGACGATGGCGGTGCTGACCTGCGCCGCGGTGGTGCTCACGACGGCCTACACGGTGGCGCTCGGCAGCAGCGGCTGGCTCTGGTTCGGCTCGGTGGTGCTCGCCGTGGCGACGATAGGCATGGCCGCGTCGGACAGCGCGACCCCGGCGGGCCCGCGCCGCCGACCGCCTGCCGGCCCGGGCGCGGCGAGCCCCTGAGCGGGCCCGGTCGTCCGGCCGCGCCCTCAGTTCCGCGGTGCGAGGACCACCCAGACCTGCCCCGGTGCGAAGGCCAGCGGCTCACCGCCCGGGGTCGTGAACGTGGTGCCCGACGTCGCCGCCGTACGGGACCAGCGGGCCTCGTACGCGCGCCCGTCGCGCAGGACGAGCGCGGTGCCGCTGCCGACGGTCTCGGTGTACGGGGACACCGCGCCGGTGACGTCGTGGAACCGGGAGGGCCGGACGGCGACGCGCTGGACGACCACGGTCGACGGGGCGAGGGGCCCCGTGTCCGTGGCGCGTGCCGCGCGGCCGTCCATCGCCACCCGCCAGGTCCGGTCGGAGGCGGACCAGGTGAAGGTGTAGCGGGCCGCCGGGTAGCGGACGGTCTCGGAGCCGGCCGCGGTGCCGCCCGCCGGGGCGGGGCCGAAGCGGAAGCCGATGTCCCGGGCGTCCTGGGGCTCCGGGACGGTGGCGAGGGCCCGCGCGGGGCGCAGGTAGAGGTTGTGCGGGGCGGCCCGGTCCGGGGAGCGCAGGAAGGCGCCGGGGCGGGTGGTCTCGGTCACGGGGTGGAGCGGCGCGGCGTACAGCAGCGGGTTCAGGGCGGACTGCGCCCCGGAGTAGGCGAGGACGGGCCGGCCGAAGGCGCCGAGCAGCTCCATGTCGGACTCCCGGGCGCTGCGGACGGGGCCGACGCGCTCGGGGAGGCGGGAGGAGTACACGGCGAGGAGCCGGGTCGTACCGCCCTCGACCTGTTCGACGTAGACGAGGTCGGCGGCGCCGAGCCCGGTGTGGGGGCGGGCCGCGGCCACGTTGTCGATCTTGACGGCGAGGACGGGGCCGGACCGCGCCGGGAGCCCGGTGAAGGGCGAGCGGCCGGTCTGGGCGGGGGCCGTGGTGGCGGGCGCGGGCGTGGTGGGCGCGGGTGTCGGCGTGGGGGCCGGTTCCGGGGAGCCCGGGTCGGAGCAGCCGTACAGCCCGGCCGCCGCCACCGCGCACAGCAGGGCGGTGAGGACGCGGCCGGGGCGCCTGGCTCCGCGCTCGCGTGTCATGGTGACGCTCCCCCACCAGTGGACCACGGGGCCGCGCACGGATACAACGGGCTTGACGGACGACGAACGGGGGTCGCGGGTGTTCTACCACCTGATGAAGTACGTACTGCTGGGACCGCTCCTGAAGCTGCTGTTCCGGCCGCGCATCGAGGGTCTCGAGCACATCCCGGAGGAGGGTGCGGCGATCGTCGCGGGCAATCACCTCTCCTTCTCGGACCACTTCCTGATGCCGGTGGTGCTCGACCGGCGGATCACCTTCCTGGCGAAGCAGGAGTACTTCACGGGGCCGGGGATCAAGGGCCGGCTCACGGCCGCCTTCTTCCGGGCGGCCGGGCAGATCCCGGTCGACCGCTCGGGCAAGGAGGCCGGCAAGGCGGCGATCCGGGAGGGCCTCGGGGTGCTCGGGAAGGGTGAGCTGCTCGGCATCTACCCGGAGGGCACGCGCTCGCACGACGGGCGGCTCTACAAGGGGAAGGTGGGCGTGGCGGTGATGGCGCTGACGGCCGGGGTGCCGGTGGTGCCCTGCGCGATGGTGGGGACCTTCGAGATCCAGCCGCCGGGGAAGGTCGTGCCGAGGATCCGCCGGGTCACCATCCGGTTCGGGGCGCCGCTGGACTTCTCCCGGTTCGCCGGGTCGGCGGGCGAGAGGGCGGTGGTCCGCGCGGTGACCGACGAGATCATGTACGAGATCCTCCGGCTGTCCGGGCAGGAGTACGTGGACGACTACGCGGCGGTGGTGAAGGCGGCGGAGGCCGACGGCTGAGGCCCGGCCGCGAGTTCCCCGGGCGGGAACGCTGTGAGCGGATCCGCGCTCGGCGCAATGCCCTGGGCCGCCGCGCCTGACGGTCGTAGCGTCTCGATCATGACCAAGGGAACCGCGTTCGTGCTGGGTGGATCGGGACAGGTGGGGCGGGCGGCCGTGCGGGCGCTCGCCGCGGACGGCTGGGAGGTGACGGCCGCCTCGCGGGGCGGCGGCAGGGACGAGAGGTGGCCGGCCGAGGTCCGGTCGGTGGCGCTCGACCGGACCGAGGAGGGCGCGCTGGCGGCCGGTCTGGGCGACGGGTGCGATGTGCTGGTGGACATCGTGGCGTACGACGCCGGGCACGGCCGGCAGCTGACGGGGCTCGCGGACCGGATCGGTTCGGCGGTGGTGGTGTCCAGCGGCGCCGTCTACGAGGACGAGCAGGGACGCGGCTTCGACACGCAGGACCGGCCGGACGGCTTCCCCGACTACCCGCTGCCGATCCCGGAGGACTGGCGGACGGTGGCGCCCGGCGACACGTCGTACGGCACGCGGAAGGTGGCGCTGGAGCGGGAGTTGCTGGCGGCGGGCGACGCCCTGCCGACGACGGTGCTGCGGGCGGGCGCGATCCACGGGCCGCACTCCCCTGGTCCGCGGGAGCTGTGGTTCGTCAAGCGGGCGCTCGACGGGCGGCCGGTGCGGATACTCGCGTACGGCGGGGCCTCGCGGTTCCACCCGGTGCACGTGGACAACCTGGCGGAGCTGGTCCGGCTCGCGGCGGCGAACCCGGGCAGCCGGGTGCTGAACGGCGGCGACCCGGAGGCACCGACGGTGGCGGAGATCGGGGCGGCGGTCGACGCGGTCATGGGCGTCAGCAGCGAGACGGTGCTGATCGAGGGCGCACCGCCGCGGGACATGGTGGGGTCCACCCCGTGGACGGCGCCGCGTTCCGTGGTCTACGACATGGGCGCGGCGGAGCGGGAGTTGGGGTACCGGCCGGTGGTGTCGTACGCCGACTCGCTGCCGGAGACGGTCGCGTGGCTGACCGAGCGGGTGGAGGGCCGCGACTGGCGGGAGGCCTTCCCGGGTCTCGCGAAGTACGGGGTGGACTTCTTCGACTACGCGGCGGAGGACGCCTGGCTGGCGTCGCGGGGGTGACACGGGTGAGGGGAGGGACGGGTGTCCCTCCCCTCACCGGGCCGTCAGCGTGTTACGGCTTCGGGGTGGCGTGCGGGGCGCAGGTCTGGTCCCTGGCGTCCAGCTTGCCGGTCAGGAGGTAGGCCTCGACCTTGGTGTTGAGGCACGGGTTGACCAGGCCGGTGATGCCGTGCGAGCCGGCGTCCTTCTCCGTGATGAGGCGCGAGCCCTTGAACCGCTTGTGCAGCTCGACGGCGCCTTCGTACGGGGTGGCGGCGTCGCGCTCGGACTGGGCGATGAGCACCGGCGGCAGGCCCTTGCCGGTCTTCACCTCGGTCGGGCGCTGGCGCGGCGCGGACCAGGTGGCGCACGGCAGGTTCATCCACGCGTTGGCCCAGGTCATGAAGGGGTACTGCTGGTGGAGCCGGCTGTTGTCCCGGTCCCACTTCTTCCAGCTGGTCGGCCAGGGGGCGTCGGCGCACTCGACCGCGGTGTAGACGGCGTTGCCGTTCTCCGAGGCGGCGTTGCCGGCGGTGTCCGTCGGGTCCGAGGCCGCGTTGTCGATGAGCGGCTGCGGGTCACCCGCGGCGTACGCGCTCCAGGCCTCGGCCACCGGGGCCCACATGGAGTCGTAGTACGGGGCGTTCTGGAAGAAGCCGATGAGCTCGGCCGGGCCGACCTTGCCGCCGAGGGGCGCCTTCTTGGCGGCGGCGCGCAGGGTCACCCACTGCTGCTGGACCTCCGCCAGGGTGTCGCCGAGGTGGTAGGTGGCGTCGTTCTGGGCGACCCAGGTCATCCAGTCCTTGAGCCGGCCCTCGAAGGCGATGTCCTGGTCGAGGTTGACCTCGTACCAGACCTTGCGCGTCGACGGGTTCACGACGCTGTCGAGGACCATGCGGCGGACGTGGGTCGGGAAGAGGGTGCCGTAGACCGCGCCGAGGTAGGTGCCGTAGGAGACACCGACGAAGTTGAGCTTCCGCTCGCCGAGGGCGGCGCGGATGACGTCGAGGTCACGCGCGGTGTTGGGCGTGTTCATGAAGGGCAGCATGTCGCCGCTCTTCTCGGCGCAGCCCTTGGCGTACTCGGCGGCGAGCTTGCGCTGCGCGCGCTTGTCGGCCTCGCTGTCGGGGACCGGGTCGAGCTTGGGGCCCTTGACGAACTCGCTCGGGTCGACGCAGGAGATGGGGGCCGACTTGCCGACGCCGCGCGGGTCGAAGCCCACGAAGTCGTAGGCCTTGGCGGCGCCCGCCCAGATCGCGTTCTTGGTGGTGACCCGGCGCGGGAAGCGCAGGCCGGAGCCGCCGGGGCCGCCCGGGTTGTAGAGGAGCGCGCCCTGGCGCTCGGCGGGGGTGCCGGTGGCGTTGATCCGGTCGACCGCGATCTTGATCTTCTTGCCGTTGGGCTTGGCGTAGTCGACGGGGACGGTGACCCAGCCGCACTGGATCGGCTTCTCGAGGCCCCAGTCGGCCGGACAGTCCTGCCAGTCGATGCCCGCCTGGGCGGCCCGCGCCGCCGCGACGGCGACGCCGATCGACTCGGCGTCACGCAGGTGGCGGTTGCTGTCGGCGTTCGCCGCCGGGGCCGCGAGCGCGCCCGCGACGAGCGTGCCCGCTATCAGGGTGCCGGCCGAGCCGAGCACTGCCGTACGTCTCAACGTGTACTCCCCCAAGATGAGCACCACCCCCCGTGGCGGCGCTGTGTGTTGGCTGTCCGGGGGATCCTTTCGTCCCGGGGGCACCCGATGAAAGGGCGAACACGTGTTTCTTTGCCGAACCAATAACCGGTGAACGGTGTACCGCTGAGCGGTGACCTCTCGGCGGTACCCGCAGATACGGTCAGAACTCGTCAGAACGGGGCGAGTTCGGACAGAGCGGAGTCGAGCAGCCGCCGGACCGCGAGGGCGTCCGGGGCGACGACGGTGGCGAGGGCCGCGGGTCCGGCGAGCGGGGTGACGGCGGCGTGCTCGCCGAGCAGCCTCGGCCCCACCGGCTTCTCCGCGAACGCCGGATCGACGACGAGGAGCTGCCCGGTGGCCCGATGGCCGCCCAGGACCGCGCCGCCGTCCCAGCCACCGGGGGACCCGGGGCCGAAGGCCAGCTCCTGGTCGAGGAGGGGACGCCCGGCGCGCCGGACGGTGAGGCGGGTGACGAGGGTGCCGGGCGGTTCGCCGTGCCGGCCGAGGATCTGCTCCTCGCGGAGCACCAGCCGGGCCGTGGCCGCGAGTTCGACGACGGTCCGCATCCGCAGGTGGGAGCCGTGCACGGAGACCACCTGCTCGGGCAGCCAGCGGAGCACCCCGCCCTCGCCCACGGTGATCCGGACGTCGTACGCGGCCGGCTCGGCGCTCCGGCCCGGCAGGGCGAGGGTGGCGGCGGCCGAGTCGACCAGAAGCCTGGCCCCGTCCCGTACCTCGGTCTCGACGGCGAGCCGGTCACCGCCGAGCGGCGCGCTCATCGCCCCGACGACGGTGACCCGGGTGTACGGTCCGGACGCCCTGGTCCGGCGCAGGGCGAGGGGCCCGTCGCTCACGAGCAGCGGCAGGCCCCCGTCGGCGTCGGCGGCGATCCGGGCGGTGGCGCGCAGGCTCACGCGGTCCATGCCCCGAGCTGGGCCCGGACCCAGTCGGCGACCGGGGCGACGCCGTGCTCGGCGCGCAGCGAGGTGAAGGCGACGGGCAGGTCGCCGCGCTGCTCCTTGGCATCGCGCGCCATCCGCTCCAGGTCGGAGCCCACGTACGGGGCGAGGTCGGTCTTGTTGACGACGAGGAGGTCGGCGGTGGTGACGCCGGGGCCGCCCTTGCGCGGGATGTCGTCGCCGCCGGCCACGTCGATGACGAAGATCTGGGCGTCGACGAGTCCCTTGGAGAAGGTGGCGGTGAGGTTGTCGCCGCCGGACTCGACCAGGATGAGGTCGAGCGGACCCACGGTGTCCTCCAGCTCCTCGACGGCTTCGAGGTTGGCGGAGATGTCGTCGCGGATCGCGGTGTGCGGGCAGGCGCCGGTCTCCACCGCCTGGATCCGCTCGGGCGGCAGGACGGCGTTGCGGAGAAGGAACTCGGCGTCCTCGCGGGTGTAGATGTCGTTGGTGACGACCGCGAGGGAGAGGGTGTCGCGCAGGACCCGGCAGAGGGCGGCGACGGTGGCGGTCTTGCCCGAGCCGACCGGCCCGCCGAGCCCGATGCGCAGGGCGCGTCGGGTGCCGTCGGGGCGGTGGGCGTCGGCGGAGACGGCGCCGTGGTGGGTGTGACCGTGGTCGAGGTGCATGGGGCGGCTCCAGTGGTTCTCAGGATGCGAAGAGGCGGACGGGCCAGGACGCGTGCTGTTCGGCGGTGATGTCGAGGAGGGGCGCGGAGGCCGCGGGCAGGGCGTCGACGCCCTGCCGGGCGGCCCGCGCGGCCTCCTCGGCGACCAGGTCCATGGCGGGGGTGAGGCGGGCGAGGACGGCGGTGGCCTGGAAGGGGTCCAGGCTCAGCAGCCGGACCACGGCGGTGGCGGGACCGCTGACGGTCTCGTACGCGACGCAGTGCGCGGCGTCCTCGGGGCCGAGCCCGGCGGCGCGGGCTGCGACGCCGAGGACGACGGGCTGATGGGCGCCGCGCGGGAATGCTCCGGCGAGCGCGTCGAGTTCGGCACACGGCCAGGCGGCGCGCGCCGCCCGCATCATCTGCCGGCCGAGCTTGCGGGCGGCGGCACGCAGGGCGGGCGAGGGGGTGCGGGCGTCGGCGGCCGCGTCGAGCTCGCCCGGGTCGAGTCCGTGCGCGGCCCCGGCGGCGAGCCCGGCGGCGGTGAGCCCGGTGGTGTGCAGCCGGCCCCGGCAGAAGGCTTCGAGCCCGGCCGCGTCCCGGACGCGGCCGGCTCTGACGGCGGCCTCGGCGCCGCCGGAGTGGGCGTGCCCGCCGGCGGGGAACCGCCCGTCGGCGAGCACCAGGAGTGCGGAGCGGCTCGTCATCAGAAGAGGAAGTAGCGCTGGGCCATGGGCAGTTCGGCGGCGGGGGCGGGTTCGACCGCTTCGCCGTCGATCGTGACCGTGAAGGTGTCGGCGTCGACCTCGACCCGGGGCATCGCGTCGTTCTCCCGCATGTCGGCCTTGGACACCCGGCGGGTGCTGCCGATCGCGGCGAACTCCTTGTGCACGCCGAGCCGTTGCGCGATGTCGTCCTCGATCGCCGCCTGTGCGACGAAGTTGACCGAGCCGGCCGCCGCCGCCTTGCCGAGCGCCCCGAACATCGGCCGGGGCAGCACGGGTTGGGGCGTGGGGATGGAGGCGTTGGCGTCACCCATCTGCGCGTAGGCGATCTGGCCGCCCTTGAGGACGGTGAGCGGCTTCACCCCGAAGAAGGCGGGCTCCCACAGCACCAGGTCGGCAAGCTTGCCGGGTTCGACGGAGCCGATGAGGTGGTCCATGCCCTGGGCGACCGCCGGGTTGATCGTGTACTTGGCGACGTAGCGGCGCGCACGGTGGTTGTCCGCGCGGCCGTCCCCGGGCAGGGCGCCGCGTCGCTTCTTCATGACGTGGGCGGTCTGCCAGGTGCGCATGACCACCTCGCCGATACGGCCCATGGCCTGGGAGTCGGAGGAGATGATCGAGATGGCGCCCAGGTCGTGGAGGACGTCCTCGGCGGCGATGGTGGAGGGCCGGATCCGGGACTCGGCGAAGGCGAGGTCCTCGGGAACGGCCGGGTTGAGGTGGTGGCAGACCATCAGCATGTCGAGGTGTTCCTCGATGGTGTTGACGGTGTGCGGCCGGGTCGGGTTGGTGGAGCTGGGCAGGATGTACGGCTCCGAGACCACCGTGATGATGTCGGGGGCGTGGCCGCCGCCCGCGCCCTCCGTGTGGTACGCGTGGACGGTGCGCCCGGCGATGGCGGCGAGGGTGTCGCCGACGAAGCCGGCCTCGTTCAGGGTGTCGGTGTGGATGGCGAGCTGGGCGCCCGTCTCCTCGCACACGCCCAGGCAGGCGTCGATGACGGCGGGGGTGGCCCCCCAGTCCTCGTGGATCTTGAATCCCAGTGCTCCGCCGCGCAGTTGGGAGTGCATGGCCTCCCGGGACATGGTGTTGCCCTTGCCGAGCAGACCGATGTTGACCGGGAAGGTGTCGAGGGCCTCGAACATCCTGGCCGTGTGCCAGGGGCCGGGCGTGACCGTGGTCGCCTTGGTGCCCTCCGCCGGTCCCGTACCGCCGCCGACAAGGGTGGTGACGCCGGTGGCGAGGGCCTGCTCGACGACGGTCGGCGAGATGAAGTGGACGTGGGCGTCGACGGCACCGGCGGTGACGATCCGGCCGTTGCCGACGATGATCTCGGTCTCGGGGCCGATCACGAGGTCGGGATGGATCCCGTCCATGGTGTCGGGGTTGCCGGCCTTGCCGAGGGCGGTGATCCGGCCGTCCCGGATGCCGATGTCGGCCTTGACGACGCCCCAGTGGTCGATGACCACGGCGCCGGTGATCACGGTGTCGGGGGCGCCCTCGGCGCGGGTGGTGCGCGCCTGGCCCATGGACTCGCGGATGACCTTGCCGCCGCCGAAGACGGCCTCGTCGCCGGCGCGGCCGGGGCCACCGCTGCGGTCCTCCTCGATCTCGACGAGGAGATCGGTGTCGGCGAGCCGGATGCGGTCGCCGGTGGTGGGGCCGAACAGGTCGGCGTAGACGGCGCGGTGCAGGTCAGGCACGGTCGGCCCCCTCGGCCTCGGTGGGTTCGCCGGCCCCGGTGGGTTCGCCGGCGCGGTCGGTCGGGTCGAGCGGGCCCGCCGTGCCGCCGCGCAGGCCGGGCACGATCCGGCGGCCGGCGAGCGGGACGAGTTCGACCTCCACGGGGATGCCCGGCTCGAAGCGGACGGCGGTACCGGCGGCGATGTGCAGCCGCTGCCCGTGCGCGGCGGCGCGGTCGAAGTCCAGGCCGGGGTTGACCTCGGCGAAGTGGTAGTGGGAGCCGACCTGGACGGGCCGGTCGGCGGCGTTGAGCACGGTCAGACGCGTGACGGGGCGCCCCTCGTTGAGGGCGACGGGGCCGTCCGCGTACAGGATCTCTCCGGGGATCATCGGCGCGGCCCGTTCAGACGATGGGGTCGTGGACGGTGACGAGCTTGGTGCCGTCGGGGAAGGTGGCCTCGACCTGGACGTCGTGGATCATCTCGGGGATGCCGTCCATGACCTCGTCGCGGGTGAGCACCTTGCGTCCCGAGGCCATGAGCTCGGCGACGGTGCGACCGTCCCGGGCGCCTTCGAGGATGTGGGAGGTGAGGAGGGCGACGGCCTCGGGGTGGTTGAGGCGCACACCCCGGGCCAGGCGCTTGGCGGCCACGTCCGCGGCCACATGGATGAGCAGGCGTTCCTGTTCGTGCGGGCTCAGTTGCACTCTTCCACCTCACAGTCGTCGACCGGGGACACCCGGACAGCTGCGGACCCTACCGACCGTCAACACCTTGTTGAACTGCGGAGATGCGGCGCGCGGCCAGACATTGCACGTTAGGGCGGAAGTTTTTCCGGCTCGTTAACTGCGGCTTTGCTCTTTCATGATCATCGGATCGGGTCGACCGACATGGACATCAGACCGCGGAGCCCGTCCTCCAGTACGTCGACGGCGACGTCGCCGAAGAGGGCCTGCTGGGCGATGAAGCCCTGGACGACGGCGATCAGGGTGCGGGCCACATGGTCGGCGGGAACGTCGGCGGACAGGATGCCGCTCTTCTTGTAGAGGGCGACCAGGTCCGCCCAGACGACCCGCATGCCGTTGTAGCCCTCCGCGAGGGTCCGCGCGAGCTGGTCGTTGCGGAGGGTCTCGGTCCACACCTGGATGATCAGACGTGCGAAGGCCTGCCGGTCGGCGCCCTCGATCCGCTCTTCGAGGAAGAGCCGGAGCACCGCGCCGATCAGTACGTCGGGGGTGGGCGGCGGCGTGGCCTTGGACGCCTCCTCGAAGGCGCTCCTGATCCCGGCGAAGGCCTCGGTCGCGATGGCCGCGATGATCTCGTCCTTGCCGCGGAAGTACCGGTAGACGGCGCCGGCCGACAGACCGACCTCACCGAGCACGTCCTGCATCGAGGTGGCGTGGAAGCCGTTGCGGGCGAAGCAGCGCGCCGCGCCGTCGAGGATCTGGCGCCGCCGGGCGTCGAGGTGTTCCTGGGAGACACGAGCCATGCCCCGAACCTAAAACGAATATTCATTCTTGACAACTTCCGGCCCCCGCAGGACAGTGAGGGACATATAAAAACGAACGATCCTTCTCTTTGAATCGAGGACCCCATGTCCGCCAACGCCACCGCCCTCGGCGCGGGGCGCAGGACCATCGCGGTGATGGTCCTGATCCCCGTCGTCGTCGCCCTGACCCTCTGGGCATTCGCGTGGCCCGCGGCCCGGACGGCCCCCCGCGACCTGCCGATCGGCGTCGCGGGACCCGCCACGGTGGTCACCGCCCTGGAACAGGGCATCGCCCGGCACGAGGGGGCCTTCGAGGTCCACCGCTACGCGGACGAGGCCGCGGCCCGCGCCGCGATAGAGGACCGCGATGTATACGGAGCGGTGGTCGTGACCCCCGGCGGCACGGAACTCCTGACCGCCTCGGCGGCGAGCCCCGTGGTGGCCGGGCTCCTGCGCGAGGCCATGACCGCACAGGCCCCGGAGGGCACGAAGCTCCAGGTCACGGATGTGGTCGCCGCCCCGGCGGGCGACCCGCGCGGGGCCGTGCTCGCCTCCAGTCTGCTGCCGCTCGCCCTGGCCGGAGCGGCGGCAGGGGTCGTGACGACCCTCCTCGGCCTGCGCGGCGGGCGGGCGGCCGCCGCCCTCACCGGCGCCGCGGCGCTCGCGGGCGTCGTCGGCGCGGCGCTCGCCCACAGCTGGCTCGGCGCGCTGGGCGGGAACTGGTGGGCCGAGGCCGGGATCCTGGGCCTCACCGTCCTGGCGATCGGTTCGACGTTCGCCGGGCTCGCGGCCCTCGTGGGAAAGCCGGGCCTCGGGATCGGGGCGCTGCTGATGATCCTGCTCGGCAACCCGTTCTCGGGCCTGTCGAGCGCGCCGGAACTCCTGCCGACCGCCGTGGGCACCCTCGGTCAGTGGCTGCCGCCGGGCGCCGCGGGCTCGGCCCTCCGGTCCGTCTCCTCCTTCGAGGGCGCGGCGGCGGGCGGACCGGTCCTGGTCCTTGCCCTCTGGGCGGCGGCGGGCCTCACGGCGACCTTGATCGGCGCCCGGAGGCGCACCGCACCCGTGGAGCCGGCGTCCGTGACGGCGGCCCCGGTCCCCGCACGCGCGGGCTGATCCCGGCCCACCGAGGCCTGCGCGCGAACGAAGACGGCCGCGTGCCCCCGCTGTAGCGGACGGGGGCACGCGGCTTTTCGGTGTGCGCGGGAGGGGCGAGGGGCGGCGGGCGGCGCGGTCCGCCGGAGAGGGTTCAGGAGACGCCGGGCTCGCGGTGGTGGGCGGCGATGCCGAAGCGGCGCTGTTCGCCGGTAGCGGAGTCCAGGGAGTGGAGGCCGGAGACCGAGCTGACCACCTGCTCGTCGACGGGCTTCTCGGCCGCCTCGAGTTCCTCCAGGTCAGCGGCGGAGACCAGGGCGACCAGCGGCTTCCCGTGGCGGGTGACGACGACGCGCTCGCCACCGTAGACGACGCGGTTGATCAGGTCGGCGAGCTCGGCTCGCGCTTGCGTCACCGGGATCTCGTAGGTCATGCTCCCCATCTTACGGGTTGTACGTCCTGTACATTTTTTACAGATGGAGGTACCCGCCATGGATGCTCGCCACGTCCTGCCCGAGTTCACGGAGCGCACCAGCTACGGGACCCGGACCCTCGACCCCTACTCGAAGCTCCTCTCGAACCGGATCGTCTTCCTCGGGACGCCGATCGACGAGACGTCGGCCAACGACGTCATCGCCCAGTTCCTGTATCTGGACCACGCGGGCCCCGAACAGGACATCTCGCTCTACATCAACTCCCCCGGCGGCTCGATCAGCGCCATGACCGCGATCTACGACACGATGCGCTCGCTCCACTGCGACGTGGAGACCACCTGCCTGGGCCAGGCCGTCTCCACCGCCGCCGTACTGCTCTCCGCCGGCACCCCGGGCAAGCGCATGATGCTCCCGGGCGCCCGGATCACACTGCGTCAGCCCGCCATGGACGAGCCGCTCCAGGGTCAGCCGAGCGACCTCGACCTCCACGCCCGTGAACTGCTCCGCCTCCGCGCGCTGATGGCGGGGATGCTCACCGAGCACACGGGGCGGGACCGGGAGCGCGTCGACGCCGACCTCGACCGCCTCACGGTCCTGGACGCGCCGGCGGCGGTCGCGTACGGCCTGGTGGACCACGTGATCACGAACCGGCGCGCGGGCGCCGGCGGTACGGCGGGATGAGCCGGCCGTGGTTCCCGAGCTGCCTCCGCTGCCCGCGCTGACCCGCGCCGAAGGTGAACTCGTCGACGCCTACCTCGAAGTGGTGGACCTCCTCGGGAAGATCAATCCATCCAGGGGTTCGCATACCTATGGCGCACTGCGCGCGGCACAAGCCCTGGTGGGGCGGACCGAGGCGCTGCTCCAGGCCCTGACGCTGATGCATATGCGGGGCGAGAGCGAGGTACACGCGGACACGCTGGCGCGTGCGCTCAGGGTGTTGGACGGTGAGCGCCGAGCGGACCGCGTCACCGTCCGGCGCACCCCCGCGAGTTGACATATCCGCGTGTCGTGTCGAGGGCCGGACGGCCGACGCGCACCGCAGAATCACTCCTCCGTTCGGCGTAGTCGACGAGTCGACATATGTGCCGGGTGACTTGCACAACAGGTGTACGCATTTGGCGGAATGGGACGTTCCACCCCTGGTGCGGGGCTCGTAGGGCAAACCTCCGAAGATCACAAAGGCTCCCTGTCCACCCGTATGGATCAGTCGTGAGGAGCCTCACATATCGCCGTTTCAGCTCGGATTTCGACCCGGGTGTGGGTCAAGATCCCTGTCGACGACAAGCCCCCGCCGCCGCGGCGGGGCGGTCCGGGCGGACGCCGAGTCCTGCCGCTGTCCCGGACGTCTGGTCGACAGGATTGGATCGGCAGGAGTGGAGGACCCGATTTTTACGGGGCGTACGCGCTGTTCCGGCAGCGAGGCCGTCCCTTGGGGTGAAGCCGCGTCAGCGGCCGGGCATCTTCGCCAGCCCGAACCCGACAGGTCATCCTTCGCAGGCGGCTGACGAAGGGTTGCGCATGACTGCGCAGATGCACGTCCCGTCCCTGCTGTCCCGGGCCGGAGCCGTCTCGGCTCTCACCCTCGCCGCCGTCGGCGGCACGCTGTTCGCACCCGGTGCGGCAACGGAGGCCCAGGCAGCCACCACGCACGCGAACAAGGCACTGAGCGTCGCCGCGTCCAAGAAGGGAGCTCCGTACCGGTACGGGAGCACCGGGCCCTCGAGGTTCGACTGCTCCGGTCTGACGCTCTACGCGTACAAGAAGGCGGGCAAGTCGCTGCCCCGCACCGCGCAGCAGCAGTACAACAAGACCCGGCACATCTCCGCCTCCACGAGGCAGAAGGGGGACCTGGTCTTCTTCCACTCCGGCGGGAGGGTCTACCACGTGGGCATCTACGCCGGCAGCGGCAGGATCTGGCACTCGCCCAAGACGGGTTCCTGGGTGAAGCTCGACAAGATCTGGTCGTCGAAGGTCTACTACGGCCGCGTCCGCTGATCAGGCGGCGGTAGCGGTTCGTCCGTGGGGGGGGGTGCGGTGGCGCCGCCGTACCCCTGGCCGACGGAACGGGACCTAACAGCTCGCCACGGGCGCCACGGTCCACGGGAGAGTGATCCAGACCGTCTTGCCGCCGTCCTCGGTCGGCGTGACCGACAGACGGCCGCCGGCTTCGGCGGCGAGGACGCGGATGATGACCATGCCGCGCCCGTTGTCCTGCTGGACGGCCGCCGGGAGGCGGCGCGGCCGGCGCGGATGGCTGTCGGTGACGCCGATGTGGAGCCGCTCCTCGCGCTCCAGGCGGACGTCCACCGTGAAGGTGGGCGACTGGCCGAGGGTGTGCAGGACGGCGTTGGTGGTCAGCTCGGAGACGATGAGCCGGATCGAGTCCGAGAGGTCCGCGGCGTCGTCCAGACCCCAGCCCATGAGGACGTCCGCGACGTAACGCCGGGCCGTGGGGACCGAGGCGGGTTCGCTCGGCAGCGTGACGGATGCTTCCTGGTGATCTGCCATGGCGACGCTGTCCCTTTCCCACCGGGGCCACCGCCCCGGATTGCGCTTCGCGTCAGAGTGCCACCGATCGTGCCGCGCCGCGCGGCGTTCCACCAAGATATGTCCCCATCTGTCGCCCGAAGCGGTGAACTCTGCTGCGCGGGCCCGCTCTTGGGTTCTACTCGGCTTCGGGCGCGGTGCGCAGGATCGTCCGTACCGCGTGCTCGATCTGCGCGTCGGTCAGATCGGCGCGGGCCGTGAGCCGCAGCCGCGAGATGCCGTCGGGGACGGACGGGGGCCGGAAGCAGCCGACCGCCAGACCCTGCTCGCGGCAGTCCGCCGCCCAGCGCAGGGCCGCCTCGGGCGAGGGGGCGCGCACCGAGACGACGGCCGCGTCGGGCCGGGCCGCCGTGAGACCGGCCTCGGTGAGCAGCCGGTACAGCGTGCCGGCGACCGTACGGGCCCGCCCGGCGAGGCCCGGTTCGGCCCGGATCAGACGCAGGCTCGCGAGGGCGCCGCCCGCGGCGGCCGGGGCGAGACCGGTGTCGAAGATGAACGTGCGGGCCGCGTTCACCAGGTGCTCGATCACCCGGGCCGGGCCGAGGACGGCACCGCCCTGGCTGCCGAGGGACTTGGAGAGGGTCAGGGTGGCGACGACGTCCTCGTCGCCCGCGAGTCCGGCCTCGTGCAGGGCGCCCCGACCGCCTTCGCCGAGGACGCCGAAGCCGTGGGCGTCGTCCACCACGAGTCCGGCGCCGTGCGCGCGGCAGGCTTCCGCGAGCTCCGGCAGCGGGGCCTTGTCGCCGTCGACGGAGAAGACGGAGTCGCTGACGACCAGGGCCCGCCGCCCCGGGTGCGCGCCGAGGGTCTTGCGTACGGCCTCGGGTTCGGTGTGCGGCACGACGGCCGTCTCGGCGCGGGCCAGCCGGCAGCCGTCCACGATCGAGGCGTGGTTGGAGGCGTCGGAGACGATCAGGGAGTCCCGGCCGCCGAGGGCGGTGAGCGCGGCCAGGTTGGCGGTGTAGCCGGAGGAGAAGACGAGGGCCGCCTCGAATCCGCAGAACTCGGCGAGCTCGCGCTCGAGCCGGGTGTGCAGCCGGGTGGTGCCGGTGACCAGCCGCGAGCCGGTGGAGCCGGCGCCCCAGCGCCTCGCCGCGTCGGCCGCCGCCTCGGTGACCTCCGGGCGGCGGGTGAGGCCCAGGTAGTCGTTGCCCGCCAGGTCGAGCAGGTCCGACTCGGCGGCCCGTGGCCGCAGCGTACGGACGAGACCGGCGTCCGCCCGGCGGCGCGCCTCGGCGTCGGTCCAGTCGAACGCGGTACGGCGGGGGCCCACGGCCCGTACGTCGTCGGCCTGTGGCATTCGGCGATCCTTTTGTAGGCAGCGCACAGACCCTAACCGGAGGATGCCGAGGTCGGGATGTGGTCATCCACACACCTCTATCCGGGGCGTTTGTTCGGATCCTCCTTGGCCCGGGGGTGGGCGGTAGGCAAGGATCAGCGCTTATGGACCTGCTGAACACGCTGGTGGAGAAGGGGCTGCGGCGCGAGCTGCCGACCCGTGAAGAAGCGCTCGCCGTCCTGGCGACCTCCGACGACGAACTGCTCGATGTGGTGGCGGCGGCCGGCAAGGTGCGCCGTCAGTGGTTCGGGCGGCGGGTGAAGCTCAACTACCTGGTGAACCTGAAGTCGGGCCTGTGCCCCGAGGACTGCTCGTACTGCTCGCAGCGGCTCGGCTCCAAGGCCGAGATCCTCAAGTACACCTGGCTGAAGTCGGACGAGGCCTCGCAGGCCGCCGCCGCGGGTGTCGCGGGCGGGGCCAAGCGGGTCTGCCTGGTCGCGAGCGGCCGCGGTCCGACGGACCGGGACGTCGAGCGGGTCGGCAGGACCATCGAGGCCATCAAGGAGCAGAACGAGGGCGTCGAGGTGTGCGCCTGTCTGGGGCTGCTCTCGGACGGCCAGGCGGAGCGGCTGAAGGAGGCCGGCGCCGACGCGTACAACCACAACCTGAACACGTCCGAGGCGACGTACGCCGGGATCACCAAGACCCACACGTACGCGGACCGGGTGGACACCGTGCAGAAGGCGCACGCCGCCGGTCTGTCGGCCTGCTCGGGTCTGATCGCGGGCATGGGCGAGACCGACGAGGACCTCGTCGACGTCGTGTACGCGCTGCGCGAGCTCGACTCCGACTCGGTGCCGGTCAACTTCCTCATCCCCTTCGAGGGGACGCCGCTCGCCAAGGAGTGGAACCTCACCCCGCAGCGCTGTCTGCGGATCCTGGCGATGGTGCGGTTCGTCTGCCCCGACGTCGAGGTGCGGATCGCGGGCGGCCGTGAGGTGCACCTGCGGTCGATGCAGCCGCTCGCGCTGAACATCGCGAACTCGATCTTCCTCGGCGACTACCTGACGAGCGAGGGCCAGGCCGGCCAGGCCGACCTGGACATGATCGCGGACGCGGGCTTCGAGGTGGAGGGCGCCGGCACGACGACGCTCCCGAAGCACCGCGCGGACGCGCTCGCCGCGGCGGGCGGCGGCTGCGGTTCCCAGGCGTCGGCGGGCTGCGGCTCGCACGACGCGGCGGAGGGCGCCGGCTGCGGCTCGCACGCCGAGGCCGGTGGCGGCTGCGGTCCCTGCGGCGGTCACGCGCAGGCGGCCCCCTCGGCCGAGCCCGCCGCCGAGCCCGCGAGCGAGGTGCCGGGCGCCCGTCCCGACCTCGTGGCCGTGCGCCGTCGTGGTGCCGGGACGGAGCTCGCCCCGAATGCGTAACGACGAACTGCTCGCCCTGGATCGGGCGCACGTCTGGCATCCGTACGGGCCCATGCCGGGCCGCGTCGATCCGCTGGTCGTCGAGTCCGCGTCGGGTGTCCGGCTCCGGCTGGCTGAACCGGTGCACGGCCAGGGCGAGTTGATCGACGGCATGTCCTCGTGGTGGTCGGCGCTGCACGGCTACAACCACCCCGTCCTCAACGAGGCGGCGCACGGCCAGCTGGACCGGATGAGCCACGTCATGTTCGGCGGGCTCACCCACGAGCCGGCCGTGCGGCTCGCCACCCGCCTGGTCGAGATCACCCCGGAGCCCCTCCAGCACGTCTTCCTCAGCGACTCCGGCTCGGTGTCCGTCGAGGTCGCGGCCAAGATGTGTCTGCAGTACTGGCGCTCGGTGGGCCGGCCGGGCAAGCAGCTCCTGATGACCTGGCGCGGCGGCTACCACGGGGACACCTGGCAGCCGATGTCGCTGTGCGACCCCGAGGGCGGGATGCACGAGCTGTGGTCGGGCGTGCTCCAGCGCCAGGTCTTCGTCGACGCGCCGCCGGTCACGTACGAGGAGTCGTACGCCCGGATGCTGCGGGAGCAGATCGCCCTCCACGCGGACGAGGTCGCGGCGGTGATCGTGGAGCCGGTGGTGCAGAACGCGGGCGGGATGCGGTTCCACCCGCCCGAGTACCTGCGTGTCCTCCGTGAGGCCTGCGACGAGCACGGGGTCCTCCTGATCTTCGACGAGATCGCGACCGGCTTCGGCCGTACGGGCACGCTGTTCGGCGCCGACCAGGCCGGCGTCTCGCCCGATGTGATGTGCGTGGGCAAGGCGCTGACGGGCGGATACCTGTCGATGGCGGCCACGCTCTGCACGACGGAGATCGCCGAGGGCATCTCGCGCGGCGAGGTTCCCGTCCTGGCGCACGGGCCGACCTTCATGGGCAATCCGCTGGCCGCCGCGGTGGCCTGCGCCTCGATCGACCTGCTGATGTCCCAGGACTGGGCGCTGGAGGTCAAGCGGATCGAGACGGGACTCCGCGAGGGGCTCGCCCCCGCCGCGGAACTCCCCGGTGTGCGCGAGGTGCGGGTGCTCGGTGCCATCGGCGTCGTCCAGCTCGACCACGACGTCGACATGGCCGCGGCCACGGAGGCGGCGGTCCGGGCGGGCGTGTGGCTGCGCCCGTTCCGCGACCTGATCTACACGATGCCGCCGTACGTGACGGGCGACGAGGACCTGGCCCGCATCTGCGCCGCGGTGCGCGCGGCGGCGGTCGCGGGCTGACCGGAGAACGGGAAACGGGAGAACGGGGAGAACTGTGGGAATCATCGTCGTCAGCGGTACGGGCACGGAGATCGGCAAGACCGTCGTGACCGCCGCCGTCGCCGCCGTCGCCACCGCCGCCGGCCGCACGGTCGCCGTCCTCAAGCCCGCGCAGACCGGCGTCGGGCCGGACGAGCGCGGTGACGCGGACGAGGTCGTACGGCTCTCGGGCGCCGCGGGCTCCGCCGAACTGGGCCGTTTCCCCGAGCCGCTGGCCCCGGGGACGGCGGCCCGGCGGGCGGGACTCGCCCCGGTCGGGCCCGCGGAGGTCGCCGAGGCCGCGCGGCGGCTGGCCGCCGCGTACGACCTGGTGCTCGTGGAGGGGGCGGGCGGGCTGCTCGTCCGCTTCGACGAGGAGGGCGGGACCCTCGCGGACGCGGCGGCGCTGCTCGGCGCGCCCGTTCTGGTGGTCGTCCCCGCCGGTCTGGGGACGCTCAACTCCTCGACCCTGACGGCGGAGGCGCTGCGGGCGCGCGGGATCGAGCAGCTGGGCGTGGTGATCGGCAGCTGGCCGGACGCGCCGGACCTGGCGATGCGCTGCAACCTGGCGGACCTGCCGCGGGAGGCGGACGCGCCGCTCCTCGGGGCCGTACCGGAGGGGTCGGGGTCGCTCGGCCCGGCGGAGTTCCGGGCGGCGGCGGGCGGCTGGCTGGGGCCGGCGCTCGGCGGCACGTGGGAGGCGGAGGCGTTCCGGGAGCGGTTCGCGGAGCCGTACGCGGGAGCCTCGTAGCGCGGGAAGCGGGGGCTCCGTGGCGGCTGGACGGCGGCTGGACGCGGGGGCTCCGGGTGGCGGCTGGAGGGCGGCTGGACGCGGGGGCTCCGTGGCGGCTGGACGGCGGCGCTGAGCCCGCTGGCTTCGTGGCGGTGGGGCCCCGTATCGAGGGACGCGCGTGCCTCCGGTCCGTAGGCTGGAGGCATGCGCGCTCACGTTCAGGAGATCGTCTTCGACTGTGCCGATCCGGCCGCTCTGGTCCGGTTCTGGGCAGGGCTCCTCGGCGGTGCTCCGGTCGACCGGAGCGACGCCTGGTCGTACGTGGACCCGCCGGACTTCGTCCGGCTCGCCTTCCAGCGGGTGCCGGAGGGCAAGGCCGTGAAGAACCGCGTCCATCTCGACCTGGAGGTCGAGGACCCGGTCCCGGCCGCCGACGAGGCACAGCGCGCGGGCGCGTCCCGGGTCGGCGGCCTCGTCACCGACGAGCAGGGCTCCTTCCAGGTCATGCAGGACCCGGAGGGCAACGAGTTCTGCTTCGTGACGGGCTGAGGAGGCTCCGATGACACCGCCGAACACTCCGTCACCCGCCTCGCCCGGCGTCCACCATCCGCTGTTCGCCCGCTTCTACGCCCGGTTCAGCGTGTCCGCCGACACCAAGGGCGGGCTCGGCGCACTGCGGGCCGAGCTGCTCGCCGGGCTGTCCGGCCGGGTGATCGAGATCGGGGCGGGCAACGGGCTGAACTTCGCGCACTACCCGGCCGGTGTCACCGAGGTGGTGGCCCTCGAACCCGAGGCCCGGCTCCGGCGGCTGGCCCAGGAGGCCGCGCTCCGGTCCCCGGTCCCGGTGACCGTGCTTCCGGACACGGCCGAGGCGCTGCCCCTGGAGGACGCCTCCTTCGACGCGGGGGTGGCCTCCCTCGTGCTGTGCACGGTACGGAACCTCCCGCAGGCCCTGGCCGAGCTGCACCGGGTGCTGCGCCCCGGCGCCGAGCTGCGGTTCTTCGAGCACGGCCTGGCCGACACGCCCGGCCTCGCGCGGGTGCAGCGAGGTCTCGACAAGACGGTCTGGCCGCTGCTCTTCGGCGGCTGCCACACGTCCCGCGCCCCGCTCGCGGCGATCGAGGCGGCCGGCTTCACCCTGGGCCCGTACCGCTCGTTCGACGTGCCGGAGAAGGGGCCGCGGCTGCCCTCCTCGCCGTGTGTCCTGGGCTCGGCCCGGCGGTAGCCGCGCCGTCCCGCAGAGTGGAGATCCTGGCGACGGTCCGGCCCCGCGTGATGGGATCCGGCCATGATCGCTCCGAAGATACGTGCCGCCACCCCCGACGACGCCGAGGCCGTGCTGGCCTTCTGGAAGGAGTCCGCCGAGGGGACCTCCGTCTCGGACGACCTGCACGGGGTGACCCGGCTCGTCGAACGCGACCCCGAGGCGCTCCTCCTCGCGGTCGCCGACGACCGGATCGTGGGTTCCGTCATCGCCGGCTGGGACGGCTGGCGCGCCTCCCTCTACCGCCTTGCGGTCCTGCCCTCGTACCGTCGCCGGGGCATCTCCACCGCGCTGCTCCGCGCGGCCGAGGAACGGTTCCTCGCGCTCGGCGGACGGCGTGCGGACGCCATGGTCCTGGAGGCGAACGAGACGGGGCAGCGGCTGTGGAGGGCGGCCGGGTACGGTCGCCAGGACCACTGGCGCCGCTGGGTGAAGCCGCTCACGGACTGAGTGGCACCGACCGGCCCCGGGGCCGGTCACCCCGCTGTTTTGCCGATCCTTTACCATGGTCTCTCATTCAGACGACCCGACGACCGAAAGGTGTGAGCGTCCGCCCATGGGCGAGCCTCCCAGTAGTACTGATCTCCGTACTGCTCCCGAAAGCACCGGCCACGACAGCCGACATCGAGCATTCCCCCTCCCCCTGACTGATCATGGGACGGAGGTGAACCGATGACCGAAGTGCTTCTGCTCCTCCTGGCGCTCCTCCTCTCCGTCGCGTGCGGTGCGTTCGTGGCGGCCGAGTTCTCGCTGACGACGGTCGAGCGCCGCGAGCTGGAGGACGCCGCCGAGCGTGGTGAGCGAGGTGCGGCGGGAGCGCTCAAGGCCGTCAGGTCACTGACCTTCCAGCTCTCCGGCGCCCAGCTGGGCATCACCGTCACCAACCTGGTCGTCGGCATGCTGTCCGAGCCGTCGATCGCCAAGTTGATCCGGGGTCCCCTCGAGGACCTCGGCCTCTCCGCCTCGGTCGCCTCGTCGGTGGCGCTGGTCCTGGGCACCGCCCTGTCGACCGTCGTCCTGATGGTGGTCGGCGAACTGGTCCCCAAGAACTGGGCGATCTCCTCGCCGCTCGCGGTCGCGAAGGTGGTCGCCCCCCCGCAGCGGGTGTTCACCGCCGCCTTCAAGCCGCTGATCAGCCACCTCAACAACACCGCGAACCGGATCCTGCGCCGGCTCGGCATGGAGCCGACCGAGGAACTGGCCTCGGCGCGCTCCCCGCAGGAGCTGGTGGCGCTCGCCCGCCACTCCGCGAAGGAGGGCGCCCTGGAGGCGGACACGGCCGAGCTGTTCGTCCGTACCCTCAACCTGGCGGAGCTCACCGCGGAGAACGTGATGACGCCCCGCGTGCAGGTCACCGCACTCGACGTGCAGGCCACCGCAGAGGACGTCGCCAACGCGACCCGGGCCACCGGCCTCTCCCGCTTCCCCGTCTACCGGGGCAGCCTCGACGCGGTCGTCGGTATCGCGCACATCAAGGACGTCCTGGCCATACCCGCCGAGGAGCGGCGCCACCGCCGGATCGGCGAGCTGCTGCGCGAGCCGCTGCTCGTCCCCGAGACGCTGACCGTGGACCGGCTCCTCGACCGGCTGTCCGGGAAGCAGACGATGGCCGTCGTCATCGACGAGTACGGCGGTACCGCCGGGGTCGCCACCCTGGAGGACATCGTCGAGGAGGTCGTCGGCGAGGTGCGCGACGAGCACGACCCGCACGAGACGCCGGACCTGGCGCGGGCCGGCGAGGACGCGGACGGGCGTGAGCTCTGGTCCGCCGACGGAGCCGCCCGCACCGACCAGGTGGAGGTGATCGGCCTCCGGGTGCCGGACGGTCCGTACGAGACGCTCGCGGGATTCGTCGCCCACGAGCTGGGCCGTATCCCCGCCGTCGGGGACAGCGTGGAGCTGGACGGCTGGCGGCTCGACGTCGTGGACGCCTCGGGCCGTCGCGCCGCGCGCGTGCTGCTGCACGCGCCCGCGTCCCAGGAGCACCAGGACGAGACCGGGGAGGCCGGCCGATGATCGTGATCCAGCTGTTGATCGGTCTGCTGACCCTGGTCGTCAACGCCTTCTTCGTCGGCGCCGAGTTCGCCCTGATCTCGGTGCGCCGCAGCCAGATCGAGCCGCTGGCCGAGGAGGGGAACCGGCGGGCGCGCAGCGTCATCTGGGGCCTCGAGCACGTCTCCGCGCTGCTCGCCGCGGCCCAGCTCGGCATCACGCTCTGCACCCTGGTGCTCGGCATCGTCGCCGAGCCGGCCATCGCGCACCTGCTCGAACCGGTCTTCGACGCGGTGGGCGTGCCGCACGGCCTGGTCCACCCGATCTCGTTCGTGATCGCGCTGAGCGTGGCCACGTATCTGCACATGCTGCTGGGCGAGATGGTGCCGAAGAACATCGCGCTGGCGGAGCCGACGCGTACGGCGCTGCTGCTCGGCCCGCCGCTGGTGACGCTGGCGCGGGCACTGCGGCCGGTGATCTTCGCGATCAACGCCTTCGCCAACGTGCTGCTCAAGCTGTTGCGGGTGGACGTCAAGGACGAGGTCGCGGCGACGTTCTCGGACGACGAGCTGGCCCGGATGGTCACCGACGCCGGGGACGCGGGTCTGCTCGACGACCGGGCCGCCGAGCGGCTGCACGACGCCCTGGAGCTGGGCCGCCGTCCCGTACGGGATGTCGTGATGCCGGCGGAGAAGGTCGTGTACGCGCGGGTCGGTACGAGTCCGGGCGAGCTGGAGGCGCTGTCGGCCCGGACGGGCTACTCGCGCTTCCCCGTGGTGGACGAGGAGGGCAGGATCCTGGGCTATCTGCACGTCAAGGACGCCCTGGACGCCTCGCCGCGCGACGAGCCGTTCCCGGTGTCCGCGCTGCGGCCGATCGCCCGGGTCCGCGCGGCCACGCCGCTGGACGACGTGCTGACGGCGATGCGCCGCAGCCGGACGCATCTGGCGGCGGTGCTCGACGAGGACGGCAAGCCGGCCGGCCTCGTGGCGATGGAGGACGTGCTGCGGGAGCTGGTGGGCCGCCCGGCGGCGCCGTAGCACCGGACACCGGTAGAGGAGGGCCCCGGGAACGCGCGTTCCCGGGGCCCTCCCCGTCGAGGGGGGAAGGGCTCCGGCGGAGGGCCGCGCATACCGCGCGGTATGATCTCCCCGCCATGGAGATCAATGCCACGTACAACAGTTTCGTCGCCCTCGGCGACAGCTTCACCGAGGGAATGTCGGACCTGAAGCCCGACGGCTCCTACCGGGGCTGGGCCGACGTCCTCGCCGACCGGCTGGCCGCCCGCGCCCCCGGCTTCCGGTACGCCAACCTCGCCGTACGCGGCAAGCTCATCGGCCAGATCGTCGAGGAGCAGGTCGAGACGGCCGCCGCGATGAAGGCAGACGTCGTGACGCTCGTCGGCGGGCTGAACGACACCCTGCGGCCCAAGGTCGACATGGGGCGGGTCCGCGGACTGCTCACCGAGGCGGTCGAGACGCTCGCCCCGTCCTGCGGTCAGCTGGTCCTGATGCGCAGCCCCGGCCGGAACGGGCCGGTCCTGGAGCGCTTCCGCCCCCGGATGGAGGAGCTGTTCGCGCACGTCGACGACCTCGCCGCCCGGCACGGGGCCCTGGTCGTCGACCTGTACAGCGCCCCCTCGCTCGCCGACCCCCGGCTGTGGGACGTGGACCGGCTCCACCTCACCGCCGACGGGCACCGGCGGGTCGCCGAGGCCGTGTGGCAGACACTCGGTCTGGCACCCGAGGCGGACTGGCGGACGCCGCCGCCCCCGACCCCGCTGCCGGGCTGGGCGAGCCGCCGGGCGGCCGACGCCCGCTTCGCCAGGGAGCACCTGGGCCCGTGGATAGGGCGGCGCCTCACCGGCCGCTCGTCGGGCGACGGCCGCGCGCCCAAGCGCCCCGAGCTGCTGCCGTACGAGCCGTCGACGGAGCCGTAGAGCGCCGGGGACGCGGTGCGGGAGCGGCGGCCGTGAGCTGCGTCTCGTAGCAAGCTCCACATTGGACCCTGGCGCTGGCCTGCAGAAATCGCCAGTAAACTCTGTCCACGTGACTGCTGTGACTGCGAAGCCCCGCATCCCCAACGTTCTGGCCGGCCGCTACGCCTCCGCGGAGCTCGCCGTCCTCTGGTCCCCCGAGCAGAAGGTGAAGCTGGAGCGTCAGCTCTGGCTCGCCGTGCTTCGAGCGCAGAAGGACCTCGGGATCGAGGTTCCGGACGCCGCCCTCGCCGACTACGAGCGCGTGCTCGACCAGGTCGACCTCGCTTCCATCGCCGAGCGCGAGAAGGTCACCCGGCACGACGTGAAGGCCCGGATCGAGGAGTTCAACGCCCTCGCCGGCCACGAGCACGTCCACAAGGGCATGACCTCGCGCGACCTCACCGAGAACGTCGAGCAGCTGCAGATCCGGCTCTCCCTGGAGCTGATGCGGGACCGTACGGTCGCCGTCCTCGGCCGTCTCGGCAAGCTCTCCGCCGAGTACGCGGAGCTGGTCATGGCCGGCCGCTCGCACAACGTGGCCGCCCAGGCGACCACCCTCGGCAAGCGGTTCGCGACGGCCGCGGACGAGCTGCTCGTGGCGTACGCCCGCCTGGAGGAGCTGCTCGGCCGCTACCCGCTGCGCGGCATCAAGGGCCCGGTCGGCACCGCCCAGGACATGCTGGACCTGCTCGGCGGCGACGCCGGCAAGCTGGCCGACCTGGAGCAGCGGATCGCCGGTCACCTCGGCTTCGCCCACGCCTTCACCTCGGTCGGCCAGGTCTACCCGCGCTCGCTCGACTACGACGTGGTCACCTCGCTGGTGCAGCTGGCCGCCGCCCCGTCGTCGATCGCCAAGACGATCCGCCTGATGGCCGGCCACGAGCTGGTCACCGAGGGCTTCAAGCCCGGCCAGGTCGGCTCCTCGGCGATGCCGCACAAGATGAACACCCGCTCCTGCGAGCGCGTCAACGGCCTCATGGTCATCCTGCGCGGATACGCCTCGATGACCGGCGAGCTCGCGGGCGACCAGTGGAACGAGGGCGACGTCTCCTGCTCCGTGGTCCGCCGGGTCGCGCTGCCCGACGCGTTCTTCGCGCTCGACGGTCTCCTGGAGACCTTCCTCACCGTGCTCGACGAGTTCGGCGCCTTCCCGGCCGTCGTCGCCCGGGAGCTCGACCGCTACCTGCCCTTCCTGGCGACCACCAAGGTGCTCATGGGCGCCGTGCGCGCCGGTGTCGGCCGCGAGGTCGCCCACGAGGCGATCAAGGAGAACGCCGTCGCCTCCGCCCTCGCCATGCGCGAGCAGGGCACCGTGCAGAACGAGCTCCTCGACAAGCTGGCCGCCGACGAGCGCATCCCGCTGGACCGGGCGCAGCTCGACGAGCTGATGGCGGACAAGCTGTCCTTCACCGGCGCCGCCGCCGACCAGGTCGCCTCGGTGGTCTCCCGTATCGAGGAGATCCTCAAGCAGCACCCGGAGGCCGCCGCCTACGCCCCCGGGGCGATCCTCTGACCGGGAGCCCCCGGTTCACCCAGGAGCAGCTGGAGGCCGCCCGTGACCGCGTCGTTCCCGACGTGGTGGCGGGCGGCCTCTCGGTGTTGTTCTGCGGGATCAACCCGGGTCTCATGTCGGCGGCGACGGGCCACCACTTCGCCCGCCCCGGCAACCGCTTCTGGCCGGTGCTCCACCTGTCCGGGTTCACGCCGAGGCAGCTGCGGCCGGACGAGCAGGAGGAGCTCCTGACGTACGGCCTCGGGATCACGAACGTGGCGGCGCGGCCGACCGCCCGGGCCGACGAGCTGAGCCGGGAGGAGTACGTCGCGGGCGGCCGGATCCTGGCCGCGAAGGTGGAGCTGCTCGCGCCCCGCTGGCTCGCGGTCGTCGGTGTCACCGCGTACCGCACGGCCTTCGGCGAGCCGAAGGCCGCCATCGGGCCGCAGGAGCGCGTGATCGGATCCACCCGGATCTGGGCGCTGCCCAACCCGAGCGGGCTCAACGCGCACTGGACGGCGGCGACGATGGCCGCGGAGTACGCCCGCCTCCGGGAGGCCGCCGAGAACCCCCGGGTGTGAGCAGGCCGTGCGCCGCGTGGGGGACCACCGGCGCTCCGGCCGGATGCCGGGGCGGCGGGCGGGCCGTCACGCCGGCGGGTCGACCGGGGTGAGGACGGCGAGCAGCTGGAACGGCAGTTCCTTGTCCCACTGGGAGACGCCGAGTCCGATCCACAGCCCGTCGGCCCGCCACAGGCGCACGTTCGGGGTGTGGCAGCTGAGGGTGGACCAGGGCTCGGGTATCGACTCGCCCTCCATGCTCCGCTCCAGGACCGGCCCGAGGTCGAGCACCCGCGGCTCGCCCCAGCGCGCGGTGAGCAGGGTGCCGAGCCCGTCCCGTTCCGCTTCGTACTGGTCCTCGACGATCGGGCGGCGCGTGCCGTCGTCCTCCCAGAAGTCCTCGCTGGTCGCGAGCTCCGCCAGGTGGTGGTCCGGGCCGCCGTCGAATCCCCGGGCCCTGAGTAAGTCGATCGCCGCCAGGTGGTCTGCCGTGGTCATGGCTCCAGTAAAGCCTCCACCACTGACAGTTGGCGCCGCGTCAGAAGCCGAGGGGACCGGCGGCCCGGGGGCGGATCCGAAGCGTCATGGGGGCGGCACTCGCCGCGACCGGGCCCATTGAGTACCATCCGCCGAAGAGGTGCACGAGCTGGGAGGACACACTGTGGGGCGGCTGACCGGCGGGGATCCGTCTCTGCTGCGGCGGATCAACTCCGCGGTGGTACTCCATGCGCTGCGCGGCGCCGAAGCGCCGACGCTCACCGATCTGACCCGGATCACGGGCCTTTCGCGGCCCACGGTCGAAGGGGTCGTCGAGGGACTCATGGAGGGCGGCCTCGTCGTCGAGGCGGCGCCCGAGGAGGGCGAGGCCCGGCGCCAGGGGCGTCCCGCGCGGAGGTTCCGCTTCCGTGCGGAGGCCGGTCATCTGCTCGGCATCGAGATCGGCCCGCACCGGGTGGCCGCGCTGCTCTCCGGTCTTGACGGGCGGATCATCGGCGCCGGTTCGCGCGAGGTCTCGGAGACGGCCCCCGAGGACGAACGCCTCGACCGGGTCCGTACGGTCGTGGCCGACGTGCTCCGCAGGGCCGGGGTCGCCCGGTCCAATCTGCGGGCGGTCGGTGTCGGCACCCCCGGCATCGTGGAGGCCGACGGCACGGTCCGCCTCGGCACGGCCCTGCCGGGCTGGACGGGCCTCGCGCTCGGCGAGCGGCTGCGGCGCTCCTTCAAGTGCCCGGTCATCGTGGAGAACGACGCGAACGCGGCGGCCGTCGCCGAGCACTGGAAGGGTGCCGCGACCGACTCCGACGACATCGTCTTCGTCCTCGCCGGGCTGAGCCCGGGCGCCGGTTCGCTGATCGGCGGCCGGCTGCACCGTGGTTTCGGCGGGGCGGCCGGGGAGATCGGCGCCCTGCACCTGCTCGGCCGGGGCGTCACCCCCGAGCACCTGCTGTCGACGACGGACGAGCCGCTGCACCCGCTGGACGAGCAGGCGGTCGCCGAGGTCTTCGCGCTGGCCCGCAAGGGCGACGCGCGCGCGGAGGCGGCGGTGGAGCGGTTCATCCAGCGGCTCGTGCACGATGTCGCGGCCCTGGTCCTGGCGATCGACCCCGAGCTGGTGGTCGTCGGCGGCTGGGCGGCAGGCCTGGACGGCGTACTCCAGCCGCTCCGGGAGGAGCTGGCCCGGTTCTGCCTGCGGCCGCCCCGGGTGGTGCTGTCGCTGCTCGGCGAGGCCGCGGTCGGGACGGGTGCGCTGCGGCTCGCCCTCGACCACGTCGAGGAGCAGCTCTTCGCGGTCGACGGCACGGTGACGGCCCGCCGCTAGATCCTCGCGACGGGCCGTCGGCCGGTGTTCGTGGGAAGCGCGCTTTACGAGGCCATGACCAGGTCGACCGAGTCGCCGAAGGTGAGGCGGCAGGTGTCGGCGCGGTAGGTGGCCACGGAGACGGCCGCGGTGCGCCCTCCGGAGAGGTAGCGGGTCGTCACGACGAGCACCGGCGCGCCCGGCAGCCGGTCGAGCTCCTTGGCGTCGTCGGCGCGGGCGGAGCCGAGCTCCACGGAGCGGTCCTGGCCGTCGAGGGCGAGGTGCTGGAGTTCGCGGAGCACCGCGCGGGCGCGGGCGGGTCCGGCGGGCGCGTCGATGGCGCTGAGGCCCGGCACGGAGCCGACGGGCACGTAGAGCAGCTCGGCGGCGACGGGCTGGCCCTGGCTGACGCGGATACGGCGGACGATGTGCACCCGCTCGTCGGAGCCGCTCTCCAGGACGCGCGCGACGGCGGCCGGGGCCACGTCGGCGGCGGAGTCGAGGGACTGCCAGGCCTCGTCACCGACGCCCGGCCAGGTGTGCTGGGTGGTGGAGACGTCGACGCCCACGCGCGGCGGGGCGACGGTGGTGCCGACGCCGCGACGGCGCTGCAGTCTGCCTTCGAGCTCCAGCTGCTCCAGGGCCTGGCGGAGCGTGGCACGGGCGACGCCGAAGCGTGCCGCGAGGTCGCGCTCGTTGGGGAGGATCTCCCCGACCGCGAAGTCCGAGTCGAGTGCTTCGCCGATGACTGTCTTGAGGTGCTGGTACTTCGGTTCCGGTACCGATGCCAGCTGCGTGGTCCCCACCCTGATCCTCCGCAATTCGCCGTGTCCCGCGGCGTTTTTCCGCGCCCTTGTTTATTAAAGGTTCCTGCACTAACTCTGCGACCATAAGGCGAGCCCACCCCTTGGTCAAGACCAATCCTCTGTCGAACGCCCCCGAATGTGACCCTCTGACCTAGACCGTTCACAGGACGTTCGCGCCCCCGTGTGCCCCGCGCAGCAAAACACCCCGCCTCCCGGGTGGGAGACGGGGTGAGGTTCCGGCCGATCGGCGTGATCGCGCGGTTTCGTCCCGCGGAGCGCGTCCCGGGCGCGTCAGAGACCGGCGAGGGCCTGGAGCTTGTCGGGGTTGCGGATGATGTAGACGCACTGGACGCGCCCGTCGAGCACCTCGATCTGGAAGAACGAGTCCGGCTTGCCGTCGACGAGGGCGAGCAGGGCGGGGGCGCCGTTGAGTTCGAGGAAGCGGAACTCGAAGGTCTCGGCCACGCCCTGGGCGGTGGCGTGCAGGAAGCGGCCGACCTTGTCGGCGCTCTCGATGATCCGCAGCGGGGCCTTGGACTTGCCGCCGCTGTCGCCCACGAGCCGTACGTCGGGGGCGAGCAGGGCGAGGAGATCGCCGAGGTCGCCGCCCGCCGCCGCGGCGAGGAACCGCTCGGTGAGGTCCCTGCGCTCGCTCGGGTCGACGTCGTAGCGCGGCTTCCCCTCGTCGACGTGGCGCCGGGCGCGCCCGGCGAGCTGGCGCACGGCCGCCTCGGAGCGGTCGAGGGCGGTGGCGATCTCCGCGTACGGGAAGCCGAAGGCCTCGCGCAGCACGAAGACGGCCCGCTCCAGCGGGGAGAGGGATTCGAGGACGACGAGCACGGCGAGCGAGACGGAGTCGGCGAGCAGGGCGCGCTCGGCGGTGTCGGGCGCGGTCGGCCCGAAGTCGGTGACGACGGGCTCGGGCAGCCACGGGCCGACGTAGGACTCGCGGCGCGCCTGGGCCTGCCGGAGCCGGTCGACGGCGAGCCGCGTCGTGATCCGTACGAGGAAGGCGCGGGGCTCGCGGACCTCGGCCCGGTCCTCCGCGGTCCAGCGCAGCCACGCCTCCTGGACGACGTCCTCGGCGTCGGCGGCGCGGCCGAGCATCCGGTAGGCGACGCCGAGGAGCATCGGGCGGTGCTCCTCGAAGCGGTCGGTCAGGGTGTCGGTCGGAATGTCGGTGGGCACCCGTCCATCCCAGCCCACCTCGGTCGCGGTGTCCAGTTTCGGACGGGGTCTTGAACTTCAGGCTACTGATCGGTAATTCTCACTGACGGGACGTCTGAAAGCTTCAGGACAGGGGAGTCCGCATGCCCGAACGGATCGCGTTCACGATCGAGACCCCGGCGGGCCCCCGCACGGCGTCCCTCACGTACGAACGCCGGGGCGCGGGGGAACCGCTGCTGCTCCTGCACGGCATCGGGCACCACTGGCAGGCCTGGGAGCCCGTGCTGGACATCCTGGCCGCGGAGCGGGACGTGATCGCCGTCGACCTGCCCGGTTTCGGCGACTCGGACGAGCTGCCCGAGGGCTGCCCGTACGACCTGTCCACGGTCGGGAGCGTGCTCGGCGCCTTCTGCGAGGCCGTCGGTGTCGAGCGCCCCCATGTGGCGGGGAACTCGCTCGGCGGACTGCTCGCCCTCGCGCTGGGCCGGGAGAAGCTGGTGCGCTCGGTCACCGCCCTCTCCCCCGCCGGCTTCTGGTCGGAGGGCGAGCGGCGGTACGCCTTCGTGACGCTGCGGGCGATGCGGGGCGCCGCGCGGTCGCTGCCCGTGCCGGTGATCGACCGCCTCTCCCGGACGTCCGCCGGACGCACCGTGCTCACCAGCACGATCTACGCGCGCCCGGGGCGCCGTTCACCCGCGGCGGCCTACGCCGAAACGCTCGCGCTGCGCGGGGCCACCGGGTTCCGGCAGACCCTCGCCGCCGGCGGGAGCGTGCGCTTCCGCGACGACGTCGCCGACGTGCCCGTCACGGTGGCCTGGGGTGCTCGCGACCGCCTGCTCCTTCCCCGGCAGGGCGTCCGCGCCAAGCACACCATCCCCGGCGCGCGGCTCGTCCGGCTGCCCGGCTGCGGCCATGTGCCCATGCACGACGACCCGGCTCTCGTCGCACGCGTGATCCTGGACGGCAGCGGCGCCTGAGGCCGCCCGGACGCTGCCGGTCCTTCGCGCGAAGAGGCCGGTGCCCACGGCGGCGCCGGCCCCCACCAGCAGGCTGCCGACCGCCTGCGGGAGGCCGAAGGCTGCGCCCGCGACCACGGCGGCGCTCAGGGCGGCGGCGACCGGGATCGCGCCGGTGAAGAGGGTGGCCCGCTCCATGCCGACCCGCTGGACACCCATGTAGAACAGGACGAACCCGACCACGGTGGCGAGCGCCGCCTGCCAGACCAGGGCGCCCGCCTCCACCGCCGTCGGCATCCGGACGAGACCGGCCCCGTCCACGACCAGTCCCACGAGCGCCGCCTCGGCCGCTCCGACCCCGCACACGACGGCCGTGAGCAGCTTCGGCCCGAGCAGCCGGAGGACGGGGACGGCCAGCACCGTGAAGCCGACCTCGCCCGCGAGCGCGGCCACCGACCAGCCGATTCCGGCCAGGTCCGTACGCCCCCAGCCCTGCACGGTGAAGGCGCCGGCGGCGACGAGCAGTGCCCCGTACAGCACGGTGGGGGCGGGCCTGCGGCCCTCGGTCAGCGGGACGAGGACGGCGACGACGACCGGGGCGCAGCCGACGAGGACGCCCGGCACGGCCGGCTCGGCGGTCCGCTCGGCGGCGAGGACCGCCAGGTTGAAGCCGACCATGCCGACCCCCGCGAGGGTGGCGAGTCGCAGCCAGTGACGGGCGGTCAGGATCCGCAGCGGGGCGAGCCCGCCGCGGCCGAGCAGGGGCAGCAGGAGCAGGCAGGCGGCGCCGTAGCGCAGGGCCTGGCCGCCGACGTACGGGTAGTCGCCGAGGAGGCTGTTCGCGGTGAAGGAGGCGCCGACGAGGGCGTAGGCGAGGGTCACGAGAAGGACCCCGCGGAGGGCGTTCGCGTTCATGCCTCCGACGCTAGGAAGGGGGGCGGCCCGGGTGAAGGTCCACTTCCGTCACGCCATCGGGGACCACTTCGGGGCGGTGCCGCCGTCCGGAGCGCCGCCCTCGTACGGGGCGGTGCCTCCGTCCGGGCCGGGGCGGGTGCGGGCGCGGAACGTGCGGCGGTAGGCGTCCGGGGGCACGCCGACGGTGCGGTTGAAGTGCCGGCGCAGGGTCGTGGCGGTACCCATGCCGGTGGCGGTCGCGATGCCCTCGACGCTCTCGTCGGTGGACTCCAGCAACTCCTGGGCGTGGCGGATCCGCTGGGTCAGCAGCCACTGCAGCGGAGTCGTACCGGTCACCGACCGGAAGTGGCGCCCCAGATTGCGGGAGCTCATCCGCGCCCTGCGGGCCAGGTCGTCCACGGTCAGCGGCTGGTCGAGCCGCTCCATCGCCCAGGGCAGCAGATCGCCGAGCGGGTGGTCGTCGCGCGCGGGCACGGGAGTGGTGACGAACTGGGCCTGGCCGCCCGCGCGGTGCGGGGGTACGACCAGGCTGCGGGCGACCGTGTTGGCGACGGCCGAGCCGTGGTCGAGGCGGACCAGGTGCAGGCAGAGGTCCATCGCGGCGGCCTTGCCCGCGGAGGTGAGGACACGGCCGTCGTCCACGTAGAGCACGTCCGGGTCGACCTGCACCCGGGGGTGGCGGGCGGCGAGTTCCTCGGTGTGGGCCCAGTGGGTGGTCGCGCGCCGTCCGTCGAGCAGGCCGGCGGCGGCCAGGACGAACGCGCCCGTGCAGAGGGAGGCCACCCGCGCGCCCGCCTCGTGCGCCGCGCGCACCGCGTCGACCAGTTCGGCGGGCGGGTCCTCGTCGGTCTCGGCGAGGGCGGGAACGATCACCGTGCCGGCGCGCGCCAGCCGGTCGAAGCCGCCGTCGGGGTCCAGTCGGAACCGGCCCATCCGGACGGTGGACGGACCGCAGAGGGAGACCTCGTACCAGGGGCCGGTCACCGCGGACGGGGGCGGGCCGAAGACCTCGTAGGCCACGGAGAGTTCGAACTGGCGCATTCCCTCGGTGACGGCCAGCGCGACCGTGCTCGGGTCCGTCCTCAGGTCGGTGTCCACGTCCGTAATTGTACGCATGATGTCGTTCCGGACACTCGTGCGCGAGGGCCGCCGGGGCCAGGATTGGCCCCACGAGAACGGTTCGAGTCGTACGAGAGCAGGGAGAAGTCATGGAAACGGGGCTCACGGTCGCGGTGTTCGGCGCCTACGGACACACCGGGCGGTTCGTGGTGGCGGAGCTGGTCGCCCGCGGGTTCGTCCCCGTGGCCGTCGGCCGTGACGCCGAGAAGCTGCGGGCTCTCGCGGAGTCTCACCCGGGGCTCGACGTGCGGCCCGCGTCGGTCGACGACCCGGCGTCGCTCGACCGCGCGCTCGAAGGCGCGGCAGCCGTGATCAACACCGCCGGGCCCTTCGCCGTGACCGGCGCCCCCGTGATCGAGGCGGCCCTGCGGGCCGGGATCCCCTACGTGGACGTGGCAGCCGAGATCGAGGCCAACGTCGACACGTTCGAGCGGTTCGCGGACCGGGCCCGCGCGGCGGGCACGGTGATCGTCCCCGCGATGGCCTTCTACGGCGGCCTCGGCGATCTGCTCGCCACCGCCGCCATGGGCGACTGGGCGTCGGCCGACGAGGCCCACATCGCGTACGGGCTGAGCAGCTGGCACCCCACCGCGGGCACCCTCGCCGCCGGCAAGGTCTCCCGGGAACGGCGGAACGGCCGTCACGTCCGGTTCACCCAGGGGCGACTGGAGTACCACGACGACGAGTTCACGGTCCAGGAGTGGCCCTTCCCGGCCCCGCTGGGTCCCCGTCCCGTCATCGCCGAGTTCACGATGGCCGACGTGGTCACCGTCCCGAGCCACCTGAAGGTGCCCGAGGTGCGCACCTACATGGCGGTCGACGCGGCCCAGGACCTGTCGGCGCCCGACGCCTCGGCACCGGCCGCGGTCGACGAGGCCGGCCGGTCCGACCAGACCTTCCTCGTGGACGTCGTCGTCCGCTCGGGCGACGAGGAACGCCGGGCCGTGGCCGTCGGCCAGGACATCTACGCCGTCAGCGCGCCGCTCGCCGTCGAGGCCGTCGGGAGGATCCTCACCGGCCGGACCAGGACGACCGGCGTCGCCTCGGCCGGCGAGGTCTTCGACGCTCCGGACTTCCTCCGCGCGCTGGCCCCGCACATCTCCTTCGACCTGCGGCGGTGACGGACCCGCCGCCGGCCCGGAGCGATCCCGAACCGATCCGGGCGCGGCATCAGCGGCATCATGGGCCTCGGCCGGGACCGCCGGCGCGCGGAACGGGGAGAGGGGCCGCACGGACATGAGGAGCCACGGACAGGCGGCCTGGGAGCTGCTCCTGCCGGCCGCCGCCGCCCCGGCCCGGCGGCGCGGCCGGGCGCTCCAGGAGGCCCTGCGCGAGGCGGAGCGCTCGGGCCGGCTCGCGGCCGGGACCCGACTGCCGTCGACCCGTGCGCTCGCGGCCGACCTGGGCGTCTCACGGGGCCTGGTCACGGAGGCGTACGAACAGCTCACCGCCGAGGGCTATCTGCGCAGCGACCGGGGCGCGGGCACGTGGGTGGGCGACGCGGCGAGGAGCCGGCTCGGCGGCGCGCCCGCGCCCGGAGCGACCCCGGATCCGGGCGGTGAGACGCGGGCGGGGAAAGCCCTCGACGCCCTCGGACCGCGCCCGGCCACGCCCGCGCGTGGTGCGGGTGCGCCCGCCGTCCGCGTGGACTTCCGACCCGGGACACCCGATCTGTCACTGTTCCCGAGAGCGGCCTGGTCCGCTGCGCAGCGGGCCGTGCTCGCGCGACTCCCCCACCCCGCCCTCGGGTATCCGGACCCGCGCGGGCTGCCCGAACTGCGGGAGGCGCTGGCCGGGATGCTGACCCGGCGCCGGGGCGTGGTGGCCGATCCGGAGCGGCTCGTGGTGTGCTCGGGGGTGGCGCAGGCGTCGAGCCTGCTCGGTTTCGTGCTGCGGTCACGGGGGCTCGACGCGGTCGGCATCGAGGATCCGGGCAGCCCGGAGCACGGGCGGCTGTTCGCCTCGACCGGTCTCGACACGGTGTGGCTGCCGCTCGACGAGGAGGGGCTGCGGCCGGAGCCGCTCGCCGCCTCCGGGGTACGGGCCGTGGTGGTGACGCCCTCGCACCAGTTCCCGTCCGGGATCAGCTGGTCGGCGGAACGCCGTGCCGCGCTGCTCGACTGGGCGCGGGCGGTGGACGGCTACGTCCTGGAGGACGACTACGACGGCGACTTCCGGTACGACCGGGCTCCCGTCGGAGCGCTCCAGGGACTCGACCCGGAGCGGGTCGTCTACACCGGCTCGGTCAGCAAGTCGCTCGCGCCCGGTCTGCGGCTCGGCTGGATGCTCGTCCCCGAAGCGCTGCTCGCCGAGGTCGTCGAGCGCAAGCGGACGATGGACCTCGGCAACCCCGTGCTCGACCAGGCGGTGCTCGCCGAGTTCGTGACGCGGGGCGCGTACGACCGGCAGTTGCGCCGGTGCCAACGCGCCTACCGGGAACGGCGGGACGCCCTCCTCTCGGCGCTCGCGGAGCACCTGCCGGGCACCGGCGTGAGCGGCATCGCCGCCGGACTGCACGTCATCGCGCGCGTGCCGGGGCGTTACGGGCCAACGGAACGGTTCCTGGCGCGGTCGGCGGAGGCGGGGGTGGCGCTGCGGCCCCTGGAGGAGTACGGCACGGCGCGGCCCGGGGACGGGGACGTACGGCTCGTGATCGGGTACGCGCACCTGGCGCCGGCCGTCGTGACGGCCGGGATACGCATGGTGGCGGAGGCGGTCGGCCGGGAGTGAGGTGATGCGTTCACCCGGCCGCCCGCGCAGGCCGTCGGCGGCCCCCGCGTGAGTGTTCACGCGGGGTTCGCGTGGGCGCCGCCCCCGGCCGTTAGGCATGGGGCGACGCACCGACCCGCCCGGACGCCCCTCGGAGGCCCTTCCATGTCCCAGTCCCTACCCGGCAGTTCTCCCGACCCCGCCCGGCGCAGCGTGCTGCGCGGTTCGCTCGCCGCGTCGGCCGCGCTCACCGTCGGCGGCGCCGGTCTCACCGCCCCGGCGTTCGCGCTGTCGGGCCGGCCCCGCGCCGAGTGGGGTGTGCAGACGGGCGACGTCACGACGTCCTCGGGTCTCGTGTGGGTGCGCTCGGACCGGCCGGCCCGCATGCTCGTCGAGACCTCGGCGAGCGAGTCGTTCCGGCGGGTGCGCCACCACCACGGGCCGCTGATCGGCGCGGGCACGGACTTCACCGGCACCACCGCGCTGCGCGGGCTGCCCGCCGGCGAGCAGATCCACTACCGGGTCACGCTCGCCGACCCGGACGATCCGCGCCGGACGGGCGAACGGATCGCCGGCACCTTCCGTACCGCCCCCGGCCGGCGTCGGGACGGGGTCCGCTTCCTGTGGTCGGGAGACGTCGCCGGGCAGGGCTGGGGCATCAACCCGGACATCGGCGGCTTCCGCGCCTACGAGGAGATGCGCCGCCTCGACCCGGACTTCTTCCTCTGCAGCGGTGACTCGATCTACGCCGACGGGCCGCTCCAGCCGAGCGTGACGCTGCCCGACGGGCGGATCTGGCGGAACGTCACGACGCCCGAGAAGTCGAAGGTCGCGGAGACCCTCGACGAGTACCGGGGGAACTTCCGCTACAACCTCCTCGACCACAACGTCCGGGCGTTCAACGCGCAGGTGCCCACGGTGATGCAGTGGGACGACCACGAAGTGCGCAACAACTGGTACCCGGGCCAGATCCTGGACGACGCGCGCTACACGGAGAAGGACGTGGACGTCCTCGCCTCGCGCGCCCTGCGCGCGTTCGGCGAGTACACGCCGGTGTCCACCCTCCACGCGCGCGGTGGCGGTCGCGAGCGTCGGATGCACCGCGTGGTGCGGTACGGGCCGCTGCTCGACGTATTCGTGCTCGACATGCGCTCGTTCCGGAACGCCAACTCCCCCGGGCGGCAGGCCGACGACACCACCGGCATCCTGGGTGCCGGGCAGCTCGCCTGGCTCAAGCGTGAGCTGGCCGCGTCCACCGCGGTCTGGAAGGTGCTCGCGGCGGACATGCCGCTCGGGCTTGTCGTCCCGGACGGCACGAACATCGAGGCGATCGCGCAGGGCGACCCGGGCACGCCGCTCGGCCGCGAGCTGCAGATCGCGGAGCTGCTGCGGTTCGTCAAGCACCGGCGGATCACCGGCACGCTGTGGCTGACGGCGGACGTGCACCACACCTCGGCGCAGCACTACGCGCCGGAGCGGGCGGCCTTCCAGGACTTCGCACCGTTCTGGGAGTTCGTGTCCGGTCCGCTGGCCGCGGGCGGCTTCCCGGCGAACGCGCTGGACGCGACGTTCGGCCCGGAGCGGGTGTTCGTCCGGGCACCCGAGCGGGCCAACCTGTCGCCGATGGAGAGCCAGCAGTACTTCGGGGAGGTCGACATCGACGGCCACAGCGGGGAACTGACGGTCCGTCTGCGGGCGGAGGGCGGCTCGGTCCTGTTCACCAAGGTGCTGCGGCCGGGGCGCGTCGGGCAGTAAGACCTGAGGGACAGGTGTGCGGCAGCTGGTGCCCGCCGGTCGTGACGGCCGGACGGGCCCCGGCTCCCCGGTGATTGTCAGTGCCGGGTCCTAACGTCGTTTCCATGACGCGATCCGTACAGGCACTCGCCTACGTCCGCCCTTCCGCGCTGGAGTCCACGGGCTCCGGCCGGCTGCTCGGCCTGGAGACGGCGGGGGGTCTCACACCCCGGGGGGCCGAGGCCCATCCCCGTTTCTTCGCCGGCTTCCTGGCCTCGCCGCAGGTCGCCGCCCGCGGTCTGCTGGCGGTCGCCGACGTGGCCGCGGCCCGCTACCACCAGCGGATACGGCCGGGGTCGCTCGACCCGGTGGTGACGGGGAACGGGGACCGGCTGCGGTTCGAGTCGTTCTCCGGCTGCGGCGGGGTGTACGCACGCCTGGACGTGCTCGACGAGGGGCTCGGCGGTACGGAGACGGGGCACGGGACGACCAACGTCGACGTCAACAACCCGCTGCGTGAGGCGCTGTCGCGGATGACGGGTGACGATCCGCTGCACCTCCGGGTGGGCCCCGAGGAGATGGCGGTGACCACGCTCGCGAGGGCGGTCGTGGAGAAGAAGGTCCCGCTGCCGGACCGCTGGCTGCGGGGTTTCGCCGAGGCGCAGGTGGCCTCGGCCCGGTTCGATCTGCGGGCCGAGCTGAGCGGGGCGGAGGCCGTCCGCTTCCTCCGGTCCCTGCCGCGCAACCAGGCCCGTGGGCGCGGGCCGATGTGGATCACGCAGTCCGGCCGCACGCTGCGGCCGACGACCCGGCCCGGCGCGGGCGCGGTGTGCCTGCCGGGACCCGACCGGCTCGTCGCCCTGGAGCGGGTGCTGCGGCACGCGACGGGGCTCCGGGTGTACGGGCCTGTGCCGGACGGCACCCTGGCCACGGCGAGCGCCTGGGAGGTGACCCTGCCGGGCATGCGGCTCACGCTGACGCTGTCGCCCGACTCCGCGCGGGGCTTCTCCGGCGAGGGCGGGGTCCTTGAGGCCCTCGCGACGGAGGAGGCCGCGCAGGACGCCGAGCTGGTCGCGGTCCTGCTCGCCTGGGAGCCGCGGATCGACCCGGCCGACCTGGCGGCGCAGGCCGGGCTCACGATCGAGCGGGTGCGGGCGGCCCTGACCCGGCTCGGCACAGCCGGGCGCGTGGGGTACGACGTGGCGGACGCGGCGTACTTCCACCGGGAGCTGCCCTACGACGCGGACCGCGCCGAGCGGCACAACCCGCGCCTGGTGAGCGCCCGACGGCTGGTCGCCGAGGGCGCGGTGACCGTCGAGGGCGAGCTGGCGACGGTGGCCTCGGGCGAACGGCGCTACCGGGTGCGGGAGTCGGACGGGGTGCTGAGCTGCACCTGCCAGTGGTGGGCCGACTACCGGGGCCGGCGTGGCCCGTGCAAGCACGCGCTCGCGGTCCGGATGGTGCGGCGCGGCGCGCGGCCCGAGCCCGCCGGCGCCGGAGGCGACGGCGCGACGGTCGCCGGAGCGACGCGATGACGGGGAGCGCCGGGGCGAGGGTGGACGGTGGGGGGACCGAGGTGGGGAACGGCCTGGTGAACAGGGTGATGGACAGCATGATGACCAAGGTGAGGAGCGCCGTGGTGCGCGGGGCGGGGAACGACACGGCAGGCGACGCGGCGAGCACGAGCGCCGACGTGGAAGGCAAGGACGGTACGGAGCGGGGCACCCCGGTCGAGCAGCTGCTGGCGGTGGTCCGCGCGGGGCGCGCCCACAAGGTGCCGGCGCTCCTGGAGCCGCTGGACGCCGCCGCCCGGAAGGCCGCCCTCGGGCAGTTGAAGTCCCTGCGCTCCGAGGTGCGCGCCTGGGACTGGAAGCGGTGGAACGAGGCGACCGCCGTGCGGCGCGCGCTGTACGTGGCGGGCGCCGGCTGCCAGACCGGCGCGGCCGCGGCGGCGACCTGGCTCGGCGGGCGCGACCTGCTGAGCTGGCGCTCCGAGGACGGCACCCTGGTGCTCTCGGTGCTCGCCGACCGGGATCCGGTGTGGACGGCGGACGTGGCGCAGCGGCTCGCGGCCCGGCCGGCCGTGGCGGAGAGCAGTTACGGCCTGATCCGCGGACTCGTGGAGCGCTCCGGGTGCGCGGTGCCCGCGACCGACGGCTATGTCCTCGCGTGGACGCGGGAGATCACCGACTCGCGCCTGCTGGAGCGGCTCCGGGAGGACTCGCACACCCGGGTGCTCGTGCCACACGCGCTCGCCATGGCCGAGACGCCCGACCGGCTGACCTGGTCGGTCGGCCCCGAGGCGCCGACGCACTGGCCGACCGCGCTCGCGACGCTCGTCACGGAGGGCGTGCTCGACCGGGCCCAGGTCGTGGACCTGTGCGTCTCCCGGCTGCTGCGCGGCGGCCGGGCCCGGGACCTGCGGTTCCCCCTGGAGGTGCTGCGGCTGGTCGAGCCGAGCGCGGACGAGCGTCGGGAGCGGATCCCGGACTGGATCGGGATGACGGCCGACGCGCCGTCCCCGGTGGCGGGGTACGCGCAGGAGGTCCTCGCGGGGCTCGCCGCGGACGGCGCGCTGTCGGCCGGGGCGCTGGCCGAGATGACGGGCGGGGTGCTGTTCCGTACCGAGAAGAAGCTGGTGCGCGCCCAGCTGACGCTGGTGGGGAAGGTGCTGGCGCGGGAGCCCGGCGCGGTGGAGGAGCTGCTGCCGGCCGTGGCGGAGGCCTTCGGGCACGAGGACACCACGATCCAGGAGCGGGCCCTGAAGCTGGTGGGCCGTCATGCGGCGGCGGTGGACACCTCCGTACGCCGTGAGCTGGCCGAGCAGGCCGGTCTGCTGAGCCCGGTGCACCGTCCGGCGGCCGTGGCGCTGTTCGGGAACGACCTGGAGGTGGAGGCCGGGGTCCCGTACGAGGAGATCCTGCCGCCGGTCCCGGAGCGGGAGCCGGTGGCTCCCCCGGCGACGACGGTCGAAGAGCTGGTGGAGGAGCTGCTGACGCGGGGGCGGCATCAGGACCCGGCGGCGTTCGAGCGGACGCTCGACGGTCTGGTGCGGCTCGCGCGACGGGACCGGGCGGGTCTTGAGGCGGCGGTGCGCGAGGCGTTCCCCACGGAGCACTGGGAGCACCAGCACTACTTCACCCACTACACGCACGGGGCCGAGGTGGTTCTCGCGGGGCTGCTGGGTCTTCTGCCGGGCCGGCGCGTCGACTCCGGGCGGGCGAAGGGCAACGGCCGGAAGGCCTGCCACCACGAGGCGCTGTCGGGGATCCTGGACGCGCGTCTGTGGGAGGCCGCCGACCTGATCGGCACGGACGCGCTGCCGTTCCTGCTCGCCACGCCGACCCTGCACACCGGTGAGATCGACCCGGTGGTGCTGGTGGAGCGCCTGCGCGGCTACCGGGAGGCGGGCGTCGAGCCGGCCCCGGCCGACTTCGCCCAGGCGCTGCTCCGGGTCGGGCGCCGGGATCCGTCGGCCGCGCGGGCGGCCGAGGAGGCCGTGGCGCTCGGCACGCGGGCGGGAGATCGGCTCGCCGCGTGGCTGCGGGCGGGGGAACCCCTGGGAACGAGGGTGCGGTTCCTCGACAGGGGCAAGGACCGGGCCTCGCAGAAGTGGTGGCTGACGGACCGGGTCGTCGTCGAGATCGACGACCGTCCCGTGGTGCGCAAGGAGTTCCCGGCGGCCTTCCGGTGGCTGGGGGGCGACCTCCGGGCGACTCCCCGTCGCTGCTACCACTGGCTGGACACGCGGGCGCACTGGGCCACGGCGTTGCCGGTGGACCGTGAGTTCGTGGCGGCGTGCGTCCTGTCCTCGCTCGCCTCGGGGGCCGACACGGACCAGCGCGGTGTGACGGAACCGCTCACCGCGCTCGCCGAGGCGGGCGGCCCGGCGGGCCGGTCCGTCCATCTCGCCGTGGCGTTCGGTCTCGGCTGTCAGGACGCCGACGACCGGTTGCGCGCGGTGGACGCGCTGCTCGTCCTGGCGTCGCGGGGCGACCTGGACGCCCGGCGGCTCGGCACGGAGCTGGCGTGGCTGGTCCTGGAGGGTTCGGTGAAGCCGAACCGGCTGGCGGACGCGCTCCGGACGACGGCCGCCACGGGCGCGTACGGCACGGTCTGGGCGGTCCTGGAGCCGCTGCTGCCGGAACTGCTCGGTGCGGAGAAGCCGCTGCGCGGTCTGGGCGAGGTGCTCGCGGTCGCGGCGGACTGTGTGGAGCGGTGCGGGGCCCGGGGTGAGGTGGCCGGGCTGGACGCGATGGCCTCGGCGCGGAGCGCCTCGCAGTTCGTCGTCCAGGCGAAGCGGCTGTCGGGCGCACTCGGCCGGGGCGCCGATCAGCCTCTGACAGAAACGGCCTGAATCGTTCTTTAAGCCTCCAGATGGGCGCTTAACCCGTCAGTCACAAAGCGTTCGTGATCACGCAACACCACTGGGTCACAGTGAGGTCATGACCGATGTGACGTCTTCGAAGAGCGCCCGCCGTCCGCACCACTGGCGGCACGACCTGATCGAGCTCGCCGCACTGTTCACCGCAGTGGTGGTGGCCGACACGATCGCCAAGACCATCGCCAAGGGGCCCGACGGCGCCTACCTCCTGGTGTTCTCGGCGATCGCGCTGGTCGCCACCGCCGCCTTCCACACCTGGTGGGCGCGGAGGCGCAGTCATGCGAGCCATGCCCCGCCCGCCGGACGCACCGGCGGGCACACCGGCGGGCACTCGCCCGTGGCCGAGCCGGTGAGGACCGAGGAGGAGGGGGAGGAGACGGGACCCGTGGTGCCCGTCGAGACCGCGCTGTGGCGGATGCGGACCACCGTCGCGGACACGCCGGGCAGCCTCGCCGCCCTGTGCACCGTCCTCGCCCGCCTGGGCGTGGACATCCTCACCCTCCAGACGCATCCGCTCGCCGACGGCACGGTCGACGAGTTCCTGCTGCGGGCCCCGGCCGACCTCTCCGCCGGCGCCCTCGCCCGTGAGACGGCGGCGGCCGGCGGCCGTGACACCTGGACCGAGCGGGCCGACGCCCACGACCTGGTGGACACCCCGACCCGGGTCCTCGGCCTGGCCACCCGTACGGCGCTCGACGCGGCCGAGCTGCCGCTCGCGCTGCGCCAGCTCCTGGGCCGCTGCACCCTCCACTCCGTGCCCGCCGTCTCCCTCACCGGCCGCCCCACCGGGGAACAGGCCCCGGTCGAGGGCGTCCTGGAGGAGACCGTGATGCGGCTGCGCGACCCCAACGGCGGCACGCTCATCGTGGAGCGGCCCTACCTCCCCTTCACCCCGACCGAGTTCGCCCGGGCCCGCGCCCTCGTGGAGCTCGACGCCCGGCTCGGCCCCCGCGTCCCGCGCAGCCAGGACGTACTGACCCTCCCCGAGGGCAACGAGATCACCGTCCGCCGCGCCGACCAGCGCGATCTGCCCGCCGCGCGCGCCATGCACGACCGCTGCTCGGCACGGACCCTCGGACTGCGCTACCACGGTCCCGTCGGCGACGCCGACCGCTACCTCGACCACCTGCTCAGCCCCCGCTTCGGACGTACCCTCGCCGTCCAGACGGCCTCCGGCCGGCTCGTCGCCCTCGGGCATCTGCTCTGGGACGGCGACGAGACCGAGGTGGCGCTGATGGTGGAGGACGACTGGCAGCGGCGCGGCATCGGCTCCGAGCTCCTCGGCAGGCTGGTGGCGATGGCCGAGGAGGCCGGCTGCGCGAGCGTGTACGCGGTGACGCAGTCGTCCAACACCGGGATGGTGGCCGCGATGCGGGCGCTCAACCTCCCCCTCGACTACCAGATCGAGGAGGGCACCCTGGTGATCACAGCCCGGCTGGCCTCGGCACCGCGACCGGCCGCCCGGCCGCAGCACCGTGAGACCCAGCAGGGGCAGCCGCACGAAGGGGTGCGGCGGGCGGAGCGCTGAGCGCCCAGGTCAGATCCCGCCAGAGGTCCTCGACGTCCTCGAGACCGACCGACATCCGCAGCAGGCGGTCGCTGACGCCCGCCGAGCGCCGGTCGCCCTCGGCCACGATGCGGTGGCTGATGGAGGCCGGGTGCTGGATGAGGGTGTCGACACTGCCGAGGCTGACGGCGGGGGTGATGAGCCGGACGCCGGCGATGACGTCGTGCGGGTCGCCGTACACCTCGAAGGCGATCATGGCGCCGCCGATCCGCGGGTAGTGGACCTGTGCGATCCGGGGGTCGGTGGCGAGGCGCCGTACGAGCTCGGCCGCCGTGCCGGACGCGGCCCGCACCCGTACCGGCAGGGTGGAGAGACCGCGCAGCAGCAGGTAGCCGGCGAGCGGGTGCAGCACTCCGCCGGTGGCGAAGCGGACCTGGCGGAGGGTACGGGCGAACTCCTCGTCACAGGCGACGACGCCGCCCATGACGTCACCGTGGCCACCGAGGTACTTGGTCGCGCTGTGCAGCACGATGCGGGCGCCCTGTTCGACCGGGCGCTGGAGCACGGGCGTGGCGAAGGTGTTGTCGACCAGGAGCGGCACGGAGCCGCAGGAGTGGGCGAGGGCGCGGATGTCCGCCTCGGCGAGGGTCGGGTTGGCGGGCGACTCCACCATGACCAGGCCGGTGTCGGGCCGTATCGCGTCCGCCACGCCCGCCGGGTCGGTCCAGGTCACCTCGGTGCCGAGCAGACCGGCGTCGAGGAGGTGGTCGCTGCACCCGTACAGCGGACGGACCGCGACGACATGGCGCAGGCCCTGGCTCGCCCGGGCGAGAAGGACGGCGGTGAGCGCCGCCATGCCGCTGGCGAACGCGACGGCTGCCTCGGCGCCCTCCAGGCGGGCGAGGGCCTCCTCGAAGCGGGCGACCGTGGGGTTGTCGAGCCGGGCGTAGACCGGCGGCCCGTCGAGCCGGGCCCCGGTGGTGGCGAACTCGTCGATCCGGGCGGCCTCGGCCCGGGCGTCGTACGAGGGGTAGGTGGTGGACAGGTCGATCGGCGGGGCGTGCAGACCGAGCGAGGCGAGGTCTTCGCGGCCGGCGTGCACGGCTTCGGTGGCGAGGGCTCTCGGGGTGTCCGAGGAGCCGTAGTCCATGGCGTCCATGGCGGCACTGTGAACGGATACCGGGAAGTAGCGGGAAATCGCCGTGCTACGTTCGCCAGATGGCCGATTCTGTCGTACTGGACGCGGTCGATCTGCACATTCTTCGCCTGCTGCAGAACGACGCCCGGACCACCTACCGCGAACTCGCCGCCGAGGTCGGAGTGGCACCGTCCACCTGCCTGGACCGGGTGGCGCGTCTTCGCCGCACGGGCGTGATCCTCGGACACCAGCTACGACTGGATCCGGCCAAACTCGGCCGAGGGCTTGAAGCGCTCCTTCTCGTCCAGGTCCGGCCGCACCGGCGGGAACTGATCGGTCCGTTCGTCGACCGGATCAGGGCCCTGCCGGAGTCCCGGGCGCTGTTCCATCTGACGGGACCCGACGACTACCTGGTGCACGTGGCTGTAGCGGACCCCGCCGACCTGCAACGACTCGTTCTCGACGAGTTCACGTCACGCCGCGAGGTGGCCCGCGTCGAGACGCGGCTGATCTTCCAGGAGTGGGAGTGCGGCCCGCTTCTGCCGCCCGTTTCGAGCCCCTCCATGTCAGCCGACTGACCTTCGACGAGGGTGACGCGGGCCCGCCGGAGACGTCAGGATGACCCCCATGCCAGAGACTTCCAGCAGCCCGCTGCCCCGCCAGGTCGCCGACGAACACGTCGACGCACTCATCGCCCTCGACCCGATCACCGGTACGTACCTGGGAGTCAAGGAGAGCGCCGGACTGCTGCCCGACTTCTCGCCGGCCGGCCAGCGGGCCGTGGCCGACCTCGCCCGCCGCACGCTCGCCCGGCTCGACGCGGCGGAGCGCGTCCCGGGTGCGGACAGCGAGGCCGAGCAGCGGTGTGCCCGTCTGCTGCGGGAGCGCCTCACGGCGGAACTCGCCATGTTCGAGGCCGAGGAGGGCCTCTGCACGGTCAGCAACATGCGCTCCCCCGCGCACAGCGTCCGGATCGTCTTCACCGTGATGCCGACCGAGACCGAGGAGGACTGGGCCGCGGTCGCCGCCCGGCTGCGCGCGGTCCCGGCCGCGCTGGAGGGCTACCGTGCCGCGCTCGCGCTCGGCCTGGAGCGCAAGCTCCTCGGCGGGCCGCGGCCCACCGCCACCTTCGTCGAGCAGCTCACCGAGTGGGCGGGCGCGGAGAGCGGGAAGCCGGGCTGGTTCGAGGAGTTCGCCGCCGCGGCCCCCGACACCCTGCCGGAGGACCTGCGCGCCGGGCTCGCGAAGGCGGGCCGGGGCGCCACCGAGGCCGTCACGGCCCTGCGGGACTGGATGCGGGACGTGTACGCCCCGGCCGTCGCCGACGCCCCGAACACGGTGGGACGCGAGCGCTACCAGCGCTGGACCCGCTACTTCAACGGCACCGACCTGGACCTCGACCAGGCGTACGCGTACGGCTGGACCGAGTACCACCGGCTGCTCGGGGAGATGCGGACCGAGGCCGAGCGGATCCTGCCGGGCGCCGGCCCCTGGGAGGCGCTCGCCCACCTCGACGAGCACGGCACCCATGTCGAGGGGGTCGAAGAGGTCCGGGTCTGGCTCCAGGAACTCATGGACGAGGCGATCGAGGCGCTCGACGGCACCCACTTCGAACTCGCCGAGCGGGTGCGGCGGGTGGAGTCCCGCATCGCCCCTGCGGGCGGCGCCGCCGCGCCCTACTACACCGGCCCGTCCGAGGACTTCTCCCGGCCCGGCCGCACCTGGCTCCCGGTGGACGGCACGACGCGCTTCCCGGTGTACGACCTGGTGTCGACCTGGTACCACGAGGGCGTACCCGGCCATCACCTCCAGCTCGCCCAGTGGGTGCACGTCGCCGACCGCCTCTCCCGCTACCAGGCGACCATCGGCAAGGTCAGCGCCAACTGCGAGGGCTGGGCGCTCTACGCGGAGCGCCTGATGGACGAACTCGGCTTCCTGCCCGACGCGGAGCGGCGCCTCGGGTACCTCGACGGGCAGATGATGCGCGCGTGTCGGGTGATCGTGGACATCGGCATGCACCTGGGTCTGGAGATCCCGGCGGAATCGCCGTTCCACCCGGGCGAGCGGTGGACGCCGGACCTGGCCCAGGAGTTCTTCCAGCGGCACAGCAGCCGTCCGCCGTCCTTCGTGGAGAGCGAGCTGACCCGCTACCTGTCGATGCCGGGCCAGGCCATCGGCTACAAGCTGGGAGAACGCGCCTGGCTGCTCGGCCGCGCCAACGCCCGGGCGGCGCACGGCGACGCGTTCGACGCGAAGGCCTGGCACATGGCGGCCCTCTCGCAGGGCCCGCTGGGCCTCGACGACCTGGTCGACGAGCTCTCGCGGTTGTGAGGACCGAGCACCGAGATCCCCGGCCGATCGCTTGATCGGCCGGGGAATCCCCTGCTATCTCTCCTACATGACCTCTGAGTACACCCCCGATGCCACCGACTGGCGCATCCTCGAAGCCCTCCAGTCCGAGGGCCGCGCCAGCTTCGCCGAGCTCGCCCGCACGGTGTCGATGTCGCCGTCCGCGGTGACCGAGCGGGTGCGGCGCCTGGAGGAGGCCGGGGTGATCTCCGGGTACACGGCGATCGTCGACCAGGACCGGCTCGGGCTGCCGATCCTGGCGTTCGTACGGCTCCGCTACCCGCACGGCAACTACAAGCCGTTCCACGATCTGCTCGGCACCACGCCGGAGGTGCTGGAGGCGCACCACGTCACCGGCGACGACTGCTTCGTCCTCAAGGTCGCCGCGCGGTCCATGCGGCACCTGGAGGAGATCACCGGGAAGATCGCGACGCTGGGCTCGGTGACCACCAGCGTGGTCTACTCCTCGCCGCTGCCGAGGCGTTCACTCAGCCGCTGAGGGCGTCCCCGCCGGTGCGGAGCCGTACGGCCGATCCGTGCCGCGCCTTGACGACCTCCAGTTGGGCCGGGATCCGGCGGCGCAGATCGCCGACATGGCTGACGATGCCGACGCTGCGGTCCCGCTCGCGCAGCGAGTCGAGGACGTCGAGGACCTCGTCGAGCGTCTGCTCGTCGAGGCTGCCGAAGCCCTCGTCGATGAAGAGGGTGTCGAGCCGTACGCCGCCCGCCTCGTCCGTGACGACGTCCGCGAGCCCGAGGGCGAGCGCGAGGGAGGCGAAGAAGGTCTCGCCGCCGGAGAGCGTGGCGGTGTCGCGCTCGTTGCCGGTCCAGGCGTCGACGACGTGCAGGCCGAGACCGGCGCGCTTGCCGCCGGAGCGCGCGTCGGAGTGGACCAGGGTGTAGCGGCCGGAGGACATCCGCTGGAGCCGGGCGGTCGCGGCGGCCGCGACCTGTTCGAGGCGGGCGGCCAGGACGTACGACTCCAGGCGCATCCGGCGCTCGTTCTCGGCCGAGGTGCCTGCGGTGAGGGCGGCGAGGCGGGCCACCCGGTCGTACTCCTCGCGGAGCGGCCCGAGGCGGCGGACCTCGGCGAGGGCCTGCCGGGAGAGACCGGCCAGGCCGGTGGCGCGTTCACGGGCGGCGGCCAGGGCCGAGTCGGCCTCGCGGAGCGCGCGTTCGGCCGTGGTGTGGGCGGCGGCCGCCGCGGCGGGGTCGGCCGGCGGAAGCGCGGCGGCGGCCGCAGTGCCGGGCTCGGCGAGCCGGTCCGCGACGGCGGCGGCCTCGGCCTGCCAGGCGTCCACGCGCTGCTGGTGGTCGCGGCGCTCGCCCTCGCGCAGGAGCGCGGCGGCGGCCTCGGCCGGGGTGGTGAAGCCCGCGCGGTAGGCGGCGTCGGCGAGGCGGTCGTCGGCCTCCTTGAGCCGCTGGGCGGCGAGTTCGGCGGCCCGGACGGTGCCGGTGGCGTCGACGAGGAGGGCGATCCGCCGCTCCAGGCGCGTGGCGTGTTCGGCCACGGTGGCGAACGCGCCGCGTCCCCGGGTGAGTTCCTCGTCGAGGGCGAGCTGCTCGCGGTCCAGGGCCTCGCGCCGCGAGGTCCGGGCGGCGACCCGCCGCTCGGCCTCCCGCTGTGCGGCGACCCGCTCCTCGTACTCGCGCTCGGCCCGCGCGAGCGTCTCCCGGGCGCTGTGGGACTGTCCGGCGAGCGCGTGCGCCTCGGCGTGGAGGCCGGTCAACTCCTCGACTTCCTCGGAGAGTTCGTCGACCGTGGGCTCGGGCGACCCGGCCGGGGCGCCCGCCTGGACCTCCGCGCGGGCCGTGGACCAGGACTCGTGGGTGACGGCGAGCGCGCGCTCGGCGGCCGTACGGGTCTCTTCGGCGCCGGTGTAGGCGGCGTAGGCGGCGTCCTCGGTGGCGCGGTCGACGTGGTCGGCGGTGGTGCGGGCGGGGGCCGGGTGGACGGTGGATCCGCAGACCTGGCAGGGATCGCCGGGGGCGAGGGTGACCGCGAGTTCGGCCGCGATGCCCTCCAGACGGCGGGACTTGACGTCGAGCCAGGTCTCGTGGGCGGTGTTCCGGCGCTCCCGGGCGTCCGCGAGACGCGCCTCGGCCGCCCGGGTGTCCTCGGCGAGCGTGTCACGGCGGCGGGCCGCGTCGCGGCGACGGCGGGCGGGTTCGAGGCGGCCGGCCAGGTGCTCGGCACGGGCGGCGGCGTCGCGGGCGGCCTCGACGTGCTCGCTGAGCGCGGCGCGGCGCGGCTCGCAGCCGGCGAGCCAGTCGGCGGTGTCGCGGAGGATGTCGTCGTCGGCGCGTGCCTCGCGCGCGAGTGCGGCGCGCTCGTCGGCGAGCGTGGCGGCGCGGCGTTCGGCGCGGCGGGCGGCCTCCAGGCCGCCGAGCTCCTCGCGCAGCCGGTGTTCGAGGGCGGAGAGGTGCTCGGCCCCGGCGTCGGCGAGGTCGGCGGGCAGCTGGGCGCGGGAGCGTGCGCGGGCGGCGTGGGCGGTGGTGTGCTCGCGCTCGGCGTCCTGGCGCAGGCCGAGCGCGGGGGCCACCCGGTCCGCCTTCAGGCTGCGGTCGAGGGCGGCCTGGAGGCGGTCCCGTTCGGGGGCGTGCGCGGTGAGCCGCTCCTGGCGGAGCAGCGCGTCGGCGTGCCGGGCCTGGCGGGCGGCCAGGTCGTTCTCGGCGTCGAGCGCGGCGCGGGCCGCGCCCTGCCGTGCCTCGGCCGCGTCGAGCCGTACGCGCGCGATGTCGAGTGCCTCACGGGCCTCCGTACGGGCGACGGCGGCCCAGGTGAGGACGGCGTCGGCGACTCCGGGGTCGCCGGGCCGTCCTTCGACGGCGGTACGGGCTGCGGCGAGGCCCCCGGCGGCCTGGCCCATCCGGTGGGCGAGGGCGAGGAGCCGCTCGTCGCCCTCCTCGACCTGCTGCTGCGCGGCGCGCCGCAGTTCGGCGAGGCGCTCCTCCACGGCGGCGAAGCGGCGGGTGTCGAAGAGCCGGCCGAGGAGCTTGCCGCGGGCCTCCGCGTCGGCGCGCAGGAAGCGGGCGAAGTCGCCCTGCGGGAGGAGCACGACCTGGCAGAACTGCTCGCGGCTCATGCCGACGAGCTGGGTGATCTCCTCCCCTATCTCCTGGTGGGAGCGGCTGAGACCGTTCCACGCGCGTGTGGCGGGGTCGTACTCGCGCAGCCAGGTCTGGGCCTTCTCGGTGGTGAAGCCGCCGCCGCGCTTCTTGGGGCGCTGCTGGGCCGGGCGCCGGGTGATCTCCAGGCGCCGCTCCCCCACGGTCAGTTCGAGGACCACCTCGGTGGAGGTGCCGACGGGGGCGTGGTCGCTGCGCAGCGTCGTCCCGGGGGTCTGCCGGACGCCGGGCACGCTGCCGTAGAGGGCGAAGCAGACCGCGTCGAGGACGGAGGTCTTGCCGGCACCGGTCGGTCCGTGGAGGAGGAAGAGCCCGGCGGCGGAGAGGGCGTCGAAGTCGACGGTCTGCGTGCCGCCGAAGGGGCCGAACGCGGTGATCTCCAGACGGTGCAGCCTCACCGGCCCACCTCGCGCTCGGCCGTGTCGACCCGTACGTCGTCGAAGGCGCCGTGGAGGACCGTCCGCTCGGCGCCGTCGAGGGCCGAGCCGCCGCGCACATGGGCCACGAAGTCCTCCGCGATCTGCTGGTCGGTGCGGTCCCTGAGCCGCTGGGCGTAGGAGGCGCCGGGGTCGTCGCCCGTCCGCTCGGGGTCGAAGACCAGGTTCAGGGTGTGCGGGAAGCGGGCGGTGAGCCGGGCCATCGGCTCGGCGGGGCGCACCGGGTCGGTGAGCGTGGCCTCGACCCAGGACTGCTCGTGGCGGGTGTGCGCGGGGTCGGCGAGGAGGTCGTCGAGCCGTCCTCTGAGCCGGGCGAGGGGGCGCGGGACGGGGCAGTCGAGCCGCTCGGCGCCGGTGATCGCCCCGTCGGGGGTGCTCGGGCCCAGGTCGACGAGCCACATGGTCTTGCGGTGGTCGGCCTCGGAGAAGGAGTACGCGAGGGGGGAGCCGGAGTAGCGGACGCGCGGGGTGACGGTCTGGCTGCCGTGGAGGTGGCCGAGGGCGACGTAGTCGACGCCGTCGAAGATCCCGGTGGGAACGGCCGCGACGCCGCCGACGGTGATGTCCCGCTCGCTGTCGCTGGGCGCGCCGCCCGCCACGAAGGCGTGGGCGAGGACGACGGAACGCGTGCCGGCGGGCCGGTCGGCGAGGTCGGCGCGGACCCGGTCCATGGCGGCGGCGAGCACGGCCTCGTGCCCGGCCTTCTCGGCGCCGAGCCGTTCCCGTACGAGGGCCGGTTCGAGGTAGGGCAGGCCGTAGAGGGCGACGTCGCCGTGGGCGTCGGTGAGGACGACGGGGGTGCCGATGCCGGCGGGGTCGGTGCGGAGATGGATACCGGCGCGCTCCATGAGTCCGGCGCCGACGCCGAGGCGGCGGGCCGAGTCGTGGTTGCCGGAGATCATCACCGTGGGCACGCCGGCCCCGGCGAGACGGTGCAGCGCGGTGTCGAACAGCTCGACGGCGGGCAGCGGGGGCACGGCCCGGTCGTACACGTCGCCGGCAACGAGGACGGCGTCGACGTCGTACGCGTGGACGGTGGCCACCAGATGGTCGAGGAAGGCAGCCTGGGCGTCGAGGAGACCGACCCGGTGGAAGGACCGGCCGAGATGCCAGTCCGAGGTGTGCAGGAGCCTCACGATGCCGTCCCACCCCGCATGTGCGCCGCTCCTCGCCGCTGGTTCCCGTCCGTGTGCGCCCACCACGCTATCCCGCCGGGGGGTGTGGTCGGGGCCGTACGGCTCAGCCGTCACAGGGCGCCCGTCGGGCCCCCCCGTCACGCGTCCCCGTACGCCTCGCCGCCCGGTTCGAAGGTGGCCGTGCCCGCCGTGGCGTCCGCGAGCCAGGCGCGGAAGGCGGGGACGTCCGCGTCGGGGAGGCCGATCTCGATCGTGACGGCGTCGGTGTAGCGCACGTCACGGACGGCGCGCCCGGTCGCCCGCAGGTCGTTCTCCAGCTTGCCCGCGCGCTGGTGGTCGACGGTGACGGTGGCGAGCCGGAAGCGCTGCCGGGTCACCGTGCCCAGCGCGTCGAGGGCCTCGCCGACCACGCCGCCGTACGCGCGGATGAGCCCACCCGCGCCGAGCTTCACGCCGCCGTAGTAGCGGGTGACGACGGCGGCGACGTACCGCATCTCGCGGCGCAGGAGCATCTGCAGCATCGGGACACCTGCCGTGCCGCCGGGTTCGCCGTCGTCGCTCGCCTTCTGGACGGAGGCGTCGGCGCCGAGGACGTACGCGAAGCAGTTGTGGCTGGCGGTCGGGTGCTCCTTGCGGATGCGCGCAACGAACTCCTGCGCCTCCCGCTCGTCGGCGACGGGCGCGAGCGCGCAGAGGAAGCGCGAGCGGTTGATCTCGGACTCGTGCACGCCCTCGCGGGCCAGGGTGACGTACTGCTCCGGCATCCGGCCAGCCTACGTTCCGTGGCCGTCGCCCCGGTCCGGCGGTCGCGGCGGCCCGCTAGGCCCTGTCGTCGAACTCCCGTCTGCGGGCGACGACGGGAGTGTGACGACAGGGCCTAGGTCGCCTCCGGCTCGCGCTCCCCGGCGGCCGGTTCGGGCGGGGTCGCGAGGCCCGCGTACGGCAGGGCGCGCAGCGCGAGGGCCCAGCCGAGCCGGGCCTCGCCCGACTCGCTGGAGCGGCCGGTGAGCTCGGAGATGCGGCCGATGCGGTTGAGGACCGTGTTGCGGTGGCAGTAGAGCTGGTCGGCGGCCCGCGAGGCCGAGCAGCCGTGGTCGAGCCAGGCGCGCAGGGTGGTGAGGAGCGCGGCCCGCTCGCCGCCGGTGGCGAGCACCGGGCCGAGGTGGACGGTGACGATCCGCTCGGCGATGTCGGTGCGCCCGCTGAGCAGCACCTGGGCGAGCCGGTCGTCGAAGACGCCGACCTCGCCGCTGCCGGCGGGGAGGGTACGGAGGGTCTGTTCGGCGAGTCGCAGGGCCCGCCCCGCCTGGGAGAGGCGGTCGAACTCCGGCGAGACGCCGGCGGTCGCCCCGGTCCGCTCGCGCAGGGCCGCGAGCAGCGCGCGCGTGGCCGGGTCGGTGCCGCCGGGCGGGGCGCCCGCAGCGGCCCGCCCGGCGGGCGCGTCGCGCCGGGGCAGCCGGACGATCCCGGCGTACCGGCCGGAGCGGGGCCGCCAGTACGACCACATGCCCTGGGCCTCCAGGACCGGCGAGGGGTGCGGCGGGGCGGCCGGGTCCTGGGCGGCGACCACGACGACGTACCGGTCGACCGGGGGGACCCCAAGCGCGGCCGCGGCGGCGGAGGCGACGGCCGGGTCGTCGGCGCGCCCGTCGAGCAGCGCCTCGAAGAGGGCGACGCGCCGGGTGTCCTGGCGGCTCTGGAGTTCCAGCTGGGCGATCCGGTACGCGTCGGCCATCGCGACCGAGTAGCGGTCGATGGTCTCCCAGACGCCGCTCGCCATGTCGAGCTCGACGTCCCGGCTGTCGGAGTCCCGCCCGGCCCGGATCCGGAGGTGCTCGGCCATCACCTGCCACAGGACCCGGCCGCCGCGCCGGTAGGCCTGGAGCACGGTGTCGAGCGGGACGCCCTGTTCGGCGCGGCGGCGGCCGGTCTCGCGGGCCGCCCACTCGAAGTCGCCGCCGGTCGCGGCGAACCCGCCGAAGTCCTCCAGGGCGCGCAGCAGGTTGTCGCGGCAGATCTCCCACAGGTCCTCGCGGGTGACGGGCGCGCCGGAGGCGTACGTACCGGAGTGGGCGCGGATGTCGTCGACGGCGCGGTCGGTGAGCCGGTCGATGTCAGCGAGCATCGCCGTGGCGAGCGCGCGCCGCAGCGCGCCGGAACCACCGGAGCCGCTCAGCGGCGTGTGGAACCCGCCGGGACGGGCGCCGGAGCCCGTCGCGGGTGCGCCGGGGTTGCCCGCTCGCGCCGACGTGGTGGGGCTTCCGCCGGGGCGCGGTCCCGGGGGCTCTCCGGGTGCGGCCGAGCTGTGCGTCATGGCTCGCACCGTAGCGCCGGGATTTGGCGAATGCCACGGGTCGGGCGGTACGGCGGGGCCGCTGCCCAGCTCGGCGGGCCGCATGGTGGGCACCTGCACATGGCGCCCGGGTGGGGTCGCGGCGGATTCTGTGCCGTGTCACCGATCGTCAACAGAGCTGTTGACTCCGCGTACCTGGAGCGTGCCATGTCACTGAGCGTCGCCGGCGTCCTCGGCGAGTCCGCCCGCCACTTCCCCGACCGGATCGCGGTCGTGGAGGGCGCGGTCCGGCTCACCTACGGCGAGCTGTGGACGGAGGCGCTGCGCTGCGCCGCCGGGCTGCGCGAGGCCGGGGTGAAGCCGGGCGACCGGCTGGCCGTCCTGCTGCCGAACACGATCGAGTTCCTGCGGGTGTACTACGGGGCGCTCGCCGCCGGCGCGACGGTCGTCCCCGTGCACGCGCTGCTCGTCGCCGACGAGGTGCGGTACGTCCTGGAGCACAGCGGCGCGGTGGGCATCGTCAGCGGCGGGCCGCTGTGGGCGGTCGCCGACGAGGCGGCGCGCGCGGCCGGGGTGCGCGCCTTCCAGGGCGCGCCGTCGACGGCCCGGCCGCTGGCCGCCGCCGAGCCGGCCGAGCCCTCGGACACCGCGGTGATCCTCTACACGAGCGGCACGACGGGCCGCCCGAAGGGCGCCCTGCTCACCCATCTCAACATCGTCATGAACGCCTCGGTGACCTCGCAGGACCTGCTCGGGCTCGGCGCCGGCGACGTGGTCCTCGGCTGCCTGCCGCTCTTCCACAGCTACGGCCAGACCTGCGCGATGAACGGGACGCTCCGGCAGGGCGCGACGCTGGTGCTGATGCCCCGGTTCAGCGGCCCGGCCGCCCTGCGGGTGCTGGCCGACGAGGGCGTGACGGTCTTCATGGGCGTACCGACGATGTACCACGCCCTGGTGGAGGCGGCGGCCGGGTCCGAGGTGCGGCCGGAGGCCCTGCGTGCCGCCGTGTCGGGCGGCGCCGCGCTGCCGGTCGCCGTCCTGGAGCGCTTCGAGGAGACCTTCCGTACGCAGGTCCTGGAGGGGTACGGCCTGACGGAGACCTCGCCGGTCGCGACCTTCAACCAGCCGCACATCGGCCGCCGGCCGGGCACGGTCGGGCACCCGGTCTGGGGTGTCGAGGTGGGCATCGCGGACGCGGCCGTGGACGGCGAGGTCCTGCTGCTCGCGGACGGCGCGATCGGAGAGGTCGTGGTGCGCGGGCACAACGTCTTCGCCGGCTACCTCGACGACCCGGAGGCGACCGCGGCGGCGGTCGTGGACGGCTGGTTCCGCACGGGTGACCTGGGCGTACGGGACGAGGACGGCTTCCTGCGGATCGTGGACCGGAAGAAGGACCTGGTCATCCGCGGCGGCTTCAACATCTACCCGCGCGAGGTCGAGGAGGTGCTCGTGCGCCACCCCGCGGTCTCCGAGGTCGCGGTGATCGGCGTCCCCGACGACGCGAAGGGCGAGGAGGTCTGCGCGGTGGTGGTCCGACGGGAGGACGCCGCCCCGCTCTCCGAGGACGAGCTGGTCGACTGGTCGCGGGAGCGGCTCGGCCGTCACAAGTACCCCCGGATCGTGCGATTCGTCGAGGAGCTGCCGCTCGGTCCGACCGGCAAGGTCCTCAAGAGGGCTTTGGCGTCGGGGGGTTGACCGCGAGCCCTCCCCTGCCCGCATGATCGGGACGGTGCGTCACCGTCGACGGAGGAAAGGTGGATCGATGTCGGAGTACATCGCGGAACACGTCCCGAACGGCCCCGGGGCCCGCACGAGGAACGGCGTTCTGCGCGGCGCTCTGAAGGACGGCGTGGCGTCCTTCCTCGGAGTCCCGTACGCGCAGGCCCCCGTCGGGGCGCTGCGGTTCCGCGCACCGGAGCCGGTGGAGGCCTGGGAGGGGGTACGGGAGGCCACCGCCTTCGGGCCGACGGCGCCCAAGCGCCCGTACGCCCCGCCGCTCGACGCCCTGCTCCCCGACCCCGAGGTGGCGGGCGACGACTGCCTCAACCTCAACGTCTGGGCGCCGTGGCCGGCTTCCCAGGAGGGCCCCGACGAGGGCGGGCGCCCCGTTATGGTCTGGATCCACGGCGGGTCGCTGAAACACGGCTCCTCGGCGGTCCCCGTCTACGACGGCACCGCGTTCGCCCGCGACGGCGTGGTCCTCGTCTCCCTCAACTACCGGCTCGGCATCGAGGGTTTCGGGGTCTTCCCCGACGCGCCGGCCAACCTCGGCCTGCGTGACCAGATCGCCGCACTGACCTGGGTACGGGAGAACATCGCGGCCTTCGGCGGAGACCCCGACCGGGTCACCGTCTTCGGCGAGTCCGCGGGGGCGGTCTCGATCGCCGCCCTGATGGCCTCCCCTCTCGCGAAGGGCCTGTTCCGGCGGGCCGTGATGCAGAGCGGGGCGCCGAGCGCCCGGTCGCTCGAAGCCGCGCGCAGGACCACCGAGGCGATGGCCGCCCGGCTCAAGGTGCCGGCGACGGCGGAGGCGTTCGCCGGGGTGGACCCGGAGCGGCTGCTCGCGGCGCAGACCGCGGTGACGGGCAAGGGCAATCCGGTGCTCAGCGGCCACGCCTTCCACGTCGCCGTGGACGGCGACGTCCTGCCGGACCACCCGGGGGACCTGCTCGTCGACGGCGCCTCGGCGGACGTGGAGCTGCTGATGGGCACGAACACGGACGAGTACCGGCTGTGGTTCGTGCCGGGCGGACACACCGAGAAGGTGGGATCCCTGGGGCAGCGGCTCCTGCTCCGGAAGGGGCGCATATCGCCGGATGTGGCGAAGGTGTACCGCGCGGGGCGGCCGCAGGAGAAGCCGGGCGAGGTCCTGGGCGCGCTCGCGATGGACAAGCTGCTGTGGATGCCGCTGAACATGTTCGCGGACGCCCGGCTGAACACCCGCGGGGCCGCCGCGACGTACATGTACGAGTTCGGCTGGCCCACCCCCGTCCTCGACCTCCGCGCCTGTCACGCGCTGGAACTCGGCTTCGTCTTCGACACGCTCGACGTGCCGGAGACCCGCGCCCTGACGGGCCCGGACGCGCCCCGCGACCTGGCGGCGGCGATGCACGCGGCCTGGGTGTCCTTCGCGTCGACGGGCGACCCGGGCTGGCGCCGGTGGGATCCGGCCCGCCCGGTGATGACCTTCGGGCCGGGCCTCCCGTCGCTGGTCGAGGCCCCGCGCGACGCCGAACGGCGTGCCTGGTACGTCTGAGGCCGATGGCGGGAATCAGGGCAGGTGATGGCCCGTTGTGGAGGCTGACGGGCCACACCGAAGAGAGGCAGCGAGCGCGATGAGCGTCGAGCACAGCACCGCGGGACCGACCGGCTACTCCGCGGAGGAGACCGTACGGCGGATCCTGACGTCCACCGGCGACACCTGGGCGGTGGTCGGCCTCTCCACGAACACGCGGCGGGCCGCGTACGGCGTGGCGGCCGTCCTCCAGCGTTTCGGGAAGCGGATCGTCCCGGTCCACCCGAAGGCGGAGACCGTCCACGGCGAGCAGGGGTACGCGTCCCTCGCCGACATCCCGTTCCCGGTCGACGTCGTCGATGTCTTCGTCAACAGCGAGCAGGCGGGCGGGATCGCCGACGAGGCGGTCGCGGTCGGCGCGAAGGCGATCTGGTTCCAGCTGGACGTCGTCGACGAGTCCGCCTTCGCCCGCACGCGCGCGGCGGGCCTGGACATGGTCATGGACCGCTGCCCCGCGATCGAGATCCCGCGCCTGAGCTGAGGCACTCGGGGCACTCGGGGGGTCGGGGGCTCAGGCGACGGGGACGCCGAGCCCCTCCAGGACGACGGCGCCCGGGAGCTGGGCGAAGGCCTTCCCGGGCAGGATGAGCTTGCCGCGCCTGCGGCCGCTGCCGATCAGGACCCACTCGGTGTCCACCACGGCGGCGTCCACCAGGAGGGGCCAGTCGGCCGGGAGGCCGATGGGGGTGATGCCGCCGTACTCCATGCCGGTCTCGCCCGTCGCGGTGTCCATGGGCGCGAACGAGGCCTTGCGGGCGCCGAGACGCTTCCGTACGACCCCGTTGACGTCGACGCGTGTCGCCGACTTCACGACGCACGCGGCCAGGGTGGTCGTCTCGCCGCGCCTGCCCGCGACGACGACGCAGTTCGCGGACTCGTCGAGCAGCGCGGGCCCGTAGTGCTCGACGAAGACCGCGGTGTCGGCGATGGCCGGGTCGGTGTCCACGTACAGCAGCCGATCGGCCGGTACGGGGCCGGTCCAGGCCCGGACGGCGGCGGCGACGGGGCCGGTCAGCAGGTCCAGGCAGTCCGGGGCGGGCCGGGCGTCGTCGAAGTCTCCGATGGGTGCGCGCATACGCCTCACGCTAACAACGAAGGCCCGGGGCCCGGACGCTCGTCTCAGCGTACGGGCGGGATGGAGACGGCCATCGTCATCTCGGCGGGCTCGTCCCCGTCGTTGCGGTACTCGTGCCCCGTGTTGGCCTCGAAGACGGCGGAGGTGCCGGCCGGCAGGCGGTGCTCCTCGCCGTCGACGACCAGGGTGAGGACGCCCGCGGTGACGTTGAGAAGTTCGGTCGTCCCGTCGGGGTGCGGGTCGGAGGCGCTGCCGTCGCCCGGCATGAGGGTCCAGGACCACAGCTCCAGGGGGCCGCGGGCCTCGGTGCCGACGAGCAGGGTGGTGTGGCTCCCGGTGGAGGTGGACCACATGCGGACGGCCTGGTCGGGCGGGACGATCCGGACCTGGGGGCCCTGCTCGTAGTCGAGCAGCGTCGTGATGGAGACGCCGAGCGCGTCGGCGAGCTTCACGGTGGTGCCGACGCTGGGGTTGGTCCGGGCCTGTTCGATCTGGATGATCATGCCGCGGCTGACGCCTGCCCGTGCGGCGAGGGCGTCCAGGGTGAGTCCCCGCTCCTTGCGCCAGCGCTTCAGGTTCCGGGCGAGCGACTGCGTGAGCTGATCGAGGTCCGACACATTCCGTCCAATATTCTGGATGACAGAGTTCAATACACTGAACTACGGTGGGGTGCACCCGATTGTTCACTGCACTGTACTGCCGTCCGTGACTGCGAGGACCCATGACCGCCCTGTTCGCCCTGGCCACCAGCCTTCTGTGGGGCCTCGCCGACTTCGGCGGCGGGCTCCTGACGCGCCGCATCCCCGCCCTCACGGTCGTCGTGGTCTCCCAGCTGCTCGCGGTCGTCGTCCTCGGCACCGTCGTCCTCGCGACCGGCGCGTGGACCGAGGCGGGACCGCAGCTCTGGTACGCGGTCGGGGCGGGCGTCGTCGGCCCCGCCGCCATGCTCGCCTTCTACAAGGCGCTCGCGCTCGGTCCGATGGGCGTGGTCTCGCCGCTCGGTTCGCTCGGTGTCGTCGTCCCCGTCTCGGTCGGCCTGCTCGTCGGCGACCGGCCGGGGCTCGTCCAGTTCGCCGGGATCGGCGTGGCGATCCTCGGCGTGGTCCTCGCCGGCGGACCTGAGCTCCGCGGCGCGCCCGTGCAGCGGCAGGCGGTCCTGCTCACCCTGGTCGCGGCCTTCGGCTTCGGCTCGGTGATGGCGCTGATCGCCGAGGCCTCCACGACGGTCACCGGACTCTTCCTGTCCCTCTTCGTCCAGCGCGTCACCAACGTCCTGGTGGGCGGCGGAGCGCTCTACGCCTCGGTGAAGCGCGGGGGCAGGGCCCTGCCCGAGGGCGGCCCGCAGGTGATCCGCGCGGCCCTCCCGGCCCTCGCGTTCGTCGGCCTCGCCGACGTCGCCGCGAACGGCACGTACGCGATCGCCGCCCAGCAGGGCCCGGTCACCGTCGCCGCCGTCCTCGCCAGCCTCTACCCGGTGGTCACGGCCCTCGCGGCCTACGGCGTACTGAAGGAACGTCTCCGCGCCATCCAGGCGGCGGGCGCGGGCCTCGCCCTGGTGGGCACGGTCCTGCTGGCCACGGGCTAGGCGGGCGGGCAGCCCGACGGGCCGGACGGGCAGACAGGCCGGACAGGCCGGACAGGCCGGACAGGCCAGGCGTGCCCGGGGGTGTCTCGCCGATCAGACAGGACACCTCCTACCGCGCCTGCTCGACCTCCCACGCCGCGAGCGCCGCGAGCTGTTCCGAGGTCACGTGGTCGGGGATCGGGACCGGGGCCGGGGTCCGCAGGGGGGGCTGCCAGCCCTTCTCCTCGTCCCAGCTGCGGACGACCTTCGCCGGGGCGCCCGCGACCACCGAGTGGTCGGGCACCTCGCCGCGTACCACCGCGCCCGCGGCGACGACCACGTTCCGGCCGAGGCGCGCGCCGGGCAGGATCACGGAGCCCGTGCCGAGCCAGCAGCCGGGGCCGATCACGACGGGCTCCGAGCGGGGCCACTGACGGCCGACCGGCTCGTCCGGGTCGTCGTAACTGTGGTTGGTCGAGGTGATGTAGACGTACGGCCCGCAGTACGTGTCCGAGCCGATGGTCACCTTCGCGTCGGCGATCACGTGGCTGCCCCGGCCGAGGACGACGCCGTCGCCGAGCGTCAGCACCGTCTCCGTCCCGAGGTCCAGGCCCGGCAGCATCCCGGCCGTCAGCGTGACCTGTTCGGCGACGATGCAGCACTCGCCGATCTCGATCCACCGCTCACCGAAGACCGTGCCCTGCGGGAACGCGAGCCGGGTGCCCGCGCCGAGCCGCCGGAAACGCAGCTTCCCGGGGTGCTCGGCCGTGACGGAACCGGTCTCCTGCACCCAGCGCCAGCCGCCCTGCACGGCACGGTTGAGCATCCGGCGCCGCCAGGCGGCGAGGGACGAGAACGTGTTTCTGTTCCTGGGCACCCGGACACCGTAGTCGGCGGCGTCGTACCTGATCACCGCAGTGCGCTGTGATGTCCGTCATGGGCGCGGCATAGGCTGCGCCCGGGGGCACCCCCGGGCGCGACATGACGGCTGACGATCAGGAGCGAACCATGACAGAGGCGTTGATCAAGGGTGTGGGCGGCAAGGAGCCGCAGATCGACCCGACCGCCTTCACCGCCCCGACCTCCGTGGTGCTCGGCGACGTGACGCTCGGCGCCCGCGCCAGCATCTGGTACCACGCGGTGCTGCGCGCGGACTGCGGCCCCATCGCGATCGGCGAGGACTCCAACATCCAGGACAACTGCACGGTCCACGTCGACCCCGGCTTCCCCGTCTCGATCGGTGACCGCGTGACCGTCGGCCACAACGCGACCGTGCACGGCTGCGTCATCGAGGACGACGTGCTCGTCGGCATGGGCGCGACCGTCCTCAACGGTGCGCGGATCGGGGCCGGTTCGCTGATCGCCGCGCAGGCGCTCGTCCCGCAGGGCATGGAGATCCCGCCGGGCTCGCTGGTCGCGGGCGTGCCCGCGAAGGTCCGCCGGCCGCTGACCGAGGAGGAGCAGGCGGGCATCCGGCTGAACGCCGAGATGTACCTGCACCTCGCCAAGGGCCACGCGGAGGCCTTCGGAGCGTGAGCCGCACGGCGTCCGGCGGTGAGGGCGTACGCCGTACGACGTCCGGTACTTGAGGAGGGCGGCACCCGTCGACGGGTGCCGCCCTCCTCAAGTACGTCCTGGTGCGTCCGGGCTCAGTCGGCGACCGCGACCGGTGCCGGCTCCGGGGCCTCGGCCTGCTCCGCCGCCGCCTTCTTGGCGCGGTTCTTGATGATCAGCATCGAGGCGACACCGATCAGCACCGCGAGGACGAGCCCCAGCCACGAGAAGCGCTTCAGCCAGGCCTCCGCGACGATGCCGACCGAGTAGATGACGGCCGTCGTGCCGCCGGCCCACAGGATGCCGCCGAAGACGTTGGCGATCAGGAACTTCCAGTACGGCATGTGCAGGACGCCCGCGAGCGGTCCGGCGAAGATGCGGAGCAGGGCGATGAAGCGGCCGAAGAAGACGGCCCACATGCCCCACTTCTGGAAGGAGCGCTCGGCGAGCCCGATGTTGGCCTCGCTGAAGTGCTTGGGGAACTTCTTCCCCAGCCAGGCGAGCAGCGGCCGTCCGCCCTTGCGCCCGATCGCGTAGCCGATCGAGTCGCCGATGATCGCGCCGGCGGTGGCGCAGGCGCCGAGGACGTACGGGTCGATGTCGCCGTGCTGCGAGGCGAGCAGCGCCGAGCTCACGAGCACGATCTCGCCGGGCAGCGGGATGCCCAGGCTCTCCAGCCCGATCACCACGCCGACGAGGACGTAGACCGCGACCGCGGGGATCGTCTCCAGCCACTCCTGGACGTGCAACGCGGCTTCCTCCCGTTTCGACTGCCCTGCCGCGCCCGGCCCCTGGTCGGGGGCCCTTGGCGCCGGCGTGCACCGCGGCGGGCACGCCGGGGCAGCCTACCCGGTCGGGGTGGACGGCCCGTGCCGTCGGCCGCCGGGAACGCGGCCGCCCCCGCACCCCGGGAGGGGGTACGGGGGCGGTCCACGGCGTCCCTTCTCAGGCGTGGGGGCGCAGGGTCCAGACGACGGTCATCTCGCCGGTCACGGCGCCGTCCTCGCGGGTGATCTCGATCTTCACCGGGAACTCCGGCCGCTGCCCGGCGTCGAGTTCGGCGACGACCTCGGCGGCCGGGCGGCCCAGGGTGGCGGTGGCCGTGACGACGCCCATCGCGAGCTTCTTGTAGCCGATCTCGGCCTTGACGGCGAGCGGTACGGCGCGGCTCAGCTGGTCACCGAACGCGGCGAGCACGATGGCGCCGCTGGCGGACTCGGCGAGTGTGAACATCGCTCCGGCGTGCGGGCCGCCGACGTGGTTGTGGTAGGCGGGCTGGTCCGGCAGGCGCACGACGGCGCGCTCGGCGGTGGTCTCCAGGAACTCCAGGTTCAGGGTTCCGGCCATGGGCACCGTGGCGGCGAGCATCTCGCCGACGGTCATCTGGTCTGCGCTCATGGCCGTGATGTTACCCACGAGTAGCAGCCTTGGCCATCCCCCCGCACGCGGGCTGCGCGGGGGCGGGCGTGGTCGATGCGCCTCCGCACCTCTATGGTTACTGGCCATGTGGCCAGGACAGCAGCCGCCCGGGGGCGAGCAGAACCCGCAGGACCAGAATCAGAACCCCTATCAGCAGTCGGGGTACCAGCAGCCGAACCCGTATCAGCAGCCGCCCACCCAGCCCGGGTATCCGCAGCCGCCGACACAGCCCGGCCATCCGCAGCAGCCGCCGACGCAGCCCGGCTACCCGCAGCAGCCGCCCGCACCGCCGGGCTACCCGCAGCAGGGGTACGGACAGCAGCCCGGTTACGGCCAGCCGAACCCGTACCAGCAGCCGACGGTTCCGCAGCAGTACGCGGTGCCGGGACCGGTGCAGCCCGGCGGGCCCGACGGCGGGAAGAAGAAGACGACGCTCGTCGCGATCGTCGCCGCGACCGCCGTGGTCGTCGCCGCCGGTGTCACCGGCTTCCTCGTCCTCGGCAAGGACGACGACAAGAAGACGACCGCCGACGACCAGAAGCCGAACCCGTCGGCCTCCGCGCCCGCGGACCCGTCCGCCGATCCGTCGACGATCCCCTCCACGGAGCCGAGCGACAGCCCGTCAGGGATCGACAACCCGCGTGACGGCGCCGCCCAGCAGCCGACGATCCCCGGCTGGAAGGTCGTCTACAACCCGAAGTACGGCACCCTCTTCGACGTACCGCCGGAATGGGAGGTGCTGAAGCCGGGCATGATCACCTTCTTCGAGGACGAGAAGAAGAACGACGGCAGCCCGCTCGTCACCATGTCGTCCCCTTCGCGCCTCAAGAGCGAGTGGTGCACGTACGACACCGACAAGAACGGCAGCATGGAGACCTGGGGCCTGAGCACCGCCGGCACCAAGGGCGGGCAGGGCGCCAAGAACACCGCGGACGCCTCGCGCAGCGAAGCCGGCACCTGGGTGTGGGGCGGCTACGCCCAGCACATGCCGCAGAGCACCATCAAGATCACCAAGCCGGTGCCGTACAAGACGAAGTCCGGCCTCACCGGCCATATGGCGATGGCGACGGCACCCGGCGTCAAGAAGCGCAACAAGTGCGAGACGGACGGCAAGTCGATCGCCTTCACCTTCAAGAACGCCAAGGGCGACTTCTCGACCTGGGTGCTCTACGGGGCCGACGGCGTCAAGGACGAGCTGCCGGACGCCACCATCAAGCAGATCCTGTCGACGGTCCGGCTCGCTCCGGCGTCCTGACCGGACGGGCTTCGAAGGTCCGGCCCCGGCATGTGGTCCGTCCACGCGCCGGGGCCGATCCGTCCGGAACTCCGTGCCGGACCCGGGCCGGGGCCGATCCGTCCGGAACTCCTTGCCGGCCCCGGACCGGCGCCTCCCGACCGCTGTCCGCACCCCAGGGCGCCCCGTCCGGATATCGGGTTGGCATACGGGCGGCCCGCCAGGGATAGTCCCGGGGTGAACAGTCCCGCCGCCGCCCCCCACCGCGCCCCTCTCGGCTCGCGCCGCCCCGAGTGGGCCGGGCGCAACTACGTCCTCCTCACGGCCGCCACCATCGTGACCAACCTCGGCACGCACGGCGCGCTGATCGCCACGACCTGGGCGGTTTTCGAGACCGGCGGCGACGCCGGCGACGTGGGACTCGTGGCGATGGCGCGCTTCCTGCCGCTCGTCCTCTTCCTGCTGATCGGCGGCGCGGTCGCCGACCGGGTGCCCCGGCACCGGGTGATGGTCGCCGCCAACCTCCTCAACTGCGTCTCGCAGGCCGTCTTCGCCGCCCTCGTGCTCGCCGGTACGCCGCAGATCTGGCAGATGATGGTGCTCACCGCGCTCTGCGGCACCGGCCAGGCCTTCTTCAACCCGGCCGCCGAGGGCATGCTGATGTCCAGCGTCACCGGGGAGCAGGCGAGCCGCGCCTTCGCCGTCTACCGGATGGCCATGCACGGCGCGTCCATCGGCGGCGCGGCGCTCGGCGGCGCCCTCGTCGCGTTCGTCGGACCCGGCTGGGTCCTCCTGATCGACGCCGTCGCCTTCGCGGTCGCAGGCGGCCTGCGCGCGTTCCTGGACGTGAGCGGCATCCCCGAGCGCGCTCCCGGCGGCGGTCTCTTCGCCGATCTGCGGGAGGGCTGGCACGAGTTCATCGGCCGGCCCTGGCTGTGGTCGATCGTCGCCCAGTTCTCCGTCGTGGTCGGGCTGATCGGCGCGGTCGAGTCGGTGTACGGGCCGCTGGTGGCCAAGGCCGAGCTGGGCGGCGCGCGCCCCTGGGGCATCGCGCTCGCCGCGTACGGGGTGGGAACGCTCGCGGGCGCCTTCCTGATGGCCCGCTGGAAACCGCGCCGGCTGCTGTTCGTCGGGACGCTCTGCGTCTTCCCGATCGCGCTGCCGTCGGCGGCGCTCGCCGTACCGCTCGACGCGGTGGGGCTCACGGCGGCGATGTTCGTCAGCGGTGTGGCCATCGAGGTCTTCGGGGTCTCGTGGATGACGACGATGCACCAGGAGATCCCGGAGGAGAAGCTGTCCCGGGTGTCGGCCTACGACTGGTTCGGCTCGACGGCCCTGCTGCCGCTGACGACGGCGCTCGCGGGCCCGGCGGAGAGCTCGTTCGGCCGGAGCACGGCGCTGTGGGGCGCGGCCGGACTGATGGTGCTGGTCACCGCGCTCGTCCTGCTGGTGCCGGACGTACGGAACCTGACCCGGCGTCCGCACACGAAGGAGCCGGTCGGCGCGAAGACGCCTGCCGCCGCCTCGGACTCCGTACCGGCCGCGACCGTGACTCCTCTCGCCGCCGCCCCCGCTTCGGCCGCCGTCTCGGTCGATGTCCCGGCCCGCCCCTCGGCGGGTGACTCGGCCCGTGCCTCGGCCGATGCCTCAGCCGATGCCGAAGGCTCCCTCTGGCGGAACGGGTGACGGGACGGCGCCTGCGTCGAGGACCGGCGCCGCGGCGCCGGTGAACCGGTCGAGCGCGTCCCCGTGCTCCACGCGCGCGGGGAAGGCGTCGGCCGCGGCCCGGCGGGCGAGGTGGGCGATGTCGATCTCCCGGCCGGAGGCCACCAGGACCGCGTTCCCGAAGCGGCGGCCGCGCAGCACGGACGGTTCGGCCACCAGCGCGAGCTCGGGGAAGACGGCCGCGAAGGTGGCGAGCTGGGAGCGGAGGAAGGCGAAGGGCGCCCCGTCGGCCAGGTTGGCCGCGTAGACGCCGCCGGGTCGCAGGACGCGCCGGACCTCGCGCGCGTACTCCACGGACGTGAGGTGGGCCGGCACCCGGGAGCCGCCGAAGACATCGCCGACGACGAGGTCTGCCGAGGCCGCGGGGGCCTCCTCCAGCCAGCGGCGGGCGTCCGCACCGTGCACCGTGATCCCGCAACCCTCGGGCAGCGGCAGGTGTTCGGCGACGAGCGCGAGCAGCCCCCGGTCGGCCTCGACCACGTCCTGGCGCGAGCCGGGCCGGCTGACGGTCACGTAGCGCGGCAGGGAGAGCGCCCCGCCGCCGAGGTGCAGGACGTCCAGCGGTTCGCCGTCGTCGGCGGCGCCGTCGACGACATGGGCGAGTCGGCGCGCGTACTCGAACTCCAGGTACGCCGGGTCGTCGAGGTCGACGTACGACTGGGGTGCGCCGTCGACCGTGAGGAGCCAGGCCCGCTCCCGGTCCACATCGGGCATGAGGCGCGCCGTGCCCTGGTCGACCTCGCGGATGACGGGAATCTGCTCGTTCACGCTCTCATTGTGCAGGGGGTTTCCGCGGGGACCGTCAGAGGTGCTTGAGGGCCTCGCGGACCGAGAGCGGTGAGAGCCGGGTGCTGTGCGCGGCGACGAAGGCCCGGACCTCGGCCGGGGCCGTCTTGCCGTACTCGCGCAGGCTCCAGCCGATGGCCTTGCGGAGGAAGAAGTCGGTGTCGGCGGCGCGACGCAGACAGTGGGCGAAGAGCCGGTCCGCGTCGGTGGCGTCCCTGAACCGCAGCTGGTGGAGGATCGCCGTCCGGGCCACCCACAGGTCCTCGTCCTCGATCCACTCGTCCATGCGGTCCCCGAGGGCGGGATCGGCCGCGACCAGACCGCCGACGACATGGGCGGCGAGGTGGTCGACGGTGTCCCACCAGGAGACGGTGGTGACGAGCCCGCGGGCGACCGGCAGGAATGCGGACGAGCAGCGCTTCACATGGCGGCGCAGATAGTCGACGGCGAAGTAGTGGTACTCGCGCTCGGGCAGCGCGAAACAGCGCAGGGCGACGGCGGCGCAGTCCTGTTCGTCCGGGCGGGGAGTGCCGTCGAGGACGGTACGGGAGAGGGCCCGGCGCTCGGGGGTGCGCAGCCCGAGGAAGGGGGCGACTCCCTTCATGTACGCGACCATCTCCTGCGCCCGGAAGGGGTTCCCGGCGGCCGGGTAGACGGTGGTGAGCCGCTCGAGAAGGGTGTCGGCGAGGGCGCTGTCGGGGATGCCGGCGGGGCCGCCGGCCGTCGGCGCGGTCTCGGTCATGGCGCCCTCCGTGTCGTGGGCTGTCCGCCCGGGGTCATGGGCCGCCCGCCCGAGGCCACGAGCTGTTCGCCAGGCGGGACATGACGCACATTACGGCGATCATACGGACGCGTCCGTTACTCTCCCCGAATGCTCGCTCCCGTGCCCCGGCCGCCGGGCTCCCTCGCCCTCCGCTGCTCCCGGGCCCTGCTCGCGCCCCGCGCACGGCTCTCGGTGCTCGCGCTGCTGCTGCTCACCGCGGCCGCTCTCGTCGTGCTGTACGAGCCGCAGCGGCTGCTCTCCTCGGGCTGGCCCCGGCAGACGGACGGCACGGACGCGGTGATGCTCTTCGGCCTGGCGTACGGCGTGTGCACGGCGGCGTTCGTCCCGCGTCCGGTGCTCAATCTGGCCGCGGGCGCGCTCTTCGGCTCGGCGTTCGGCCTGACGGCGGCGATCGCGGGGACGGTGCTCGGCGCCGGGATCTCCTTCACCCTCGGCCGCTTCCTGGGGCAGGAGGCGCTGCGGCCGATGCTGCGGGGCCGCTGGCTGACGGCGGCGGACGGGCAGCTCAGCCGGCACGGGTTCCGTTCGATGCTGGCGATCCGGCTGTTCCCGGGGGTGCCGTTCGCGGCGGCCAACTACTGCGCCGCCGTCTCCCGGATGGGGTACGTGCCGTTCCTGGTGGCGACGGCGCTCGGCTCGGTGCCCAACACGGCGGCGTACGTCGTGGCGGGGGCGCAGGCGGGGGAACCCGGCTCCCCCGCGTTCCTCGTCTCGGCGGGCTTCATCGCCCTGTCCGCCGTGGCGGCCGCCGTGGTCGCCTGGCGCAAGCGGCACCACCTGCGGGCCCCGGCTCCGGCCGTGGCACCGGAGCCGGAGCAGACGCCCGAGACGGTGGGCAGTCCCCGCTAGGAGAGGGGTGTCCGAGCGGCGGGGTCAGGCCACGGAAGGACAGTGCGGGGAGGTCAGTCCGGGAGGTCAGTACCAGGTGGTCAGTCCGGCAGGTCGGCCGGCCCCGGCCAGGACTGCCCGACCGCCCGAGGTCAGAGCGCCTCGACGATCATCGCGTTGGCCAGGCCGCCCGCCTCGCACATCGCCTGGAGTCCGTACCGGGCGCCCCGGGCCCGCAGGGCGTGCACGAGCGTGGTGGTGAGGCGGGTGCCGCTGGCGCCGAGGGGGTGCCCGAGGGCGATCGCACCGCCGCGGACGTTGACCTTGGCCGGGTCTGCGCCGGTCTCCTGCTGCCAGGCGAGGACGACGCTGGCGAAGGCCTCGTTGATCTCGAAGAGGTCGATGTCGGCGAGGGAGAGGCCGGAGCGCCGCAGCACCTTCTCCGTGGCGGGGATGACACCGGTGAGCATGAGCAGCGGGTCGGAGCCGGTGACGGCGAAGCTGTGCAGCCGGGCGAGGGGCCGCAGGCCGAGGCTCTCGGCGGTGTCGGCGGCCATGACGAGCACGGCGGACGCGCCGTCGTTGACGGGGCTGCTGTTGCCGGCGGTGACGGACCAGTCGATCTGCGGGAAGCGCTCGGCGAAGCCGGGGTCCTCGAAGGAGGGCCGGAGTCCGGCGAGGATCTCGGGGGTCGTCGCCGGGCGGACCGACTCGTCGCGGCGGACGTCCTCGTACGGGGCGACCTCGGCGTCGAAGAGTCCGGCCGCCCAGGCGCGGGCCGCCTTGGTGTGCGACGAGGTGGCGAAGGCGTCCATGGCCTCGCGGTCGATCGACCACTTCGCGGCGATGAGTTCGGCGCTGATGCCCTGCGGGACGAGGCCCTCGGGGTAGCGCTCGGCGACTCCGGGGCCGAAGGGGTCGGCGCCGGCCGGCACGTTGGACCACATGGGGACCCGGCTCATGGACTCGACGCCGCAGGCGACGGCGATGTCGTACGCCCCGGAGAGCACGCCCTGGGCGGCGAAGTGCACGGCCTGCTGGGAGGAGCCGCACTGCCGGTCGACGGTGGTGGCGGGCACGGACTCGGGGAATCCGGCACCCAGCCAGGCGTAGCGGGTGGTGTTCATGGCCTGCTCGCCGACCTGGTCGACGGTGCCGCCGATGACGTCGTCGACGAGGGCGGGGTCGATGCCGCTGCGCTCGATCAGGGCACGCAGGGTGTGAGAGAGGAGGGAGACGGGATGGACATGGGAGAGGGCGCCCCCCGTCTTGCCCTTCCCTATCGGCGTCCGGACGGCTTCGACGATGACGGCGTCGCGCATGACAGGCTCCTGAGTTGGAGAAGTGGACCAACACTCATCGGTAACATAGCCCAGCGAGTTCGCTTTTCAAACCCATGCGCGATGATGAGTTGGCTTTCCAAACGAACCGAGCCGTCACTGCCCTAGGCTTGTCCCATGAAGGCCGCACCCCGCCCCTGCTCGATCGCCGACACCCTGGCGCTCGTCGGCGAGAAGTACTCCCTGCTCGTGCTCCGCGAGGTCTCCCTCGGCGTGCGACGCTTCGACCGGATCGCCCGCAACACCGGCGCGCCCCGCGACATCCTCACCACCCGCCTCAAGCGGCTCGTCGAGGCCGGGATCCTGGAGAAGGTGCAGTACAGCGAGCGCCCCCCGCGCTTCGAGTACCGGGCGACGGCGGCCGGCGAAGAGCTCCAGCCGGTCCTGGTGACCCTGATGGCCTGGGGCGACCGCCACCTCAACGCCGACCACCGCCCGGTCGTCCTCGAGCACCGCTGCGGCGAGGTCCTCAGCCCCCGGATCGTCTGCGCCCACTGCGGGGACGAGGCCGACAGCGACAGCCTCACCGCCCACGTCAGGGCACCGGGCTGGACCGCCGCGGGGCCTACGGTCCCTCAGGAGGCCTGAGCACGGTCCCGTCATCTGGGGACGGTACGCTGCGCACGACCTTCTGACCGCACACGTACATAACGGGACGGCCCTAGCCCCATGAGTTGGTTCGAATCGTTCATCCTCGGACTCGTCCAGGGGCTGACGGAGTTCCTTCCCATCTCCTCCAGCGCGCATCTCCGTCTCACGGCGGCGTTCGCGGGCTGGGAAGACCCGGGTGCGGCCTTCACCGCCATCACCCAGATCGGTACGGAGACCGCGGTACTGATCTACTTCCGCAAGGACATCGCCCGGATCGTCTCGGCCTGGTTCCGCTCCCTCACCGACAAGGCGATGCGCTCCGACCACGACGCCCAGATGGGCTGGCTCGTGATCATCGGATCGATCCCGATCGGCGTCCTCGGCATCACGCTCAAGGACCAGATCGAGGGCCCCTTCCGCGACCTGCGGCTGATCGCCACCACCCTGATCGTCATGGGCATCGTCCTCGGCGTCGCGGACCGGCTCGCCGCCCGCGACGAGATCGGCGGCCGCCACCGGGCGATCCGCGAGCGCAAGACGCTCAAGGAACTCAGCGTGAAGGACGGCCTGATCTTCGGCCTCTGCCAGGCGATGGCCCTGATCCCGGGCGTCTCACGCTCGGGCGCGACGATCTCCGGCGGCCTGCTCATGGGCTACACCCGCGAGGCGGCCGCGCGCTACTCCTTCCTCCTCGCCATCCCGGCGGTGCTCGCCTCGGGCGCGTACGAACTGAAGGACGCGGGCGAGGGACACGTCTCCTGGGGCCCGACGATCTTCGCCACGATCATCGCCTTCGCGGTCGGGTACGCGGTGATCGCCTGGTTCATGCGGTTCATCACCACGAAGTCCTTCATGCCGTTCGTGATCTACCGGATCCTGCTCGGCATCCTGCTCTTCATCCTGGTCGGCACGGACGCGCTCAGCCCGCACGCGGGCGAGTCGGGCGGCTGACGAAGCCGGGGGCCGCCCGGGCCGCCCCCGGTCGGCGACGCCGCCGCACCGCATGCCGGGCCCTGCTCTCAGGGCCCGGCATTCTTCACTCGGCCCCGGATCCTCACTCAGCCCCGGTAGGGCACGCGGGCGATCTCCTTGATGCCGCCCAGGGTGCCCCACTCGTTCTTGCCGAGCCGGGTCAGCGGGCGCATCAGGGCCATCTCGGGGTGGTCGTCGAGGAGGACCGACTCGTCGATCGCCGCGTGGACGACCCGGCCGAAGACGACCGTCGAGTCGCCGATCCGCAGTGTGCTGTGCAGCTCGCACTCCAGCGCCACCGGCGACGCCGCCACCCGCGGCGGCTTCACGCGGAGGCTCGGCTCGCGCTCGACGCCGCAGGCGTCGAACTCGCTGACCCCGCGCGGGAAGTCCGTCGCCGTCGCGTTGATCTGCTCGAAGAGTCCCTCGGGAGCGAGATTGACGACGAACTCCCCCGTCTCCTCCACATTGCGCAGTGAGTCCTTGCGCCCCACCGAGGTGAACTGCACGACCGGCGGCGTGACCGAGGCGATGGTGAAGAAGGAGTGCGGGGCCAGGTTGTCCGTACCGTCCGCCGAGGACGTGGAGACCCAGGCGATCGGCCGGGGCACGACGGTGGCGGTGAGCAGCCGGTAGAAGGAGGTGCGGTCGCTCAGTTCGGGATCGATGTTCACACGCATCCGGCCAGTATGACCGCGTTCGGCGACTCCTCCCGCGCACGCCCCTTGGCCCCCGGCCCGGCCTGCCCGACACTGATCCGATGACGCAGCGCGTGGACCTCGCGACCGTGATGGACCGACTCGCCGTCGACGACCTGGTCACCGGGTACGCGGCGGCCGTCGACGACGCCGACTGGACCGCCTACCGGGCCCTGTTCTCACCGGACGGCAGGGCCGACTACCGCGGCTCGGGCGGCGTCGAGGGCCCGGCGACGGAGGTGGCCGACTGGCTCGCCGAGACGTTGACGCTCTTTCCCGTACGACAGCACCTCATCGTGAACCGCCGCGTCCTCTTCCGCGGGCCGACCGGGTACCCGGAGAACGGGGACACGGCGGAGATCCGCGCCGACTACGTCAACCCGATGCGCTTCACCTCCGGCGAGGACTTCGTCTGCGGGGGCCGCTACGCGTTCGGGGCGGTGCGGACCGCCGACGGCTGGCGGCTGACCTCCGTCGTCGTCGACGAACGGTGGCGCCGGCACAACTGACCGCCACCACCGGCCCCCGCTGCCGCCGCCCGGCGGCCTTCCGCTTCGGTCACCACGGCGGACCGCCCGAGCCGCGCCGAACCCGGTCACGCCCGACACTGAAGGCAAGGGCGGAGGCATGCCATGCGAAATCCGTTCGTACGACGGGGCCCGACCCCGGACCCGCTCCCTGTCCCGGTCCCGGAAGCGGCCCCCGGCCGGGAGCAGGGGCAGGCCTCGGGCGGCCGGACCCGTCGACGTGCCCTCGGTCGGTCCCTGCTCGCCGTCGGCTGCGGCGCGCTGCCCGCCCTCGCCTTCCCCGCCCCCGGCCTCTGGTGGTGGGCGTACCTGGCGCTCGTCCCCTGGCTTCTCCTGATCCGTACGGCTCCGGGAGCGCGCCGGGCCGCCCTGGACGGCTGGCTGGGCGGGATCGGCTTCGTGTTCGCCGTCCATCACTGGCTGCTGCCCAGCCTGCACGTCTTCCTCCTCCCGCTCTCCGCGCTGCTCGGCCTGCTGTGGCTGCCCTGGGCCTGGCTCGTACGGTCCCTGCTCGGTGGCGCGCCGTCGGCGCTGCGGGCTTCCACCGCCCTGGTCGCGGTGCCCTCGGGCTGGCTGCTGATCGAGCTGGTGCGCTCCTGGGAGGGTCTTGGAGGTCCCTGGGGGCTGCTCGGGGCGAGCCAGTGGCAGGTGCCGGCGGCGCTCCGGCTGGCCTCGGTCGGCGGGGTGTGGCTGGTGACAGCCCTCGTGGTGGCGGTGAACACGGCCGTGGCCCTGCTGCTGGCCGGGCCGGGGCTGCGCACCGTCGGGGTCGCCGGGCTCGCGGGCTGCGCGCTCGTGGCGGGTACGGCCGCCTGGGGCGTGGGGGCGCCGCGGGTGACCGGGACGGTGCGGGTGGCCCTCGTACAGCCGGGGGTGTTCGACGGTGCGGACGGGGCGCAGCGGCGGTTCGACCGTGCCGAGGAGCTGACCCGCTCGCTCGCCGGGCAGCGCCTCGATCTGGTGGTCTGGGGCGAGAGCGGTGTCGGCGCCGATCCGGCCGGCCGGGCCGATCTGGCCGCCCGGCTGACCGCCCTCTCGCGGGAGGTCGACGCGCCGCTTCTGGTCAACGTGGACGCGCGGCGGGCCGACCGCCCGGGCATCTTCAAGAGTGCCGTCCTGGTCGGCCCGGCGGGGCTCACGGGTGAGCGCTACGACAAGATGCGGCTCGTGCCGTTCGGCGAGTACGTGCCCGCGCGCGGGGTCCTGGGCTGGGTGACGTCGTTCGGCAAGGCCGCCGAGGAGGACCGTCGGCGGGGCACCGCACCGGTCGTGATGCGGCTGCCCGCGACGGGCGACGGCAGCGCCGACGGTACGGGCGACGGCAGCGGGAACACCGGTGCCGGGGCCCGGGAACCGCTGATCGGCCCGCTCATCTGCTTCGAGTCCGCCTTCCCGGACATGAGCCGGAACCTCGTGCGCGACGGGGCCGGGCTCCTCGTCGTCCAGTCGTCGACCAGCACGTTCCAGGAGAGCTGGGCGCCCGCCCAGCACGCGTCCCTGGCGGCACTGCGGGCCGCGGAGACGGGACGGCCCGTCGCGCACGCGACGCTCACCGGGGTCAGTGCGGCGTACGGCCCCGACGGACGACGGATCGGGCCCGTGCTCGGTACGGACGAGAGCGCCGTCGCCGTCCGCGAGCTGCCGCTCTCGGACTCGACGACGGGCTACGTCCGCTGGGGCGACTGGCCGTTGTACGGGGCGCTCGCCGTGGTGGGCGCGGTGTGCGCCGCCGAGGGCGCGGGCGCGTTCAGGAGGCCTGGATCAGCGCCTCGCGCACGACGCGGCGCTCGCCGTGGTGGGCGCGGTGTGCGCCGCCGAGGGCGCGGGCGCGTTCAGGAGGCCTGGATCAGCGCCTCGCGCACGACGCGCTCGCACAGCTCGTGGGTCCGCAGGGCGTCCCTGGCACTGAGCACCCGCCCGTCGCGTACGGCGTCGAGGAAGGCCAGTACGGCCTGCTCGATGCCGCGCTGACGGGGCACCGGCACCCAGTCGCCGCGCCGCCGGAGGGTCGGCTGGCCCTTGTGGTCGACGACGTCGGAGAGATTGACGACCTGGCGCTTGGTGTCCTGTCCGAGCCGTTCATCCGGTTCATCATGCCGATGGCGGTGAACCCGTCGCCGGAGAGCTGGAGCACGACGTGGTGCATGAGCCCCTCGCGGATCCGGGCGCGCACGTCGACGTGCTCGATCTCGCCGGGGAGGAGGAACCGCAGCGTGTCGACGACGTGGATGAAGTCGTCGAGCACGAAGGTGCGGGGGTCCTCGGGCAGGCCGACGCGGTTCTTCTGAAGGAGGATCAGCTCGCGCGGGTGCTCGGCGCACTGGGCGTACGAGGGGGCGAGGCGCCGGTTGAAGCCGACGGCGAGCCCGACCGAGCGCTTCTCGGCCAGTTCCACGATCCGCTCGGACTCGGCGTACTCGTAGGCGAGGGGCTTGTCGACGTACGTGGGGACGCCCGCGTCCAGGAGTCGGCCGGCGATCTCGGCGTGCGCGGCGGTCGGCGCGTGGACGAAGGCCGCGTCGAGTCCCGCGGCGAGCAGCGAGTCGAGGTCGCCGTGGCGCTGCGCGGCGGGCAGGTGGAGGGTGTCGGCGACCCGGTCGAGCGTCGCGCGGGTGCGGGTCTGGAGGTGGAGTTCGACCCCGGGGAGGGTGGCGAGGACCGGAAGGTAGGCCTTCTGCGCGATGTCGCCGAGTCCGATGCAGCCAACCTTCACGGGTTCTCCCTTGTCGTGTCCACAGGCCCTGTACGGGTGGGCCGTTCGCGCTGGTCAGCTTACGCGGACCGGGCCGGGGCCACCGGCGGCCGCCAGTCGGCGATGCCGTCGAAGCCGCGCAGGACGAGCCCCGGGCCGATGCGCGAGACGGCGCTGACGAGCGTGGCGCGCAGCGCGACGGCGGGGCGGGCCGCGAGCAGGGTGACGGCTCCGGTGCGGGCGGCCTTGCGGACGATGGCGGTGGTACGGGGGAGGCGGTCGGCGGTGTACGCGGCGAGGGCGCGGCTCGGGACGAAGCCGGGGGCGGGGCCGGTGCGGTGGGGACCGGGCGCGGAGCCGATGCGGTCGGCGTCGGCGGCGGGGCCGATGTGGTGGGCGAGGACGATGGCGTCCTCGATGGCCTGGTTCCCGCCCTGGCCGAGGCTCGGCATCATCGCGTGCGCGGCGTCGCCGAGGAGCGCGACCCGGCCCCGGTGGAAGGCCGGCAGCGGGTCGGGCAGGTGGTGGACGTCATGGCGGAGTACCAGCGCGGGGTCCGTGGCGGCGAGGATCTCGGGGACGGGGTGGTGCCAGTCGCCGAACAGGCGCAGGAGTTCGGCCTTCTCGTCGTCGGGCGCCCTGGCGCCGGCCGGGGCGGCGGCCATCGCGTACGCGTAGATCCTGCCGTCCTTGAGGGGCTGCGTCCCCCACAGGCGTCCGGCGCCCCAGGTCTCGTGCGGGGCGAACGGCCGCTCGGGGGCGGGGACGACGACCCGCCAGGTGGTGCAGCCGGCGTACCGCGGGCCGGGGTGTCCGGGGAAGAGGGTGTGCCGCGTCGCGGACCGGATGCCGTCGGCGGCGACGACGAGTGCGGCCTCGATCTCTCCGTCGGGGGTGGCGATGCGGGCGGGGCGGCGGTCGTCGCCGGGGTCGACGAGCGTGGCGGCCGCTCCGGTGCGGACGGCCTCGTCGGGGAGGGCCGAGGTGAGGATGTCGACGAGGGTGGCCCGGTGGAGGAGGACGAGCGGCCCGCCGAAGCGCGCGGCGGCGGCCTTGGCGTCGGTACGCGCGAGCCAGCGGCCGTCGGGGGCGCGCATGCCGCCGTCGCCCTGCCAGGCGGCGAGGTCGCGGACGCGGTCGCCGAGACCGATGACGTCCAGGGCGCGCTGGGCGTTGGGGGCGAGGCCGATGCCGGCTCCGACGGGGGCGAGGTCGGCGGCCCGCTCCAGAACGGTGACCTGCCAACCGTTGCGGTGGAGGGCGACGGCGGCGGTGAGTCCGCCGATGCCGGCTCCGACGACGACGGCGCGGTGCTGTTCCATGACTGCTCCTCCGGATCGGGGAACTACAGGTGTAGTAACTCCGGTGACGCGACCGTACTACAGATGTAGTGATGCGGGTAGTGGCCGGCTGTAGGTTGTCCTCATGACTTCGGCGACGCCCTCCGCTGCCCCTCCCGGCCCCGCCGGATCCCCCGGCGCTGCCGGCGGCTCCGCCCCCGCCGGCGCCGCCGGCTCCGCCGCCTCCCGCGCGGACCGGATCGGCGACGCCGCCCTGGACCTGCTCGTGGAGCGCGGCATGCGGGGCCTGACCCATCGGGCGGTGGACGAGCGGGCGGGGCTGCCGCAGGGGTCGACGTCGAACCACGCCCGCACCCGCCAGGCCCTCCTGGAGACCGCCGTACGACGTCAGGTTCAGCTGGAGTCCCAGGTCCTGGCCCCGGACGAGCTGCCGGCTGGGTCCCACGAGGGGGGCCCCATCGGCACCGACACCCTCGTGGACGCCCTCTCCCTCGCCCTGCACCGCTATCTCACCGATCACCGCGCCCTGCTCGTCTCCCGCTACGAACTGGCCCTGGAGGCGACCCGCCGCCCCGAGCTCCGCGCCTTCTTCGACGCCGCCGGTTCCGTCTTCCGCGGCCCCCTGGTCGCGATGACGGCGGCGGCCGGCTCTCCCGAGCCCGAGCGTCACGCGCTCTCCCTCATCGCCTGGTGCGAGGGGCTGATGTTCTCCTGCGCCGTCGGCTCCTTCCATGCGGCCGTGCCGAGCCGGGCGGAACTGCGCACCGGCTTCGACGAGTTGCTGCGCGGCATGCTCGGCAGCGGCGCCGGACCGGGGCGCGGGGAAAGCACTGGCGCGGCCGGTGATCGTGGGGGACGATGCCGCGCATGACCACCGACCGCACGGAAACCACCCTCCGCGTCGAGCCGTCCACCACCTCGGGGGAGCGCGAGGCACTGGAGCAGTGGCTCGATTTCCATCGCGCGACCCTGGCGAGGAAGTGCGAGGGGCTCGACGACGCCCAGCTGCGCACCCTGTCCGCCCCTCCCTCGGAGCTCAGCCTGCTGGGCCTCGTCCGCCACATGGCCGAGGTCGAGCAGGGCTGGTTCCGCAACGTCCTGGCCGGCGAGAAGGCGCCGAGGCTCTACTCGACCGAGGAGGACCGCGACCGGGACTTCCACGTCGCCGACGAGGACACCTACGAGGAGGCCCACGCGGCCTGGCAGGCGGAGATCGCCCACGCGCGCACCGTGGCCGCCGCGCGAGGACTCGACGACCTGGGCGAAGGCGAGCACCGCAGCGGGCAGCGGTTCAACCTGCGCTGGATCTACCTGCACATGATCGAGGAGTACGCCCGGCACAACGGCCACGCGGACCTCGTCCGGGAGCGGATCGACGGCGCTACCGGAGACTGACGGGGGTCAAGGGCGGTCCCGCCCGACTCACCCGTGCGGGGCATTCCCCTCCGGTAGGGGCGCGAAGATCACCACCCGGCCAGCAGAGTGGCGCGGGTGCATGGAACCCGAACAACAGCGAAGATCCTGGTCGGGGCGGCCGTGGCCGCCCTCGCGGGCTGCGTCTCGGTGGACACCCCGCCGACGGCCCCCGCCCCCGCTTCCGCCGCGGAGACCGTACGCCCCGGTCAGGACGTGGCCCCGCAGATCGTCGAGGGACCGGCCCTGGAGGCCCTCGAAGCGGCCCTCCCCGCTCCCCCGTCGTCCGCCGCGCCCCGCGCGACGCGTTCGCCCGAGGCGCGCCGCCGGGAAGAGGCCGCCCCCCGCCGGGAGGCGCCGCGCCCCGAGTCCGTACCGCGGCAGCGTGAGCGTCCGCGCCCGGAGACCCGGCCGCCGCTGCCCGAGCTGCCGGCGGAGCTCGCCGAGCTGCCGAAGAGTCCGCCCGTCTCCCGGGCGGACGTCTGCGACCTGGGCGAGCGGTACGGCGGCTGGGCGCCCGACAGCGACCCGTCACGCATCTGCCACGGCACGTACATCCGCTGAGGCCACGGAGCGAACGGCTGCTGAGGCCACGGCACGTACGCCCGCTGAGGCCACGGAGCGAACGGCTTCGCCGGGCCCGGCCCTCACCGTCCCCGAAGCCGCAGCTCCAGGCGCTCGATCGCGGCCCGCACACCGTTTCCGTAGCCGTCGTCGTCGAGGTGGTCCGAGGCGGCGCGGGCCCGGTCCAGATGGATCCGCGCGGCGTCGGGCCGCTGGAGCTTGACGTAGTCGGCGGCCAGATTGAGGTGGAGTGAGGGGTACAGCGCCCGGAGGGCGACCGCGGAGCCGTGCTCGGCGAGCCGCTCTTCCGCGAGGCCCTCCGCCGCGCTCAGGGCCCGCAGGTCCCAGGCCAGCTCGGTGTCGGGGTCGTCCTGGGCGTCCGCCATGTAGTGCGCGAGGGTGCAGCGGTGCAGGGGGTCCCCGTCCGGGCCGATCTGCTGCCAGAGCAGCCCGAAGCGGTTGCGTGCCTCCTCGCGGTCGCCGCCGTGGAGCAGCATCATCGCCTGCCCGATCCTGGTCATGACCCCGTCGTCCGACACCTGCTGCTGCTCGGTCACCGCGACCTCCACCCGCTCACCCACTGGGAGAGCCGACGCTAGCCGCACCGGGGCCGGATCGGGCCGAGGCTCAGCCGAGGTCCGGGATGCGCCAGTCGATCGGCTCGTGTCCCTGGGCCGCGACGGCCGCGTCGATCTGGGTGAAGGGCTTCGATCCGAAGAACTTCTTCGCCGAGAGCGGCGAGGGGTGGGCACCCTTGACCACCACGTGCCGCTCCTCGTCGATGAGGGGCAGCTTCTTCTGGGCGTAGTTGCCCCAGAGGACGAAGACGGCGGGGTCGGGGCGCGAGGCCACGGCGGTGATCACCGCGTCGGTGAACTTCTCCCAGCCCTTGCCCTTGTGGGAGTTCGCCTCGCCGGAGCGGACGGTCAGCACGGCGTTGAGCAGGAGGACGCCCTGCTGGGCCCACGGCATCAGATAGCCGTTGTCCGGGACGGGGTGGCCGAGCTCGGCCTGCATCTCCTTGTAGATGTTCCGCAGGGAGGGCGGGGTCTTCACCCCGGGCCGGACCGAGAAGCAGAGACCGTGCCCCTGCCCCTCGCCGTGGTAGGGGTCCTGACCGAGGATCAGGACCTTCACCTTGTCGTACGGGGTGGCGTCGAGGGCGGCGAACACCTCGTCCTTCGGCGGGAAGACCGGTCCCTTGGCACGCTCCTCCTCGACGAACTCGGTGAGCTGGGCGAAGTACGGCTTCTGCAGTTCCTCGCCGAGGACACCCCGCCAGGACTCGGGCAGCATGTTGGTGTCGGTCACGGTCAACAACCTCCGGTGGACGTTCCTGTTACTCGTCCCCGAACCTACCGGGGGCCACTGACAGTGGCCCCCGCAGGCTCCCGGCTCCCCGCCGGCCCCGGGTCCTACCAGCTGGCCCGGCGGCTCAGCTCCCAGAGCTGCATGACGGTCTGCGGGTCGAGCGCGCCCTCGCCGCCGCCGATGTCGTCACGGGCAGCGATGTACAGCTTGCCCTGCCACAGAGGCAGCAGCCGGACGTCCTGGACCATGATCTCCTGGGCCTCCACGAACTCGTCCGTGACGGTCCCGCGGTCGCTCTCGCGGCGGGACTTCGGGAGCAGTTCGCCGGTGATCCTGGGGCTCTCGTACGGCGTGCCGAGGACGTTCTCCTTGCCGACGAACGGCGCCACGAAGTTGTCCGGGTCCGGGAAGTCGGGGAACCAGCCCCGGCCGAAGACCGGGTACTCGCCCTTCTGGTAGCCCGCCTGGAAGTCCTTCCAGGGCTTGCCCTCGATGGCGACCTCGAAGAGGCCCGTCTCCTCGAGCTGGCGCTTGAGTTCCTTGAACTCGGCGGCCGTCGAGGAGCCGTAGCGGTCCGTGGTGTACCAGAACTTCAGCTCGACGGGCTCGGTGATGCCGGCCTGGCGGAGGATCTTCTTGGCCTTCTTGGCGTCCGGGTCGCCGAAGCGGTCGAAGAACTTGGTGGTGTGAGCCGCGATTCCCTTGGGCACCATGGAGTACAGGGGCTCGGCGGTGCCCTGGTAGACCTTGCTGACCAGTTCGTCGCGGTCGACGACCTGGGCGATGGCCTTGCGGACCGCGGGCTTGGCGATCGTGGGGTCCTGGGTGTTGAAGACCAGGTAGCGGATGTCGGCGCCGGTCGACTCGACGATCTGCAGGCCCTGGTTCTCGGGCTTGTCGTCCTGGAGTTCGATGACCTCCTCGGCGGTGAGGCCGCGGTAGGTGGCGTCGATCTCCTTCTTCTTGAGCGCGGCGACCATCGCCTCGGAGTCGTCGAAGTACCGGAGGGTCACGCCGCCGTTCTTGCGGTCGGCGAAGCCCTTGTACGTGGGGTTCTTGGTCAGCTCCGCCGACTCCCGCTCGGTGTACGAGTCGAGGACGTACGGCCCCGAGCCGGTGAGCTTGCCGTCCGCGCGGAGGCGGTCGGCCGGGTACTCGGCCGGGTCCACGAGGGACATCGCCGGCGTGGCGAGGACCATCGGGAAGGTGGCGTCCGACTTGTTGAGCCGGAAGACGACGGTCCGGTCGCCGACGGTCTCGATCTTGTCGAGCGAGCCGAGCATGCCGTTCGGGCCGCCCTTGTGGTTGATCGTGCGGATGCGCTCGATCGAGTACTGCACGGCCTTGGCGTCCAGCTTGTGCCCGTTGGAGAACGTGAGGCCCTCCAGGAGCTTGCACTCGAAGACCCGGCTCGACGTGTCCGAGAACTTGCACTCCGCGGCGTCGGAATCCGGGGTCGTGCTGCCCGTCGGGAAACTCACCAGGGTCTGGAACACATTCCGGAAGAGCTCCCAGGAATTGTCCCAGGCGGCAGCCGGGTCAAGCGTGGTGGGAGAGCTCGTCGTACCGACGACGATTCTCTGATCCCCGGCCGAATCACTGTCAGAGAAGACACTGCATCCGGTTACCAGGGATATGGACACAAGGGCTGCAGCGGCCTGCAGACTGGTCCGGTTGAACACGTGCACGCTCCTCGTTCAGCCACGGGTCGGCCGACGATACCGCAGCACCCCGTCAGGTCAATGTTCGAGCCTGACGGGGCACTTGAGGCATTCGACGTATAACCGGGGTCAATCCGGACACGAAATCCGGAAAGTGTCCGATTATCGGTCACCCGACTCCGGCGTTCAGGAAAATCCCGCCGTCGACCACGAGGGTCTGTCCGGTGATCCACTCCGACTGGGACGAGGTGAGGAAGGCGGCCGCGCCACCGATGTCCTCGGGCTCGCCGAGCCGGCCGAGCGGGTAGGCGGCGGCCGCCTCCGCCTCCCGGCCCTCGTACAGCGCCTGCGCGAACTTCGTCTTCACGACCGCCGGGGCGATCGCGTTGACCCGCACGACCGGGGCGAACTCATGGGCCAGCTGAATGGTCAGATTGATCATCGCGGCCTTGCTGATTCCGTATGCGCCGATGAACGGCGAGGCGGAGACGCCCGCGACCGAGGCGATGTTCACGATCGCCCCGCCGTGCTCCTTCTGCCAGGCGTGCCAGGTCCGCTGGGCGAAGCCGAGCGCGGAGACCACGTTCGTCTCGAAGACCTTGCGCGCCACCCCGAGGTCCAGGTCCGCGATGGGACCGAAGACCGGATTCGTACCGGCGTTGTTGATCAGGAAGTCCACCCGGCCGAAGCCGTCCATCGCCGCCTCCACGGCGGCGGCCTGGTGCGCCTCGTCGTGGGCCTTGCCGGGGACGCCGATCGCCCGGTCGGCGCCGAGGCGCTCCACGGCCTCCTTGAGGGCCTCCTCGCCGCGTCCGGTGATGACGACCCGGTCGCCGCGGGCGACGAGCGCCTCGGCGATGCCGTAGCCGATGCCCCGGCTGGCGCCGGTGACGAGAGCGACCTTGCCGGACGGTTCCGGCCGTGCCTGTGCGGTCATGTCTGCCGTGCTCCTCTCGATGCCGGTCGTCAGTTGAGCGGGCCGCCGGCCACGTACATGACCTGGCCGGAGACGAAGCCGGCGTCGTCGCCGGTGAAGAAGGCGATCGCGTTGGCGACGTCCTCGGGGCGGCCGACCCGCTGCACCGGGATCATGGACGCGGCGGCGGCCTGGAAGTCCTCGAAGCCCATGCCGACGCGCTCGGCGGTCTGCGCGGTCATCTCCGTGACGATGAAGCCCGGGGCCACGGCGTTGGCGGTGATGCCGAACTTGCCGAGCTCCTTGGCGAGGGTCTTGGTGAGGCCCTGCAGGCCGGCCTTCACGGCGGAGTAGTTGGCCTGGCCTCGGTTGCCCAGGGCCGAGGAGGAGGAGAGCGACACGATGCGGCCGAAGCCCGCGTCCACCATGTGCTTCTGGCAGGCCTTCGCCATCAGGAAGGCGCCCTTGAGGTGCACGTTCATGACGAGGTCCCAGTCGGACTCCGACATCTTGAAGAGCAGGTTGTCGCGGAGCACACCCGCGTTGTTGACGAGGATCGTCGGCGCGCCGAGCTCGGCGGCGACGCGCGCGACGGCGGCCTCCACCTGGGCGCTGTCGGAGACGTCGCAGCCGACCGCGAGGGCGGTGCCGCCCGCGGCGGTGATCTTCTCGACGGTGTCCTTGCAGGCCGCCTCGTCGAGATCGAGTACGGCGACGGCGCGGCCCTCGGCCGCGAGGCGGAGCGCCGTGGCGGCCCCGATACCCCGTGCGGCACCCGTGACGACGGCTACGCGCTGCTCGGTGGTGGACATGCTTGGTTCTCCTCGCCCTTGGATCGTCCCTGGTCGCGGTCGAACCGGTCACCCGCTCCTGCGTCCCGCACATGAGCGACCGCTTAGTATCGTCCGCAGAACGAGACGCTAGAAGCCCTGGCACCCGGTGTCAACGGCCCACCGGGTGCACCCGGTCACTCCCCGTCGCGGGGTGGGGGCGGTCAGCGCACGAGGAGGTCGAGCAGCCGCTCCACCTCTGCCTCCGGGTCGGCGGTGAGGCCGGTGTGCACCGGCCCCGGCTGGACGACCGTGGAGCGCGGCGCGATCAGCCAGCGGAAGCGCCGCCCCGCGTCGTCGCCCGCGGCCTGACCGGCGGCCTCACCGCCCAGGCAGACCCCCTCGACCGCGCGCAGGGCGGCCCGCACCCCGGTCACGTCGGCCGCCGGATCGAGGACCGACAGCTTCGCCTCGTCCAGGTGGGTGCGGGCGGCCACGTAGGAACGGGCGCGGCAGTAGACGACCACGCCCGCGTTGAAGCACTCGCCGCGTTCGACCCGCGGCACCACGCGCAGCAGCGCGTACTCGAAGACATCGCGGTCGGTCACGGGGTGCTGTCCTTCTCGGTGGAGTGCGTCCGGGGTGCGAGGCGCTCGGCGAGCCAGCCGGGCGGCTGCTGCGGCCGGCTCTCGGTCCGGGGGCCGAGCGTGATCCGCTCGTGGATGGTGGCGGCGCGCGGCAGCAGCGCCGCGACGTAGGCGGCGCGGACCTCGTCCGTGCTGTCGAAGCCGGGCTCGTCGACGAGCCACTCGTCGGGCACGTCGGCGGCGATCTCGTCGAGCAGCTCGCGCGTGACGAGCGGGGCCAGTCCGGCGGCCGCGGCGGCGACGTCCGGCGCATAGCGGGCGAGCACGTGGTCGGAGGCGTCGTACGGCTTGGCGGCCGACGCCTGGGCGCCGGGCCAGTTGTGGTGCCAGATCATGGTGGCGCCGTGGTCGATGAGCCACAGGTCGCCGTGCCAGACGAGCATGTTCGGGTTCCGCCAGGACCGGTCGACGTTGTTGATCACCGCGTCGAACCAGACGATCCTGCCGGCCTCGACCGGGTCCACCTCGTAGGCCAGCGGGTCGAATCCGAGTGAGCCGGGGAGGTAGTCCATGCCCAGGTTGAGCCCGCCGCTCGCCTTCAGCAGCTCCTGCACCTCCTGGTCGGGCTCGGACAGTCCGATGACGGGGTCGAGCTGGATGGTGACGAGCTCGGGCACCCGCAGACCGAGCCGGCGGGCGAGCTGCCCGCAGATGACCTCGGCGACCAGGGTCTTGCGTCCCTGGCCGGCGCCGGTGAACTTCATGACATACGTGCCGAGGTCGTCGGCCTCGACGATCCCGGGGAGCGAGCCACCCTCACGCAAGGGCGTGACATAGCGGGTTGCAGTGACCTCTGTTAGCATTTTCCCAGGCTATCCCAGGGCCGAACCAAGCAATCAAAGGTTCGGTCCTTTTTGCGTTCACGCCATGACGATCTCGCCAATTTACACCGGGAGAAGGCACCACTCCGGCAGGGAGAGGCGCCGACATGATGTCCCGTCAGGGTGGCCGCGGGCCGGCATCGGCCCTCGGTCGCAGCGGCCCGCTCTCCAGGCCCTAGCGGACGGGCTGCTGCTGGGTGACGCAGTGGATGCCGCCGCCACCGGTGCCGAGGCGGTCGATGTCCAGCTGCTCGACGACTCGGTCGGGGTAGAGGTTCTGCAGGGTCGCCTTCGCCGCCCGGTCCGCGCGGGTGTCGCCGAAGTGGGCGCTGATGACGGCACCGTTGCAGAGGTAGAAGTTGGCGTACGAGGCGAGGAACTTCGGGTCGGCGGAGCGGATCCTGTCGTAGTCGGGGCCCTGGAGGCGCATCGTGTCCATCGGGACGCCGTTGGAGGCCGTCGAGGCGGACAGCACGCTGAACTGCCGGCGCGCGTCCCGGGCGTAGGCGTCGTCGTCGGACGCGAGGGGCATCTGGACGAGGGCCTCGCCGGGGGCGAGGAAGCGGGACGTGGCGTCGACGTGGTCGTCGGTGATGTCCTGGCCCTTGACGCCGTCGAACCAGATGACCTTGGAAGCGCCGTACGCCGCACACAGGGCGGCCTCCAGCCGGCGCTCCGTCACCCCGGGGTTGCGGTTGCGGTTCACGAGGCTGCTGCGGGTGGCCATGAGGGTGCCCGCGCCGTCCTGCTCGACGGCTCCGCCCTCGCCGACCAGGTCGGCGTAGGTGATCGGCACGCCGACGTACGACGCGACGCGTCCGGCGACGAGGGCGTCCTTGGCGTGGGTCTGCTTGTCGCCCCAGCCGTTGAAGTTGAGGCCGATCGCGTCGAGGCCGCCGGCCCCGTCGGTACGGAAGACGGGCCCCGAGTCGCGCATCCAGCAGTCGTCGACGGGGATGCTGCTGATGACGGTGACCGTGGAGCCGCACAGCCGGCGGGCCGTGGCGGCGCTGCCCGAGTTGGCGCACATCACGACGGGCTCGTACTTCGCGACGGTGCGGGCGATCAGGGCGATGTCCGCCTGGACGCCGCTCAGCCTGTCGCCCCAGATCGACGTGCTGTCGGGCCAGGCCATCCACGTACGGGTGTGGCGGACGTCCTCGACCGGGACCCGGAAGGTGCCCGCGGCCTTGTCGGCCCCGGCCTGGAAGCGGGTCGTGGCGAGGGCGGCTCCGGCGGCGGTCAGACCGGCCGCGGCGAGGAGTCCCCGGCGGCTCGGGCCGCTGCGTGCGTGTCGGCTGGATTCGGGACGGCTCACGTGTGCCTCCTGCTTGAACTCCCCGCGGAGGGTCCGCGGATGGCCGGAAAAGTAAAACTGACCGAGCGCTCGGTCAATACTAAGCGCAGCATGGCCCGGAACCGCTGGAACTCGTCCGCCACCGGGTGTGCGAAGCAACGAAACCCGCAGATGGCGGGCGTGCAGCCTGGTTAGAGTGAGGCCATGGCAGCATCCGCGAAGGACTCTCCGAACCCGACCGCTCCCCCGACCCGCCCGGCCTCACGGTCGCGGGCCTCGGTGAAGGGCGAGCAGACCCGGACCCGGTTGATCGCGGCCGCCCGCACCCTGCTCTCGGGCGAGATGAGCGAGCGTTTCACCACCCGCAACGTGGCAGCGCTCTGCGGGGTGTCGCACGGGATGTGCCACTACCACTTCCAGGACAGGACCGACCTCGTCCTCGCGGTCGTCGCGGACATCCGGCCCGAGTGGATCTCGCCCCTGGAGGAGGCGGTCGCCGCTCCCGGCACCTTCGCCGAGCGCGCCGAGCGGGTGCTCGACCTGCTCGGCAGGCCGGAGAAGGCGGACCTCGCCCACCTCCACTCCGCGCTGCACTGGCACGCGTTGAACGACGACCGGGTCAGGGAGTCCCTGGAGACGGAGTACCGGCGCTGGCGCGCCTGCTTCGTCGCCCTGTTCCAGGTTCTCGCCGACGAGCGGGGCGGCGGTCTCGACCCCCGGCCGCTGGGCGAGGCCGTCGCCGCGGCCGTCGACGGTCTGGCCGCCGTGGAGTCCCTGGACGCCGATGTCGACGCCGGTGCGGTCCTCAGGACCCTGGTCCACACGCTCGCCGCCGGCGCCTGAGACGGCCGGCCGGCCCGGCTCCCGCCGGAGACCTGGCACACCGGCGGACCCGAGGGGATCACCCCGCCCCGCCGAGAGCGAACATCCTTGGATCCCGGGCCTGTTGTGTGAAAGCTGGGAGGACACATCACGGATCCGGAGGCCCTCCATGACCGCCGAGCACACGAACACGCTGTACGAGGCCGTGGGCGGCGCCGACGCGCTGCGCCGACTCTCCGAGACGTTCTACGAAGGGGTCCTGGCCGACCCGCTCCTCGCGCCGGTCTTCGCCGACTTCACCGCCGCCCATGTGGAGCACGTCGCCGTCTGGCTGGCGGAGGTGTTCTCGGGCCCCGCCGGGTTCACGGCGGAGCTCGGCGGTCACCAGGCCCTGCTCCGTGCGCATCTCGGGCTCGGCATCACGGAGGAACAGCGGCTGCGCTGGATGGAGTTGATGACGGCGGCCGTGGAGAAGGAACTGCCGGACGACACCCTGCTGCGCCGCCGGGTGGTGGAGTACTTCGACTGGGGTACGCGCATCGCCAAGGACGTCTCCGCCTCCGCGCCCGGCACGGACCTCGGCGAACCCGGCCCCACACCGCGCTGGGGCTGGGACGGCCTCGTCTGATCCACGAGGCACCGCCTAGGGTGCGGGGGTGCCTACGCGAACCCTCCTGACCAGCACGTCTCTCGCCGACGCGACTCTGCTCACCCACACGGAGCAGGGCCGTGACCGACCCCTCCTCGTGTGGGCGCCGGGGCCTGGCTTCCGCATGGTGTCGAGCGCGGTTCTCGGCGGCGGCATCGGCGAGCGGGAGTGGGTGATCAACGCCCAGGTACCGCCCGGCTACGACCGGCTCGATCCCGTCGCCCACCTCCGCGACCTGGCGGCCGGGGCGGGGCTCACCGGTCCGGGGGTGGGTCTGATGACGGCCGCCTCGGTCGCGGACCGGTGCCACGCCGAGGACGGCGGTGTACGGGCGGTGGTCACCGCGGGGATAGGCGTACGGGGCTGGGCGGCGGCACCGGGCGTCGGCGGCGTCACGGTGCCCCGCCCCGGCACGATCAACATCATCGTGTCCCTGCCGGTCCCCCTCACGGACGCGGCCCTCGTGAACGCGGTGGCCACCGCCACCGAGGCGAAGGTGCAGGCCCTGGTGGAACTCGGCGCGGACGCTTCGGGCACACCGACGGACGCGGTCTGCGTGGCGGCCCCGACGCCCACCGGTCCCGGCACGGGCACCGGCACCAGCCCCCACGCCGACGCCGACGCCGAGCCCTTCGCCGGCCCGCGCTCCCTGTGGGGCGCCCGCCTGGCCCGCGCGGTTCACGGGGCGACGCACGCGGCGTGCGCGGGCCAGATCACCGCCTAGGGTCCGACCCACCCGTGGCGTACGGCGCGTCGCATCCCGCTGATACGCGGCCGGGCCCGGTGCGAGCGCCTATATCCGGTCCTCGCTCAGCATCGAGCCGGTCCTCGCTCAAGGTCGAGCCCGTGGCGCGACACCTCATCGGCGAGCTCACGAGTGCGTCGGCGGGGGCCGGTCGCTCCGGCTCCGCCGGTCGCGGCCCCTCACCCGTGCGACAGCAGCGCCGCCGTGAGTTCGGCCGCCCGCCGGTGCCACAGATGGGCGCCGCGCAGCATCGCATGGCCGCCCGTCGGCATCGGGATGCCCGCCGCGTCCGCGCCCGCGGCGCGGGCCCTGCGGACGAAGTCCCAGGACGCGCGGGCCGAGGTGACGCGGTCGCTCTCGTCGTGGAGCAGGTAGAGGCGCCGGCCGCCCAGGTGGTCGACGGGCTCGCCGGTGGGGCACCAGGGGGCCAGGGCGACGACACCGCGGACGGTGGGGTCTCCCGCGGCGGCGAGTGCCGCGCGGCCCCCCATCGAGTGGCCGACGAGGACGACGGGGACGGGCCCGGCCTGTTCCCGGAGGCGTACGAGCGCGCTCTCGGCGTCCCTGGCCGCGTCGGCACTCTCACCGTTCCAGCCGCGGTGGCGGTAGCGCACCTCGGCGATCAGGACGTTCCGGCCCCGGACGGCCCGGCTCACCGCGGCGGCGAAGGGCCGCATGCGCAGCGCGGGCAGGTTGAGGGCGGGGGGCGGCTCGGGGCCGTCGGCGCGGCCCCCGTGGAGCAGCAGCACGGCCGCGGTCGGCACGGCGGGCGCGCTGCGGACGACGAACCCGCCGGGGTCGGCACGTCGGGTGGGGCAGAGCGTCATCGGGCGTTCGCCCCGCTCCCGGGCCGGTGCGGTGGCCGGCGGGGCCGTCCGCTCGTGCGGACCGCCGACTGTCCGGGCTGCTGCGCCATGGTGGGCCTCCAGGAGTCGCTTGCCGCTTCCCCGGTGGAGCGGTCCGCTCACGACACGGGGGGAGACGACCGTGAGGCCCGCAGTCTGCCAGGTCGCACGGTCCGTCAGATACGGAACCCCGGCGGACGGGGAGACGGTCCGGGACTCACGGGGCGCCGGGTGTCCCGGTGGGCGCCGCCGGGGCGGGGCAGGCGACGGTGCCCGGTCGCACGGAGAGCTTGGGCTTCGGTGTCGTGAGGAGGCCCGGGATCTGGAAGTCCTGGGCGGTGCCGACGATCCGGTCGAACGTGGCGTACCGCGCCTGGATGCCGAAGCGGGCTCAGGCAGAGGCCGTTGAGCATCCCGTCCGCGAACCCCATGCGGAGGACTCGTACGGATCCGGTCGAGCCGTCGAGCCGTCGAGCCGTCGGGCCGTACGGCGGTCTGGTCGACGACCGCGGCGCCGTACTGCGTCCCGTGGGTCCGAGGTTCCCCGGCGAGCGCCGAGGGCAGTCCGGCCCGGGCGGGCAGCGGCCCGGTGGCGACCCCGCGCCGCTCGGCGGCCCGCAGCACGGCTCGTACGTGATGGGCACTCACCGACCGTGTCAGCATGCCCGTCGCCGCCCGTCAGATGGACAGTTCGACCACAAGATGTCCAGGATCGGACACTCTAGTCAGAACTGTGAGGAGGCGAACGGCCGATCCTGTGAACGGGACACAGGTCACAGACGTACCTTCTGGCAGGAGCACCAGCGCTCCGAAGACACGAGGGAAGAGGGGCAGCACATGAGCGGAGTGGCACGCCGGACGGTCGTCGCGGCAGCGGGCGGCGCGGGCCTGGCAGCGGCACTCACCGCATGCGGGGGTGGCGGCACCGACGACAGGGGGGAGGCGGCGGAGGGCGAGACGCTCGCACGGACCGCGGACATCCCGGTGGGCGGCGGGAAGATCCTCGCCGACAAGGGCGTGGTCATCACCCAGCCGAAGGCCGGCGAGTTCAAGGCCTTCTCCTCGAAGTGCACCCACGCGGGCTGCGCCGTGAGCAGCGTCAAGGACGGTGTCATCGTCTGCCCGTGCCACCAGAGCCGGTTCGACATGTCGGACGGCAGCGTGAAGTCCGGCCCGGCCGGCTCCCCGCTGCCTCCCACTCCGATCCAGGTGGTCGGTGACGCGATCAGCCTCGGCTGACGGCACCCCCGGGGTTCCCGTCGCTTCCGTGGCTTCCGGTGGCTCCGGCGCTTCCTGTGGTTCCTCCGCCCGACGCGCCGGACGCGCCGGCGGACCGCCGGGGGAACTTCCAGCAGGCGAGTATCTCGTCGGTCGTGGTGATCGTGGCGACGAGCGCGAGGGTGTGACGGATCATCGCGGGGGTGTAGTCGGCCGGCACCCCCGCGATGGCGTCCGCGGGCACGACCACGGTGTAGCCGAGGTTGACGGCGTCGAAGACGGCGTTGGGCACGGCCACGTTGGCGGAGACCCCGGTGACGATCAGGGTCCGGCAGCCGAGGTTGCGGAGCAGCGGGTCGACGTCGGTCCCGGCGAGCGGCGAGAGCCCGTGCAGCCGCCGTACGACGAGGTCCTCCTCGGCGACCTCGATCGGTTCGGCGATCCGTACCGCCGTGCTCCCGCTGTGCTGCTGCACGGGAAGCCGGGCGGCGGCCCGGAAGAGCCGGGCGTTGCTGTTGGCCCCCCGCCCGTCGGGGCGCCGTTCGGCGACGGCGTGGATGACCTGGACGTCCGCCTCGTGCGCGGCGGCCACGAGCCGGGCGACGTTCCGCAGGGCGCCCGACGCACGGGCGGCGGCGGCCAGTTCGGGCAGCGCGCTCTCCGTCCCGACGACCCCCTGCTGGCACTCGACGGTGAGCAGCACGACCCCGCCGTCCGGCCGGATCCGCTCCCCGAGCCGCTCTCTCGCCCTCTGCTCCATGGTCTCTCCCCTTGCACGCGCGCGAATGGCCCCCCATGCTTTCTGACGTCTCATCAGAAATCCAGAAGGGTGCGGACGATGACCGTCACACAGCGCCGTGGACGCCGGATCATGATGACCCCGGCGGAGCTCGACTCCTTCCTCGCCGAACAGCGCACCTGCCGGGTCGCGACCGTCTCCACCGACGGCCGCCCGCACGTGAGCGCGCTCTGGTTCGCCTGGGACGGCTCCTCGCTCTGGCTGTACTCGCTGACGCGCAGCCGCCGTTGGGCGGAGCTGTGCGCCGACCCGAGGATCGCCGTCGTGGTGGACGACGGCGAGGACTACGGCGAACTGCGCGGCGTGGAGCTGTCCGGCACCGTCACCTTCGTCGGCGAGGCCCCTCGTACGGGCGAGCCGTGCACCGAACTCGACGTGCCCGAGCAGCTCTTCGCCGCCAAGAACTTCGGCCTGGACGCGATGCCGCACGACGGCAGGCACGCCTGGATGCGGCTGGCACCGGACGCGATCGCGTCCTGGGACTTCCGCAAACTGGCGGGCCGCTGACCCCCGGGTCAGCTCCCCAACGGCTCGGCCGCCGCCCGCAGCGCGCCGACGACCGCCCGTACGGAGGGCCGGCGGCCCGCGTCGGCGCGCCAGGTCGCGTAGATATGACGCCGCACCTGCTGCCGTACGGGCACGAAGACGACCCCCTCCGGTACGGGCCGACCGAGCCTGGGCGTGACACAGACGCCGAGCCCCGCCGCGACGAGCGCCAGCTGGGTGTGGTGCTCCCCCGCCAGGTGACCGATCCGCGGCTCGATGCCCTGCGAGCGCAGTGTGAACATCAGCCAGTCGTGGCAGAACTCGCCCTCGGGCCAGGAGACCCACTCCTCGTCGGCGAAGTCCACCAGGTCCACCGCCTCACGTCCGGCCAGCCGGTGCCCGGCGGGCAGGGCCACGTCGGCGGAGTCGTCGAGCAGATGGGCACGCTCGAGACCGCCGGGCACGGGAGCCCGCTTGTTGCTCCAGTCCAGGACGAGCGCGAGGTCGGCGTCCCCGCGCAGCACCGCGCGCACGCCGTTCTCCGGTTCCAGTTCCGTCGTACGGACCCGGAGGTCGGGATGCCCCGCGCGCAGTGCGGCGAGCGCCGCCGGGAACAGGCCCCGGGCGGCCGTCGGGAAGGCGGCGACCCGCACCTCGCCCACGACCTGGCCGCGCTGGGCCTCGATGTCGGCCTGGGCCATCTGGACCTGGGAGAGGATCCGGGCCGCGTGCTCGGCGAGCAGCTGCCCGGCGTCGGTGAGCCGCACCCCCCGGCCGTTCTTGGCGAGCAGCGCCTGCCCCACCTCGCGCTCCAGCTTGGCCAGCTGCTGGGAGACGGCGGAGGTGGTGACGTGGAGTCCGTCGGCCGCGCCGCTGACCGAGCCGTGCCGGGCGACGGCGTCGAGGGTGCGCAGGCGCTCCAGATTCAACATGTAAGCGATACTAAGGGAAGGGGTCGAGGAATTCTCGCTTGTTCTAAGAGGTCGGGGCGGTCACGCTGAGTGGCATGAGCCCCGCAGCCCCACCCACGACATCCCCGGCGTCCCCCGCCCCACGCCTGCTCGACTGGCGCGTCCGCTTCGGCGTACTGGCCCTGATCTGGGGTTTCAGCTTCGTCTTCATCAAGGTCGGCACGGAGGGCTTCGCGCCGTTCCAGGTCACCTTCGGACGGCTCCTCTTCGGTACGGCGGTGCTCGCCGTCGCCCTGGTCGTGAAGCGCGACCGGCTGCCGCGCGGCGCCCGCGTCTGGGGCCATCTGACGGTCGCGGCCTTCCTCCTCAACGCACTGCCGTTCTCCCTCTTCGCGTACGCCGAGCTGACCATCCCCTCGACGCTCGCCGGCATCTGCAACGCGACGACCCCGCTGTGGGGCATGCTGCTCTCCCTCGTGGCTCTCTCCGAGGACCGCCCGACCCGGGTCCGCGCGGCAGGCCTGGGCATCGGCTTCATGGGCGTGCTCACGGTCCTCGGCGCGTGGCAGGGCTTCTCGGGCGTCGACGTGACGGGCACGGCGCTGGCCCTGCTCGCCTCGTTCAGCTACGCGGTCGGCTGGATCTACGTCCGCAGGACTCTGACCGGCACGGGCTCCTCGAACCTTTCGCTCGCGGGCTCCCAGGTCGGCCTGGCGACCCTGCAACTGGCGGTCGTCACGCCGCTGTTCACCTCAGTCCCGAAGTCGGTGGAGGTACTCCCCCTGCTCGCCGTGATCGCGCTCGGCGCGCTCGGCACGGGGTACGCGATGCTGCTCCAGTACGGGGTGGTCGCGGAGGTCGGCCCGACGACGGCCGCGATGGTCACGTACTTCATCCCGGTCATCGCGACGGCGGCGGGGGTGGTCCTGCTGAACGAACAACTCACGTGGAACACCCCGGTGGGCGCCGTGATAGTCCTGGCCGGCGCAGCCCTCACCCAAACCCGGCCGTCCCGCCGCACGACCACGCCTGTCGCGGGCAACGTGAACACAACGGGTGCCGCCACGGTCACCCCCGTTGTGGGCAATCGTTCGGCGGAACGGGTGGGCACAACGGACGCCGCCCCCGTTGTGGGCAATCGTTCCGCCGGGGCGGAACGGGTGGGCACAACGGACGGCGCCCCTTGCCGGGCCTAGGCTCCCGCGCCCTGACCCGCACTCCTTGCGCAATGCGCTTGGGGTGCGGGTCCAGCCACAAGGGGCGGAGGCGCCGCCAAGGGCGCCGTCCCGTGTGCCCACCCGTCCCGCCCCAGCGGGACGATTGCCCACACTGCGCGGGCCGCGGCCCGGAGCCGCAAGGCCCCGCCACACCCCCGCCTCATCCATAGCTCCGCGCCGCCACCGGCCCCACCGCCCCCGCCACCGCCTCCGCCAGCGCCTCCACCTCGCCCGCCTCAAGCCCGGACACCGTGAGCCGCACCGCCGGCCCCGCAGCCATCCGGAACCGCGCCCCCGGCGCCACCGCCCACCCCGAAGCCACCAGGCCCGCCACCGCCCCGGTCTCGTCGGGCACCGGCACCCATACGTTCATGCCGCTGCGCCCGTGGGCCTCGACGCCCCGCCGGGCCAGGGCCCGTACGAGTCCGTCGCGCCGTTGCCCGTACGAGCGCGCGACGGCCGCCGCGTCGACCGCGTCCGTGGCCCAGAGGTGCGCGACGGTCCGCTGGAGGAGCCGGCTGACCCAGCCGGGCCCGAGCCGCTGCCGGCCGAGCACCCGGTCGACGGTCTCGGCGTCGCCGGTGAAGGCGGCGATCCGCAGGTCGGGCCCGTAGGCCTTGGCGACCGAGCGGATCAGCACCCAGTGGTCGGTGCCCCCGGCCAGCGGGTGCAGCGGCTGCGCGACGATCCCGTGCCCGTGGTCGTCCTCGATGAGCAGCACTCCGGGATGCCCGGCGAGCACGCGCCGCAACTCCCCCGCGCGGGCCTCGGTGACACACGCACCGGTCGGGTTCTGCGCCCGGTCCGTCACGATCACGGCCCGCGCCCCGTGATGCCCGATCGCGCGCTCGACCGCCTCGGGAAGCGGCCCCTCGTCGTCGACGGCGACCGGCACGGGCCGCAGCCCGAGCGCGGGCACCAGGTCGAGCAGGCTGCCCCAGCCCGGGTCCTCGACGGCGACGGCGTCGCCGGGCCGGAGGTGCACGGCGAGCACCCGCTCGACGGCGTCGAGGGACCCGGACGTGACGCCGACGGGCCCGTCCGGCACTCCGTCCGCGTCGAAGGCGGCGCGCGCGAGGCGCCCGAACTCCTCGTCGACGGGGGCCTCCGCGTACATGCCGGGCCGTTCGGCGTACCTCCGGGCGACCTCGGCGAAGGCCTCGCCGAGCGGGGGGAGCAGGGCGGGGTCGGGGTTGCCCTTGCTGACGTCCCTGACCCCGGCGGGGGCCTCCACCCGGATCGAGCCGCGTGCGGTCGTGGCGGGTCGCGGGCGCACCCGGCTGCCGCGCCGCCCGTCGGTCTCGATGACCCCGCGTTCGCGCAGGGTGCGGTAGGCGGCGGCGACGGTGTTCGGGTTCACGCCGAGCACGCCGGCCAACTCCCGCATTGGCGGCAGAAGTTGTCCTGGCTCAAGAGCCCCGAGCCCCACCCCCCGCTCCACACTCGCGGCGATGTCCGATGCGCGACGACCTTCGATCCGATACTCTCCTAGCACAAAGACAAGTATGCACTAGTGCAATGGAGAACGCAATGAGCACCGCCGCCGACACGGCCGCCGACAAGACCTCCGCCGGGGCCGCCGAGACCGCTGCCGCCGACACGTACACGCCGACCGACCGGACCGTCCCCACCCGCTCCCGCCAGCGCGCGTCGTACGACAAGACCCTCGTCCACTCGATACTCGACGAGGCGTACGTCTGCCACCTCGGGTTCGTACGGGACGGCGCGCCGGTCGTCCTCCCGACCCTCTTCGGCCGCGTCGGCGACCGCCTCTACGTACACGGCTCGACCGGCTCGCGGCCGCTGCGCGCGGCCGGCGACGGAGTGGCGGCCCCCGGCCTGCCCGTCTGCCTGACCGTGACCCACGTCGACGGCCTCGTGCTCGCCCGCTCCGCCTTCCACCACTCGCTCAACTACCGCTCGGTCGTGGTCCTCGGCACCGCCCACCAGGTCACCGACCCCGACGAGCTGCGCACCGCCCTCGACGCCCTGGTCGACCAGGTCGTCCCCGGCCGCTCCGCCGACTCCCGCCCCGCGAACGCCAGGGAGCTCGCCGCCACGGCCGTGATCCGCCTGGACCTGAACGAGGTCTCGGCGAAGGTCCGCACCGGCGGCCCCAACGACGACGCCGAGGACCTCGCCCTCCCCCACTGGTCCGGTGTGGTCCCGGTGCGCGGCGGCTACGGCGCGCCGGTCCCGGCCGACGACCTCGACCCGGCCGTCGCCCTGCCCGACTACCTGACCGCCCTCTAGAAGGCCCCGGACGGCGAAGCCGCGAACGACGAAGGGACGGACGGACGATGCTGATCCACCCCTGGGACGCCCCCCACGACGAGGACGAGTGGCGCGACTGGCTCTCCCGGCACGACTTCGGCCAACTCGCCGTCAACGGCCTGCCCGGAGACCCGCCGTGGGTGCAGCCGACGCACTTCCGGTACGAGGCCGAGCCCGGCCCGTACGGCCGGGTGCTGACCCATCTGGCCCGCCCGAACCCGCTGTGGCGCGCCCTTGAGGCGAACCCGACGGTGCTCCTCGGCGTGGTCGACGACTACGTCTTCGTGCCGGGGACGTGGACGGCCCCCGAGGGCATGCCCACCGCGCACGGCACGCCCACCTCCTACTACGCCTCCGTCCAGCTGCGCTGCACCGCGCACGTGGTCGACGATCCGGCGGAGAAGGCGGAGCTGCTCAACCGCCAGGTCGCCCACTTCCAGCCGGACGGCGGCACGGCCCCCGCCGTCCCCGGCGAGGCGCCGTTCGGCCGCATGCTGTCCGGGATCCGGGGGCTGCGCCTCGAGGTGACCGGGGTGCGGGCCAAGTTCAAGTACGCGGGGAACAAGCCCCAGGAGATCCAGGACCGGGTCATGGAGCGGCTGGCCGAGCGCGACGGCCCGCGCGACCGGGCGGCGCGGGGCCACCAGCTGCGCCGTCGCGCCACCGGCTGACTTCGGCGGGGGCACGAGCCCCCGCCTCCGACTACACCGCCACGGCCTCCCGCCGCCGTTCCGCCGTCGCCGTCCGCGCCTCGGCGAACGCGAGGCCCGTGACCGCGGCGAGCAGCAGCAGCGTGCCGAGCACGATGGCGGTGGTGAGCCGCTCACCGAGCAGCGAGACGGCGATCACGGCCGCGCTCACCGGCTCCAGGAGCATGATCACGGAGACGGTGGCGGCCCGCACGACCGCCGCCCCGGCGAAGTACAGCGCGTAGGCGAGCGCGGTCGGCACGGCGGCCACGTAGACGAGCAGGAGCACGACGCTCACCGGCGCGTCCGTGTGCGGTACGAGTCCCTCCGCGAGCGCCGCGGGCAGCAGACCTACCGCCCCGATCGCGAAGGCCCAGGTCGTGGTGGACAGCGCGTCCGTGCGGCCGCCGTCGCGGCCGAGGTAGCGCGTGAGCAGGGTGATCGCCGCGTATCCGGCCGCCGAGACGACCGCGAGGACGACACCGAGCGGACGGACCTCCGCCGCCCCGCCACCGAGGACGAGTACGACGAGCCCGGCGAGCGCGCCGGTGACCGCGGTGATGCCGCCGCGGCCGAGGCGTTCGCCCATGGTGAGCCGGGCGCCGACGGCGATGAGGACGGGACCCGCGCCCAGCGTGACGACCGTGCCGACCGCCAGGCCGGTGGCCTCGACGGCGGCGAAGTAGGCGCTCTGGAAGACGGTCAGCCCGATCCCGGTGCCGAGGATGCGGGCCGTCCGGCGGCCGCGCGACTCCACTGCCGTACGGGCGACCCGGCGCCGGGGACGCAGGGCGAGCGCCCCGAGCAGCAGCACGAGACCGCCGACGCAGCGCCAGAAGGACAGGGCCAGCGGGCCCATGTCGCTGATGCGGAAGATCAGTGAGGCGGCGGCACCGGCCGTGCCCCAGGCGATCCCGGCGACGATCAGATAGAGCAGGCTCCGCCCGACGGACAGGGCGGATTCCGAAGTGTTCGACACGTGGCTTCTCCGTGGAAGACAGGAGGGAAAGGTGGTCGCTCGGCTCCGCGCGCGGGCAGCGACGAACCGCTCGGGGGCGAGAGGTCGCCCGGCCGAGCCCGGTCTTCGTCGAGGAGGGTACCCGCGCGCTAGGCGGCGGGAGGCGGAAGCACGGTCGCATGCATGATCGGCACCTTAGGCCCCGGTCCGCCGGGCGGACAACTCGGTATCGCGGCCCGTCGCGCCGGCGGCCTCCACCACACCTGCCACGTCCGCCGCCGACCCCGCCGCGGGACCCGCCCCAGCCGCCTTGGGCGTCGACGACTGGGCGATGAACGCTCCGACCAGGACCACCGCGCCGCCGATGATCTGCGGCGCGTCGAGGTACTGCCCGAGCAGCACCCAGGCGAGCACGGTCGCGATGACGGCCTCCAGGCAAGCCACGACACCCGCCACCTGCGGGGAGAGCCTGCGCACCGAGACGACGCCGGTGACGTACGCGAGCACCGTGGCGATCAGCACGATCCACCCGAGCAGCAGCCAGGCGGGCACGGAGGTGCCGTCCATGTCGGCGCTGCCGCCGAGCAGGGCCCAGTCCATGCCCCACGGGCGGGCGACGACGGTGAGGACGAGCGCGCCGATGATCAGGCCGTACGCGATGACGCCGATCGGGTCGGCCTGCTCGGCCTCGCCCGAGCCCTGGTCGGAGAGGACGAAGTAGCCGACCTGGCAGCAGGCGGCGGCGAGCGCGAGCAGGAGTCCGACGAGGTCGAAGGTGCGCCCGGACCAGACCTGCACGACACAGGCGAGACCGCCGACGGCCAGGACGACGCCGAGGGCCGCGGCGCGGGTGACGGGCCGGCGCTGGACGAAGCGGACCCAGCCGAGGACGAGGGCCGGGGCGAGGTACTCGATGAGCAGCGCGACGCCGACGGGGATGCGGGAGATCGAGGCGAAGTAGAAGGCCTGGACGCCTGCGACGGCGAGCAGCCCGAAGCCCACGAGGAGTGCGGGTTTGCGGCGCAGGAGGTCGCGGTGGCGCCAGGCCACCGGGAGCATGACGAGCGCGGCGCCGGCGACCCTGAGCCACACCACGTGGAGCGGGTCGAGTCCCGCCTCGATGAGCGGCTTGGCCGCCACTCCTGAACCACCGAATGCGAAGGCCGAGGCCAGGGCTAGTCCCAGGCCGGCGCTTCTCCCCTGAGACGCGTGCATCGGGCCATGATGACAGGACCCGGTCAGGGGCGTAACCCCCGTCACACCTGTTGAGACGGCTCCTCGTCACGCCATGGAACGGAGCCTTCCGCCAGAGCGGCCGTTCCGGCCTCGAAGCGGGCTCCGGCGGGGGCTCCGGCACGGGCGCTCAGCGCGGCCGGGTCGACCCCGGCGCGGCGCAGCACCTCGGCGGCCCGGCTCTCCGGATCGGCGGCGACGACGGCGAGGAGGTCGAGGCCGCGCGCCTGGGCGTCCCCGCGTTCCGCGGCCCGCCGGAAGGCCTCCTCGAGGGCCGCGGTCGCGGCCGGCGACCAGCCGGAGCCGCGGCCGCCCCGCCCCTCGACCCCGCGCGTGGCGGGCAGGAGACGGCCTGCCCCCGATTCCTCGACCGAGCGCTGCCAGCGGAGCCCGTATCCGATGGACCGCTGGACGAGGTAGCCGAGGACGCGGGCGAGCTTCCGGCCGTCCTCGAAGGCGGCGCCGGCCTCGGGGTCGGACTCGAGGAGCGAGTGCAGGAGGTGGGCGGTGTCGATCTGCCGGTCGCCGTCCCTGAGGGCTCTGCGGCGCGCGCCCGTCACGACCGCCATGAGGGACGGTGTCAGAAAGGGCGCGAGTTCGGCGCGCGGGGCGGCGGGCTGCCGGAGCGGCTGCTGGGGAATCGGGACGGGACGGTGCACCCTCTCACCTCATCAGGCTCGGGCGGCCGTGACATCACCGGGGAGAAGCATGTCCGCATCCCACCGGAGTTGGGCACGCGCGCACGGTTTCTCCTCCTTACGGATGAGATCGCGCGCGTTGCCCTCCCAGGGCGCGCGCCGCCTTGCTCTGCGCCCCTGACGCAACCACAGGCCCTGCCCCCTACGTCTTCCGAGCGTGTTCTGGATGGTGGCTCTGCTCGCGCGCGACGGGCGGCAGTACGTCTACCGGGTGTACGCGCCCCGGGAGGCGCTGCCGGCCGATCTGTTCTGGGCGGCCTTCCACTGCCACGAGGAGGACGGGGCGCCCCGCGCCTCGGACAGCTTCGACGCGTCCGAGATCTGGTGGATCGGCGACGGGACGGGGCCGGCCACGGCAGAACTGACGGTTCATCAGTATTGAATGTTCACGGCCACCCGGCTACGTTCCGCGACACCGGAACCCAGCAGGTACGCGTGAAGGGGTGGTCTCATGGCCGAAGTCAGCGCGGAGGCACGGATCGAGGCACCGGCCGGAAAGGTCTGGGCGCAGCTCGTGGACTTCCCCTCGTACGGCGAGTGGAACGCCACCCACACCAACTTCCCGAACGGCGGTCCGGCAACCCTTGAGGCGGGCGCCACCTTCACGGAGAACATGATTCTGATGGGTTTCCCCGCCGAGGTGCTCTGGACGGTCGAGGAGCTGGAGGCCGAGCGCGCCTTCGCCATCAAGGGCAAGGGGCCGATGGGCGTGCTGGTCACCACCCGCTACTCACTGGCGGCGGAGGGGGACGCCACGACCGTACGGATCGACGGCGAGTTCACCGGCGCGGCGGTCTCGCTCATGGCGGGCAAGCTCAAGGACTCGGCGACGGCGGCCCTGACCGAGTCGCTGCGCAAGCTCTCGGGCCTGGTGGCCTGATCCGGCCCGACCCGGGCTGACGGCGAGAGGCGCACCCCGGACCGGAGCGCTCACCCCGGACCGGACGGCTCACTCCCGGACCGGACGGCTCACCCGGGCCGGACGGCTCTCACCCCGGACCGGACGGCCGGCCGACGACCGACCACCCGAACCCGACGCACGAAAGGGCCCCGCGGCAACCGCCACGGGGCCCTTCGACCGCTCCCGGCCCGTCACGGGCGCGGGCTCAGTGCTCGTCGGCCAGGATCAGGTACAGCTTCTTGCGGGCCTCGTTGATCACGCCGACCGCCTTCTTCCGCTGCTCGGCGCTACCGGCCTTCCAGACCTGCCCGAACGCCTCCATCAGACCGAAACCGGCCTGCCGGATCTCGTTCATGGCCTCCCAGTCGACACCGCGCCCGGCGTCCTCCCAGGGCGCGTCGGGACCCTCTTCGGCCTCGGCGCGTCCGGTGTCGGTGAGCGTGAACAGCTTCTTGCCGCCCTCGCTCGCGCTGGTGATCAGACCCTCGTCCTCCAGCATCTGGAGGGTGGGGTAGACCGAGCCGGGACTGGGCCGCCAGGCCCCGTCGCTGCGCTCTCCGATCTCCCTGATCATCTCGTAGCCGTGCATCGGGCGGTCCTTGAGGAGCGCCAGGATCGAGGCACGCACGTCGCCGCGCCGCGCCCGTCCCCGGCCGCCCCCGTGACCGCGTCCGCCGCCGAAGGGCCCGCCCCCGAAGGGGCCGCCGCCACCGAAGCCCGGCCCGAAGGGTCCGAACGCCGCGCGCCGTCCCTCGAAGTCACCGCGAGGCCCGGGGCCGCAGCCTCCACGGCCGGCTCCGTGTCCGTTTCCGTACTCGTGTCCATGTGAACGCATCGCAACGCTCCTTCCATCGGGTTTCATACGCTGAACTGTCGCGATGGCTCAACGATATATCGGAACTGTTCGGCGAGCAAGCATGCGAGTGAACCGCGGCCGTCCCGCCGCCGATCCCCACCGCCGGCCCGCTCGTCACCGGCTACGCGCTCGGCGTCGTCGTCCGCCGATCGCCGACGACCCCCCTGCGCGCCGGAATGGCGCGGGCCAAGGCCATGCCCCCGTCCACCGGACGCGGGCCCACCCACCTCGTCCGCCTAGGTCCCCGCCCCCATGCCGAAGGAGTGCCGGTGCGCGCCCACACGGGCCAGTTCTCCCCGATTGGCCTTGGCCCGCCCCATCCGGCCCCCGGTACGGTCTGCGCCATGAGGATCCGAATCGTCGACGCCTTCACCGACCAGCCCTTCTCCGGCAATCCGGCCGGAGTCCTGCTCCTGGACTCCTTCCCGGACGACGCCTGGCTCCAGCGGGTCGCCGCGGAGGTCAACCTCTCCGAGACGGCCTTCGCCCACCCGCTGCCCGCCGGTGGCGAGGCCGACTGGGCCCTGCGCTGGTTCACCCCCACCACCGAGGTCGACATGTGCGGCCACGCCACACTGGCCACGGCCCACGTCCTGCACTCCACCGGTACGGCGAGCGGCCCCGTCCGCTTCGCGGCCCGCTGCGGCCTCCTCGGCGCCACCGCCGAGGCCGACGGCACGATCACGATGGACTTCCCGACCTCCGACCTCACCCCGGCCCCCGTCCCCGACGGCCTGGAGAAGGCGCTCGGCGCCGAGGTCGTCGCCGTCCACGACACGGCCGACCACATCGGCGACCTCGTCGTCGAGCTGCGCGACGAGCCCACCGTGCGCGCACTCGCGCCGGACCACGCCGCCCTGAAGGTCCTGTCGACCCGCGGCATCATCGCCACCGCCGCCGCCCAGGACCCGGACGGCGGCTACGACTTCGTGTCCCGCGGCTTCTTCCCCGCCGTCGGCATCGACGAGGACCCGGTGACCGGCAGCGCCCACACCGCGCTCGCCCCCTACTGGTCCGCCCGGTTCGGCCGCGACGACCTGGTCGGTCTGCAGGGCGGCGCCCGCACCGGCATCGTCCGTACGCGGCTGCGCGGCGACCGCACCCTCCTGAACGGTCACGCGGTCACGGTCATCGAAGGCGACCTGCACGCCTGAACCGAAGGCCCGCGGAACGAGCGAGGGGGGTACGGAGAACCCGTACCCCCCTTCGACGCACCCCCGTCGACGTACCCCTTCCCAGTCCCCCCGCTGCCCGCGCTCCCCGGGGGCGGCCTCACACGGTGGGCAGCCACCCCACCTTGCCCGCGAGCAGCCCGTACCCGACGAAGGCCACGATGTCGAGCAGCGCGTGCGCCACGACCAGCGGCCCGACCCGCCCCCAGCGCCGGTACAGCAGGACGAAGACCACTCCCATCACCACATTGCCGACGAACCCGCCGATCCCCTGGTAGAGGTGGTACGAGCCGCGCAGCACCGAGCTCGCCACCAGCGCGGCCATCGGCGTCCACCCCAACTGCCCGAGTCTGCGCAGCAGATACCCGACGACGATGACCTCCTCCAGAACGGAGTTCTGGATCGCCGAGAGAATCAGCACCGGGTACTTCCACCACACCTCGGGCAGCGACTCGGGCACCACGGTGAGGTTGAAGCCCGTCGCCCGCGCCGCCAGGTAGAAGGCGAGCCCCGCGCTGCCGATGCCCGCCGCGACCAGGGTCCCGCGCCCGAGGTCGGGCCAGGGCCGGGTCCGGTCGAAGCCGATGGCCTTCAGCCCCGAGCCCTCGCGCAGCAGCAGATGGGCGACGAGCAGGACCGGCACGAGGGCCGAGGCGATGCCGAAGAGCTGCCAGGACAGGTCGAGCCAGGGCCGCCCCGGGGCGTACGAGCCGTTGAGCGTGGCCGCCTGCTCCTTCAGCGCCCCTGACTTGGTGAGCGAGCCGATGAAGCTGATGAGGGACGACAGGGCGCTCGCCCCGAGCGAGAGCGCGAGGACGATGAGCGTCTCGTTGCGCAGGACCCGGCGCGACAGCCCGTCGGGGGGCAGGGAAGCGTCACTCACTCGTTGGTCCGACACCACACCTGTCTCCACTTCCCGGTCGCGGACGGACGCCGTTCCGGCGGCATCCCGATCACTGTGCCATGATCGGCCCCCGCCCCCGCCCGCGACCCCGGGAGCCGCGCTCAGTCGATCCCGACCGGCCAGGTGTGCACCGGCTCCCCCGCGTGCATGAGGCTCCGGTAGCGGCGGGTGGTCGCCGCCAGGGCCGCCTCGCGGTCGAGGCCCGCCTCCAGCGCCTTGTGGAAGGTGTCGGCCTGCCAGGAGGCGCCGTTCACCTTCCGCAGACAGCGCTGCTCGATCACCCCGAGGTAGAAGTCCCGGTCCGCGGGTTCGATGTGCCAGGCGTCGAGCCCGGCCGCCGCGAGCGGCAGCAGTTCGTCCAGGACGAGCCGTACCGCGGGGACGGTCGCGATGCCGCCGGCCCGGCCGGAACGCGGCCAGCGGAGCTCCGCATCGATGCCGTGCCGGCAGGCCGTGTCGAAATTGGCCTCCGCGTCCTCGAACGCCATCCGCCTCCAGACGGGCCGGGGGTCGTCGGCGAGGGAACGGACGAGCCCGTAGTAGAAGGCCGCGTTGGCGATGACGTCGGTGACGGTCGGCCCGGCCGGCAGGACCCGGTTCTCGACGCGCAGATGCGGGACGCCGTCGACCCAGCCGTACACCGGCCGGTTCCAGCGGTAGACCGTGCCGTTGTGCAGGACGAGTTCCTGGAGGCGCGGCACCCCGCCCTGGTCGAGGACGAGCAGCGGGTCCTCCTCGTCGCAGATCGGCAGCAGCGCGGGGAAGTAGCGCAGGTTCTCCTCGAAGAGGTCGTAGACCGAGTCCACCCACCGCTCCCCGAACCAGGTGCGCGGCCGGACGCCCTGGGCCTGGAGTTCGGGCGGCCGGGTGTCGGTGGCCTGGGTGAAGAGCGGGGGCCGGGACTCGCGCCACAGTTCGCGGCCGAAGACGAAGGGGGCGTTGGCGCCGAGCGCGATCTGGACGCCCGACACCGCCTGCGCCGCGTTCCACACGGCGGCGAAGCGGGCCGGCGTGACCTGGAGGTGGAGCTGCACCGAGGTGCAGGCCGCCTCCGGAACGATCGACTCCGAGGTGCAGAGGAGCCTCTCCACCCCGTGGATGTCGAGCATGAAGTCCTCGCCCCTGGCGGCGAGGATCTGGTCGTTGAGGAGCGTGTAGCGGTCCGCGGAGGAGAGGTTCTCGGGAACCAGGTCGTCCTGGGTGAGAGTCGGCAGTATGCCGATCATGACGACGCCCGCGTCGAGTTCCGCGGCCTTGCGGTCGGCGTATCCGATTCCGGTGCCGATCTCCTCCGCGAGCCGGTCGAATACGCGCCCGTCGAGCTGGTGGGGCGCGATGTTCACTTCCAGGTTGAACATTCCGAGTTCCGTCTGGAAATCGGAGCTGGCGATCTTTTCGAGAACCGGCCCGTTCAGCATGCGGGGCAGTCCGTCGGCACCGGCCAGATTGAGTTCGATCTCCACGCCCATGAGATTTCGGGGACGGTCGAACCTCTTCTCCGCCAGAAGCCTCGCGAGCCCCGCGAGGCACTGCTGGAGCTTTCTCCGGTACTGCTGCCGGTCGGACGGGCCGAACCCGTCGGCCACGACCTTCTCCCCCATCGAAGCGTCCCTCCGCGAGTGGGCGGCCGCCAGGACGGCCGCGCGTCACGGACGATGATGCCCACCCCGCTGATCCACAACGCCTGCGGAGGAGGGCCGTCGGAGGATAGGCTTGATGCTGTGCCCCACGGTCACATCCCGACGGCATGGAACATTCGACATATACCAATGTCCTATTGTCCCGTAACCGGGGGAATGAATTCAGCCGTCCGGCGCCGCGAGGAATACGCAGGTGGGAGCGCCACCACCCTCGGATTCCGCTTCCGCGACCCCCGATTTACGGCCTGATGACGCCTTGCCAGGAATATCGGCGGCGTCTAGCGGAAACACTCCGTGAACACGTGTCGTATAAACTCCGCGGACGAGGCAGAGTGTTGGCGCCCGGTCATGGCCTCATGGCCCTCCTCTGGCCCCGCCGCCGACAGCGCCGTCGTACCTGCCCACGCATCACCGTGTCTCCTGAGTGAGAGGCGACCCACCATGCTCCGACCCTCCCCGGCCCCTGCGCCGGCCCTCCGCAGTGTCCTCGCGGCCCTCGGCTCACCGACCGCCGTCCGCGAGGCGCGAACTCCCGCCCTGCGGGCCGCGCAGGGACCACTGAGCCCCGAACTCCCCCTGCCCGTCCACGTCCTCGGCGTGGCCCGGACACCCGGGCAGGCCCCCCGCACCCGCCTCGCCGGCTGGCGCTTCCTGATCAGGAACGGGGGCCGGGCCATCGCCGCGGCGGACACCATGCTGACCCCCGACGGCTGGTCCTTCTCGCACTTCTTCGAAGGGCCGTACGTCACCGCCACGGAGCGGGCGCTGCTCCAGGCCGAGGCGCTGCCCGGCCCGTACCAGCCGCGACTGCTCTCCGTACCGGAGCTGTACATGCTGACCCTCTGGCTGCACGCCGAGCCGGAGGCGGACGGTGCCACCACCACCCCGGCCGCGGCGGATCTGCTGGTGCCGCTGGCGCCCGCCCCGCCGGGGATCGCGGCCCACCGCCCGTACCAGGTCGCCGACCTCCTGCCCGTGCTGAGTACGCGTCTCGCGCCGCCGCCCCTCCTGGGCTCGGCGGCGCCCGCCTGATCCACCGCACGAGCGTCCGCCCCGTGACCCGCCGGAGTCACGGGGCGCACTGCTGTCCGACGACCCGGCCCGAACGCGTCGTCCGAACACCCCTCCCGGACGGACTAGCCCACTGGGACCACTCCGAACCACCCAAAGAGACGGTGCAGTTGACCTGAACCGCCCCTGCGGGTGATGCGTCTTCCCAGGAAAGGACGAGCTGCCGCGAAATCCCTGCGGAAGACCGTCCATGGGGCAAGACTGGGACCGGAACCGAACCGACCGACGGGGGCGGCGATGAGCGCGAAGAGCCGCAGGACATCCACTACGACGCAGCGAAAGAACCCACCCATGTGCCAGCACCAGCCTGCCTGTCCCACCGCCGACTCCGCCGACCGTGAGGCGGCCCGACTGATGGCACACCACCCGGAGCAGGGCTGGAGCCTGCTGTGCAACGGTGTCCTGCTCTTCGAGGACACCGGCGAACTGCTGCCGGACGGGCAGATCATCGCCCCGCACCGGCCGTGGTCGGCGGGCCAGGTGACGACCGCCGCCTGACGGCACGCGCAACGCCGAGGGCCGGCCCGGAGACGTTCTCCGAACCGGCCCTCGTATGCACGCTCGGCCGTCGTGCGCGGCCGACGTCATGCTCAGTTGTCGTACTCGTCCAGCGGCGGGCAGGAGCAGACCAGGTTCCGGTCGCCGAAGGCACCGTCGATGCGGCGCACCGGCGGCCAGTACTTGTCGGCGGCCGAGACACCGGCCGGGAAGACGGCCTCGTCCCGCGTGTACGCGTGGTTCCACTCGCCGCCCAGCGCGGCCGCGGTGTGCGGGGCGTTGCGCAGCGGGTTGTCGTCGGCGGGCCACTGGCCCGAGGAGACCTTCTCGATCTCGGCGCGGATCGCGATCATGGTGTCGCAGAAGCGGTCGAGCTCGGTCAGGTCCTCGGACTCGGTCGGCTCGATCATCAGCGTGCCGGCCACCGGGAACGACATCGTCGGCGCGTGGAAGCCGTAGTCGATCAGGCGCTTGGCGATGTCGTCGACCGTGACGCCCGTCGCCTTGGACAGCGGGCGGAGGTCCACGATGCACTCGTGGGCGACCAGACCGGCCGGGCCGGTGTAGAGCACCGGGAAGTGCGGCTCGAGGCGCTTGGCGATGTAGTTCGCCGCGAGGACGGCGACCTGCGTGGCGCGCTTGAGGCCCTCGCCGCCCATGAGGCGCACGTACGACCACGAGATCGGCAGGATGCCCGCAGAGCCCCACGGGGCGGCCGAGATCGGGCCGACGCCGGTCTCCGGGCCCGCGGCGGGCTGGAGCGGGTGGTTCGGCAGGTACGGGGCGAGGTGCGCGCGCACACCGACCGGGCCGACACCCGGGCCGCCGCCGCCGTGCGGGATGCAGAAGGTCTTGTGCAGGTTCAGGTGCGAGACGTCGCCACCGAAGTGCCCCGGCTTGGCGAGACCGACGAGCGCGTTCAGGTTGGCGCCGTCGACGTACACCTGGCCGCCGGCCTCGTGGACCTCGGCGCAGATGTCGGCGACGTGCTCCTCGAAGACGCCGTGCGTCGACGGGTAGGTGATCATCAGCACGGACAGCTCGTCGCGGTACTGCTCGATCTTGGCGCGCAGGTCCGCGACGTCGACCTCGCCGTCGTCGGCGGTCTTGACGACGACGACCTTCATGCCGGCCATCACCGCGGAGGCGGCGTTGGTGCCGTGCGCGGAGGACGGGATGAGGCAGACGGTGCGCTGCTCGTCACCGTTGGCGCGGTGGTAGGCGCGGACGGCGAGAAGGCCGGCCAGCTCGCCCTGAGAACCGGCGTTCGGCTGGATCGACACCTTGTCGTAGCCGGTGACCTCGGCGAGACGCTCCTCGAGCTCGGTGATGAGCGTGAGGTAGCCCTGCGCCTGCTCGACCGGGGCGAAGGGGTGCATCTGACCGAACTCGGGCCAGGTCACCGACTCCATCTCGGTCGTCGCGTTCAGCTTCATCGTGCAGGAGCCGAGCGGGATCATGCCGCGGTCGAGCGCGTAGTCGCGGTCGGCGAGCTTGCGCAGGTAGCGCAGCATCGAGGTCTCGGAGCGGTGCGCGTGGAAGACCGGGTGGGTCATGTACGCGTCGGAGCGCAGCAGCCCGGCGGGCAGCGTGTCCTCGGTGGTGGCGTCCAGGGCCTCGACGTCGGCGGTCACGCCGAAGGCACCCCACACGGCGGCCAGCTGGGCGCGCCCGGTGGTCTCGTCGCACGACATGGACACGTGGTCCGCGTCGAGGCGGTAGAGGTTCACACCGGCCTCACGGGCGGCGGCGACGACCTCGTCGGCCTTGCCGGGAACCCGGGCGGTGAGGGTGTCGAAGAAGGCGCCCTGGGTGAGTTCCACGCCCCCGGCGGTGAGGCCGGCGGCCAGGATCGCGGCGTACCGGTGGGTGCGGCGCGCGATGCCCTGGAGGCCCTCGGGACCGTGGTAGACGGCGTACATGCCGGCCATGACGGCGAGCAGCACCTGAGCGGTACAGATGTTGCTGGTGGCCTTCTCGCGGCGGATGTGCTGCTCGCGGGTCTGCAGGGCCAGGCGGTACGCGCGGTTCCCGTCGGCGTCGACGGAGACACCCACGAGACGGCCGGGCAGCGAACGGGCGTGCTTGTCCTGGACGGCCATGTAACCGGCGTGGGGACCGCCGAAGCCCATCGGGACGCCGAAGCGCTGCGTCGTGCCGACGGCGATGTCGGCCCCGAGCTCACCGGGCGAGGTGAGCAGGGTGAGCGCGAGCAGGTCGGCGGCGACGGTGACGATCGCACCGAGCTCGTGCGCGGCGTCGATCAGCGGCTTGATGTCCCGCACGGCACCGGAGGCGCCGGGGTACTGGATGAGCACACCGAAGACACCGCGCTCGGCGACCTCGGCGGGGATCCCCGCGCTCAGGTCGGCGACGACGACCTCGACGCCGGTGGGCTCGGCGCGGGTCTCGATGACGGCGATCGTCTGCGGCAGGGCGTCGGCGTCGATGAGGAAGACACCGTTCTTGACCTTGCCGACGCGCCGGGAGAGCGCCATGGCCTCGGCGGCGGCGGTGCCCTCGTCGAGCAGCGAGGCACCGGAGGTGGGCAGCCCGGTCAGGTCGGCGACGACGGTCTGGAAGTTCAGCAGGGCCTCGAGGCGCCCCTGAGAGATCTCCGGCTGGTACGGGGTGTACGCCGTGTACCAGGCGGGGTTCTCCATCACGTTCCGGAGGATCACCGGCGGCGTGAAGGTCCCGTAGTAGCCGAGACCGATCATGGGCGCGAGGACCTGGTTGCGGTCGGCGAGCGTGCGCAGCTCGGCGAGCACCTCGGCCTCCGTGCGCGCGGCCGGCAGGCCCAGCGCCTCGGTGTTCTTGATGACGTCCGGCACCGCGGCGGCCGTGAGCTCGTCGAGGGAGCCGTAACCGACCTGGGCGAGCATCTTGGCGCGCGCCTCGGCGTCGGGCCCGATGTGCCGCTGCTCGAACGGGATGCCCTGTTCGAGTTCGGAGAGCGGAATGCGGTTGGCGGTCATGTACGGAGGCCTCCTGGTCGTCACGACCTGCGAGGGGCACCACGGCGCGGGTACCCGGACGGCCTCCCCCTCTGTCATCTCAACCTGAGAGTTTCACCGGCACGCCTCAGGGCACGCCGGCTTTCACCGTCGGTGAGAGCGCATGCCGTCGGACACCGCTCTGCTTTCCAGAGTGACCTCGTCCGCGCGGTACAGGGGCCTGAGAGATTCCGGGGAGGATTTGCTCCTTCGGCGCCCACCGGAAGGTTTCTCCGGGGGACTCTCCCGCACGGGGTCGACAGCCACAGCCAGCCTACCAGCGCGGTTGCGGCTTCCATCGCTCAAGTGGCCGACATCCCAGTTGTGCACTTTCGTAGGGGTGTAGAGCAGTTGCGACCAGTTGGAGGGACCGTGCAGACCGATATCGATCCGCGCAGCCTGATCGGCCGCAAGGCGTACGACCGGAACGGACACAAGATCGGAACCGTGGACGAGGTGTACCTGGACGACGCGACCGGCATCCCGGAGTGGGCAGCGGTCCGCACGGGTCTGTTCAGCCGGGACGCCTTCGTCCCCCTGGAGCCGAGCGAACTCATCGACAACGGACTCCACATCCCGTACGAGCGCGCCCTGATCAAGGACGCCCCCGACTTCGGCGTGGGCCGCCACCTCTCCCCGGAACAGGAGCTCCAGCTCTACCGCCACTACAGCCTGGCGCTCCCTCCGCCCCCCACGGACACCCCGGACACAGACTTCGGCCACCTGGCAGGCCAGTAGCCCACCGGGCAGGGGGCCGCCGGCCGCGGCGTGTCAGGAGGGCGGCCCGCCGAGGCGAGAGCCCTTCGGCCGACCCGACGGGTCCACCACCGGACAGGGGTCGGGGAAGTCCATCGGTCCGGCCGCAGGCGGGCGGCCCCGGCCGCCCGCCTGCGGCCGGCCGGGGCCGCCCGTCGCATCGTGGCCGCCCTCGACTCAGCCGCAGCCGACGACGGCGCTCCCACCCCACGGGAAACCGGCACCTCCGCCCGCCCAGCAGCACGCGCGGTCGGTGGGAGCACCCGCACCTCCGCCACCGCTCGCACGGGTGGTACGGGCGGGAACCCACGCCCGGCCGCAGGCCGCACACGCCCCAAGCCCGCCCCCAAGCCCGCCCCAGCCCACCCGCGGTCACCGCCACCGGCCACCGGCACCACGGGACCCGCCCCTCACCCCCGCCCCACCAGCGGCAACGCCTCCCCCGGCTCCAGCTCCGGGTCGTCCACCGCAAAGGTCCGCACCCGCCCCGGCTCCGACCCCGGCTCCTCGAACCGCACCGTCACGCGCCCGACCCCACTCCCCTGCACCCACCCCGCGCCGTACACGGCATGCCGCACGTCATGCCCGGGCGCCCAGCGCCGCTCCACGGGCTCAGCCTCAGGCTCAACAGGGGCCACAGCCGACACAGCCGACACTCCGGTCACGGCCGCAGCCACATCACCCCCCGCCCCGTCGACCGAAGGGGAACCCGAAGCCGAAGCCGACGCGGCAACCGACGCCGCAGCCCCCTCCGCCGCCGCCTCCGCCGCCTCCGCCGCCTCCGCCTGAGCGAACAGATCCTCCTGCGTATAGTCCGCGAGCCCGCTCACGCCGACCCCCAGCAACCGCACGCCCCCGGTCGTGTCCACCGCCTCGAGCAGCCGCCCCGCCGCCTCCCGTACCACCCCGGGATCGTCCGTCGGTCCCCGGAGCGTCTCGGAGCGCGTGAGCGTCGAGAAGTCGAAGCGCCGCACCTTCAGGACGATCGTCCGCCCGGAGTGCCCGGAGGCCCGCAGCCTCGCCACACACCGCTCCGCGAGTCGCTCGACCTCGGACCTGATCCGGACCCGGTCGTGCAGGTCGACGTCGAACGTGTCCTCGACCGAGACCGATTTGGCGTCCCGCTCGGCCACCACGGGCCGATCGTCGTACCCCTGGGCCATCAGGTACAGCGAGGCCCCGTGCGCCCGTCCCAGGAGCCGTACGAGCTCGTCCTCGCCCGCTTCCGCGAGGTCGGACACGGTGGTCATCCCGGCCCGCCGGAGGTGCTCCCCGGTCGCCGGCCCGACGCCGGGCAGGATCCGGACCGAACGCGGCGCGAGAAGCTCCCGCTCCGTCCCCGGTTCGATCAGCACGAGGCCGTCGGGCTTCGCCTCCTCGGAGGCGATCTTCGCGATCATCTTGGATCCGGCGAGCCCCACGGACCCCGTGAGCCCCGTCGTCGCCAGGATGTCGACCCGCAGCCGCTCACCGGCCGCACGCGCGCTCGCGCTGTCGTCGGCCACGCCCCCCGCCTCGAGATCCACGAAGGCCTCGTCGAGGCTGAGCGGCTCCACGAGCGGGGAGAGCCGTCCGAGCAGCTCCATGACCTGCTCGCTGATCGAGCGGTAGAACGAGAAGCGGGGCACGAGATAGGCCGCGTTCGGCGCGAGCCGCCGCGCCTGGCCCATGGGCATGGCCGAGTGGACTCCGAAGCGGCGCGCCTCGTACGAGGCGGTGGCGACCACACCCCGTGGCCCGAGGCCTCCGACGACCACGGGCTTTCCGCGCAGGCTGGGCTTCGACGCCTGCTCGGCGGCGGCGAAGAAGGCATCCATGTCGAGATGGAGGATGGTGGGCGCGGCTCTCACACGTCCGATGCTGCCTCACACCACTGACAACGGGCCGCACGACGCAAGCCTGCCGGCGACGACGCGACACCAAAGCGCCACCAAGGCGGCAACCCCTCAGCCGGAGCCGGAGCCGCCCTCAGACCACCCGGCCCCACCCCTCAGGCCACCCGGTCCCGCCCTCAGACCGCCCGGTCCCGCCGCCTCCGCGCCAGCTCGTCCCCAGGGTTGTGCCCCACGAGCGTCTCGCCCGTGTCGACCCGCTCCCCGTGCAGCTGCGAGAGCGCCGCCTCGACGTCCCGCCACACCACGCCGACCGCGATGCCGAAGACGCCCTGCCCGCCCTGGAGCAGATCGACGACCTCGTCCGGCGAGGAGCACTCGTACACCGTGGCCCCGTCGCTCATGAGCGTCATCCGCTCCAGGTCGCGGAAGCCCCGCGCGCGCAGGTGCTGCACCGCGGCCCGGATGTTCTGGAGGGCGACCCCGGTGTCGAGGAAGCGCTTGACGATCTTCAGCACGACGACGTCGCGGAAGCTGTAGAGCCGCTGGGTCCCCGACCCGTACGCGGGCCGCACGCTCGGCTCCACGAGCCCCGTACGCGCCCAGTAGTCCAGTTGGCGATAGGTGATCCCGGCCGCCGCGCAGGCCGTGGGACCGCGATAGCCCACCGTCTCGCCCGCCACGCCGGAACCGGCACCGGAAGCGCCCCCGGGTCCCGCGGCTGCGCCACCCCCCGCACCGGCGTCCGTGCCCGATCCCGTACCGAAGTCGCCCACACTGCCGTGAAGCGGATACGGACCGCTCTCTCCGGACACGCGTCCGAGCGAGCTCCCTGCCGTACCGTCCGCGCTGCTCATCACGCCGACCCTCCGTCCTTGACCTGCCCACACGAAGGTAGGCAGTCACTCGGGGTGCGTCAACGATCGCCACACTCGGCACGCCGAGTGATAATCACCCTGAGAGTGGTTTCGCGTCTCTCTCGCCGGGGAAAGGCTACTCGAATGCTCTGACAGCACCCCGCGAACGGCCTTCGGCCGCGCCGCTTCGGCTCACTGACTGTTGGTCCCGAAATCCTCCGGTGAGATCTGGTCGAGGAACTCGCGGAACTTCTCCACCTCGTCCTCCTGCTCGTCCGGAATCGCGATGCCGGCGTCGTCCAGCACACCGTCACTGCCGTAGATCGGCGTTCCGGTCCGGAGGGCCAGGGCTATCGCGTCCGAAGGCCGCGCGCTCACCTCGACGCCGCTGGCGAAGACCAGCTCGGCGTAGAAGACCCCGTCACGCAGATCCGTGATGCGGACTTCGGTGAGCTCCTGTCCCACGGCCTCCAGCACGTCCTTGAACAGGTCGTGCGTCAGCGGCCGCGGAGGGGCCATCCCCTGCTGGGCGAAGGCGATCGCGGTCGCCTCACCCGGTCCGATCCAGATGGGGAGGTACCGATCGCCTCCCACTTCACGCAGGAGCACGATCGGCTGGTTGGAGGGCATTTCCACCCGGACACCCACAACGTCGAGCTCGTTCACACAGCAACCCTAGGACGTGCGCGGCCGGTTTGGATAGTCGGGCCCTCCCAAGCCCGCCCCCGAGACGCCTCGAACCCGGCGCGAACCGGGCACGAATCCGATAGGAACGCGGGTACGAACCCGGCAGGAACCGGGCGCGAGCCGGTCCCGAACGCCCCTCACGAGCTCATTGCAGCCGAATCCCGAGCGCGGTCTGAACGAGTGCGGCGTGCAACCGCACCGACTGCGCGGCGAGCTCCTGCGCGGTGGCCTCCGCATGGGCTCTGGTCTGCGGGTTGCGATGCCGGCGCAGCGGCGCGACGACCTGCTCGATCAGTCCGGCCTCGCGGTCCGCGGCGGCCTTGACGGCCCTCAGGTGCCGGGGTTCGAGTCCGAAGCGCCCCAGATCCGCGACGAGCCGCGCGACGGTCACGGTCTCGGGGTCGTACCCGCCGCCGTCCGTCTCGGAGATCAGACCGTACGACTCCCACTCGAGGAGCTCCGCCTCGGTGACCTCGGCCGCGGCCAGCAGCTCGGCCCGCCCGATCCGCGCGGCGGTGGGAGGCTCGGCGTCCTGCTCCCAGGCCCCTTCGAGCAGGTCCCGTCGACGCCCGGGGGCCGGGAGCTTGATCTGCTCTCCCCTGGCGAGGGCGTCCAGGTGCTCACGGATGACCTTCAGCGGAAGGTAGTGGTCCCGCTGCATCCGCAGGATCTGAGCGAGCCGCTCGACATCCTGCGGGCTGAACTTCCGGTACCCGGAGGCCGTACGCCGGGGCTCCACGAGCCCCTCGGCCTCCAGGAACCGGATCTTGGAGATGGTCACTTCGGGAAATTCGTCACGCAACTGGTTCAGCACCGTGCCGATGCTGACCAGCCGGTCGCCCGCGGTGGCGGTGCCGGAACCGGCACCGCCCGTCGGTGTTCGCAGCATGGACCTTCCCTGAAGGCTTCTCCGAGGCGCTACATGCCCCGCTGGCTCGAGTAGAAGACCAGGCGGTACTTACCGATCTGCACCTCGTCGCCGTTGGACAGAACGACCGAGTCGATCGGCTCGCGGTTGACGTACGTGCCGTTGAGGCTGCCGACGTCGGCGACGGTGAAGCTGCCGTCCTGGGCCCGCCGGAACTCGACATGGCGCCGGGAGACCGTGAAGTCGTCCAGGAAGATGTCGCTCTGCGGGTGACGGCCGGCCGTGGTCAGCTCGCCGTCGAGCAGGAAGCGGCTGCCGGAGTTCGGTCCACGACGCACCACGAGAAGCGCGGAACCGGACGGCAGTGCCTCGACGGCCGCCAGCGCCTCGGGAGAGAGCGAGGGCAGCTGGGTCTGGCCGGTGACCTCCGCGTCGTAGGCCTCAAGGCCCGAGATGGAGATCGTGGACGTCGTCTCGGAAGCCCGCTCGGGTGCGACTCCGCCCCGCAGCGGCGTACCGCAGTGGGAGCAGAAGCGGCTGTCGGCCGCGTTGCGGTGACCGCACCTCGTACACACCGGCATGGACGCATCCTCCTGCCGCGGCTGCCCCGCCGAGGTCTGTGTCGCGTACGGATCGGGGGTGAACCCTCCACCCGTACCTGAGGCTGATGGTTCTCCGAAACCTATGCGGGCGGCCCCGGCGGGGTCAACAGACGACGCGCCGTACGCGCCTGGAACGTCACCGCCCTGACCGCCGACCTCATCGCGGAAGAGCGGGCGTTCGCCGCCCTGCTCCTCGCTCTGGGCGTGGCGCGACGCGCGGTGCTTGGCGTTACCGCCGTCCTCGCGTCCGCTCTTGCCGAACAACTTCGCAAAAAAACTCACGGGCGATTCCCCTTGACCGAAACAGACCCGCCCGTGGGGCAGGACGAACCGAGATCCATCACACCTGCCGACCCGGACACCTTCACAACGTCCGTATCCTCCGGACAGTTTCCACCACGCACCACCGATGTGGTGCGCCGACCCCCCGCAACGTCTTGCCCTTGTCGCGGGACCCCTTGTCTCCCTCTCACTGCGAGGACGACTGAGCGTAGTCAGGCCGCTTCGCGGGTCGCAAGGCATCGACGATGATCTTCGCCGACCGCTCCACCGTGGCTGTGGCCTGCTCCTTCTCCAGGGTCTGCACGACACCGCCGGGGATGTTGAGCGCGGGCTCGAGATCCTCCGGCTTGCCGATGACCTTGAAGACGTACGGAGCGGTCACCTTCGTTCCATCGATCCGCATGTCATCACCGCCACCGGTGAAATAACTGTCCGCGACCACCCGGACACCGTTGACCTGGATCGCCTCGGCGCCGGCGGCGCGCAGCTCCTGGATGGCGTCGAGCAGCATGTCCGACTCGACGGCCCCGGTCGGGTCGCCGACGGTCAGCGTGATGCCGGGACCCTCGGCCGCGACGGTGCCGGCCAGGATCCCGAGCTGCTGCTCCTTCTCCTGGGTCTGCTTGCGGGCCTCCTCGGCCTGGTCCGAGCTGGACTCCAGCTCGGTGCGCTGCTTCTCCAGGCGGGCCTTCTCGTCCTCCAGGCGCTGCGTACGGTCGTCGAGCTCGTCGAGGATCCGGACCAGGTCCTCCTGACGCGCCCCGCGCAGGGCGCTGTTGTCGCTGGTCGAGGAGACCTGGATGGCCAGGCCGAGACCGAGGACGAACAGCAGCAGCGCGACGACGAGCTGGGCCCGGGTCACCCGGGGCGGCCACACGGCCGAGGCGAGCCGCCGCCGCCCGCTCGGCTCGGCCGCGGGGGCCGCCGGCGGCACGGGTACGCGGACGTCGTGGTCCGCGGTCGTGTCGTGGACGGAGTCCGAGGGCGCCTCGTGCTCTCCCGCCGCTCCGCCACGCGCGGGCTCGCCCACGCTCTCGGGCCTGGCGGGGCTCTGCGGCTTCCGGAGGCTCCCGGGCTCCCGCTCGCCGCCGGAGTTCACGGAACTCCCCGTGCTCTCGGCGTTCTCGGCACCCTCCGAGTTCTGGGGGTTCCCGGCGTTCTCAGGGTTCTGCGGGTTCTCGCTCATCGGCCTCACGCCCGGAAGACATGGCGCCGGATGGCGGCCGCGTTGGAGAAGATCCGGATGCCCAGCACGACGACCACACCGGTCGACAGCTGCGCGCCCACACCCAGCTTGTCGCCGAGGAAGACGATCAGGGCGGCCACGACCACGTTGGAGAGGAACGAGACCACGAAGACCTTGTCGACGAAGATCCCGTCGAGCATGGCCCTGAGGCCGCCGAAGACCGCGTCGAGGGCGGCGACCACGGCGATCGGAAGATAGGGCTCGACCACCGCCGGAACCTCGGGGCGGACCAACAGTCCGACCACGACTCCGACGATCAGGCCCAGTACGGCGATCACGATGTGCCCTTCCCTGTGTCGGCCGTGGCCCGACCGGACGGCGTCGCCGCCCCGGCCCCCCTCGGCTCTGCGGTACGTACGGTCAGGCTGGGCGCGGCGGGCAGGCTTACGTCGCCCTCCGCCGTGATCCCGCTCCTGATCCCGAAGTTCTCCACCAGCGCGTGCAGGTACTGCCCGTCGGCGCTGTCCTGGAACGCGGTGCTCAGCCGCTGTCCGTCCCCGATCGCGAGGACGGTGTACGGCGGCACCAGCGGCTTGTTGTCGACCAGTATGGCGTCGCCCGCGGCCCGGATCGCGGACAGCGAGGTGAGCCGCTGACCGTTGATGGCGACGGCCTCGGCGCCGGACTCCCAGAGCCCGTTGACGACGCGCTGCATGTCCCGGTCGCGCACCCGGCCCGTGTCGGAGAAGCCGCTGCTCTCGCGCGGCCCGCCTCCACCGGTGTCGGTGTTCTTGGCGTCGTTGACGACGAGCTTCACGCCGGGGCCGTGCACGGGCGTCGCGCCGGAGAGCAGCCCCACGAGCTCGGCCTGGTCGCCGCCGTGCTGCTGGAGTGCCTGCCGCTGGCGTTCGCCGACCTCGGAGCGGATCCGCTCGACGTCCTGCTCCAGCTCTTCGGCCGAGGACGTCTCCGCCTCGATCCGGTCGATCAGCTCCTGCCGTTCCTTGGCGACGACGGGCGCGGAGATCCGTGCCTCGGCCGCGCCCACGGTCACCACGGCGGCGGCGAGCACCAGGCCCGCGGCGACACCCAGCTTGGCCCGCAGGCTACGGGGCAGCCCACCGCCCTCGGCGGCGCGTCGGGCGGTCGCCTCCGCGTAACCGTCGTCGAGCGCGTGGTCTATCACGTTGTTCAGCAGCGACATGGACGCGTCCGGGCGCGGCGGCGGTGATCCGGTGCTCCGAACGGGGGGCTGCTGCGACATGCCGCACATCGTCGCACGTCGCACGGCCTACCGCCGAATGGCCCCTCCAGCCGGCGGGGAGGCACCCGGAAGGGTGCGCCCCGCCGACCGGCCCGATCCGCTCAGCTACCTGCGCTGTCGACCACTGCGGCCCATTCGTCGAGCAGGGCCTGGGCGGAGGCGTCGTCGGGTCCTTCGGCCCACAGATGGGTGACGGCCTCGGCGGGGTCGGGCAGCACCATCACCCACCGCCCGTCGGCCTCGACCACCCGCACTCCGTCGGTGGTGTCCACGGAGCGGCTGCCCGCCGCCTCCACAACCCGGCGCATCACGAGCCCCTTCACGGCCCACGGTGTCGCGATGTCCCTCTTGAGGACGTGCGCCCGCGGAATCCGCGCGTCGATCTGGCTCAGCGTGAGCTGGGTCCGCGCGACGAGACCGATGAGCCGCACGAAGGCGGCGGCCCCGTCGAAGACGCTGCTGAACTCGGGCACGATGAACCCGCCGCGCCCGTCGCCGCCGAAGATCGTCGACTCCTCGCGCCCGACCCTTGTGAGGTCGTCCGGCGAGGTCGTCGTCCACTCCACCTGCGTGCCGTGGTACGCGGCGACCTGCTCGGCGATCCGTGTGGTCGTCACCGGCAGCGCGACCCGTCCCGAGCGCCGCTCGGCCGCCACCAGGTCCAGCATGACCAGGAGCGCCCGGTCGTCCTCGATGATCCGCCCCCGCTCGTCCACGAGCGAGAGCCGCTCACCGACGGGGTCGAACCGCACCCCGAACGCGGCCCGCGCGGATGCCACGATCTCCCCGAGGCGTACGAGCCCGGCCCGCCGGCTCTCGACCGACTCGGTGGGTCGGGACTCGTCGAGCCCGGGGTTGATCGTCAGCGAGTCGACCTGGAGCCGTCCGAGGAGGCTGGGCAGTACGAGCCCGGCGCTGCCGTTGGACGCGTCCACGACGACCTTCAGCCCGGCCTCCGCGATCCCGGAGGTGTCGACGTTCCGCAGCAGGGACCCGGTGTACGAGTCGAAGACGCTCGCCGGGAAGGAGAGGTCACCGATCTCTCCGGGGAACGCACGGCGGTACTCCTGCCGCGCGAACACCCGGTCGAGTTTGCGCTGACCGCCCTGTGACAGGTCGGCACCACGTTCGTCGAAGAACATGATGTCCACGGAGTCGGGCACTCCGGGCGAGGTCCGCACCATGATGCCGCCGGCGCTTCCCCGCGCGGTCTGCTGCCGTGCCACCGGAAGCGGTACGTTCTCCAGGTCCCGTACGTCGATGGCGCTGGCCTGCAGCGCTGAGATCACCGCCCGTTTCAGCGCCCGCGCGCCCCGGGAGTGGTCACGGGCCGTGGTGACGGTCGCGCCCTTCTTCAGGGTCGTGGCGTACGCCCCCGCCAGACGGACGGCCAGTTCCGGGGTGATCTCCACGTTGAGGATGCCGGAGACCCCTCGGGCCCCGAAGAGGTGGGCCTGCCCACGGGACTCCCAGATGACCGAGGTGTTGACGAACGCGCCGGCCTCGATCGTCTTGAACGGGTAGACCCGGACGTTGCCCTGCACGATCGATTCCTCACCGATCAGGCACTCGTCCCCGATGACGGCTCCGTCCTCGATCCGGGCGGCCCGCATGATGTCGGTGTTCTTCCCGATCACACAGCCGCGCAGATTGCTCTGCTGCCCGATGTAGACGTTGTCGTGGACGACGGCCTTGTGGAGGAAGGCACCGCTCTTCACGACGACGTTCGAGCCGACGACGGTGTGCTCGCGGATCTCGGCGCCGGCCTCGACCTTGGCGTAGTCACCGACGAAGAGCGGTCCCCGCAGCACGGCGTCGGGGTGGACCTCGGCGCCTTCGGCGACCCACACGCCCGGCGAGATCTCGAAGCCGTCGATGTCGACCTGGACCTTGCCCTCGAGGACGTCCGCCTGGGCCTTCACATAACTCTCGTGGGTGCCCACGTCCTCCCAGTAGCCCTCGGCGACGTAGCCGTAGATCGGCTTGCCTTCCTTCATCAACTGAGGAAAGACATCACCCGACCAGTCCACGGAGGCGTCTGCCTGGACGTAGTCGAAGACTTCGGGCTCCATCACGTAGATGCCCGTGTTCACGGTGTCGGAGAAGACCTGGCCCCAGGTGGGTTTCTCCAGGAAGCGCTCGACCTTGCCCTCTTCGTCGACGATCGTGATGCCGAATTCCAGTGGATTCGGCACGCGGGTGAGACAGACCGTGACGAGGCCGCCCTTCTCCTTGTGAAAGGCGATGAGATCGGAAAGATCGAAATCGGTGAGGGCGTCCCCCGAGATGACGAGGAAGGTGTCGTCCTTCAACGCCTCCTCGGCGTTCTTCACACTGCCCGCTGTACCGAGTGGCTTCTCCTCGTTGGCATACGTGAGCTCCATTCCGAGTTCCTCGCCGTCACCGAAGTAGTTCCTGACGAGAGAGGCAAGGAACTGCACGGTCACGACGGTCTCGTTGAGACCGTGCCTCTTGAGCAGTCGTAGGACATGCTCCATGATCGGCCGGTTCACCACCGGCAGTAGAGGCTTGGGCATGCTCGAGGTCATAGGGCGAAGGCGTGTTCCTTCGCCACCGGCCATCACAACGGCCTTCATGTCGGAAGCGTCCTCCTTGAAGAGACGACGGTCCTGCCGACTTCACCTGTCCGCTCAGGGGCCCTGGGGCGTCCTCGTTGTTGCCGGCGACGCTGCTCGGCACAGGACGGACGGGCTCAATCGGCCGCGGTATCCGTCTTCACGAGTCGACGGACCTGGACCACGTAGAGGATCCCTGCCCACCAATACAGAGTTGTACCCCATCCGGCGAAGGCCCACCCGAAAACTTCAGCGAGTGACGAAAGCCAGCCCGTTCCGTCACTGAGAAGCAGCAACGGGAACGCGTACATCAAGTTGAAAGTCGCAGCTTTGCCGAGGAAGTTCACCTGCGGCGGCGGGTAACCGTGCCTGCGGAGGATTGCCACCATCACCAGGAGCATGGCCTCGCGCGCCAGGAGGGCGGCGGTCAGCCACCACGGCAGGATCTCGCGCCAGGTGAGACCCACGAGCGTGGACAGGATGTACAGCCGGTCGGCCGCGGGATCGAGCAACCGACCGAGGTTGCTGATCTGGTTCCAGCGCCGGGCCAGTTTGCCGTCGAGATAGTCGCTGACACCACTGACCATCAGGACGAGAAGCGCCCAGCCGTCACTGTTGGGGCCACCGAACTCCGGACGGAGAATCAACCACAGAAACAGCGGCACGCCGGCAAGACGCGCCATGCTGAGAATGTTGGGGATGGTGAGGACCCGGTCGGTCTGAACACGGGTCTCCTGGACCTCCACCCGGGGGCCTCCTGCTGGGAACGTACGGACGATGCCCCCTGACCTTACCCGCAGCCACAACGCCCCGACGCACAGGGGGCGCCGGGCCGGGCCCAGAACGCAAAAATGCCTCAACCCCCGGACATGGTCCGGGGGTTGAGGCTAAAGATTGTTCGGCGGCGTCCTACTCTCCCACAGGGTCCCCCCTGCAGTACCATCGGCGCTGAAAGGCTTAGCTTCCGGGTTCGGAATGTAACCGGGCGTTTCCCTAACGCTATGACCACCGAAACTCTATGAAGTTAACCAACCGGATGACAACACGGTCGTTACTTCAGAACTAACACAGTGGACGCGAGCAACTGAGGACAAGCCCTCGGCCTATTAGTACCGGTCAGCTCCACCCATTACTGGGCTTCCACATCCG